>NZ_JAWOVO010000004.1:0-294413 GCF_033339955.1 Vibrio sp. 1731 | reverse complement strand
ACTTGCTGCCTTCTCTCGATATTGTTCAACGCATCAACCAACAGGACAAACTCGTTCCTCTTGCCGTTGAAAAAGTGTTGCCTGAGATCGCTGAAGCCGTTGATAAGATCACGGAAGCATTTAAGGTCGGAGGTCGGTTGTTTTACATCGGTGCGGGTACCAGTGGTCGACTTGGCGTTTTGGACGCTTCAGAATGCCCACCAACTTTTGGCACAGATCCAGAGATGGTCGTTGGTATTATTGCCGGTGGAAAAGAGGCAATGTTCCGTGCAAAAGAAGGGGCGGAGGACGATCCAGCATTGGGTGAGCAAGATCTTAAAGAGAATACGCTAACACAACGCGATGTCGTCGTTGGTATTGCGGCAAGTGGACGAACACCTTACGTGATTGGTGGCTTAGAGTATGCGAACGAGCTTGGTGCCACCACTGTAGCACTATCTTGTAACCCTGACTCTCCGATTGCAGATATTGCTGATATTGCGATTAGCCCCGTTGTTGGACCTGAAGCGTTAACGGGATCCACTCGCTTAAAATCAGGGACGGCACAAAAACTCGTACTAAACATGCTCACTACCGCAAGCATGATTCGCCTGGGCAAAAGTTATCAGAACTTAATGGTAGATGTGAAAGCGACGAATGCAAAGCTAGTTGCAAGAGCGGCTCGTATTGTTATGCAAGCAACAGATTGTACTAACCAAGAGGCTAAAACGGCGCTCAAAGAAACGGACTACGACGCCAAGTTAGCGATTTTGATGATTTTAACCGGGCTGGATAGAGAAAGCGCGACTGAGCAACTGAACGCCAAGCAAGGATATTTAAGAAAAGTCGTGATCGCGCAAACTAATCAATCTTAATCAATAAAGCGCCTCACTTATTTAAAAGTCAGGCGCCTTTTATGGCTTAATTTAGTAGTTCAATCGTTCAATGTGAGTAATACCGACTTTACCTTCAAGGTCACTGAACATATGAACCATTGCTGGGTATGGTTGTGCTCCAGGGTAGACAACTTCTGCATTACAGAAAAACGCATAGTTTTGTCCGGCTACGACTTGAGTAGCCACAACCAAAGGGGAGTATTTGACACCGACAAACCCCTCGATACCTTTAGCAAATACTTCTTTATTCTCTGCTGTGAGTTCATGAAATGGACTCCAGCCACCAGCCATTTGCGTTGACATAATGTGATTCCTTTTTTTCTGTGCTCACTATCAAGCAATACGAACATAGTTTAATAAGGAAGATTTTGCCACATTTATGTGATGCAGACAGTGTAACAACGGCTTTATTGACTATTAATTTGAGTATTCATTCCAACCACGTTGCCATTCCATGCGGAATTTTTGCGCTTGCTCAGTACCTTCACAAACCCCTTCGTAATACTGACCAGATAACCCCATTTGATACGCAAAAGCAGGATTACAGTACTCACGTAAACCTTCTAAATAACCTTGGTCGTAGTCACTTTGCTTAACACTACCCAACTCACGAAGCTCGCTCATCGTGCGCGATGTGTGTCCGGTTATGCCATCTTGATATCCGATCTGATGCCAATCTCCCGACTTGGCAAGATCTGCTGTCGTTGCTGTGCATCCTGCAAGTAAAGCCAGTGCCAGACCTACCGTTACCTTTTTCATGGTTCTTCCTTAAGTAATTGTTTTCAAAAATAAGCTTACCACTAATTATTGGCGCTTTCCGCTGAGCTTGCAGATTTAACCACTGATGACTCAAATCAGCCGCTCAAGACTGTCATCAACCTTTCGCCATTTTTAAAAACCGCTCAAGCAGCATATCGACCACTCAGTGCTCTATTCGACCACTCATCTACTAACCGAATGCATTTAACACAAGTGACGCATAACATGCATCCTGAGATTAAAAAATTACCCTACCCAACTAAGACCAAGGACAATTGCTATGATGTGGTTTCTAACCTGTGTCGCAGCCCTAATCGGCGGATACTTCATCTACGGCGCTTTCGTCGAGAAGATTTTCGGCATCAATGAAAAACGCCAAACGCCAGCTCACACCAAATCGGACGGTGTTGACTTCGTTCCAATGTCAACAAAGAAAGTTTACCTAGTTCAACTACTTAACATCGCAGGTGTTGGTCCAATTTTTGGCCCGATCATGGGGGCACTATACGGTCCTGCGGCGATGCTTTGGATTGTAGTCGGTTGTATTTTTGCTGGTGCAGTACACGATTACTTCTCAGGCATGCTTTCAGTGCGTAACGGCGGTGCATCTGTACCTACCATTACAGGTCACTACCTAGGTAATGGCGCAAAACACTTTATGAATATTTTTGCCATTGTCCTATTACTTCTAGTTGGCGTAGTGTTCGTTTCAGCCCCTGCTGGCATGATTACTAACCTCATCAATGATCAAACAAGCTTGAGCGTAAGCATGACTACAATGGTTATTGCTATATTTGCTTACTACATCATTGCGACGATTGTTCCTGTCGATAAAATCATTGGTCGTTTCTACCCACTGTTTGGCGCCCTACTTATCTTTATGTCTGTTGGCCTAATGACAGCCGTTGCTTTCTCTAGCGAACACACAGTAATGGGTGACTTCCAAGTTTCGGACATGTTCTCTAACCTCAACCCAAATGACATGCCGTTATGGCCTGCATTGTTCATCACTATCGCATGTGGCGCTATCTCTGGCTTCCACGCAACTCAGTCTCCACTGATGGCGCGTTGTATGGAAAATGAGAAAAACGGTCGCTTCGTATTCTACGGTGCAATGATTGGTGAAGGTGTTATCGCGCTAATTTGGTGTGCTATCGCTCTGTCTTTCTTCGGCTCTCTAGACGCTCTATCCGAAGCTGTGAAAAACGGTGGCCCTGGTAACGTGGTATACAGCGCATCATTTGGTCTGCTAGGTGTGTTCGGTGGTATCCTTGCGTTCCTGGGTGTGGTTATCCTACCAATTACGTCTGGCGATACAGCGTTCCGTTCAAGCCGCTTGATCCTTGCTGAATACTTCAACATGGAACAAAAAACGCTACGTAACCGTCTATTGATGGCACTTCCACTGTTCGTTATCGGCGGTATCTTAACTCAAGTAGACTTCGGCATTATCTGGCGCTACTTCGGTTTTGCAAACCAAACAACAGCGGTAATGATGCTTTGGACTGCGTCCGCTTACCTACTGCGTCACAACAAGCTGCACTGGATTACCACTATCCCAGCTATTTTCATGACCACGGTATGTGTCACGTTCATCTTAAACAACAGCTCGCTAGGTTTTGGTCTGCCAATGCAACTATCAACTATCGTAGGTATTGTGTTTGCCCTAGCTGTGACAGGTTACGTTATCAAAACCTCTAAGGGTAAAGGTGAAACTGAACTGGCTGACGAAGAGAAACCACAAGCCGTATCAGAAACAGCGTAATACTCGTCACATCTGAGTGACTAAGATAGGAGCCTGCCAATTGCAGGCTCTTTTTGTTTTATACCCAAGTCACTTTAAGACTCAGAAAGCACAGCGCAGCATCATTTACTTAGCTGTTCTTATCTATCTGAGCCAAGCATCTTGAGGTTACTTAGGTATACAATAACAACATTGATTCTAGGTTAGGTTCACTATGGAACTGGTCATCTCCCTTTTACAACAGATGTGTGTGTACTTAGTTTTGGCTTACATGCTAAGTAAAACGCCAATCATCTTACCTTTGCTAAGTATTTCTTCGCGCTTAAGCCACCGCCTAATTTGTTACGTACTCTTCTCTGGCTTTTGTATTCTCGGCACCTATTTCGGTCTGCACATCAACGATGCTATTGCCAATACTCGTGCGATCGGCGCAGTTATGGGCGGGCTGTTTGGTGGACCTGTTGTAGGTTTCGCCGTCGGATTTACTGGTGGCATCCATCGATACTCTCTTGGTGGCTTTACTGACCTAGCCTGTGCAATTTCAACCACCGCCGAGGGCGTAATTGGTGGCTTGCTCCACGTTTACCTTATCAAGCGAAATAAAGGCGCATTGCTGTTTAATCCAAGCGTCGTATTCAGCGTTACGTTTGTTGCAGAAGTGGTGCAAATGATTTTGCTGCTCGCCGTCGCGAAACCTTTTGATCAAGCCTATGAACTGGTGTCCGCTATTGCAGCGCCTATGATCATCGCGAATTCATTTGGTGCGGCGTTGTTCATGAGTATCCTGCAAGACAGAAAAGCAATCTTTGAAAAGTTTTCTGCGACGTTTTCGCGTCGAGCGCTCACCATTGCTGATCGCTCAGTGGGAATTCTAAGCAACGGCTTCAACACCGAAAACGCAGAGAAAATCGCGCGTATTATTTACGAAGAAACCAAAGTGGGCGCTGTCGCGATTACTGACCAAGAAAAAATCTTAGCGTTTGTGGGCATTGGCGATGATCACCATAAACCAAACACGCCGATTTCATCGCAAAGCACATTAGACTCCATGGAGAAAAACGACATCATTTATCTTGATGGTGCGGAGCGTCCATACCAATGCTCCATTGCAAAAGATTGCAAGCTCGGATCTGCGCTGATCATCCCACTGCGTGCAGGGAAAGAGGTCATTGGTACCATAAAGCTGTATGAACCGAAGCGTAAATTGTTCTCGACGGCCAACATGTCGATGGCGGAAGGAATAGCCCAGCTTCTATCTAGCCAAATCCTTTATGGCGATTACCAACAACAACAAGCCTTACTCGCCCAAGCAGAAATAAAATTGCTTCACGCTCAGGTGAATCCACACTTTTTGTTTAATGCACTCAATACTATTAGTGCGATTACTCGTCGTGACCCTGACAAAGCGCGCGAGCTAATCCAAAATTTATCGCACTTCTTCCGCAGCAATTTAAAGCAGAACATTAATACCGTGACGCTAAAGGAAGAGCTTGCACATGTGAACTCGTACTTGAGCATCGAAAAAGCGCGTTTTACGGACCGCTTAGAGGTTGAAATCGATATTCAACCTGAATTGCTGGACATCAAATTACCAAGCTTTACACTCCAGCCTTTGGTTGAGAATGCCATTAAGCATGGCATTTCAAACATGCTTGAAGGTGGTAAAGTTCATATATACAGCGAAGCACACCCACAAGGTCACTTGATTACCGTCGAAGACAACGCAGGCAGTTTTGAACCGCCAAAAGAAAACCACTCAGGGCTAGGTTTAGAAATTGTCGACAAACGTCTCACTAATCAATTTGGACGTGATGCAGCGCTAAAAATTACGTGCGAGCCACATCAATTTACTAAAATGAGCTTTATCATTCCCCCAAAATCATAAAAGCACGCTGAAGCAATAAAGGTAATGTTGGATGTTAACCGCACTCGTCATTGATGATGAACAGTTTGCTCGTGAAGAGCTAGCAGAGTTACTGGATGAAACAGGCCAAGTTGAGGTCGTGGGCGATGCCTCAAACGCAATCCTTGGCCTAAAAAAAATCAATGAACTTAAGCCTGATGTGGTGTTTCTCGATATCCAAATGCCTCAAGTCACGGGGATTGAACTACTTGGGATGCTTGATCCAGAAACCATGCCTTATGTGGTTTTTGTCACGGCTTATGATCAGTATGCGATTCAAGCATTTGAAGACAATGCCTTTGATTACTTGCTCAAACCTGTCGACCCATGCCGGTTAACTAAAACGGTCAAACGACTAAACAAAGTCATTAGCCAATCCGCCCTAACGCAACAACTGTCTGCTATTACACCTGACACGTTGGATCAGATACCGTGCATCGGACACAACCGCATCGTTATCATGGCCACCGACACGGTGGAATGTGCTTACAGTGATATCAGCGGCGTGCATGTACGCTCCACCAGCCAAACCGCGAGCACCCAACTGACATTAAAAACGTTGGAAGAGAAAACCCCTCTAGTCCGCTGCCATCGTCAATACTTAGTCAGTATTAAAGCGATTAGCGAAATCAAGTTACTGGAAAATGGGTTAGCGGAAATCATCACCAAAACAGGTTTTGAGATACCAGTAAGCCGCCGCTACTTAAAGGTGCTCAAAGAGATGCTCGGCATTAGCCACTAACACAAAAACTTCACACATCATCGCTGAGTTTCCGCTAGCGTATAAATAGGACGCTCTGAAAAGACGAGGCGATGATGTATAAAGTTTTATTCATATGTAAGCACAACGCTGGACGAAGCGTCCTCGCGGAGTCAATCGCAACCAATATCCTGCCAGCAGATTTTAGTGTCACCAGTGGAGGCTCACATCCCACAGGCAAGGTGCACCCAGTGGTGCAAAAATATTTAGATGACCACCAACTCCCCATTCCGCATATCCACACGCATTCATGGGAGGAGCGAACTCAGTTTCTTCCCGACATCGTTATTATTCTCTGTGATTCTTTACATCAAGAAACCGCTCCTCAGTGGCTTGCAGGTGGTGTTCGAGTAAACTGGCAAGTTGATGCTTTTCCGACCGATGGTTCTGATGAAGACATGTACTCACATTGCGAAAAGGTTGCTCAATCGCTTGAGCGAAGAATCACGAAGATGTCTGATATGATTATCGATGGTTTAGGAAAAGACCAAATTCGTGATTACCTAAATGAGTTAAGAGAGATGTAAAAAGGCGACCCACAGGTCGCCTTTTGAATATTCGATAAATGGAGACTAATCCACTTGCTTGATTTGCAGTTCTTTAGGTACTTCAAAGAACATATTCTCTTCACGGCCAAGTACTTCATCAACCGCTTCGGCACCAACGAGTTCTTTGATTCGCTCTAGAATCTGATTAACGAGCTCTTCCGGAGCAGATGCTCCCGCAGTCACGCCGACCTTTGTTTTGCCTTCGAACCACTCAGGTTTGATATCTTCCGGACAGTCGGTTAAGTAGCCAGGTGTCCCTAGCTTTTCAGCTAGCTCTTTAAGACGTGTAGAGTTTGATGAGTTTTTAGAGCCCACCACAACCATCACATCTACGTCACCAGCTAATTCACGTACGGCATCTTGGCGGTTTTGTGTCGCGTAACAGATATCGTCTTTACGTGGACCTTGGATATCTGGGAACACGCGGCGTAGCTCTTCGATAACATCGGCAGTTTCATCGACAGAAAGCGTCGTTTGGCTTACGTAATGAAGATCGGATGGATCTTTCACAATCGCCTTCAGTTTCTCAACATCGGCTGGAGTTTCAACCAAGTACATACCACCGGTTTCACTGGCGTATTGCCCCATCGTACCTTCGACTTCAGGGTGACCTGCGTGACCAATCAGAACCACTTCCATATTACGACGGCTCGCACGCGCCACTTCCATATGCACTTTGGTTACTAAAGGACACGTTGCGTCAAATACGGTCAAATCACGCTGCTTGGCTTCCTGACGAACTGCCTGCGATACACCATGAGCGGAGAAAATCACAATATTGTTGTCTGGCACTTCGTGCAGTTCTTCAACGAAGATAGCACCACGCTGTTTTAGACCTTCAACCACAAAACGGTTATGCACCACTTCATGACGCACATAAATCGGTGGCTGATACATCTCTAGCGCACGCTCTACGATGCTAATCGCGCGGTCAACACCAGCACAGAAACCACGTGGGTTAGCTAACAGGATTTTCATTTCATTGCTCATGGAAGTTATCTTTTATTTGGTTCGCTATTCTACTGACAAAATTTCAACTTCGAAAGTCACGTCTTGTCCCGCTAGAGGATGGTTGAAGTCCACAGTGACTGAATCGCCTGCAATCTCTGTAATAATGCCCGGGATTTCCATGCCATCAGGGCCACTGAAGGCCATGATTGTACCAACTTCCACTTCTGCATCACCTACAAATTTAGTGCGATCCATATAGTGAATATGATCAGGGTTTGGCATACCAAACGCGTCTTCTGCCTTTAGCTCAATCGCTTTTTGTGCGCCTGTTTCGAGGCCTATCAAGCACTGCTCAAAGTTTTCACTCAAGCTGCCATCACCCATAACAAATTTCGCTGGTTTACCCATGTTATGAGTACTATCTGCAACCGATCCGTCTTTCATTTTAATCGTAAAGTGAAGGGTTACTACCGATTCATTGGTTATTGTTGTCACGTTAATGCTTCCTTGTTCTTGGGTTATTACGCTGTCAGCTTGGTCTTTTTATACATTGATATGCTGATTGGCGCTCCAACATAATAAAAAGCGTCGCTCGAATCAACGGACGACGCTTAGGGTTATTCGATATACCGCAAAAGATTACTTGTCAGCGTCTTTTTTACGGAAGCCATCCAGAATAATCATTGCCGCACCAATACAGATCGCCATGTCAGCAAGGTTGAATGCTGGCCAGTGGTAGTTACCCCAGAAGAAGTCTAGGTAATCAACAACAAAGCCATGAACGACGCGGTCAAACACGTTGCCCACTGCACCACCAATAATCAGTGCATAAGCAATGTTGTTCCATTTTTCTTTTGCTGGAAGCTTACTCATCCAGTAGGTCAAAAGACCCGTAACAACAAACGCGATACCTGTAAATAACCAGCGCTGCCAACCAGCTTGATCGCTCAAGAAGCTGAAAGCGGCACCGTAGTTATGAACGTAAAGTAGGTTGAAGAATGGCAACACCTCAATTCGGTTTGCCCATCCGTAGCCCATGTTGTCCATCACCACCAATTTGATGCCAATATCTGCAATAAATACCAGAATTGCTAACCACAGCCAGCGAACTCCAGATTGCTTTAACGTCAGTGCTTTTTCACTCATTACTTTACCTACAAACAGCCCCAGTAAATACTGGGGCTGTTAATTTTAAAAAAAGTTCAGTCGTTCTAGGCAATTACGCGAATTTACGTACTTCACCTTCGCCGTCTACGTTAGACACACAACGACCACAGATTTTCTCGTGACCTTCAATTGTGCCTACGTCTGGCGTGTGGTGCCAACAACGATCACACTTCTCGCCTTCAGCTGCTGCTACTTCAACAAATAAGCCTTCGATATCTGTGGCTTGTGCTGCATCCGTCTTCTCACCTAGAGGCTTAACTTTCGCCGCAGAGGTTAGTAGAACAAAGCGCAGTTCATCTTCAAGTTTGTTGATCTTCGCCGCTAGTGCGTCATCAGCAAATAGAGTCACTTCAGCTTGTAGTGCACCACCAATGGTTTTCTCTTTACGCGCATCTTCTAGAAGTTTGTTTACCGCACCACGAACCGCTTGGATCTCAGACCAGAATTCGTTGTTCAGCTCTTCACCTTCAGCAAGACCGAATAGACCGTCGAACCACTCACCAGTGAATACGAACTTGTCGCGTTGACCTGGCATTTCGTTCCAGATTTCATCTGCAGTGAACGACATGATTGGCGCCATCCAACGAACTAGCGCTTCTACGATGTAGTAAAGTGCAGTCTGACAGCTACGTTGAGCGTTGCCGCCACGTTTTGCTGTGTACTGACGGTCTTTAATTACGTCTAAGTAGAAAGAGCCCATTTCGATTGAACAGAATTGCATTAGACGCTGAGTTACACCGTGTGTGTTGTACTCTTCGTATGCTTTAACAATCTCTTCTTGTGCTGCTAGTGCACGACCAACTGCCCAGCGATCTAGCGCAACCATCTCTTCAACAGGAACGATGTCTGTTTCAGGGTTGAAGCCGCTCAGGTTAGCAAGGAAGAAACGCGCTGTGTTACGGATACGACGGTACGCATCTGCGCTGCGTTTTAGGATTTCATCAGAAACTGCAACTTCACCAGTGTAGTCAGTAGATGCAACCCATAGGCGAAGAATGTCAGCACCTAGCTTGTTGGTTACGTCTTTTGGCGCAACCACGTTACCGATAGATTTAGACATCTTACGACCCTGACCGTCAACCACGAAACCGTGTGTCAGTACTTGTTTGTAAGGTGCTTCGTCTTTCATCGCAATAGATGAAATTAAAGAAGATTGGAACCAACCGCGGTGTTGGTCAGAACCTTCTAGGTATAGGTCTGCACTGTTGCCGTTGTACTCTTCACGAGCATCAACAACAGAGAAGTGAGTGACACCTGAATCGAACCATACGTCTAGCGTATCTAGCACTTTTTCGTATTGGTCAGCGTCAGCACCTAGTAGTTCAGCGGCATCTACATCCCACCATGCTTGGATGCCTTTCTCTTCAACCAGCTTAGCGACTTTCTCGATCAGCTCTAGCGTGTTTGGATGAAGTTCTGCTGTTTCTTTATGAACAAACAGAGCAATTGGCACACCCCAAGTACGTTGACGAGAGATACACCACTCAGGGCGACCTTCGATCATGCCTTCGATACGGCTTTGACCCCACTCAGGCATCCACTCTACGTTCTTGATTGACTCTAGTGCTTTAGCACGTAGGCCAGCTTGGTCCATAGAAACGAACCATTGAGGTGTAGCACGGAAGATGATTGGAGTCTTATGACGCCAACAGTGTGGGTAGCTGTGCTCGTAAGCGTGGTGGTGTAGTAGTGCACCTTTTTCTTTTAGTACTTCTACTACTGCATCGTTCGCTTTAAATACGTGCTGACCAGCAAATAGCTCTGTATCTGGTAGGTAAACACCGTTTGAGCCAACTGGGTTTGCTACTTCTAGGTTGTACTTGTTACCAACCGCGAAGTCTTCTTGACCGTGACCAGGAGCAGTGTGAACAACACCAGTACCTGAATCAGTCGTAACGTGATCACCAAGGATCGCCGGTACAGTGAAATCGTAGAATGGGTGTTGGAATTGAGAGAGCTCTAGATCCGCACCTTTAGCAAAGCCAAGATTGTGGAAGTGCTCGATACCAGCACGGTCCATTACGTCTTTCGCCAGCTCAGCAGCAACGATGATACGCTCAGCGTTGTCGCCTTCTGTTTGGATAAGCACGTACTCTAGATCATCACGTAGACATACTGCGCGGTTTGCAGGCAGTGTCCAAGGTGTTGTTGTCCAGATAACGATAGATACGTCACCGTGACCTTCATGACCTTCTGTCAGTTCAAATTTAGATAGCAGTGCCGCTTCGTCAGCCGCTTTAAAACGAACGTCGATAGATGGCGATACTTTATCTTTGTATTCTACTTCCGCTTCAGCAAGAGCAGAACCACAGTCTGTACACCAGTGAACAGGTTTGAAACCTTTTAGAAGGTGACCATTGCTTGCAATCTTACCAAGAGCACGAATAATGTTCGCTTCAGTTGCGAAATCCATAGTGCGGTATGGCTTGTCCCACTCACCCATGATGCCAAGACGTTTGAAGCTCTCTTTCTGACCTTCAACCTGACCTGCTGCGTATTCACGACATTTCTCGCGGAATTCCGCTGCTGTCACTTTTTGGCCTGGCTTACCTACTTTCTTCTCTACCATTAATTCGATTGGTAGACCGTGGCAGTCCCAGCCTGGGATGTAAGGTGCGTCAAAACCTGAAAGTGTTTTGGATTTAATAATAATGTCTTTAAGAATCTTGTTTAGTGCGTGACCAATATGAATGTCACCATTTGCGTAAGGAGGGCCATCGTGCAATACGAATGACTTTTTGCCTTTCTTAGCTTTACGGATTTCACCGTAAAGATCTTCTTTGTACCAACGCTTAAGCATTTCTGGCTCACGATTGGCCAGGTTGCCGCGCATTGGAAACCCTGTTTCAGGTAAGTTCAGGGTATCTTTATACTCACTCATCGATTCTTAATTCCGTTATATTGGGCGAAAATTAGACATTATGTTGAACGGTGGAATAAACCGCTCAACGCTTAAGCTGACGCAGCCACACCCTTGCTGCTTCAGCATCCAATTCAATTTGTTGTTTAAGTGCTTCAAACGACTCAAACTTTTGCTCATCTCGAAGTTTATGCAAAAGTTCCACTTCTAGTTGCTTGCCATATAAATTGGCATGAAAGTCGAATAAGTGCACTTCTAACTGTTGGCGAACACCATTGACGGTTGGTCTTTGACCAATATTAGCAACACCACCAACTGGCTTATTTCCTAAGCCAAGCGCTTGAACAACATAGACTCCGGAAACCGGAGAAACACAGCGTTTCAAAGGAATATTTGCAGTAGGGAACCCAATGGTTCGACCTAGCTTTCTTCCATGAGAAACACGACCGCTGATGCTGTAGTTTCTTCCCAGCATCTGTTGCGCGGAATGCAAATCGTCACGCGCCAGCGCTTGACGGATAGCCGTACTGCTGACACGTAATTGTTGTAAACAAAAGCTCTGGGTACTTACGACATCAAAGCCGTATTTTTCCCCTGCTTCCTGCAGCATTGCAAAGTTACCTGTACGGCCTTTGCCAAAGCAGAAATCATCACCAACGACAAGAAACTTAACACCCAAACGCTCGACCAACAAGTCACGGATAAACTCTTCCGCGGTTAAATTTGCAAAATGGCGATTGAAATTGACACACAGTAAGCGGTCAATATCGAGCTTACTCAATTGCACGAACTTATCGCGTAATCGAGTCAACCTTGCAGGTGCCTTGTCTTTGGCAAACAACTCCATCGGCTGAGGTTCAAAGGTCATCACAACAGAAGGCAAGGATAGCCTGTCCGCTTGCTCAGACACTTGCTGCAATACTTGTTGATGGCCTTTATGGACACCATCGAAATTGCCAATAGTCAGCACACAACCATGATGTCGCGGGTTGATATTGTGAATGCCTCTAATCAGTTCCATTGGATACTGCTTTCTGCCTCTGTTTTACTTTACACTGTGTGAAACTGACGGATTATATACTAATCACCCTCAGTCTGTCCCAGCTTTTAGGTCTTTTAAACGCGCACCAGTTAAAAATAGAACCACTAGGTAAACTACGGCTCCTAAACC
The DNA here is from genome assembly GCF_033339955.1 of Vibrio sp. 1731. Classification (NCBI taxonomy): domain Bacteria; kingdom Pseudomonadati; phylum Pseudomonadota; class Gammaproteobacteria; order Vibrionales; family Vibrionaceae; genus Vibrio; species Vibrio sp. 1731. The sequence continues at coordinate 281,675 of NZ_JAWOVO010000004.1, read as the reverse complement.
GATCAACATCCCTAGCACCGCGCTTCGGTGAGCAAAGCTCCAGCCGAGCCATACTGACATATCTTCCAGTTGCCATAAGATTGCCGCCACCATCGCCGCGCCAGCAATAGCTAAACGTATAATAAAGAAGACGGTTCGCTTAGTGATTTGGTATACCTCTGCGATGTGCAGGCCACGATACAGCAGTGCCATATTCACAAATGCCGATAGTGCCGTCGCGATAGCCAAGCCAACGTAGCCATAGAAGTACGCAAAAATTGCATTAAATACCATGTTGGTCACCATCGCAATGATGCCGTATTTCACTGGCGTTTTAGTGTCTTGACGCGAGTAATAACCCGGAGCGAGCACTTTAATCAGCATAAAGTTCAACAAGCCTGAAGCGTAAGCAAAGAGTGACAATGATGCTTGATGTACGTCTTGTGGCGAAAACTCACCTCGCATGAATAACACCATCAACATAGGTTTTGCCAGTACCATCAAACCAAGCATTGCAGGAAGGCCAAGTAAGATCACCATGCGCACCCCCCAGTCCATGGTTTGTGCGAATCCTTCATTTTGTGCGTCAACATGTTTGCGTGATAATGCTGGTAAAATCACCGTTGCAATAGCAATACCAAACAGACCTAACGGGAATTCCAACAAGCGATCTGAATAGTACAACCAACTGATCGAACCGGTTTGCAGAAAGCTGGCAATAAAAGTATCAAACAACAAGTTGATTTGGCTTACCGACACACCGAACAAAGCAGGAATCATTAAGGTTCGGATCTTCACCACGCCCGGATCGCGCCAGCCCCATTTCGGCTTAACCATAACCCCCGCTTTAATAAGGAAAGGGATTTGAAATAAGAACTGAACCAAACCACCAAGGAAAACACCGATGGCAAGACCAATCTCTGGCTGTGGCATCTGCGGCGAGATAAACCATGCTGCCAAAATGATCATCACATTGAGGAAGACAGGAGTAAACGAAGAAACCGCAAACTTACCTAGTGTATTGAGAATGGCTCCCGATAGGGCAACAAAAGTGATGAACCATAAATAAGGAAAGGTAATCTTGAGCATCACGCTAGCAAGTTCGAACTTCTCAGCCGCGGGACCACCATGCATCCAGTCTAGGAACCAACCAAAACCAAACAGTGCAGTCACCACTCCGGAACCTAGAACACCTAAGATGGTAACAATTGAGACTATCACCCCTAATGTACCCGCCGCACGAGCAATGAGCTCCCGAGTTTTATTCATGTCGCCTTGAGCATGGCTTTCCGTTAAAACAGGTACAAACGCTTGGGAAAAAGCACCTTCAGCAAACAAACGTCGTAAAAAATTAGGAATTTTATTGGCGAAGAAAAAGACGTCTGCGCTTGCTCCTGCCCCCATTAAATTTGCCACTACAACATCACGAACTAGGCCAAGAACGCGGGAAATAAATGTCATAGCACTGACGATCATGCCAGACTTGAGTAGTCGTTTACTCACTGTAACCTCGGAATATCACCATAAGACAGCTAACCCTATACTGTTTCTCTGACAGGTGCTGTAAATAGACGTCAAAAATCTATCCGCGGGTTGTAAGGAATAAGTGTGCCTTTCGCGGATAATTATTAGCATTGGTATAAAAATGCTGTTAGAATCCCCGCCATCTTAACCGCGATAACCTCTCTTACCAAAATTTGTTTTGGCTTAGATCGGTTTTTGCACAAATCATTTGACATTTAAGCGCAAATGAGGGATATTCCTCGCCCTTAAATTGTCACAGAACTAAGTTTTTGGGAGTTAGACCCTTGGCAAATAGTAAATCTGCTAAGAAGCGCGCTATCCAAGCTGAGAAACGTCGTCAGCACAATGCTAGCCGTCGCTCAATGATGCGTACTTACATGAAGAAAACTGTTGCTGCTATCGAAGCAGGCGACAAAGAAGCTGCAACTGCTGCATTCGCTGTAGTTACACCTATCCTAGACCGCATGGCAACTAAAGGCCTTATTCACAAGAATAAAGCAGCTCGCCATAAGTCTCGTTTCGCTGCACAAATCAAAGCTCTTTAATAGAGTCCTGATTTTACAGTGAAGAAAAAACCGACCTTGTGTCGGTTTTTTTATATCTACAAAATTTTCTTAATAAAAAAAGCTGGCAATGCCAGCTTTTCTTTTTCTGAATGTCCCATTTAAAGACATCAGCTTATTCATTACCCATATAACGCTCAAACTAGAAAGCACTAATAAAACACTTGAGAACAAAGCAAATTGGTCGATGAGTAGTACCCTATCATCAAAAGTTTAACGCCACTCTCAAATATTCCAACAAGTTAGATTCACACTCTAAGATGAGCAGTATATTAGGACTATTTAATTAATGTTGAGCACTCTCAGCACAATAAAGACTATGCAGTGTTTTTATTAACGCTTTCACTTCATCACTCTTTAATGTGTAGTACACCGTTTGTGCTTCTTTCCTTGTCGTGACTAACTCATCACGGCGAAGCCAAGCAAGATGCTGAGATAATGCCGACTGGCTTAGCTCTAACTTTGCACACAGCTCTCCCACGGACAGCTCTTGGTTATGCAGCATACAAAGGATTTGTAGGCGTCTCTCGTTTGCCATCGCTTTGAGCAACACGACGGCTTTTGCGGAGTTCTGCTCCATTTCTTGTAGATTCATGTGTTGGACCTCTAGCTACAACTTACTTATTCCAACCCTGGCCAGCTTGTTGTGTTGCACTGATTTATATATCTAAGAAAATCAAGATACACTTCCAGAGTCTTCATTATTAGAACCTCTAATTTAGTTGTTAGTGATACACCAATATTATCCACCAAGGATTTTAATTGGTGCGCCATCAATAATTAATAGTTTTGCTCACTAAAACAAGTATCTTGCTTACTTAGATATTATTTAGAATTATATTTTTATTGATAGTAATCTATTTATTTACGCAACGATACGGGTTTACTCAAACATTTGACTGAAATCAGCATCACAAACATTTTTTACCGCGGGGTGTTGGATCATTCGTTCCGCAAAAATCACGTAGTACTCTTCTTTTAGCCCATCGACATGGCCAATTAGCTGTAAATTTCGGTCGTCTTCAATCTCCGACATGTATACGGTCGGTGCCAAGAAAATCACATCATCGTGGTACCGAGCAAAAGCTTTCATCAACGCAACATCATCAAACTCCCCCAGCACATTGGGTTGAAGGCCTTGACGATCAAACCATTGAATAACTTTACGCCCCATAGCCGTTCGGCTCGCGGGAATCAGAAGTTTTTTTTGTTCCAAGATCTCAGGGAATCGCACATTTTCAATTTCAGAAGAAGCAAAAAAGCTCATGCTACTTTCACCCAACTTTTTGCTATAAAGGCCAGGACTTTGAGTAGAATCAACGGGACAATCCGAAAGGATCATATCTAGCTTGTGCTGAGAAAGGCGTTCAAGTAGCAGTTCGTGGGTCGATTCATAACAGCGTAAATGAATACTGTTATCTTCCGGGACGGTCGTCATCAGTACTTTACTGACCAAGCGTTTAGATAATGCATCGGCTACACCAACTTCAAATAGAATGTTCGAGTGCTGGCTGTAATTGACGATATCTAACATCTCATAGCTCAAACCGAACATCCGGTCGGCGTACTTAAACACAAGCTGACCTAACTCAGTGGGCTCAACTGTACGACCATTGCGCTTGGTTAACTTTCCTTTCATGCGCTCTTCAAGCGCTTTAATCTGTCCTGTCACGGTTTGCGGTGTCAGGAAGAGCGCGTCAGCCGCCTTAGTTACAGAGCCCTGTTTGCACACCATCCAGAAATAATAGAGATGGTTGTAGTTTAGATGTGACATGATCGAGTCCCGAAAAGAAAGTGATACTTTTTATACCAAATGTGACAGAGACAAACAATAAACTCGACAAAACCATACAATACCTTACAAAAGTATAAGTTTTACCGAAAGTATAAAGTCAACACTGTCATAAAAGTTGAACTGAGGCGCATTTTCTCTACAAAAAAAACGCAAAAATCAAATAAAACGAAATCAAAATTTAACCATTAAAATCAATAGGTTAAAAATTAATTTTCTTCCTCTTTTACGCCATTATCAAAAAGAACAATAAAAATCTCTCACAGCAAGAAATCTGTAATATTACTGAAATATTTATTCTCTAACATCGCCCGCAGATTCAACTACAGACCGAAAAATGAACTGAAAGGTCAACGGAGAAAATTATGATGAACCAAGCTACTTCAACAGTGGCACCAATTTCGAGCACAGCTCGTTGGTTACGCTGGGCTAACTTGGCATTCATGTTATATCTGCTTCTTCTAGCAGTATCTATGGTTGGTAGTGGCTTTAAATGGGCAACTGGCGATCAAGCTAAGGTGCTATTTGAATTTGCCGCACACCCAGTTGCAGGTCTAATGATCGGCTTGGTGGCAACAGCCTTAATTCAGTCTTCAAGTACTGTAACGTCTATTATTGTAGGCTTGGTTGCAGGTGGCTTACCTGTAGAAACCGCTATCCCTATGGTGATGGGTGCTAACATTGGTACCACAGTGACCAATACGCTTGTGTCTCTTGGCCACGTGCGCTGTAAAGAAGAGTTCAAACGTGCATTTGCAAGTGCAACCATTCATGACTTCTTCAACTTGCTTGCTGTCGCTATTTTCCTTCCGTTGGAAATGATGTTCGGCATTTTAGAGAAAGTTTCTCACTGGCTTGTTTCTCCACTGCTTGCTACTGGTGATATGAGCATTAAAGGCTTCAACTTTATTAAACCAATTACAAAGCCAGTCGTAGGCGCAATTAAAGAGCCACTTTCTACCTTCGGTGATACTGTTGGCGGCGTCATGCTTATTGCTTTGGGTATTGCGACTATCTTCGTTGCAATCACAGTGATGGGTAAATTAATGAAGAGCCTAATGGTTGGTCGTGCACGTGAAATTTTGAAAAACGCCATCGGTCGTGGTCCTATTCACGGCATCGTATCAGGCTCAATCGTGACCGTTCTAGTACAATCTTCCTCAACCACGACAAGTTTAATGGTTCCGTTGGTTGGTACTGGCGTGTTGAAAGTACGAGATATCTACCCTTTCACTCTGGGTGCTAACATTGGTACTTGTATTACGGCACTACTAGCAGCGACAGCGGTATCTGGAGAGTTCGCAGTATTCGCACTTCAAATCGCTCTAGTCCACTTAGTATTTAACATCATGGCGACGCTGTTTATCTTTGGAATTCCATTCCTACGTGAGATTCCGGTTAAAGGCGCTGAGATGATTTCTGAAATGGCTATTAAGAATAAAGCAGTTGTTGGTGGTTACCTAATGTCAGTATTCGTTATTCTACCAGGTGCAATTCTAGCCCTAACAACGTAACAACAACGACATACCATCGCTTATTGTTTAGGCTCCACATCGTGGAGCCTTTTTTATGATAATTAAACTGTTCAAATCGATTGTCCGGTGATAATTTGAGCCACATCAGCATGATTATGCTGAGCTATCTCATTTGGAGTCGACAACATGACGCAGCTTAATGACGCTATTTCTGATCAGCTACTCGCAATAGACGAAAACCTAACCCAACTGGTTGCTGATATTGATATCCTCAGTAGCGTGAATCCTCTTAATTATGCTCAAGAAAGAGAACGTTTCATTAAAAACAAATATTCTCAAGAGCCTAGTTTTCAATATTCAATTACTAACGTAGATACCCACAGCGCAAAGCGACGTCTATATGAGCTACCTCTAGAAAACATTCAAGACACCCAATTGCAGAGGCTGTACGCGGATGTAATTCAGTCTTATGCTGATAAACTAGATCAAGTGAATACCATAGGTACGCAAGAGTTTCTTTATAACTCCTTACGCTATTATGGGGAACCGAGCGCCAAAGATATTGCCAACGCCCATTTCATATTGCACCTTCCTACAGAAGAAGAAAAAGAACCTCAGCACGATAGCCGTGCAATAGCACGTTTCATGCAAAATTTTGCTCAACGCAATGGGTATGAATGTGAAATACAGGTGTTGGACGGGATGTTAGCAAGCGCACTAGTTTCAGGATCTCGAGTCAAAATTAACCACGCGGCGTACATCACCACTGATGAGCTGGAGGCTCTTGCACATCATGAAATGGGAGTACATCTCCTAACTACGCTTAACGGTCGTCAACAACCGCTAAAAGTCCTGAGCTTAGGTTGTCCTGCCAATACCAACACTCAAGAAGGGCTGGCTATATTATGTGAGTATCTGTCAGGACATTTCAGTATCAAGCGCCTAAGAACCTTAGCCTTACGAGTTCTGGCAGTAGAGTCGATGATCAAGGATCGCGATTTCCGCCATACGTTCATGCTATTAAAAGAACAGTATAAAGCTTCTGATCTTCAAGCATTTACAACGACTGCCCGAGTCTATCGAGGTGGAGGTTTAACGAAGGATTACTTGTATCTTAGAGGATTCCGAGAGGTGCTCAATGCCTATGATAGATTGGGCGATGACTTTTCACTATTGTTGTGCGGGAAAACAGAGCTGAAGTACTTTGAGCTTATCCGTTCATTAGTGAGTAAAGAAATATTCACTCAACCTAAGTTTATTAGCCCGGCACTGTCCACACCGATGCAGACCAACCCAATTCACCGTTATATTGTCAGTGCACTAAAATAATACCTTCTAAGTACAAAAAAGAAAAAAGCTCCATTCGGAGCTTTTTCTATATCTTGAAGAACGATACTCGTTACACTGAGAATGGGTAACGAATAGGATCGTGATGCTCGTACCCTTCAACCCAAAAGTCATCCAGTGTGACCCATGTTTCCAAATCTTCTAGAGATTTAATCTCTGGGTTGATATGGAACGTCGGCGCTTTTAATGGCTCACGCTTCAACTGAACATCGCGCATAAGTTCAAGCTGGTCTTCATAAATGTGAGCATTCACAATCTTATGAAATGCCTGACCAGGTTTCTTGCCCGTAATTTGCGCCATAATCGCCAAGAACACGTAAACTTGAACCATATTGAAGTTTAAGCCAAGCGGTACATCACACGAACGCTGAGTACTATTCAGGTAAAGCGTATCATCCAGCAATGAAAAATGGTGACTGTACATACAAGGACGCAAGCACCCCATGTGGAACTCACCCGGGTTGTAGAAGTTCAAGATTTCACCGCGATCATCAACACCACGCGTTAAGTCATCCACTATCTTACGTAGCTGGTCAACATGACCACCATCAGGTTTCGCCCAGGCGCGCCCTTGAACCCCATAGACACGGCCCATGTCGTCTTCACCTTTACGGTATGGGTTATTCAACCAGGCATCATTTAGGTTGGCATTGGCATCCCAGGTTTTCGTGCCCAGCTTACGAAAATCTTCCGCATTATCGTAACCACGAATATACCCTAATAGCTCTGCAACGGCCGCTTTCCAAAAACTTTTACGTGTGGTGACCAACGGAAATTGATTGTTCGCAACATCGTAGGTTAAATCCGCGTTGATTACGGTCAGGCAGCGCTTGCCTGTACGCTCATTTTCAACCCAAACACCTTGGTCAACGATGCGTTGACACAAATCTAAATACTGTTTCACACCAATACCTTACTTCGTCTTTTGTGGTAATTCGTCTTTGTAATGACCACGTTTGTATGCCCAAACCATCATGAGGACACCGATAACCACCATTGGCAGGGATAAAATCTGTCCCATGGAAATAAAGCCACCGAATAAACCCAAATGAGCGTCTGGTTCGCGCACGTACTCAACTAAGAAGCGGAATGTACCATATCCAGCTAAAAATAGCCCTGAAACAGAACCTAGAGGACGAGGTTTCTTGATGAACCAATTCAAGATGAAGAAAAGGACGATACCTTCAAGCGCCATTTCATAAAGCTGCGATGGATGACGTGGCAGTGGACCGCCATTTGGGAAAACGATCGCCCAAGGCACATCCGTTACTCGGCCCCACAACTCGCTGTTCATGAAGTTACCTAAACGCCCCATACCCAAACCAAATGGCACAAGCGGCGCGATAAAGTCTGCAACACCGAAGAAAGTTCGCCCGTTTTTGTGTGCATACCAGAACATCGCAGTAATCACACCCAGTAAGCCGCCGTGGAAAGACATACCACCGGTCCACACTTTAAATAGATACAAAGGGTCAGCCAGGAAGAGCTCAAAATTGTAGAAAAGCACGTAGCCTACACGGCCACCAATCACCACGCCAAGGAAGCCTGCGAACAACAAATCAGAAACCTGCTCTCGTGTCCAACCACTTCCAGGCTTATCTGCACGTCGGTTCGCTAACCATAGAGCAAACATAAAGCCTACAAGGTACATCAAACCGTACCAACGAACCGAAACAGGACCAATAGAGATTAAAACCGGATCAATATTGGGAAATTCAATATATCCCTGAGACATAAATCATTCTCTTCTTATCACAACAAAATAAATATACCCAAGTAACCTCTAGATGCTTGGTTCAGCGAGAATGACTTGGGTACAAACTTAGAGCAGCATGGTCGCTGCAACAAACATTAAGAACACCGCGAATATCTTTTTTAATACCGCAGTTGGAAGGTTAGTTGCCAGCTTCGCACCCACTTTTGTTGTGAGCATCGAGGCCATAGCAATAGCTAATAAAGCAGGAAGATAAACATAGCCAATACTGTATGAAGGTAAGCCTTCCACTTTATAGCCATGTAAGATGAAGCCGATCATACCAGAAATAGCAATCACGCAACCACAAACGGAGGATGAACCCACCGCTTTACGCATCTCTATCCCGTGTTTATTTAGAAATGGTACCGACAGTGAGCCACCACCAATACCAGCAAGGCTTGATACGACACCAATTCCCGTGCCGTAAACTACAGTCACAGGGCTGCTCGGCATAGGTTTACTGCTCGTAACTTTAATGGAACGAAACATTTGTACTGACAGGCAAAGAACAATGACACCAAACACTTTCGGCAAATAGTGTGTAGGGATCCACTCAGCAATATTGGCACCAACAAAGCCACCAATGACCACACCAGGCATCAACCATTTTACGACAAACATATCGACATTGCCGAGCTTAAGGTGATTCATCGCCGATGAGCCAGACGTGACAATAATACTCGCTAACGAAGTGGCTAAGGCCATGTGCATACTCATTTCTGGAGAGATCCCAGCAAGAGGAAGCAAATACAACAAGGCAGGAACAACAATCAAACCACCACCGATACCGAGTAACCCCGCCATCACACCCACAAAAGCGCCTAGCGCCAACAATAACAAAAATAAAGAGACGGTCACGATTTCCTACTTTTTACCTGCACGGATAAAGCCCGCAAAACCCTGTTGGATGAAGAAGTCATGCATCATTTGATGAATGTCCTCCCCGTAGGACTTTGTCATTGCTTGCTCCGCTAATTTTTCTAATTCTTCTTGTTGGCTATGACGAATCAAATATTTCACCTTAGCCACGTTGGAGGTGTTCATACTCAAACTGGTATACCCTAACCCAAGTAAGAGAAGAGCGCCAAATGGGTCGCCAGCTAACTCACCACAAATACACACTGGCACCCGATACTTATCGCACACGTCATGGATTTGCTTAAGCGCTAACAGTACCGCAGGATGCATAGATTCATAGACATCCGCGACGCGCGAATTGTTCCTATCTACCGCTAATAAATACTGAGTTAAATCGTTTGTCCCGACAGAAACAAAATCAACACGGTGAGCGATCGTTGGCAACAGATACACCATCGATGGTACTTCAATCATGACCCCAATTTGTGGGAATTGAATTCTATCATCAAGCAAAACGGCTTCGCTGTGAGCTTGATTAATCAAGCTAATGGCATCGTCTAGCTCTTTTACCCCTGACACCATTGGCAATAAGATACTTAAGTTTCCGCTTTCTGCACTCGCTCTTAACATTGCACGCAGCTGGATCAAGAAAATGTCTGGATGATCCAATGTAAAACGAATGCCACGCCAGCCTAGAAACGGATTATCTTCTTCGATGGGCAAATACGGCAAAGGTTTGTCACCACCAATATCCAAAGTACGCATCACTACTCGTTGATTCGGATAGCTGTTAAGTATTGCTTGGTATTGATGATACTGTTCATCTTCCGAAGGAAAGTGATGCTGAAGTAAAAATGCAATCTCAGTTCGGTACAACCCAACACCATCAACACCTGTGTTGATGGCAATATTACTGTCTGCACTGAGTCCCGCATTCAGCATAATTTCGATATGGTGATTATCTTGCGTAACCGCAGGGAGTGCGAGGTCCTTGTTTACCATGGCAAACAGTTCAGACTCTTCGCTTACTAAGCTGCGATACTCTCGCAACAACTGGCGGTTTGGCTCTAAGAAGATCTCACCCGTATAGCCGTCGACTATCCCGAGTTTGCCATTCACCACATCCGGATTAATGTTGGCGCCCATGACTGCAGGGACCCCAAGAGCTCGAGATAAAATGGCAGCGTGAGAGTTTGCGCCTCCCTCTAATGATACGACGGCTAACAAAAACTCTTTAGGTACAGAAGCGAGCAAGGTGGCAGTGAGTTCGTTCGCCACCAAAATAATGGGACGATCAATTGCAGAATTTTCTTGCTCACTGTTGTGCAGAAAATAGAGCAGCCTTTGCCCTAACTCTCGGATATCTTGCGCTCTTTCACGCATGTATACATCCGACATTCTTGCAAATCGATTCGAGTATGACTCTACAACTTGGCGTAACGCCCAGTCTGCCCTGTCTCCTTTTTCAATCTGCTTCTTCAAATCACCGCGAAGCATCGGATCATTCAGTAAGTGAGTAAACAGATCGAAGATCGCCAGCGCATCTTTGTTGATTTCACTGTCCAGTTTTTTCCGCATGCGGCGAAAGTCATTTAACGCTCGCTCTATGGCCACCAGTAGTGTCTCGTGCTCGCGTTCCTTATCTAACGTGGACGAAGGGAAAATATCCGATAAACTCGGCTGGGTATTGTCGAACCAAAACTCTCCAATCGCGACACCAGTAGACGCAGGCAAACCTTTTAATACCGTGGGTTTAGATGCTAACTGCCAATGCCCAAGATTCTGCGCATGTGCAATGAGCACCGCTAACTGAGCGGATAAGGTAACAAGAAACGATTCTTCCATTTCACTAAACAAGCGCGGCGTTTTTTGTTGGATCACCAACACACCTAAAACTTGTTTACGATGAATGATTGGAGTAGCTAAAAAAGAGTGGTAAATCTGTTCGCCGAGTTGAGGAAAGAATTTGAACTCGGGGTGTTTTGAGGCTTCGGCAAGGTTAAGGGGTTCAGCGCTTCGTTTTACCAACCCAACCAAGCCTTCATTGAAGTTGATATGAATACTATCACCTTCAAAAATAAGGCCTTGAGTTGCCATTAACTCAAGGCGCTGCATTTCTTCATTAGCAAGATAGATAGTACAGCACTCAGTACTAAGGGCAGCACAAGTCTCTTTCACCAATATATCGAGTGCCAGATGCACATCATCGACCCTGGAGACTTTCTCAACTATTTCCCTTAGCTGACTGAGCATGATTATCCTCTACGTTGCTTTTTTCTTTTCCCTTTCGCTTTTCTCTCTCGAAAAGGCATGGCTAAGGATGCAAATTCTTTCATCGCTCGTCGATAAACATCTCGCTTGAAAGAAACAACTTGCCTAACTGGATACCAGTAACTTACCCAGCGCCAACCATCAAATTCAGGGGATTTTCCGCGTTGCATATTAATGCGAGACTCATCGCATTCTAATCTCAGCAGAAACCATTTCTGTTTTTGGCCGATACAAACAGGCTTGGAGTCCCAACGCACCAATCGCTTTGGTAGCTTATATCTTAACCAATGACGACTTGTTGCAATGATCTTAACGTCTTTTTTCGTTAAACCGACTTCTTCGTATAACTCCCTGAACATGGCTTGTTCAGGGGTTTCACCTTCGTCAATCCCACCTTGTGGAAATTGCCATGAGTGTTGCCCGTATCGTTTAGCCCAGAAGACCTGACCATGGTTATTACATATCACAATACCAACATTAAGTCGGTAACCATCGCCATCTATCACTGGCTAACCTCTATGAATAAATTTTTTATTACCGTGATTTTTCCACATATCCCCATTACTAGCAAACTTACTGATGTGATATGAGCAAGATTTATTACCTTTTCAGCATTTTTGGATATCTTTTAATCAAACCATACCTTATCAACACAAGAGTGAGACATTGCCCACATTTATTCACCTTTTCTGTGAATAACTTTGTGAAGAATTCAATTCAAATGAGTAATTCAGTTCAATCCCATCAAATGAAAAACAAATGAATAAACAAAAAAACAAACATAAAGCATTGATAAAAAAGTATTTATTTTTAAAAATAACGATAATTCGATCTTCAATTTCTTGATGATCTTTTCACCAAACTCAGATCGGTCAAAGATCCACCAACAGGCTATTTATCCACACTTACCTGCTATTCGTTTAGATGATTACAACAAAATCAACCCCAAAAATGCATTTTAACCCCTGTTTATTCATACAGACCTCGTCAGGATCTTATCAATACCTCCTCCACCTGTGGATAAGTTATGAATTGATCGTTCTTACACCGCCTCGGTGAAATCTTAAACAGTAGATTTGGTCGGAGTTTGATAAACTATATTTTTTGTAATACCACCTTGTAACTATGAAACCAGAACCACAAACAGAAGCAGAGCTATTGGAACGAGCGCATGATATGGCAGGACTCAGTTTTGCTGAGTTGGCCGCCGAGGCGAATATGATTGTTCCTGAAAACTTAAAACGTGATAAAGGTTGGGTGGGTCAATTACTCGAATGGCACTTGGGCGCTCCAGCTGGCAGTAAACCTCAACAAGATTTCGCAAAACTAGGGATCGAGTTGAAAAGTATTCCGATCAGTTACTCTGGCAAACCTTTAGAAACAACCTTTGTTTCTGTGGCCCCCCTCACTGGTGTTCATGGTCTTACATGGGAAACAAGTCATGTTCGAAACAAGCTATCTCGTGTGCTTTGGGTACCCGTAGAAGGAGAACGAGAAATCCCACTCGCTGAAAGACGTGTGGGCAGTCCACTCATTTGGTCACCAGATGAAGAAGAAGAACGGATTTTGCGAAATGACTGGGAAGAGTTAATGGAGATGATCGTCTTGGGAAGATTTGATCAAATTTCCGCCAGACACGGAGAAGCGCTGCATCTTCGCCCTAAAGCCGCAAATGCAAAAGCGCTCACCGAAGCATATAACTCAAATGGTAAGCCGATGAAAACTCTGCCCCGAGGCTTTTACCTTAGAACACAGTTTACTGAACAGATCTTACTCAAGCACTACATTAACACTCAACCAGAATAAAACTATATCAGCTATTTAGTGCGTCACGAGCGATAACTCAATATCGCAGTACGAGGCTGCCTCTTCAGTGCCACATTCGTCATACGCATTACGCAGCCTTAAATACGCTTTATCGACCCCTAGCCTCAATAATTCTTCTTTTACTAAGTCTAGAGAGCCAAAATGTATCGGGTCTTCACCGTCTTTAATCGGCTCAAGTTGATGCTTGTACTCCACAGCTAAAAGATAGTCAGAGACATCAGAACACCCAATCACAAATACTTTGGGAGTTTTATAAGTATCTTTATGTGGACCATGTAGCCACATGTCCAATTGATGCTTCTGCATAACATACCTCCTTCACACGATTATTTAAGTGTAGTTAGGCTAACTGTAGCTTTCGAGTTTGCTCTCCCTTTATACGTAAATCATTTGCGATTGCGGCTAAAAATCCCCTATATTGGAGTCACTTATTTAGTCGGTAACTCTTCAAGGACGTGATATGCAATACACAAAACTACCGCACTCATCACTTGAGATCAGTAAAATCTGCCTCGGCACTATGACGTTTGGCGAGCAAAACACAGAAAAGGACGCCTTTGAACAGCTCGACTTTGCCCTCGATCATGGGGTGAACTTCATCGATACCGCAGAGATGTACCCTGTACCGCCAAACTCGGAAACACAAGGGCTCACCGAGCAATACATCGGTAATTGGTTAGCAAAAAGCGGCAAAAGAGAGAAAGTAGTACTGGCAACAAAAGTGGCAGGCCCTCGCAATGTTCCTCACATTAGAGACAACATGAGCCTTAATCGTCGCCACATCCATACAGCAATTGATGACAGCCTTAATCGTCTACAAACCGATTATGTCGATTTGTACCAACTACATTGGCCGCAGCGTCAAACCAACTGCTTTGGTCAACTCAACTACCCATACCCTGACAAACAAGAAGAAGTCACGTTAATTGAAACGTTGGAAGCGCTTACTGAATTAGTGAATGCAGGTAAAGTGCGCTATATCGGCGTATCCAACGAGACGCCGTGGGGTGTGATGTCGCTATTGCGTTTGGCAGAAAAACACGATTTGCCAAGAATTGTCTCCATTCAAAACCCATATAACTTATTGAACCGCAGCTTCGAAGTTGGCTTGTCTGAAATCAGCCATTACGAAGGCGTTCAGTTACTTGCCTACTCTCCTTTGGCATTTGGCTGCTTGAGTGGTAAATACCTAAACGGGGCAAAACCTGAAGGCGCTCGATGCACTAAGTGGGAGCGTTTTGCGCGCTACTTCACTCCGCAAGGTGTTAAAGCGACCGAAGCTTACGTCAATTTAGCTCAAGAGCATGGTCTAAACCCTGCACAAATGGCGCTCGCGTTTGTCAATCAGCGTCCATTTGTTGCTTCTAACATTATCGGAGCAACAAACCTAGACCAATTAAAAGCCAATATCGACAGTATTGATTTGCAACTTAGCGACGAACTACTTACTGAAATTCAAGCAATAGGTACAACTTACTCGAATCCTTGCCCTTAACAGTACCACCTTCAAACGAAAACAGCTGATCTTCAAGATCAGCTGTTTATCCAATGAAGTCATACTTCATATAAAAAGTTAAGCGTGTTGAATGACTCGTTAGCAACTCAGTCAGCCCAACACGCTAACGATTACGTCATTATTCGCGACGTTAAGACTCGACGAAGGTGACGAACTCGACGTTCAACTTTTACTGCATCCGGAACATTGGCACGTGTAGAACGACCATCGCGATCTAAACCAATATCTCTCAATAGATGAACATTCGTCCATGGAATATCATGAGCAGTTCGGCGTATGGTGCGCTGCCATTGCTTTTCTTCGCGTTTAAGGTCTGCTTTCAATAGCAAAGTGGC
Source organism: Vibrio sp. 1731 (assembly GCF_033339955.1). NCBI lineage: Bacteria > Pseudomonadati > Pseudomonadota > Gammaproteobacteria > Vibrionales > Vibrionaceae > Vibrio > Vibrio sp. 1731. The sequence goes on along the minus strand of NZ_JAWOVO010000004.1, from coordinate 266,432 downwards.
CAATTGTAGGTAAATAGAGTGACGCATAATATTTTCTCCGATTATCGATGTATTCGACTGGGAAAAATAGTGCGTAAAATGAACAGAAATATTCTGTTGATACTAAGCCGCTACTTTTCCGCAGCCTAGTAATAAATATGATAGGTTACGGATTAATTTTTATCTTGTGAGCCAGTGGTATTGGTATCATCCGATTTAAGGGTTATCGGAGCGATAGGCATACGATCAGCGCAAGCAGTGGTGTTAACAACGTAATGTTTCATCTTGCGCCTCCTAGCTAAAAATTAATCCGTTTATGAAAGGTATAACTCATTGAGTGACGGTTAAATTGTAAGCTTTGATGGATATATATCAAACATTTTTTGCCTTTTTGATTAAAAACAAATCAATACACCGCAATTTAGTTTCATATACTTTTACGTATAACATATTCACCTGAGGAATATATAAATTTGCGGATTTTATAAATCAAACTAAACAAAAATAAAAAGAGCGGCTCTGTGGCCACTCTCTTTTATTGTATTTATTCGCCTATTTAACACAGGGAAAGGCCAACTACATGGCTTGTTCGGAAATCAAGTTATGTTTATTAAGTAGTCGATACATGGTTGCACGCGAAACTCCGAGCTCTTTCGCCGCATTTGAAACTTGACCAGAATGAGATTCCAAAACAACCAGCAACGCATCACGTTCACTCTTCTCTCGGATTGATTTCAAGCTGCGCTTTGAGTCATTACGTTGAGGTAAATCTAAGTGATGCTCTTCAATCATTACGCTGTCGGACATTAATACCGCTCGCTTCACTTGGTTCATCAGCTCACGCACATTTCCAGGCCAGAAATAACGTGTCAGTGCCTTGAATGCATCCTCAGAAAAGCTTTTTGCTTGCGAGTTGTACTCTTTTGAGAACTCTTGTAAGTAGAAACGAGCCAGCAATGCGATGTCACTCGCACGTTCTTTCAAGCTAGGGACATTGATGCGCAAAACGTTGATGTAATGGTAAAGCTCTTCATTGAAGTCACCGTCAATCAAAGCTTTTTCAACATCTGACGAGTTAGCAGCAAGAATACGCACGTTAACCGCTTTTACGCCATCTTTGGTATCAATGGTGCCTTCTTGCAAGAATCTCAGCAGATTCATTTGCTGCTCTTTTGAAATGGTAAGAATGTCGTTAAACAACACGGTGCCGCCATCTGCTTGTTCAAGCAGGCATGCTTCCATATCTTCATCGGCGTTAATACCAAATACTTCAGCTTGGAAACGTTGTTCATTGAGTGCGCGACAGTTAATTGCCATAAACGGTTTATGAGAGCGTGAAGAGACTTTATGGATGGCCCTAGCAACCGCCTCTTTACCAGTCCCACTTTCCCCAGAAATCAGAATGCTGACGTCTGTTGGACCGATGCGCTTCACTTGATCGCGTAAACGTTTCATCGGGATAGATTCACCGATCAGACCCATATCTAAACTGCTACCAAAACTAGGCCAAACTTTTTTCTCCAACTTAAGCATGCCAAGCTGGTGACCTATTGTGCTTAATAACTGTGCATCTGGGATCGGCGCTGTAAAAAAATCGATACAAAAGTTAACAATGAACTGGCATATGGTGTCAGTGCCAAGCTGAGATTCACGAATAAACGCTAACCAACGTACGTGTTTGTGAGAGCTGACTAAGTTCGCCAAACCATTCAAGCTGAACTCGTCATGGCTGAGATCAACAATACCGATACATGGACCAATATCTTCTAACAGCGTATTAGCTTTGCGTAAGTCACCTACTTGGTGACACTTCCAGCCCACTTGCTCCAGTACCGATAACCAAGGCTCATAAGTACCGCCAACTACCACAAGCGATCCCGGGATGGAATCCATCTTAAACTGCCCAGCCATTCTCTAACCCTTTTTCATTGTTAATAGAAATTTTGTGCCACAAACTTATCTTTGCGAGCGGGTAACATTATCGAGACTCCGCCCCCTCACGTCTGTCTCAGTATTAAGACTATGCAATAGATTGAGATTTGGCGAATGTTTATTTGCATATCCCATTAAAAGGCAAATGCAACAACTTGAATCAGCTTAACTAAAAGGCAAAAAAAAACCACCCGAAGGTGGTTTTTTACTCATCCTATCGAATTACGCTTGCGGGCGCATTGCAGGGAATAAGATCACGTCACGGATAGTGTGCGTGTTAGTCAGTAGCATAACCAAACGGTCGATACCGATACCTTGGCCTGCTGTTGGCGGTAGGCCGTGCTCTAGAGCAGTGATGTAGTCTGCATCGTAGAACATTGCTTCGTCGTCACCAGACTCTTTCGCTTCAACCTGTGCTTTAAAGCGTGCATCTTGGTCTTCAGCATCGTTAAGCTCTGAGAAACCGTTCGCTACTTCACGGCCACCGATAAAGAATTCAAAGCGGTCTGTAAAGAACGGGTTGTCATCGCTACGACGAGCTAGTGGAGAGATATCTGCTGGGTAGCCAGTGATGAACGTAGGCTGCATTAGCTTAGGTTCTGCTGTTTCACCAAAGATCTCTTCAAGAAGCTGACCACATGTCCAGAAAGGTTCTACTTCAACGTGAACAGATTTCGCGATAGAAACCATTAGATCACGGTTTTGTAGGTCTTCTTCTGTTAGCGCTTGGATTTGCGCGTGGTCTGGGTTGTAGTGCTTGATTGCTTCGAACATGCTCATACGAGTGTAAGTACCACCAAACTCAACCGTTTCATCACCGTAAGGCATTGACGTTGAACCTAGAACTTCTTGCGCCACTGAGCTTAGTAGTTCTTCAGTTAGGTCCATCAGATCTTTGTAGTCTGCGTACGCCATGTAGAATTCCATCATTGTGAATTCTGGGTTGTGACGTGGAGAAAGGCCTTCGTTACGGAAGTTACGGTTGATTTCGAATACGCGATCAAAACCACCAACAACTAGACGCTTCAGGTATAGCTCTGGCGCGATACGTAGGTACATTGGCATGTCTAGTGCGTTGTGATGCGTGATGAATGGACGCGCACTCGCACCGCCAGGGATAACGTGCATCATTGGCGTTTCAACTTCCATGAACTGCTTAGAGATCATGAAGTTGCGGATTGCAGACATTACTTTAGAACGTACTACAAACGCTTGACGAGAGTCTTCGTTAACGATCAGGTCAACGTAACGTTGGCGGTAACGCATCTCTTGGTCAGTTAGACCGTGGAACTTCTCTGGAAGTGGACGTAGTGCTTTGGTTAGCAACTCGTACTCTTCCATGTTCACGTATAGGTCACCTTTACCAGACTTATGAAGTGCACCTTTAACACCGATGATGTCACCGATATCTAGACCTTGGTATTTTTCTTTAAGTACTTTTTGAACCGCTTTGTCAGCGTAAGCTTGGATACGGCCAGAAGTTTCTTGAATTACCAAGAATGGACCACGTTTAGCCATGATACGGCCAGCGATTGCTACTACGTGGTTAAGCTCTTCTAGCTCTTCCTTCGTCTTTTCACCGAACTCTTTCTGAAGGTCGCCCGCTAGTGCGTCACGACGGAAGTCGTTTGGATGGCCGTTCGCTTTGCAGCTCTTTCGGATTGCATCCAGTTTAGCGCGGCGTTCAGCAATCAGCTTATTTTCTTCTAGTACAGTTTCGTTTTGAACAGCATCAGTCATTTTCGATGTATCCTGTTTTTGTCGGTGAAAAGCTTTATAGACCTGATTTCAGGCTAGCTTCAATAAATTTGTCCAGATCGCCATCAAGAACCGCTTGAGTATTACGGTTTTCAATGCCCGTACGGAGGTCCTTAATACGTGAGTCATCCAATACGTAAGAACGGATCTGGCTACCCCAGCCAATGTCAGACTTAGCGTCTTCATTAGCTTGTTTTTCCGCATTTTGCTTTTGCAATTCAAGCTCAAATAGCTTCGCTCGAAGCTGTTTCATTGCCTGATCTTTGTTCTTATGTTGAGAACGGTCATTCTGACACTGAACCACTGTGTTCGTAGGTACGTGCGTAATACGTACCGCAGATTCTGTGGTGTTTACGTGCTGACCACCTGCGCCTGACGCACGGTAAACGTCAATGCGTAGGTCGGAAGGATTAATGTCGATGTCGATGTTTTCATCAATCTCTGGATAGATGAACGCAGAAGCAAATGACGTATGGCGACGACCGCCTGAATCGAACGGAGATTTACGAACAAGACGATGAACGCCCGTTTCTGTACGTAACCAACCGTACGCATACTCACCAGAGATGCGAACTGTTGCCGACTTAAGACCCGCGACTTCACCTTCAGAGACTTCAATCACTTCAGCTTTGAAGCCCTTCGCTTCTGCCCAACGTAGGTACATACGCAGCAGCATGTTAGTCCAGTCTTGTGCTTCTGTACCACCAGAACCAGCTTGCAAATCGATGTAACAATCAGAGCTATCGTGGTCGCCAGAGAACATACGACGGAATTCAAGCTTTTCTAGCTTCTCTTCCAACTCAGCAAGTTCTGGTTCAATTTCGTCAAATGTTTCTTGATCTTCTTCTTCTACAGCCAGCTCAAGAAGACCTTCTACATCTTCCACACCTTGCTCTAGTTGATCAATGGTTTCAACAACCGCTTCTAGTGATGCACGCTCTTTACCCAGTGCTTGCGCACGCTCAGGTTCGTTCCATACATCTGGTTGTTCAAGTTCTGCGTTGACTTCTTCTAGACGCTCTTTCTTCGCGTCATAGTCAAAGATACCCCCTCAGGACATTTGTGCGCTGAGACACGTCCTGCAGACGGTTTTTAATTGGATTGATTTCAAACATGTTTACTCAACATTTTAGAATAGAATTTAACCGAGAAATTCTACTGAAAAATGTGACCGAGATACAGGAAAATTTCGGATGAGAAATCAGATTGCGGTGAGAGAGAGCACGGTCATAAAATTTTACGCCCACTTAGGGGCAACCGTACTCTATAAGAAAGGTTAATCTAGGTATTACTTAGCTTCGATATGGTCGATCATCAATTGCAATGATTGATTACCACGAAATTCATTCACATCCAGCTTATACGCGAGACGTACTGTTTTAACCGATGCATCTGGCCATCGACGTAGATCAACATTGAATGCAATGCCGTCGATCATCACATTGGTAGGGTGACCTTTATAAAGCGGCTCTAACATCAATTTAAGATGCTTCTCACCCACCAGCTTTTGATGCAGTACTTTAAACTCACCATCAAAGATTGGTTCAGGGAAGGCTTGTCCAAAAGGGCCACCCGATCGCAGCAGTTCAGCAACATGCATAGAGAACTCTTCCGGCTTAAGTTCACCATCTGACATGATCACGCCTTTTAGCGCCGCTTCATCGAGTTCCTTTTTTACCACTTCATCAAACAAACGACTGAAACGCTCAAAATCCTGCTCTTTAATCGTTAAGCCTGCTGCCATGGCGTGTCCACCAAACTTGATGATCAAACCCGGGTTTTGCGTGTCGATGAAATCCAACGCATCGCGCATGTGTAGCCCCGGAATAGAACGACACGAGCCTTTAATCGTCCCTTCTCCGCCATCAGCAAATGCAATGACTGGACGGTGAAACTTCTCTTTAATGCGCGAAGCCAAAATACCAATCACACCTTGATGCCAATCACGTTGGAATAAGGCTAGGCCATAAGGAAGCTCATTGCCTTCACCAAACTGAAGGCGCTCACAGAAAGCCATCGCTTCTTGCTTCATGCCTTCTTCAATCTCTTTACGAGTCTGGTTCAAGCCATCCAATTCACTTGCCATGCGACGAGCTGTGTGGATGTTGTTACACATCAGCAGTTCAACACCGAAAGACATGTCATCAAGACGACCTGCAGCATTAATACGTGGACCTAAAGCAAAGCCAAAATCGGACGCAACTAAACGACGCGCATCGCGCTTCGCGACCTCAATTAACGCTTGGATGCCGGGACGCGCTTTGCCCGCACGAATACGTTGCAAACCTTGGTGTACAAGAATGCGGTTGTTTTCATCCAATGGAACGACGTCGGCGACGGTACCCAGTGCAACAAGGTCAATCAGTTCCATCAACTTGGGCTCTTGCATCCCCTGTTCTGCAAACCAATTGTGTTTTCGCATATGAACGCATAGTGCCATCATGAGATAAAACGCGACCCCCACACCCGCAAGCGCTTTAGATGGAAAGCTACAGCTCTCAAGGTTTGGGTTCACCATTGCATCCACATCAGGCAACACTTGTCCTGGTAAGTGGTGATCGGTAACGAGCACGGTAATGCCATTTTCTTTTGCGTAACGCACACCTTCGATTGATGAGACGCCGTTATCCACCGTCATGATCATCTCAGCGCCAAGCTCTAAGGCTTGGTCAACGACTTCTGGACTTAACCCATAACCGTCTTCAAAACGATTTGGCACTAAGTAATCCACATTGTGACTACCAAGCATACGCAGCGCGAGTACTGATAATGCTGAGCTTGTCGCGCCATCAGCGTCAAAATCACCGACAACGATGATGCGTTTTTGTTCTTTTATCGCCTGAAACAAAAGATCGACAGCTTGCTCAATCCCCCCGAGTTTTTGATATGAATGCAACCCACGGGCCGACGTTTCTAATTGTGAAAGATCCGTTATCCCACGGTTGATGTAGATACGTTTAAGAATCGGAGGAATGGAATCAGGAAGAAGGGAAAGATCAGGTTCAGGACGTCGTTGAATTTCTATCATGCTTGAAAGAGCCGACAACTTTGCCGGCTCTGCTCCTAATGGATTATAGTTGCTTTAAACGTTTCAATAGCTCTGCAGGTGGTAGGTAGCCACCAACCATTTCGCCATTCGGTAAGAAGATTGCTGGCGTACCAGAAATACCCAATTGGCGACCTAGATTGTAATGCGCCTGGATGGTTTCTTTACATTGTTTTAAGTCTTTCGCAGGGTTATCAAATGTACGATTCACTTTCGCGTTGTGCATTGCCGACGCCGGATCTTCAGCACACCAAATCGTTGCCATTTGCTCTGCCACAGGGCCAGTTGCACCTTGGCGAGGGTAAGCCATGTAACGCACTGTAATACCTAGGTCATTATAGCCTTGCATTTGGCTATGCAGACGCACACAGTAACCACAGGTGATATCTGTGAATACGGTCACAACATACTTTTCATCGTCGGCTTTGTATTCGATCATGCTATCGGAGAACTGCGCAATTTTCTCGGCGTTAAGCGGCGCTTGACGCTCTGCTATGACATCTTTGTAACTGCCATCATCATTAATGGCATAAAGCGTACCGGCGATAAAATGGCTACCATCATTTGAAGCAAACAGGATCCCGCCATTGGTTTGAATTTCCAATAAGCCAGCGACGTCTGATGGTTGAATATCAACGATAGATAAACCAAGCTTTGAGAACTTAGTCTTTAATGCTGCTTCATCAAAGCCGCTTTGTGCAGCTGGCGCCACTTGTTGTGCAGGAGTCTCCGTTTGAGCCTGACTTTCTTCTGCACCACAAGCGGTAACAAAAAATGGTAAAGTCAGCAGAGTTAGTCGGCGTAATACGCTCATGAAATTCACCTTAATGTAAAATCGTTTTTCCAAGAAGACATGGATGAATCTAACCATTGTTATGCTCTTGGGTGGTGTTGACTGTGGATCTGCTTCAATCGTTCAGTCGCCACGTGAGTATAAATTTGCGTGGTCGATAAGTCACTATGTCCTAAAAGCATCTGTACGACCCTGAGATCTGCGCCATAGTTCAATAAATGCGTGGCAAAGGCATGACGCAGTACGTGCGGCGACAGCTGATCAGTATCAATCCCTGCTATCAAAGCATAGTACTTAATACGGTGCCAAAACGTCTGACGAGTCATTTGTCTTGCGCGTTTACTAGGAAAAACAATATCAGATGATGTATCACCAAGTAACGCAGGGCGCCCTTGTTGAATGAACGTCTCGATCCAATCGACCGCGTTTTCCCCCATAGGAACCAGACGTTCTTTACCACCTTTACCAGTCACGCGCACCACCCCTTGGCGCAAGCTAACATTTTCCATGGTCAAACTGACGAGCTCTGTCACACGCAACCCTGTCGCGTAGAGTAGCTCTAGCATCGCTTTATCGCGCAATTCTATAGGGTCATTCGGGTCTGGCGCTTCGAGCAACGCGTCCACTTGCTCTTCACTAATATCTTTAGGTAAACGTTGTGGCAGTTTAGGACTAACCAAGAGCGCACTCGGGTCATCAGCGCGCACCTTCTCACGATGCAGGTATTGGAATAAACGGCGAATCGCCGACAACATACGCGCACGAGACGTCTGTTTGTAATCTAAATCTACAAGGTGGCTTTGATATTCTTGCAAGCCAGACAAACTGATAAAATCAAGACGGTATCGATGTTTTTCCATCCACACGAGCAGCTTCATTAAATCGTTTCGGTAGGAAGCCAACGTGTTCTCTGATAGGCCACGCTCCATCCACATCGCATCTAAGAATTGCTCAACAAGCGAAAAATCTTGTTGATTGACAGGCTGTTGTGCCGTCATGAATGCTTCCTTATCTGTTTATATTTACAGTATTTAGATTAAAGCACCTGCCAATCCAATACCATAAAAAATCATCCCACATAGGATATTCGCTGCAATCTTCCTCAATTTATGGTTAGAATCTTCCACAACAGCAACACAAATAACGACGAATATAATGAAAATCGGACTCTTTTACGGCTCAACGACCTGCTACACCGAAATGGCAGCAGAGAAAATTCGTACCCTTATTGGTGAAGACCTTGTCGACATTCACAATGTGAAAGAGACACCGTTATCACTAATGGCGGACTACGACTTATTACTCCTTGGCATCTCAACTTGGGATTTTGGTGAAATTCAAGAAGATTGGAACGCGATTTGGCAAGACATCGCGACCACACCACTGAAAGGCAAAATTGTAGCGCTGTTTGGTCTGGGTGACCAAGAAGGTTACGGAGAGTGGTATTTAGATGCGATGGGCTTACTTCACGATGAATTGCAAGCCACAGGCGCAACCTTTATCGGTTACTGGCCAAATGAAGGCTACGAATTTGAAGCATCGAAAGCATTGATCGAAGATGGCAGCAAGTTTGTTGGACTTGCGTTAGATGAAGACTCACAGTACGAACTGAGTGATGAACGCATCGAAAAATGGTGTGAACAAGTTCTTGTGGAATTCCACGACACGCTTTAATAGCGCAAACACGTCATCATTAAAAAGTAAAAAGCCCGATGAATTACTTCATCGGGCTTTTTATTATCTTGATAACGCGAAGTGATTACGCGGTTTCTTGTGCTAGCTCTGGGCGAGGTTTCGCGATGAAGAACATGCACACGATAGCCGCAAATGTTGGAAGCACCCAACCCATGCCGACTTCGAATAGTGGCAACATGTTAAACGCAGAAACATCAATACCCGATACTTTTGCCGCATCAACTAACGCAAACAGCAGAGATACAAGCAGTACTGCACGGTAAGCAAAGCGTGGATTCGGCAGTTTGCTGCGCACAAATGTTAGTGCAACCAACGCAATCGCAACAGGGTACAGCGCAAACAATACTGGCACTGACAGAGAAATCAGCTGCGCAAGACCAACGTTTGCAACCAATGCACAAACAGAACCATTAATCAGTACCCATTGCTTGTATGACAGTGGTGTTTTCGAGCTGAAGAAATCTGAACACGCAGAAATCAAGCCAATCGCGGTTGTCAGACACGCTAGCAATACGATGACAGACAGAACGATTTGACCGTATGGACCAAACAACGCTTGAACGTATTGGCTAAGCACTAGGCCACCATTATCAGCACCAGCAGCAACCGTTGCACTCGTCGCACCTAAGTAAAATAGTGAGATGTAAACAAACGCAAGACCAGCAGCAGCAATACAACCTGCATAGATCAGATATTTAGTAGTTGCAGAGCGCTCAGTAATGCCTTTACCGCGCAGTGCATCAACCATCAGCATACCAAACATCAATGACGCGAACGTATCCATTGTGTTGTAGCCTTCTAAGAAGCCTTTGGTCAGAGGCTGCGTTAGATATTCACCGTGCGCGCCAATCATATCGCCCTGAGGATCAAGGAAGACAGCGACAGCAAGAATGATCAAACCAACGAACAATGCTGGTGTCAGTACTTTACCGATAAGATCGATCAAACGGCCTTGGAACCATGAGAACATCATCGCTGCGATAAAGAAGATCACTGAGAACGCTGTCAGATGCGTTTGTGACGCCTCAAGGAAGAAAGGTTTCACCGCCATCTCGTAAGCCACTAGGCCTGTACGAGGCGCTGCAAACGCTGGACCAATGATGATGAAAATCAGTGCAGCCATAAGAACTGCCGCTTTTTTCGGAAGATCTTGCGTCAAGTGATCCCAAGAACCACCAGCAACAGCAATAGCAACGATAGTAATAAGAGGTAGACCTACCGCTGTTAGCAAGAAACCAAACATAGCTGGCATTAAGTTTTCACCCGCTAACTGACCCGCTAGAGGTGGAAAGATAATATTGCCCGCACCTAAAAAGAACGCAAATAGCATAAAGCCTACTGCGATAATATCTGTTAGTTTTAACGTCTGCTTCACAGATAACCCTTGTCTTTTAATTAATGAATGTTGTGTATGCTTAGACCACTTTTTGTATACCTAAAGTCAATAAGTACACGTGGTTCAATCTATAAAATTTTCGCCGCATAATGACGAAAGACTCATCATTTGGCAACCTTTAAGAAAAAAACACCATATTAATTTAGTTTTCAAACTTAAAAGCAGTGGATATAACCAGATCCAAATAACAGACCAGTTCTTTATCTCGATCAATTAACAATACAATTTAATAACCAACAAAACAACAATCTATACAATTAATAAACAATAGAGCAATCTACTTAATTATTGAGCAAATATAAAACAATCATGAAGAACCAAAAACTGAAAACTAAAGGCTTCAATTTTAAGCAATTTTGTATTGAGGGCGGCGAGAGTGGTATGCCAGTCAGCACAGATGGGGTAATGCTTGGTGCTTGGATTCAAAGCCCTAACGACGCTAAAATTCTCGATATTGGCACTGGCACTGGCCTGCTTGCCCTGATGTGTGCTCAACGCTTTACAGAAGCTGAAATAACCGCGGTCGATATCGAATTAACAGCCGTTGCTGCCGCGCAAAAAAATATGGCCCAGTCTCCTTGGTCAGATCGTGTAAGTGTGCATCACACCGACATACTGCACTTTACGCCGACACATCCATTCCAACGCATCATTTGTAACCCGCCCTACTTCAACAGCGGCGAGCAATCGAAACACAGTCAACGTGCAACCGCGAGGCACACTGATACGCTAGGCCATAACGTATTGCTGCAGCGTTGCTATCATTTGCTTGATGACGAAGGGAGGGCTAGTTTTGTGTTGCCAATCACCGAAGGCGAGCAGTTCATTGAGCTAGCATTAAACCAAGGTTGGTATCTATCGAGGATCTGTCGCGTGCAACCGTCAGAAAAGAAACCAGTACACCGATTGTTATTTGAACTGTCAAAACGACCTTGCGATTCGCAAACGTCACATTTAATTATCCGTTCAAATGACGGCTATAGTGATGATTTCATCCAGTTAACTCGCGAGTTTTATCTTAAGATGTGAAATAACATGTGATCCTTATCACCAATCACTTTATAATGTGCGACCTTTTTGTATTCTATGCTGTTGTGGCGAACCATTAACCAAGCTTTGCTTGTGGAGAACTCATTGTGATCAGAACCTTTGCTGAACTTGATCTAGACCAAAACCTACTTGAAGCCATTGAAGAGATGGGTTACGAACGCCCAACAAAAATTCAGGCAGAAGCGATTCCACAAGCGTTGGACGGTCGTGACATTCTAGCGTCAGCGCCAACAGGAACTGGTAAAACGGCCGCCTTCGTCCTGCCAGCATTGCAATACTTGCAAGACTTCCCTCGTCGTAAGCCTGGGCCTGCGCGTATTTTGATCCTAACGCCTACTCGCGAACTGGCGATGCAAATTGCCGATCAAGCACGTGCTTTGGCAAAAAATACCAAACTCAACATTTTCACCATCACTGGTGGTGTTCAGTACCAAGAGCACGCCGACATCCTTGCAACAACGCAAGACATTGTGGTTGCAACACCTGGCCGTTTAAAAGAATACATTGATGCAGAACGTTTTGATTGTCGTGCAATCGAATGGTTAATCCTTGATGAAGCAGACCGTATGCTAGATATGGGTTTTGCTCCTACTGTCGATCGCCTATCTAACGAATGTCGCTGGCGTAAGCAAACCCTTCTGTTCTCAGCAACGTTAGAAGGGAAAGGCGTAGAAGGCTTTACCGCTGATCTGTTGAATGACCCAGCAGAGATCGATGCAAAATCGCCGCTGCGTGAGCGTAAGAAAATTGCTCAGTGGTACCACCGAGCTGATGATGCTGAACACAAACTAGAATTACTAAAACACATTATTACTCAGCAAGCTGAGCGCACTATCGTCTTTTTAAAGACTCGTGAGCGTTTGGCTGAGCTACGAGCGCAGCTTGAAAGTGCACAGATTCCATGTTCTTGGATTCAAGGTGAAATGCCGCAAGATCGTCGTAACAATGCGATTTCTCGCTTCCGCGATGGAACTGTGAACGTGCTGCTCGCGACGGACGTTGCTGCGCGTGGTATCGATCTTCCGGATGTATCACACGTTATCAACTACGACATGCCGCGCACGGCTGATGTTTACCTTCACCGTATCGGCCGTACGGCTCGCGCAGGTAAGAAAGGTAACGCTATCTCAATCGTAGAAGCACACGACCAACCAATGATGGATCGCGTTGCACGTTATGTGAAAGAAGACATCAAAGAGCGTTTCGTGAAAGAGATGCGTCCTAAACACAAAAAGCCTGTGTTTAAGAAGAAAAAGAAAAAAGACGACAAGAAAAAAGTAGCGAAAAAGAAAACCGCTAAGAAGAAGTAATCTTGTTGGGACGAAGTAGCTCAAGCTAAAAAACAAAGGGTTGGCAATGCCAACCCTTTTTCGTTTGTGCTGATAGAGATTAACGTAGACTACGTCTCAATTAGCTTTATTTTTGCTCTTCGCGTTTAAATACTAACTCTGTTGGCGTCGATTCATCTTCCACAAAGTAGTAACCCGCCGTATCAAACTTAGTCAGGTCTGCCACGCTCTCAACACGGTTTTCAATGATGTAACGCGCCATCATACCGCGCGCTTTCTTCGCGTAAAAACTGATGACCTTGTATTGACCATTCTTACAATCTTTGAATACTGGCGTGATCACTTGCGCATCTAAATTCTTTGGCTTAACCGCTTTAAAGTATTCATTTGATGCAAGGTTGATAAGGACATTATCGCCTTGAGCAGAAATCGCTTCGTTAAGCTTGTCCGTAATAACATTGCCCCAAAACTGGTACAAGTTCGTACCCTTGTCGTTTGCAAGCTTGGTACCCATTTCAAGGCGGTATGGCTGCATCAAATCAAGTGGTTTTAGTAAACCATAAAGACCCGATAGCATACGCAGATGATCTTGAGCATATTCGAAGTCCGCTTCAGATAAACTTTCGGCGTCTAGCCCTGTGTAAACGTCACCTTTAAATGCAAGAATGGCTTGTCGTGAGTTTTCAGTGGTAAACGTTTCACTCCACTCTTGGAATCGGCCCACATTTAAATCGGCAATCTTGTCGCTCACTTTCATTAAAGAGGCAACATCAGCAGGAGTCAGTTTGCGGCAAACATCGATAAGCTCTTTTGAGTATTCGACCAACTCAGGTTGAGTAAATTTTTCTGTCGCTAACGGAGACTCGTAATCAAGAGTCTTCGCTGGAGAAACTACGATAAGCATGACTTTCCCTTCTCTAATTTTGTTTTTAATAGGGTACAAAAAAAGCCATGCATTGTCTGCATGGCTTTTTACATCGTACTAATAGCTTTCAACTATGAGTGATAGCTCACTTAGTCTTTTTTATCGTTGTACCAAATGCCTTCTTCAAGCTGAGATTTCAGCTCTGGGAAATCATTCGCATCAAATGTTGGCACTTTGCCTTCACCAAGCTGGCGATTGTAATCTTTGGCCAGTTTAATCACGATGCCAGATAGCAAGATGATCGCCACCAAGTTGACTATCGCCATCAGACCCATAGAGACATCAGCAAGCGACCATACGACTGGTAACGAAGCTAGTGCACCAAACATCACCATACCAAGAACAATAACGCGGAAAATGCTTAAGCCCGCTTTATGATTGTGCTCTAGGAAGATTAAGTTCGTTTCAGCATACGAGTAGTTTGCAATGATTGAAGTAAACGCAAAGAAGAAGATTGCCACAGCAACAAAGATGCCGCCCCAATCGCCAACTTGTGAGCTCAATGCACGCTGAGTTAGCTCGATACCCGTCACTTCTGTTGCTTGACCGACATACTCACCAGACATCAGGATGATAGCCACTGTTGCAGAACAGATAACGATCGTATCCATGAACACGCCTAGCATCTGTACGTAACCTTGAGACGCTGGGTGTGGTGGGTAAGGTGTTGCTGAAGCTGCCGCGTTAGGTGCAGAACCCATACCTGCTTCATTCGAGAATAGACCGCGCTTGATACCGTTAATCATTGCCTGTGCAATTGCGTAGCCAAGACCACCTGCTGCTGCTTCTTGCAGACCAAATGCACTCTTAAAGATAAGCATCAATACATCAGGTAATTTCTCTAGGTTAGAGAACATGATGAACAGCGCTAGGGCTAGATAAAGTAGTGCCATGATCGGAACGATCATCTCAGCAACTCTTGCGATACGCTTGATGCCACCGAAAATAACAATTGCAGACAGTAAAACAACGGCAATACCGACATACAAGTTATTCCAACCAAATGCGTTGCTCATTGCATTGGCAATTGAGTTAGCTTGTACGGCGTTGAATACCAAACCAAAAGCGATGATTAGGAAAACTGAGAACAACACGCCCATCCAACGCATGCCCAGGCCTTTTTCCATGTAGTAGGCAGGGCCACCACGGTAGTTGCCATCATCATCTTTGGTTTTGTATAGCTGCGCCAGTGTGCTCTCAGCAAACGATGTTGCCATACCAAGCATTGCAATCAGCCACATCCAGAAGATCGCACCAGGACCACCCGCAGTCAATGCAACTGCAACGCCCGCCATGTTACCTGTACCAACACGTGCAGCAAGACTAGTACAAAGCGCTTGGAAAGAGGAAATACCAGCTTTGTCTGCTTTACGGCTGTTCTTAAGAACAGAGAACATGTGGCCGAAATGGCGGAACTGAATGAACCCTAATCGAACGGTGAAGTAAATACCAACACCAACAAGAAGATAAACCAGAATCGAGCCCCAGAGGAGATCGTTCATCAAATTGATTAAGTCTGTCATGTGTACCTCAAAGTGAGTTGCGCCAGTCTATGCGTCCTAGCCATCCACCAAATTGCCTGCTAAGTGTCAAAGTGTGCTTAGCTTTTTAAGTAATGTTTATGGGCAATCTAGAATCGTAAACGTCGCTTCATGCATCCATTTTACGTACCAGCGTATTTTTTGACGGGCGGATAATGCAACCTAGGAGCGCAAAAATCAATATGCAACAATGAGAATAACGTTGTTATTTTTCACTATAAAGTCACCAAAAAGTAACATAAATAGAAGACTTAATACTCAAACTGCGCAACATTTCAATTACCAAACACCAACATAAATAATTATTCCTCATTAAATAGAATGGTAAACCGTATAAACAAGAACAAGCTAGTATTCACAAGGTGTTACATAAATTTACGCTAGTGACTTACCATCTAATTGAACACTATTTCATCAAACTGATTTTATGCAACTTTAACCTTTGCGCAGTGCACCCATTCATCAAATCGAATTAACATAGAAAATCTCTCTATTTAATCGTTTTCTTGAGATCGTTTGTGCATTTTTTATCCACATCGTTGCAATAAAAAGTGTGATTTTGAGAATATTTTTGCACGAAAATGTCATGCTACCGACACAAATGCGAAATATATCATGGTTATTCTCACGGCTATTGTGGTACTAAAAAAACTCCACAAGGACTGGTTACAACAGTTTAGCTTAAGAAAGGTAAAGGTGGCTTATGGAAGGCTTTCAACTAGATGACATTTTTAATCTGGATACTACCTCAACAACCAAATCTCGTGCCAAACCAGTAAAGCGAAAGTGGCGTGAAATAGAAGAGATGAACGACAGACGCAATTTGCTTAAAGAGCTGCGCGAACTTGATGTCTGTACCGATTATAACTTGGAAGACATTAAACTCTAATTCAAACAAAAGGCACCTTACAGGTGCCTTTTGTTTTTTGTTTACAGTGACCGTAAACACCGTGAGTTTATGTACCAAGGTTTAAGTATGAATACCATTATTACTCAATGAGAATCTTCCGTACTTTTTGCCGAGAAATATGCACACTAAATTTTCGGTTGATTCCCAATAAATAAGAAATGTATCTCACAAACCCGAGAGACGGCTTTCGCTCGCTCAGGTTTCATCACTCAGGCTTAAACATACTCAGTATCACTTTGACGAACACGTTCGGCCAACTGCTTATAACGATCAGCAATCGTGTCACCAAACACAGGGTCATCCTCACTGACGCTCCATAAGCTCTCGACATGCTGCCAATCTTCTGTGGTAAATAACTCTTCAATGAGAGGCAAAATTTTTCGCTCTTCTAGCTCCAAGTGGTGCCTTTGCGATTCTATGAAATCTTCTAGGTGAGCGACAAACATGTCTTGTGGCACAACAGCATCCTGAAGGATCATCTCTATCACGGATGAAAACTCTCTGGTTTTACTCGCTAACTCTAGATGTTCTTTCTCTAAATTTTCCATGGTTTGTTGCTTACCATAGTGTTCAAGAAAGTGGTGATAGAGGATATCTTCTTTCGGGTGGTGTACTTTCTCCGAATGATTAGAGAGGTAATCAACAATCTCGCTTACTAACGCATAGTTGATTACACGTTCTTTTTTTATCTCATTAAGCTTATGGCGCAGTATCGCCAACAGACGAACCATATAACCATGTTCGCGTCGAATTCTTTCGATCATCATAGCGTCTCTCCTTAACACCTACTTTTAGTAAGTGTACATGAGAAATTTACTATCAGCCTCGAGCGTGCTCAAAAAAACAGCGATCATACCATCCATGATCGCTGTCTCTTCATTTATACCGTTAATGGCAAATGCCAGTTAATTGGTGCTTTTTCTTGTGATGTAAGCAACTGGTTTGCTTGAGAGAAATGCTTACAACCGAAAAAGCCTCGATGTGCAGAAAGTGGCGATGGGTGTGGGGCAGCTAACACATGGTGCTTATTGCGATCGATAAAACGACCTTTCTTCTGTGCATGTGAACCCCACAGCAAGAACACTACACCTTCTTGATGCTGATTAATGGCTTCAATCACTCGATCAGTAAACGTTTCCCAACCTGTCTTTGAATGTGAATGCGCTTTACCTTGCTCCACCGTTAATACCGTATTGAGTAACAATACGCCTTGTTCAGCCCAGCTTTGCAAAAAACCATGCTGAGGGATTTGGAAACCTTCAATATCTTGCGCCAGCTCTTTATACATATTAACCAGTGACGGTGGCGTTTTAATGCCAGGAAGTACAGAGAAACACAGGCCATGCGCCTGATTTGGGCCGTGGTATGGGTCTTGTCCTAGAATCACGACCTTAACGTCTTTGAACTCGGTAAAACGAAACGCGTTAAAGACATCTTTTGCGGGAGGAAAAATAGCTTTGCCTGCGGCGCGTTCGGCTTCAACAAAATTCAAGGTGTCTACAAAGTAGCTCTGCTTTTTCTCTTCGCCGATCACATCGTGCCAAGTGGGTGACTGATTCATGGAAAGTTCCTGTCCTAAATTTTGCTTCTATTCTAACGAGCGAAACTCAAACAAACAAAAACTTACCACGAACTTGAGACAAGTAATAAAAGACTAATGCTTCTGTGGCGTTCGAAAATGCCCCTGTCCGGTAATGTGACGATTAGGCATCGGTAAGCGAAGCACGCGACGAGTGAAAGCATAAGGAGTAAAAGAGAGTGGTCGAGACATGTTGGCATCCTTCTTTGCTAATTCAGAGATTGATGTTCAATGACTAAGAAAGAAAGGTGCCAACTTTGTGGTTACGCCATTAACTGGCAATGGCCGCTAAATGGAATTGACGCAACGTGTTGATCTCTTGCTGCCAAATATCTGGATCAATTGTTTCCAAAATCAGAGGGATACCATCAAAACGAGGGTCTTTCGCGATGTACTCAAAGCAATCCCACCCGATCTCTCCTTTACCTAGCGAATGGTGGCGATCTACTTTGCTGGCAAACTCTACTTTTGAATCATTTAGATGCATTGCTCTTAAATAGTGCATACCTACGATACGGTCGAACTCTGCAAAGGTGCGCTCGCAATCTTCTTTTGTACGTAAGTCATAACCAGCCGTAAAGGTATGGCAGGTATCAATACAAACGCCGACACGATCTTTATCTTCCACTTGCTCGATGATTTCAGCAAGGTGCTCAAACTTCCAGCCTAAGTTAGTGCCTTGACCTGCCGTATTCTCGATAACAGCGATCACATTCGGCACCGCTTTATGCGCAAGATTGATCGACTCGGCGATCGTTGCGAGGCACTCCTGTTCAGAGACTTTCTTTAGGTGACTACCCGGGTGGAAGTTAAGCAAAGTCAGCCCTAACTGATTACAACGCTCCATTTCATCAATAAATGCCGCGCGGGATTTATTCAGCTTTTCTTCTTCCGGCGCACCCAAGTTAATCAGATAAGAATCATGGGGAAGAATATGTTCTGCTCCGAAACCCAGCATTTTACAGTTCGCTTTAAACGCACTGATGGTTTTTGCTTCTAAAGGCTTCGCCACCCACTGGCGTTGGTTTTTTGTAAATAGTGCGAATGCATTCGCGCCAATTTCACGAGCTCTCAACGGAGCTTGATCGACCCCACCAGCAGCAGAGACATGTGCACCAATGAGTTTATTCCCAAGCTTGTTTTTCATGTTTGTCATTTAATCACTTTAGACTTTCAGTATTGCTACCTAAATACAGATAGTTGCGTTAACCAGTTTAAACTTTAATCTCAATTTGTAGTAAATTTACAACAAAAATAGTTATTAAATATTTTTTATATTATCAAATAAATTGTAATTAGTTTGTTTTCAAAGGTTTTATTGATTTAACTCAATAAAATTACCTTAATAAAAATAATGTTTTTGGTTGTTTTTTGACTTAAATCAATATTAAAATAGTGGATATTAGCTATATAATACTCAGCTCAACGAAAATTCGAAAATTAACACCAATAATCACCACGTAAGTGGTCTAGGAGATAGTGATGATCCAAGGTATCCAAATTACAAAAGCGGCAAACGACGACCTACTAAACTCTATCTGGCTATTAGATAGCGAAAAAAATGAAGCTCGTTGTGTTGCTGCAACTGCTGGCTACGAAGCAGACCAAGTTATCGCAATCAGCGACCTAGGTGAATACGAAAGCCGTGAAGTTGCAATCGAAACTGCTCCTCGTATCGAAGGCGGCCAACACCTAAACGTGAACGTGCTTAAACGCGAAACACTAGAAGATGCAGTTGCACACCCAGAGAAATACCCACAACTAACTATTCGTGTTTCTGGTTACGCAGTACGTTTTAACTCGCTAACTCCAGAGCAACAACGTGATGTAATCGCTCGTACTTTTACTGAGACTCTATAATCTCTCAGTAAACTAGCTCGCTAGAATTTAAAAAGCTTGGTCAGCAATGACCAAGCTTTTTTGTTTCAGAATCCTTCTAACCCCTTTCTATAATGGAAAGCAACTCGCCTCTAAGGTGCATTTCTTTGCGAAGGATCTTTCTGAAACGCTTGCGCTACAGAGGTTGGATCAAGCCTATCTCTTTGCAGTGACGCCCCTTCTGCCCACCAAATCAATTGATGCATAGTGCGATTCATATAGTTGTCCCACTGCGTCTGCTCCGACTCATCCGCAACAACACCGTGCTCATCAAACACCTCTTGTGCTTTTGGAATATGGATCATTGCCGACACGGGTAAGCATCCCAACTCGGATAAGAAAGTGCGCATCGAAACTGCAGCACGAGCGCCACCCCATTGCCCAGCAGAGTAGGTCACGATAGCACTCGGCTTGTAAGAAAACAGCGAACTGCCGAAATGGTTAAGCATGTTCGCCAAGGCAGGACTCATCGAATGGTTATATTCCGGGCTAACCATCACATACCCATCGGCCTGTTTGATTTTGTCTGCCAGCTCACTTAGGTGCTGCGGAACTTTAGAGCGGTGATAAGCAAACTCGGGCTTAAACACATCGCCAAAGTCGTAATTCAAAGGGTCGATGATTTCGACCGTATGTTGCGAATGTTGACTCGCGATGAGTTTTTCACACGCTTTACTGACTCGCATTCCTAAACGGGCTGGTCGTGGTGGCGTGCTGTTTCTCACTGAGCCAAGAAAAATCAAAAAATGCATGCTTCTCTTTCCATCTCATTTAGTTAAGTTCGTTTCTCAATCATAAAGAGAGTCAAAACTTACCGACAATAAAAAAGGTGAATGATTACTCATTCACCTCTCGTTATTTCTGTTTTTGATACTTACTATACTTTGAAGCTTACTGCACGCGGCGCAGTACTTGTTTCAATGCGTCAAAGTCTGCGTCGAGCTCTTCCGATAGCAGCTCCATCGCAGCGTGCTTCGCTAGTGGCGCAGGAAGCTCGATATCGGATTCTAGAATATCATCCACGACTTCTTTGAACTTCGCAGGGTGAGCAGTACATAGGAACAGACCGGTTTCACCGTCTTGCAATTGTTCTTCAAGCACTCGGTAAGCAATCGCACCATGCGGTTCGCATAGGTAGCCTAGAGCATGTAAATCTTTCACTGACTGTGCGCTTTGCTCATCAGATACTGCGCCTTTACCTAACGTCTCCAAGCCCCACTCTTTCACGCGGCACAGCTCTTCAATACGAGGCCAGTTGTTTGGTTGGCTCACGTCCATCGCGTTCGATGTTGTTGCGACTGTTGGTTTTGGCTCCCACTTACCTGTTTCTAGGTAGCGAGGAACAGTGTCATTGGCATTAGTTGCCGCGATAAAGCGTTTGATAGGCAAGCCCAGCGCTTTTGCCAGTAGACCAGCAGTTAGGTTACCAAAGTTACCACTTGGTACTGATACCACTAGGTTTTCACGCTCTTGCTTGCTCATTTGCGCAGCTGCTTCAAAGTAGTAACAGATTTGCGCCATCAAACGGCTGATGTTGATTGAGTTTGCAGAGTTCAGACCGATCTCTTCACGCAGTGCAGAATCATCAAAAGCTTGCTTAACCAGTGCCTGACACGCATCGAAGTCTCCATCGATCGCGACAGTATGGATGTTCTTACCAAGCGTACAGAATAGCTTCTCTTGCAGTGGGCTGATCTTACCTTTCGGGTAAAGAATCACAACGTTGATGTCTTCCATACCGTAGAAAGCATGCGCAACGGCTGCGCCAGTATCGCCAGAAGTTGCTGTCAGAATGGTGATCTTGCCACCGTCCGAAACGGCTGCAAGAGATTGCGCCATAAAGCGACCACCAAAGTCTTTAAACGCAAGCGTTGGGCCATGGAACAGCTCCAGTGCGTAAACACCATCTCTTACTTGGTTGATAGGCGCAGGGAATTGGAATGCAGCATCAACAAGAGCATTCACTTTCTCCTCTGTAAGTTCATCTCCAATTAACGCCGATAGAATCTTAGTGCTACGAGAGACAAAGTCTTCTGCAAGCAGCGCATCGATATCTTCAAATTTTGGTAATTCCGATGGGAAAAATAGGCCTTGATTGCGACCTAACCCTTGGCGAACGGCTTGGCCAAAGGAAACTTGTTCATCATTTTCTTTTATATTGTAAAGCTTCATAGCTCACTTCCTGTTACTTTCGAACCCTGCTTATCTAGACGACAAACGTGGACGAATCCTTCTTCGTTTTGTACGTAGTTTTGTTCTAACCAGCGAGCAACTCGCTCAGCGACATCTTTCTCTTTGCAAATACTGAACAGTGTCGGACCACTGCCAGAAATACCGGTTGCCAATGCACCCGCAGACGCTGCGTATTGACGTGCATTCGCAAAACCTGGAAGCAGTTTCTCACGATACGGTTCTGCGATCACGTCTTTGATCATTTTTGCAGCAAGTTCTGGCTGACCAGAATGACACGCATGAATAAAGCCCGCAAGGTGGCGACCATGAGCAATGATATCTTGTCGGCGGTATTGAGATGGTAGGATCTCACGCGCTTCCGCCGTTGATACCTTGATACCCGGATACGCCATCACCCAGTACCAATCATCAAAGCAAGGCACTTCTTGACTGATGATACCCAACTCTTCAAGCATCAGTTGCACACCACCAAGGTAACATGGCGCAACGTTGTCGTAGTGAATACCACCAGAGATCTTGCCTTCCATCTCTCCCATCAGCGCCAATAATTCTGTCTCGTTAAGTGGCTGTCCATGGAATCGGTTCAATGCATCTAATGCAGCGACGATAGAACATGCACTTGAGCCTAAACCAGAGCCAATTGGCATGTTCTTTTCTAGCGTCATCTCAAGTGGTTTTAGCTCAACGCCTTTTTTGTCTAACTCACGAGCAAACACAAGCCAACAGTCGTAGACGATGTTCTCTTTTGGTTCAGTTGGCAATTTCTCAACAAAATCACCCGCCGTTTTAAGGCTGAACGGATCAGCCCCAGATTTCACCAATACACGATCACCCAATAGTGTGCCATCCACTGGAGACACGGCAGCCCCCAGCACATCAAAGCCAACGCTTACATTACCAATTGATGCTGGGGCATAAACCACTACATCCATATCACTTGAACTCATTATTGTTATACCCCTAGTTTCCAACCTAAAGTACGCATCACGTCAGAAAATACACCCGCAGCCGTTACTTCGGTGCCTGCACCATAGCCACGTAACACTAGTGGGATTGGCTGATAGTAACGGCTGTAAAATGCCAGTGCGTTTTCACCGTCCTTGATTTTATACATTGGATCGTTTTCATCCACCGCTGCGATGCTTACTGTGCACTTGCCCTCATTAATCTCACCAACGTAGCGCAGTACTTTGCCTTCTTCCGCTGCCTTTGCAGATAATTCTTTAAAGTAAGCGTCTGCTTCAGGTAAACGCGCCATAAATTCATCAACGCTACCAGAATCATCAAAACCTGGTGGCAGTGCTTGATCAACCACAACGTCTTCTAGTTCTAGAGACATGCCTGCTTCACGAGCTAGGATCAGAAGCTTACGCGCGACATCCATACCAGAAAGATCATCACGAGGATCCGGTTCAGTAAAACCATTTTCTTTTGCGATATTAGTAGCTTCACTTAGGCTCATACCTTCATCTAACTTACCGAAGATGTATGACAGAGAGCCAGAAAGAATACCGCTGAAGCGCTCTAGCTCATCACCCGCTGAGATTAGGTTTTGCAAGTTTTCGATTACCGGTAAACCCGCCCCCACAGTTGTTTCGTACATCAGCTTGCGACGAGAGCTGCGCGCAACATCGCGAAGCTGATGGTAGTAAGCCATGCTTGCTGTATTTGCTTTTTTATTTGGTGTAACGACATGGAAACCAGCAGCTAGGAAATCAGCGTATTGATTCGCAATATCTTCACTTGATGTACAGTCAACCAATACTGGGTTGATGATGTGGTTACGTTGAACCAAAGAAATCAAACGCGCTAGGCTGAACTCTTCTGTCGCTGCCGACATACGATCACGCCAATGATCGAGTGGCAGACCTTCACTATCAAGCAGAAGACCTTTGCTGTTTGCCAAGCCACACACGCGAATAACGATGCCTTTTTCCGCAAGCTTCGCCTGTTGACGCTCGATCTGATCCACCAGCTCACCACCAACGCCACCAATACCAACCACGAATACGTCTAAGAAGTGCTTAGAGTTGAATAGGTTTTCGTGACACGCTTTGATCGCTTCAGAGATTTTATCTTCAGGAATCACGGCTGAGATAGCACGCTCAGATGAGCCCTGTGCGATGGCTACAATGTTTACGTTCACTTCAGCAAGAGATGAGAAGAAGCGAGATGCAACACCGCGCGATGTACGCATGCCGTCACCAACCAACGTTATGATTGAAACATTATCAATAAACTCGACCGGCTCTAATAAGCTATCTTTCAGTTCCAACTCAAACGCATCGGCCAGTACTTGTTGCGCTTTTGCTTTATCTTCTGCCTCAATACAGAAGCTAATGCTGTACTCAGAAGAAGACTGAGTAATAAGAACAATAGACACACCAGCGGAAGACATTGCGCCAAATACGCGGCTTGCCATGCCAACCATACCCTTCATACCTGGGCCGGAGACGTTAACCATAGTTAGGTCGTTTAGCGTCGTGATACCTTTGATCGCCAGATTGTCTTCACCAGTGTCTTGCCCAATCAAAGTTCCTGCACCTTGTGGGTTAAAGCTGTTTTTGATCAGACATGGGATGTGGAACTGTGCGATTGGGGCGATGGTTTTCGGGTGCAGAACGGAAGCACCGAAGTAAGAAAGCTCCATCGCTTCTTGATAGCTAAGAGATTTAAGTAGGCGAGCATCTTCGACTAAGCGAGGGTCACAGTTGTACACACCATCTACGTCTGTCCAGATCTCACAGCAATCTGCGCGCAGACACGCCGCAAGAACCGCCGCCGAATAATCAGAGCCATTGCGACCAAGTGTTACCAATTCACCTTTCTCGTTACCTGCGGTAAAGCCAGGCATGATGTTCACATGACCTTGAGGAAGAGGATTCTGGCGGAAGTTCTGAGTCGAAACGTCTACATCAACCATGGCTTCAAGGTGATCACCTTTTGCGTATAGGTATTCAACTGGGTCGATAAGATGTGCAGGCTGGCCTTTGGCTTCTAACACCGCTTTCATCAATTGAATCGAAACGCGTTCGCCTTTGCTAATAATACGTGCATTAACATTGTTTGGGCACATGCCAAGAAGATTGATGCCATGAACGAATTGGCGTAATTGAGAGAGAGAAGTTTTCACTTGGTTATCGAAAGCTGAACCATCGATATTGGGTAGTACTGCTTGGACTTGAGTGAAGAGCGTTTTAAACGACTCCTCCAACTCTTTGATTTGTAGTTCTGCTTCACCATTGCGCAATGCGCCTTCAATGACCGCAACCAATTTGTTTGTTGTTTTACCAGGAGCGGAAAGAACAACCGCCACTTCTTCTTGTTGAGCGTTATTGGCAATAATGTCTGCCGCTCTCAAAAAGCGATCTGCATCAGCTAGTGATGATCCGCCAAACTTCAATACTCGCATCCCTTCCTCCGGTATATCTTCTTAAATTTGTCTAAATTCTGGATAAAAAAGCATAAAAAAAGGCCTGTATCTTGTTGGATACAGGCCTTTTTTGTGAATTTCTTTCGCTCAGCAGCCTGCCCCAACATGTGTCGTGTCGGTAATAATAATGGTCGTGGTCATTACTACTAGGCTGTTAGATGGCATAAATAAATATTCAACGTTAATTGTGTTTGCTTAACTCTACGTTTACCGAGTTTCTGATACATAGTCAACAAAAAATTGTTTGTTTTTCCATCTTTCAGAGAATTCTGCTAAGCAATGTCATTGATATTTATAGTTAATTACACATTATTGATCATTTAAAAATCTACAGTTAGTTTTTGTAAAGGACTTAACCATCATCACCAGTTCGGTTTTTTATCTAATAACTAGTCTGATCTTTGCCATAAAACGTACGATCAAATAATTCGAGAGGGTTGTGACACATAACAACAACTTAACTGTGACTTATGTTCATAGGATCGAATTATTTAGAAAATAGGTGAGCTAGCTTTCATATTCTATGCTTTAATAGTGAGAAGCTTTGGGCGCATACTAATAAAAAAGTTGACACAAGGAGTGGTGAACATGAAAAGAGGGCTTTTTCTGTTGCTGTTTTTTGTGCCTGGTGTTTGTCTAGCAAACGAGCTTCCGCCGCTTCCAGGTAAAACATCCCCTTCTCCTCATAAACTATTCATTTCCAGCGACAGTTATCAGTCTGACAGTTTTGATGTTTGGAATATCGATACGGGTTACGCTTACGAACTTTTTGATTCGGTAGACGTTTATGTCGGTGCGCGAGTCAATAACTCTCCTACCAAAAATCAAAGTGGTTTTTTGAGTGGGATCAGCTATCACTTTAATGATCGTGTCACGCTGAAAAGTACAGTTCGCTCTTACAAGAACGAAACAGCGGAAGGTATTCGCCAAGACGACAGTAGCCTCGCGGCTGAAGTATCAAGTCGCGTAAAAATTACCGATAAACTGGATCTTCACGCGACTCTTGATTACCAAGATTGGCAACAAGGCTTTGAGGTTGGTTTAGGCTTTCGTTTTTAGAAGTCCAGCTTTTGCTTAGAAATCAACACACCGTTCCAGTCCGCGTAAACGTAGTGCTTAGGTTGAACGATTTGGTTTTGCATCGTTAAGGTTACGTTTACCTCTCCTATCCCGCGTTTCTCTGTTTTAAACGGGTTAGTTCCAAGAGCTTGAACGCCAATGTCCATTTGAGATATTTGTGCTACGTCGCGTATTGCACCATAGACAATGATGCCTTCCCACCCATTTTCTATTCCGAGTATCGCTAATTGATCGCCGAGTAATGCTCTCTGACACGATCCATGCCCGTCAACAATCAATACTTTACCCGTTCCATCTTCGCCCAGTACTTCACGCACTTTCGAGTTATCGTGATAGCAGCGCACCGTAACGATTTCACCGTAAAAAGCGCTACGTTGACCAAAGTTCTGCAATGGTAAAGTAAGCAAGCTCACTTGGTCTTCAAATTGGTCACAAATATCGGGTGTAATGTCTCTCATATTTCCTCCGTGAATTTTCTCACCCAAGCGTTGCTTCAGTGAGCAGTATCCTTTTCTATACCTTTTATACGAGCCGAGGCTTAATGGAGCCTAACGTATGCAAAACTTTCGGCTGCGAGCACGCAATAAGATAAAGTTGGTCATTAATGACGTAATAAATCGCGTTTTGTTGAAAGTCATTCGCCAATTCAACGGCTACCTCTGGCGACAACTCGACGGCAAAGCTTTCCTCATACCATGTAAAAGCGCTATCACCTACCGTGACAGGCGCGTAATTAACGTGCTGTAGCTGTTTTTCTAACGCGTGATTGTTTATGCTGTTCTCTTCTTTGGACCTCAAGTTACTGTATGGGTTCCAAGCGGTTATCACAGCATAGTTTGAAACACGCCACTCGGCTTCGAATCTGAAAAAAGATTCTGAATAAGCATTCCATAACGATGCGTCTATGTTCGTATTACTTTTTTCTATCATAAGTCTTAAACGATTAATAACAGTTACATTTCATCAATTGATATAAATCAACAAACTGAATGGAATTAACATTTGAGCATTGTTAGCATGCTGTTAACAATATAAAATCCGCTCAATATCTTAGGGTGTTTACGTTTCAGGCCCCACTGAAAGCAGGAAATGAAAGGTAAACAAGCCCTTTAGAATAAACGTCGCCATTGGATACTGGTGAGTTGGCAAAATTCCATGGAGGGCGGATAACTGAAAGAAGTGTTTTTTTGATCAACTTGATTTATTATCAAAATCACATTACCTGTATGTTATATTTTTGCCTAGAATTTATTCTATTAGCACAATTTTGTCACAAATTTAGGTACCGCCAATGCAAACCCCGCAGATTCTTATCGTTGAAGATGAGCAAGTAACTCGTAACACTCTTAAGAGTATTTTTGAAGCAGAGGGATACGCTGTTTTTGAAGCCAGTGACGGTGAAGAGATGCACCAAGTGTTGTCTGATAACTCAGTCAACTTGGTTATTATGGACATTAATCTTCCAGGCAAGAATGGCCTTCTACTAGCGCGTGAACTACGCGAGCAAGCGAACATTGCTTTAATGTTCCTGACAGGCCGTGACAATGAAGTAGACAAGATCCTAGGTCTTGAGATTGGTGCAGATGACTACATCACTAAACCATTCAATCCACGTGAGCTAACTATTCGTGCACGTAACCTACTTAGTCGCTCAATGAGCTCTAACGCGGTGCAAGAAGAGAAGCGCTCGGTAGAAAAGTATGAATTCAACGGTTGGGTACTAGACATCAACAGCCGCTCTCTAGTAAGCCCTGCTGGTGATAGCTACAAGCTACCTCGCTCTGAGTTCCGCGCACTACTGCACTTCTGTGAGAACCCGGGTAAGATTCAAACTCGTGCAGATCTTCTTAAGAAGATGACTGGTCGTGAACTTAAGCCACACGACCGTACTGTAGACGTAACGATTCGTCGTATCCGTAAGCACTTTGAGTCTGTTTCAGGCACGCCAGAAATCATCGCCACTATCCACGGCGAAGGTTACCGCTTCTGTGGCGATCTAGAAGACTAGATTTAACCGCTAATATGCGAAGGGCTTGCTCATTGAGCAAGCCCTTTTTGTTTTAGGTCTAACGACTAATGCAACATCATTGCGGTTAATAAACCTTGTTAATCTTCACGTACTTTTCGACTAACCAACGCTGTTTACCCGCATCGTCTAGAAGCACTGCGATATCAACCGATTTTTCTGTGTTCACATCAATGTGAGACGAGAACGCCACCTCCCATCGGCTTTCACTGTGCGTTCGAGTATCTAAAGACGCACTGTCCACCAACCACTCTTTTTGCCCCTGTTTAATAATAAGAGCTTCTGCCGTTAGATTTGCAGGAAGTAACAGATCTCCTTCGAGGTAAAGTGCACCTTGAATACTTTGCTCTTCCACGTCCCCAATATTCGGCATGAGGTTCACCCATAAATTACTTTTGAGCTCAACATTAACCTCATTAATCGTAATCTGACTGTTTTGTTGCCAATTCACATTTGGAACGGAACTACAGCCTGCCATCAATGCCATGGCTAATGCCAATGGTGCGATTCTTTTCATGTTATTTCCTTTGTTCCAACCAACTTTTGAGGACTTGAATATCGTTTTGGTATTCATTTTTGATCTCTTCAACCCAGTCTGAAATGTTTTCCCACCATGCTGGCATATCAGGCGATTGCGCTTTTTGCGCCACACTTTGGATACGTTTCAGGCCAATTGAACCTGCAGCACCTTTGATTTTATGCGCTTCAGAAACAATCCCATCTTGATCTTTCGCTGTCATGTTCGAATCTAAGACATCAATATAGTCTGGCATCATATCTTCAAACATTTTTATGCTGTCGTAGACAGGTTTTGCACCAACAATGTCGACGTAAGACTCTAACATATCCATATCGAGCAAATGTGTCTCAATCACAGGAGAAGGGACTGGCTCTTCCACTATTTCGGGACCGCTCACCACTTCCTTAGGTTGTTCTAACTGGTGAGCGAAGAATTTATCAATCACTGACTGAATAGCATTCACTGCCAGCGGCTTACTGATCGCATCATCCATGCCGTTATCTAAGTATTCACGACGATCTTTCATTACATTAGCAGTTAAGGCGACCAATGGAGGAAGATTGTTATAATGCTTGCGGTAATAATTGGCGACATCAAAGCCCGTCATATCAGGCAGTTGGATATCCAACAACGCTAAGTCGTATTTTTCTGGCACAAAGTTCACTAACGCTTCTTGGCCCGTCATTGCCACGGTGACAGAGTGCCCTAGGCTCTCTAGTAACGATTTAGCCACAGTTACGTTAAGCTCGATGTCTTCGACCATAAATATGTTGAGGCGCACATTGTCGCGTTTCGCATCAATGACTGGCTCAGCTAGTTCAACAATCGGAACGTGGATCGATACAGTAAAAGTGCTACCAAAGCCTTCCTCACTGGTAACCGTAATGTCACCATCCATCATATTGATCAGTTGCTTAGATACCGCCAAACCAATACCTGTACCGACCGCATGCAGGTTGTCCTTGCCTGATTTCACTTGGTAGTACATCGCAAAGATCTTATCTAGCTCTTCGTCTGGGATACCAATACCTGTGTCTTCCACTTCCATAATAATGGTCGCAAAATCGTCTTCGACATCCGCGCTCACTGTCATCACAACGCCACCTTCCTTGGTGAACTTCATTGCGTTGCTGACTAGGTTCCAAATCACCTGACGTAGACGGGTTGCATCCACTTCAATTGCTTTTGGCAAGTCGCTTAAACGTTCTAAGTCAAAGCGTAACCCTTTTTGTTCAGCCATCAGAGCTGAGATACTCTCAATCTCTGCGACGAAGTCTTCGAAGTTAAGTGGCGCAGGTAATAGTTCTAACTTACGGCGATCAAATTTATCCATATCGATAATATCGTTGAAGATGTTACCTAGAGTAATCGCACTCACATTGATGGTCTGCATGTGTTTACGCTGCTCTTCTGTCAACGGACTATCTAGAAGCATACGACTTAAGCCTACAATGCCATTCAGCGGCGTTCGCAGCTCATGACTGATGGTTGAGATGAAGGTAGTTTTGTCGCGGCTTGCTTTCTCTAACGACTCTTCATGGCGCTTACGTTCAGTGATATCACGACCGAACCCAACGAGACCAAGGTGGCGGCCATCTTTGCTGTAAAATGGCACTTTACGCAGCTCAAAGTAATGCTTGCGACCATCTGGGTATTCGAGCCATTGCTCGTAAGTAATTGCTTGATTATCGGCAAAAACCTTTTGGTCAGTATCAACGATATGCTCGGCGATTTCTTTGCTATACACATCCCAAGGGCTTAATCCGACTAACTGGTGCTCTTTCTTGCCCGTTAGCTCTTCCATCGCGCGGTTACAGCCAGAGAAAACACCATCCGCATTGCGGTAGTAAATTAAGTCTGGTGAGGCATCAATAAATGAACGCAGTAATGCGGTACGTTCTGCCAACTCTAATTGAGTACGTTCGCGTTGGAACACCTCATTTTCGAGGTCTTGCATCGCCTCTTCACGTGCTTCTTCCGCTTTAATACGCTCTTCAATTTCTTGGTTAAGCTTTTCAATGTTTTGTTGAAGTTGGTAATTCAGCTCTTGATCTCGCGAACGCATGTCCTTCAGTTTGGACACCAGCTTAGTTAAACGCTGGCGAGACTCTTCTAGTTGATCGACAACCACAGAGAGGAAGTAAACCGCCCAAGGGGTGATCAATAGACCAAAAAACACCGAACGGACAATGTCGATATCATCTACTCGCCCTTTGAGAGCTAAAGTAATCCCTACCTGCACCACAACAGCTAATGCCACCAGCGCAAGGGCTAGCAAAATAGAGAAGCGAACAATCCCCAGTTTGACTAGCAAGTCGACATAATACTGGGCGAGATTTTTCATGGGTTTCATTAACTACTCCATGGTGGTGGCTAGATAGCGCCATTCGATGATGAAAAACAGGTAAATGCACTCGACCTAACGCAATTTAGGTCTGTTTGATTAGTGAAAAACACACGGTGCGATCTGCTCTTGTGATACGAGATAAAAAGATAAACCAACGAGCGCACAGGCTTGTGTAAGTTTAACGTGTTTAATACGGTGATTTAAACAATCAGCTATCAACTTAGAGCAAGCGGTCACAAAGCGTTAGCAAGAACTGGGGTGAATACAAGTGCGATTACGTCCATCAGCTTTAGCTTGATATAACGCACTGTCAGCCATAGCGATGCCCATTTCGGGTTCATCACCATGCTGAGGAATGTAAGAGACCAGACCGATACTGACGGTAAGGCGTTCAGATGCTTCTGAACTGTCGTGTTCCATATCAAGCTGTAGAATTTTCTCATGAATACGCTGTGCTACGTTGCGCGCACCTTCCGTGGTGGTATTCGGCAAGATAAAACCAAACTCCTCGCCACCATAACGCGCAACACAATCCGAAGAACGATTGATGACTTGTGTAAACACGGTAGCAACACTGACTAACGCTTCATCACCTTGTTGGTGACCGTAACAGTCGTTGTAATCTTTGAAAAAGTCGATGTCACATAACATGATGGTGAGCGGCAGCTTTTCTCTAGCATGGTGGTACCACAATACCTGCAGTTGTTCATCGAAACGGCGTCGGTTCGATACTTGAGTTAAGCTATCCATAAAGCTCAATTTTTCTAACTCTAGGTTGGCTTTTTCCAACTTTTGTTCTGCAAGATAACGCTCAGAAATATCACGCGCCATGATCAGCACACCATTCGTTCCTGATGCTTTATCTTTAAAAGGCGATTTCACCACATCAAACCACGTACTTTTACCATCACTACTCACGACTTTATCTATGTATCGAACTGGCTCTAACTGGCGTAATGCTTCTAAGTCACTGTCTGCTAAGCGCGCGTACATCTCTTTAGGAATCACGTCTTGGAGGCGCTTACCTATCAAATCAGAAATTTTTGAAATTCCTAACGCCTTAACAAAAGGCTGATTACACGCTTGATAGACCATGTTCTCATTGAAAATACCAATAGAGTCCGGACTGGCATCCAGAATCGTTTGTAAGATAGTATCTCTTTGCGCTAGCGCCACCTCTGTATCTTTGCGACGCTCCATTTCATCTCGCAGATTCTGTTGCATCTTGTGCCATTCAGTCACGTCATGACTAATAGACAGCGTACCGATAAGCTCACCACTCGGCGAAACAAGAGAGTTTTGATTGACTTCCAGTAAGCAACTTCGACCTTGTGGATCCGTTGTCCATTTACGTTCGCTTTTTCTGGTCATCTCACCCAAGGTCTTGGATGCGCAAGCTTCTTCCCTTCGCCCTTGCCAGAATTGATCAAATGCTCGATTGGTCGTTAACAGATTGCCTTGGCGGTCTTGGGTACAAATCAGCTCTGAAAGTGAGTCTAATGCCGAACGTGCGATGATTAATTGTGCAAGTTCTTGTTGCTGCTCTTGGTGAGTGGCTTGATATGGCTGAGCATAAAGAATCCAAACTCGATGATTGCGCAATAAACTCTTTCTGCCTGACAGCTCCACTTTAATAGATTCACTATCAGATAGTCGCCAGTCAAAAGCCTGCTGACGAAAATGACGACTAGAGAAGCGATCGAGAAACTGCTCAAGCTCATGAATATCGAATAAAGCAGGATACAAATACCCCGTTCCCAAAGAGCGAATGCCTAATAACTGCATCGCAGCCCGGTTAGATAGCAAGAGCTGAGCATGGCTAGTGTCCACCACTATGACTGGATAGGGAGAATCCGTTACTAGTTGCTTAAGTGACGTCTGAAAGTGCAAATAGATCAGTGCTAACGCGCACACGCCTGCGATTAATAACAAGACGACATAGCCATAACCGCCTTGACCACCCCAAAGCCAATTGAGTAACTGATCCATCGTTTAAACCTTCAAAGAACACTGGTTAAAATATATCAGTTATTTATTGAGCGATCTGCTATTAATTCCGGTTTAGTATAGATAAAGGCATTCCCCGTAAGGCTCCCTTGCGCACCATGAGCACTGAGATCTCGACCAATTTCCGTCATCGCTAGCCAACGGTTTTCACACCACAGAGGCGATAATAACGTGGGCCTCCTAGCTGCTGATGAAACGCGATGATAAATCACATCTGGTGGTGTCATACGAATCATTTCACTGGCGATCGCAACATATTCTTCTAATTCAGGGGCTTCTAGCTTTCCAGCACGCCAAGCTTTCGCCATGGTGCTACCTTCGACAATATGCAAGCCATGTAACTTGATGCCATCCGTTCCCACGGCCAACACTTTTTGCAGCGTTTCAATATTTTCGGCGCGGGTTTCTTTGGGTAAACCCACAATTAAGTGAGTACAAACCTTGATTCCGAGTGTTCGCGCACGCTTAGTGATTTCGGCATAACACTCAAAGTCATGACCACGATTGATACGTTTTAGGGTGTCATTGTTGGCGGTTTGAAGACCTAGTTCTAGCCAAATTTCATAACCTTGCTGTACATAGCCCGACAGTAAATCCAATACCGCATCAGGGACGCAATCAGGACGCGTCCCCACACAAAGACCAACCATGTCTGCAGCCTTTAGTGCTTCCTCATACATGTTTTTGAGAACTTGTACTTCGGCATAGGTACTGGTGTAGGCCTGAAAATAAGCTAGATATTTTTTCGCTCTGTGAATTTCACCTGCGCGATCTTTTAACTGTTCGTGAATGCTTTTTATCTGGACTTCTTCATCTGCAAACGAAGCCACATTGCAAAATGTACATCCTCCCCGCCCAATCGTGCCATCGCGGTTAGGGCAACTAAATCCACCGTGCAATGTTAACTTATGAACCTTTTCACCGTATCGACGCTGAAGATCTTGGCCGATTGTATTGACCAACTCATGTAACTGCATAAATTCTCACCAACAATAAATCGTAATCAATCTCACTACGATCTGTGTAAATAAATTACATCCCTGCAAGAAAAAACACACAATATTAATCAACTCAAACACCCATCATGCGGGTCAAAATCAATAAACTTGCATAATTAAAGACAAAAATCGTTCACGTTGCGTAAATGTTAAACTAAAAATGCATAATTAAACGAAAAAATTGGGTCACAACGCCGACTTTTTCATTGCATTCTGAAGTAACAAAATTGTAGGATACTTACACAACCCCGTTATTTTTGTGACTTTTATTACAAAGCACACTGCGGGATTTGTCGGTGTTATCCCACTCCTACCTATATAAATCACTAGATAGTGATAATAAATAAAGGGATACCACCAAGGATTGTTTTTCTCGCAAAACTTTTCCTGCGAGATACGGAAAGGAATCAAGACCGGTCAACCTAGATCGGTGGCGATAATAAATATAAAGGACAAGACGTAATCAATAGTCTAGGTAGTATTTGCTGCCCGGTACTTTTGCGTCGACATTGAACTGGAAGGATGTATCTATGGTAGATAGAGAGCAAAATCCACAGGGTCTGTACACTCCGGAACTGGAGCATGACGCTTGCGGTATCGGTTTTGTTGCTCACCTTAAAAACCGTAAATCTCATGAAGTAGTGACTCAAGCATTGGATATGCTTGCTCGCATGGAACACCGTGGTGGTCAAGGTTGTGACCCATGCAGCGGTGATGGTGCGGGTATCTTGCTACAAAAACCTCATGAATTCCTATTAGAAGAAGCCGTTAAGCTAGGCATTAAACTGCCTTCGTTTGAAAAGTATGGTGTTGGTGTCGTTCTTTTCCCGAAAGACGAATACAAACGCGAGCAATGCCGTGACATTCTAGAACGTAACGCACAACGTCTAGATCTTGAAGTTATCGGCTACCGCGTTCTGCCAACCGACAACTCAATGATCGGTGCAGACCCACTAAGCACAGAGCCTCAGTTTGAGCATGTGTTTATCTCAGGTGGCCCTGGCATCACACCTGAAGAACTAGAACGCAAACTGTACGTGCTTCGTAACTACACAGTACGTGTTTGCCTAGAAAGCGTTTCGAACATTGGTGACGACTTCTACATTAACTCCATGTCTTACAAGACATTGGTGTACAAAGGTCAGTTAACGACCGAGCAAGTACCTCAGTACTTCCTCGATCTGCAAAACCCGACCATGGTGACTGCACTGGCACTGGTACACTCTCGTTTCTCTACCAACACCTTCCCGAAATGGCGTCTTGCACAGCCTTTCCGTTACATTGCCCACAACGGCGAAATCAATACAGTTCGCGGTAACTTGAACTGGATGAAAGCCCGTGAAGCAATCCTAGAGTCAGACCTGTTTACTCAGGCTGAAATCGACATGCTTCTTCCAATCTGTCAGGAAGGCAGCTCGGATTCATCTAACTTTGACATGGCACTTGAGCTCCTAGTTCTTTCTGGTCGCAGCCTGCCACACGCATTGATGATGATGATCCCGGAAGCATGGCAAGAAAACAAAAACATGGATCCTAAGCGTCGCGCGTTCTATCAGTACCACGCAAACATCATGGAACCATGGGATGGTCCAGCTTCAGTATGTTTTACTGATGGTGTTCAAGTTGGTGCGACACTCGACCGTAACGGTTTGCGCCCTTCTCGCTACACAGTGACCAAAGACAACTTCCTAGTAATGGCATCAGAATCTGGTGTTGTGGATATTGAGCCAGAGAACGTAGAGTTCCGTGGTCGTCTGCAACCAGGTCGTATCTTCGTTGCGGATCTAGAGCAAGGTCGCATCATTTCTGATGAAGAAGTGAAAGACACCATCGCAACGGCACAACCTTACGAGAAGTGGGTAGAAGAAAACCTACTGAGCTTGAAGAAGCTGCCTGATGCGAGCAACCAGTTCAGTCAACCTAAGCCAGAACATCTTCTACACCGTCAACAAGCGTTTGGCGTAAGTACTGAAGAAGTGAACGAAATCATCGTTCCAATGGCGAATGATGCGAAAGAGCCATTATCAGCAATGGGTGCCGACTGGCCTCTTGCGGTTCTATCTCATCAATCTCAGCACCTTTCAAACTACTTCAAGCAGCTGTTTGCACAGGTAACTAACCCACCGATCGACCCGATCCGTGAGCGTATGGTTATGTCGCTGAACACTTACTTGGGTAAAGACCAAAACCTTCTGACTGAAACACCACTTCACTGTCAGAAAGTAGAATTGGAATCACCTGTTCTGGCGAACTCAGAGCTTGAAAAACTGCGTGCGATCGATAACGAGCACCTACAAGCGAAAACGTTGGATATCGTATTCCAAGCCAATGAAGACCAAGGCAAGCTTGAGCGCGCACTAAAACGCATCTGCCAATACGCAGAAGATGCAGTTATTGATGGTTACTCAATCATCCTACTCACTGACCGTGCAGTGAATTCAAACCACGCGGCGATCCCAGCAATGCTGGCAGTTGGCGCAGTACACCACCACTTGATCCGTAAAGGTCTACGTGCGAAGTGTGACATCGTGGTTGAAACTGGTGACGCGCGTGAAACGCACCACTTTGCAACGCTACTTGGTTACGGTGCGAATGCGGTTAACCCTTACCTAGTGATTGAAACCATCATTGAACTTCAACGTACGAAGAAGTTGGATCCAGAAGCGAACCCTCGCGATCTGTTCAACAACTACCGTAAAGCGATCAATGGCGGCCTTCTGAAGATCTTCTCGAAGATGGGCATTTCAACTCTACAGTCGTACCACGGCGCGCAAATCTTCGAAGCATTGGGTATCCACAAATCCGTGGTCGACAAATACTTCACTGGTACGGTTTCTCGTATCCAAGGTCTCACCCTTGATGATATCGCCAAAGAAGTGCTGATCCGTCACCGCATCGGTTACCCACAACGCGAAATCCCAATTCAAATGCTGGATGTTGGTGGTGTTTACCAATGGAAACAGCGTGGTGAGAAGCACCTATTCAACCCAGAGACTATTTCTCTACTGCAAGAGTCTACGCGCAACAAGAACTACGATCAGTTCAAGCAATACGCGACTGCTGTAGATAAGCAAGGTGACAACGCGGTAACCCTGCGTAGCCAACTTGAGTTCATTAAGAACCCAGCCGGTTCTATCTCTATCGACGAAGTCGAGCCAATTGAGAGCATCGTGAAACGCTTCGCGACGGGTGCAATGTCATTCGGTTCTATTTCTTACGAAGCACACTCCACACTAGCTGTTGCGATGAACCGTCTTGGCGCGAAATCGAACTCTGGTGAAGGTGGTGAAGATCCAATGCGTTTCGAGCGCAAAGAGAACGGCGATTGGGAACGCTCTGCAATCAAGCAGGTGGCTTCTGGTCGTTTCGGCGTAACCTCTTACTACCTAACTAACGCTGAAGAACTGCAAATCAAAATGGCTCAAGGTGCGAAGCCAGGTGAAGGTGGTCAGCTACCAGGCGATAAAGTAGATGACTGGATCGGTGCAACGCGTCACTCGACTCCAGGCGTAGGCCTTATCTCGCCACCGCCACACCACGATATCTACTCAATCGAAGATTTGGCTCAGCTTATCTACGACTTGAAGAACGCGAACCGCGCGGGTCGCGTAAACGTGAAGCTGGTATCAGAAGCAGGCGTAGGTACGATCGCTTCTGGTGTAGCGAAAGCGAAAGCGGACGTTGTACTAATCGCAGGTTTCGACGGCGGTACAGGTGCATCACCAATGTCTTCAATCCGCCATACAGGTCTTCCTTGGGAACTTGGCTTGGCAGAAACGCACCAAACGCTACTAAAGAACGGTCTACGTAACCGTATCGTGGTTCAAGCGGATGGTCAGATGAAGACACCTCGCGACCTTGCAGTGGCAACACTACTTGGTGCAGAAGAATGGGGCGTGGCAACCGCAGCATTGGTGGTTGAAGGTTGTATCATGATGCGTAAGTGTCATAAGAACACCTGTCCTGTTGGTATCGCGACTCAAAACAAAACACTTCGCGAGCGCTTTGATGGTCGCGTAGAAGACGTCGTAACCTTCTTCCAATACATGGCACAAGGTCTACGTGAAATCATGGCTGAACTTGGCTTCCGCACTATCGATGAAATGGTCGGTCAAGGTCAGAAGCTGAAGATTCGCCAAGACATTTCTCACTGGAAATACAAGAACCTAGATCTGTCTCCTGTTCTCCACGTTGAGCAACCACGTGAAGCTGATGGTGTATTCAACCAAGCTCAACAGAACCACAACCTAGAAGAAGTGCTAGACCGTAAGCTGATTCAAGCAGCGATTCCTGCACTAGAGAAAGGCGAAGCGGTGAATGCCGAGTTCCCTATCGTCAACACGGACCGCTCTGCAGGTACCATGTTGTCGAACGAAATCTCGAAAGTGTACAAAGATGCAGGTCTACCTCAGCCAATGAACGTGAAGTTCAAAGGTTCTGCAGGTCAGTCATTCGGCGCATTCCTAGCTAAGGGCGTGAAGTTCGAAGTGGAAGGCGACGCGAACGACTACTGGGGTAAAGGCTTATCTGGCGGTACCTTAGTACTTTACCCAGATGCGAAATCAAGCATTGTCGCGGAAGACAACATCGTGGTTGGTAACGTGTGTTTCTACGGTGCAACTTCGGGTGAGTCTTTCATTCGCGGTATGGCTGGTGAACGTTTCTGTGTTCGTAACTCAGGCGCGAAAGTAGTAGTAGAAGGCGTCGGTGACCACGGTTGTGAATACATGACTGGCGGTGCAGCAATTATCCTTGGTTCAACAGGTCGTAACTTTGCCGCAGGTATGAGTGGCGGCGTGGCATACGTATGGGATAAATCAGGTGACTTTGAGTCGAAACTGAACCCAGAGCTAGTAGACCTAGATCCAATCGAGCAAGAAGACAGAGATCTATTACTCGACATGCTAACTAAGCATGTTCAATTCACAGGAAGTGAAGTCGCTCAGTCTTTCCTAAACAATTTTGAAGCTAGCCTAGCCTCTATGGCTAAGGTAATGCCGCGTGACTACAAAGCAGTTCTTCAAAAACGCAAAGCTGAAGCACTGTCTCAAGGAAACGAAACTCAAGTGGAGGCCGTATAATGGGTAAGCCTACTGGATTTTTAGAGCATGGTCGCGAACTACCACAGAAGATTGACCCAGCTGAACGCATCAAGAACAACAAAGAGTTCGTTCTGAACGAGGAGTTTGGTGACAAGATCAATACTCAAGCTTCTCGTTGTATGGATTGTGGCGTGCCGTTTTGTCATAACGGCTGCCCTATCGGTAACATCATCCCAGAATTTAACGATGCGGTTTATCGTGATAGCTGGGAAGAAGCTTGGAACATCCTAAGCTCGACGAACAACTTCCCAGAGTTTACTGGTCGTGTTTGCCCTGCTCCATGTGAAAGTGCTTGTGTTCTTGGTATCAACCAAGACCCAATCACTATCTGTAATATCGAAAAAACTATCGTAGAAACGGCGTATCGTGAAGGGTACGCCAAACCAAAAACGCCACGTTCTCGCACTGGTAAAACGGTGGCGATCATTGGCTCTGGACCTGCTGGTCTTGCGGCTGCTGAGCAGCTAAACAGCGCAGGCCATACCGTGACAGTATTCGAGCGAGACGAGAAAGTGGGCGGTCTGCTACGTTTTGGTATCCCAGACTTTAAACTGAGCATGGAAGTCATTGATCGCAAGATCAATCTAATGGCAGAAGCTGGCATTGAGTTTAAAGTAAACCAACACGTCGGTGTTGATGTAAATGCTCAACAATTGCGTCAAGAGTTCGATGTGGTTCTACTAACCGGTGGCTCAACGGTTCCACGTGATTTGCCCGTTCCGGGTCGTGAACTAAAAGGCGTTCACTTCGCGATGGAATTCCTAGGTCAAAACAACCGTCGCGCCAATAACATGGACCTGAAAACGGAAGAAATTCACGCTGCGGGTAAACATGTTGTGGTTATCGGTGGTGGTGATACGGGTTCAGACTGTGTGGGAACATCAAACCGTCACGGCGCAGCAAGTGTAACTCAAGTGGAAATCATGCCGATTCCACCAGAAAAGCGTCCTGCCAATATGCCTTGGCCTCAATATCCAATGATCCTACGTACTTCGACATCTCATGAAGAAGGCGTTGATCGCCACTGGAACATCCTAACTAAAGAGTTCATCGGTAACGACAAAGGTGAAGTTACCGGTCTTCGTTTGGCTGATATCGTTTGGGAAGAGGCGAAACCTGGCGAGCGTCCAGGCTTTAAAGAAGTTGAAGGCAGCGAGCGAGTGATTCCGTGTGATATGGCATTTCTAGCGATGGGCTTCCTACACCCAGAACCAACAGGTGTACTTGCTCAACTGGATATCGCGCTAGATGATCGCGGTAACGTAGCAACTCAAGATTTTGCTACTAACCAAGAAGGCGTATTTGCTGCTGGTGATATGCGAACAGGCCAATCTCTGGTTGTTCGTTGTATCAACGAAGGCCGTGAATGTGCCCGTGCTATCGATGATTACTTAATGGGTGGCACAAACCTAGAAGCAAAAGCAGATTCACTGATGCTTTCTGCTTAACGAAGCAGTCATGCTTCTCTCTTTCAATTGCCTAATAGCCATCAGCAATATCGATGGCTATCGGTGAAGAAAGAAAACAATTCCTTCCAATCTTTCTATTTTGACCAGCATTTTATGCTGGTCTTTTTTATCTCCCACAGAATCAAATGTTACTTTTTTGTAACAATCAATTTTCTATCTATTTGAAATTATTAAACTATTTTAGCTTATTAAATGGTAAATCGTATATTCACGTGATGATCCACTAATAACTTGACCTTTTTTACAATAAGCTATAGCTTGTGAAGTTGATGAAAATAAAACACTCAAAAAATGTTAAATATTTCACAATTTTTACTGAATAATTATACATAAAGCTATAAAGATGACGCATAGTTAGTCATCGATATCAACGTAAGCAGTGTTGATATATCTGTCGGGATGACGGATAAGCAAAGGGAGAATTGCAATGGCTCTTTATGATCCAAGTCTTGAGAAAGACAACTGTGGATTTGGCTTGATCGCGCATATGGAAGGCGAACAAAGCCACAAGCTGGTACGTACAGCAATTTCTGCACTTGACCGCATGACTCACCGTGGTGGTATCGCCGCCGATGGTAAAACTGGTGATGGTTGTGGTCTTCTATTACAAAAGCCCGATTCCTATTTACGTCTTATTGCCGAAGAAAATGGTTTCAACCTTGGCAAGCAATACGCCGTAGGGATGATTTTCTTCAACCAAGATCCAGTCAAAGCTCAACTCGCTAAAGACATCGTCAACAAAGAACTGGCGCAAGAGACGCTAACTGTGGCTGGTTGGCGTGAAGTACCAACTAATTCAGAAGTACTCGGTCCAATTGCGGCCAACTCGCTTCCAAATATTCAGCAAGTCTTTATCTCTGCACCGGCAGGTTGGCGCGAACGCGACATTGAACGTCGTCTCTACA
Organism: Vibrio sp. 1731; assembly: GCF_033339955.1. NCBI lineage: Bacteria > Pseudomonadati > Pseudomonadota > Gammaproteobacteria > Vibrionales > Vibrionaceae > Vibrio > Vibrio sp. 1731. The sequence continues at coordinate 224,581 of NZ_JAWOVO010000004.1, read as the reverse complement.
TCGCACGCCGTCGCATCGAGAAACAAATCACCGAAGATCCGGATTTCTACATCTGTAGCTTATCGACTCAAGTTTTGGTGTACAAAGGCCTATGCATGCCTGCGGACTTACCGCGCTTTTATCTTGATCTTGCCGATCTACGTATGGAATCTGCTATCTGTCTGTTCCACCAGCGTTTTTCTACCAACACTCAACCGCGTTGGCCATTAGCTCAACCGTTCCGCTACCTTGCTCATAATGGTGAGATCAATACCATTGAAGGTAACCGACAATGGGCACGCGCTCGTGCTTATAAGTTCTCGTCACCACTGCTGCCTGACCTACAAACTGCAGCACCGTTTGTGAACGAGACAGGCTCAGACTCGTCTAGCCTAGATAATATGCTAGATCTCTTTTTAGCTGGCGGCATGGATATCTTCCGTGCCATGCGTATGCTTGTGCCGCCAGCATGGCAAAACCACCCTGACATGGATCCGGATTTGCGTGCGTTTTACGATTTCAACTCCAAACACATGGAACCATGGGATGGCCCAGCAGGTATCGTACTGTCCGATGGTCGTTATGCTGCTTGTAACCTAGACCGAAACGGTCTACGTCCTGCGCGTTATGTAATTACCAAAGACAAGTTGATCACTCTGGCGTCTGAGGTAGGGATTTGGAATTACGCCCCAGATGAAGTTGCCAAAAAAGGTCGTGTAGGTCCGGGGGAATTGCTCGTCATCGACACTCGTAAAGGTAAGCTTTGGCAATCTAGCGAGATCGATAATGATCTGAAATCTCGTCACCCTTATCGCGAATGGATGGAGAGCAACGTTCGCAAACTAACGCCGTTCTCTCAGCTGCCTGAAGATCAAGTAGGTGAGCGTAGCTTTGATGAAGACTTGCTTAAGACTTATCAAAAGCAGTTTGCCATGAGCAATGAAGAAGTCGATCAAGTATTGCGTGTCCTCGGTGATATGGGGCAAGAAGCCGTCGGTTCGATGGGTGATGACACCCCGATGGCGGTTCTTTCTTCGAAAGAGCGCTTGGTGACTGACTACTTCCGTCAGAAGTTTGCTCAGGTCACCAACCCACCAATCGATCCGCTGCGTGAGAAACACGTCATGTCGCTGGCGACCAGCATCGGCCAGGAGATGAACGTCTTCTGTGAAACCGATGGCCACGCGCATCGTGTAACCTTTGATTCTCCAGTACTGCTCTATTCAGACATGCAGCAACTACTAGAGCTGAGTGACGATCATTACCGTAATACCATTCTCGATATCAACTACGATCCACAACAGAAAGATCTCAAACAAGCCATTGATGATCTGTGTGAGCAAGCAGAACAAGTGGTGCGTGAAGGCACGGTTCTAGTCGTGCTTTCAGATCGCGCTTTAGTCAAAGGCAAGCTGCCAATTCCTGCAGCAATGGCGGTCGGTGCGGTTCAAACTCGCTTGATCGATGCCAACTTACGTTGTGATGCCAACATTGTTGTTGAGACCGCAACAGCTCGTGACCCACACCAATTTGCTGTCTTGCTTGGCTTTGGTGCTACTGCGGTTTACCCATACCTTGCTTATGAAGCGTTAGGTAAACTGATTGATGATAAAGCACTAGAGAAAGACTACCGCGATGTGATGCAAAACTACCAATACGGCATCAACAAAGGCCTGTACAAGATCATGTCGAAAATGGGGATCTCAACCATCGCCTCTTACCGCTGCTCACAACTGTTTGAAGCAGTTGGCTTGAGCCAAGATGTGGTCGATCTGTGTTTTAAAGGCGTCACAACTCGAATTGAAGGCGCGAATTTTGACGACTTCCAGCAAGATCTTACAAACTTATCTCGTAAAGCATGGGCGAAACGCAAATCGATTGATCATGGCGGCTTGTTAAAGTACGTCCATGGAGGTGAGTATCATGCGTACAACCCGGATGTTGTCGGCACGCTGCAACAGGCCGTTAAATCTGGCGAAAGTAACGACTATCAGAGCTTTGCTAAGCAGGTAAATCAACGCCCTGTTGCCATGCTGCGTGACTTAATGTCGCTGAAAAAATCAGACTCACCGCTGCCACTTGAGCAAATAGAACCACGCACTGAACTGTTCAAACGCTTTGACTCTGCGGCAATGTCCATTGGCGCACTTAGCCCAGAAGCGCATGAAGCACTTGCAACGGCGATGAACCGTCTTGGTGGTTACTCTAACTCGGGTGAAGGCGGTGAAGATCCTCGCCGCTTCGGTACTGAGCGTAACTCACGTATCAAACAGATTGCTTCTGGCCGATTTGGTGTAACGCCTCATTACCTGACTAATGCGGATGTACTGCAAATCAAGGTGGCACAAGGTGCGAAACCGGGTGAAGGTGGACAGCTACCAGGACACAAAGTCACCGCAGAAATCGCAAAACTGCGTTATTCGGTACAAGGCGTGACTCTGATCTCCCCTCCTCCGCACCACGATATCTATTCGATTGAAGATTTGGCCCAGCTGATCTTCGACCTTAAACAAGTCAACCCAAATGCGCTGGTTTCGGTAAAACTCGTCTCCGAGCCAGGTGTCGGCACCATCGCAACGGGCGTAGCCAAGGCTTACGCTGATCTTATTACCATTTCGGGTTACGACGGTGGTACCGCAGCAAGCCCATTAACTTCGGTAAAATACGCTGGTAGCCCTTGGGAGTTGGGGTTGGCAGAGACACAACAAGCTCTGGTTGCTAATGGTCTGCGTCATAAGATCCGCTTACAGGTAGACGGTGGTCTAAAGACTGGTTTAGACGTAGTTAAAGCCGCAATTTTAGGTGCAGAAAGCTTCGGTTTTGGTACTGCGCCAATGGTCGCTATGGGTTGTAAGTTCCTACGAATTTGTCACCTCAACAACTGTGCAACTGGGGTTGCGACTCAAGACGAGACACTGCGTAAAGAATACTTCAAAGGTCTACCAGAAATGGTGATGAATTACTTCATCGGCTTGGCAGACGAAGTGCGCGGATTACTCGCCGAACTTGGCGTTGAAAAGCTGACGGACTTGATTGGTCGTACCGATTTACTTGAGGCGGTAGAGGGATTTACAGCGAAACAGACCAAGCTGGATCTATCCAATATTCTAGAAGCTCCAGTATCACCTGAGGGTCATCCGCTATTTTGGACAGAGCCAAACAAACCGTTTGATAAAGCTGAGCTCAACCAAAAGATCATTGATGATGCCATGCATGCGGTCGAAAACGGTCAATCGGCAAGTTTCTTCTACAATGTCATCAACACTGATCGTTCTGTTGGTGCACGCTTATCTGGCGAAATAGCAAAACGCTATGGCAACCAAGGATTGGCGGCTTCCCCTATCAAAATCTATCTTGACGGCACCGCAGGTCAGTCCTTTGGTGTTTGGAACGCAGGTGGTGTAGAGCTTTACCTCACGGGCGATGCGAACGACTACGTGGGCAAAGGCATGGCGGGTGGTAAAGTGGTTATCAAACCTCACCTTGGCACCGCATTTAAATGCAATGAAGCAACTATCATTGGTAACACCTGCCTGTACGGCGCGACCGGCGGTAAACTATTTGCAGCCGGTAAAGCAGGTGAGCGTTTCGGCGTACGAAACTCAGGTACGATAGCCGTCATTGAAGGTGCTGGCGATAACGCTTGTGAGTACATGACTGGCGGTATTGTTGCCATTCTTGGTGCGACAGGTGTGAACTTTGGCGCGGGTATGACTGGAGGCTTTGCCTATGTTCTGGATGAGAACCAAAGCTTTGAAGGTCGAGTTAATACTGAGTCTGTCGAAGCCATCTCATTGTCCGATCTTTACATCCACCAAGAACATTTGCGTGGCCTAATTGCGGAACACCTTGAAGAAACAGGGTCGAGTCATGCAGAAAATATTTTGGCGAACTTTGATGAATGGATTCCAAAGTTCTATTTGGTGAAACCACAAGCGGCAGATCTTCGCACGCTACTTGGTCACCAGAGCCGCAGTGCCGCAGAGCTGCGTGTTCAAGCACAGTAATCATGGAGGATGTTTGAATCATGAGCCAGAACGTTTATCAATTTATCGATGTGCAGCGTGTAGATCCTGCGAAAAAGCCTATCAAAGTTCGTAAGATCGAGTTCGTTGAAATCTATGAACCGTTCACTAAACAACAGGCGACTGCACAAGCGGATCGCTGCTTAGATTGTGGCAACCCATATTGTGAATGGAAATGCCCAGTCCACAACTACATCCCTCAATGGTTAAAACTTGCCAATGAAGGCCGTATTCTTGAAGCGGTTGAACTATCGCATCAAACCAATAGCCTACCGGAAGTATGTGGGCGCGTTTGTCCTCAAGACCGCCTATGTGAAGGTTCATGCACGCTTAATGATGACTTTGGTGCCGTCACCATCGGTAATATAGAAAAGTACATTACCGACAAAGCGTTTGAAATGGGCTGGAAGCCAGATATGTCCAAGGTGGAGTGGACCGATAAAAAGGTTGCAATCATTGGAGCTGGCCCAGCTGGCTTGGCTGCCGCGGATATCCTAGTGCGCAATGGCGTTAAGCCAGTCGTGTTTGACCGCTACCCTGAAATTGGAGGCCTTCTGACCTTCGGTATTCCTTCCTTCAAGCTTGAAAAAGGCGTGATGGAAAACCGCCGCCGTGTGTTCACTGAAATGGGCGTCGAGTTCCGCATGAACATGGAAGTAGGCAAAGATGTCCAAATGCAAGAGCTGCTTGATGAATACGATGCTGTTTTCTTGGGCGTTGGCACCTATAAATACATGCGTGCAGGTCTAGATAATGAAGATGCGCCGGGTGTGTATGACGCGCTGCCATTTTTAGTTTCGAACACCTACAAAGTCATGGATCTTGAGAGTAACCAGCCCTTTATCGATATGGCAGGAAAGAAAGTCGTCGTACTGGGTGGTGGTGATACCGCAATGGACTGCGTTCGTACCTCAATTCGCCAAGGTGCCTCCAACGTGGTTTGTGCTTATCGTCGTGATGAGGCCAACATGCCGGGCTCTCGTCGCGAGGTAAAAAACGCAAAGGAAGAAGGCGTGAAGTTCATGTTCAACCTTCAGCCTTTGGGAGTTGAAGTGGATGCGTCAGGCAAAGTCTCGGGGGTCAAAGTGGTGAAAACCGCACTTGGTGAACCTGATGAAGCGGGTCGCCGACGTCCAGAGCCCGTTGAAGGCAGCGAGCACGTTCTACCAGCAGACGTTGTTATCATGGCGTTTGGTTTCCAGCCGCACAAAATGGACTGGTTAGCACCGTTTGATGTCGATTTGGATCAATGGGGTCGTATCAAAGCCCCAGCGAAGCAAGAGTTCCAATTCCAGACCAGCAATGAAAAGATCTTCGCGGGTGGCGATGCGGTACGAGGTTCTGATCTTGTCGTAACCGCAATTGATGAAGGACGAAAAGCGGCAGAAGGCATCCTCGATTACCTCGAAGTTTAATCTCAGCTAACCTCACAAAAAGGGTCCTGTTATTGGATCCTTTTTCTTTTATATCCATATAATTAGAAACAAAATTATAAGAGTAAATACAATGAAAAAAGCCGCTCTCCTTTCCATTACTTTGCTCGGCTTAACCGCTTGTAGCCAAGGAGTCACAACCATGATGGATCGTTCTCAATCACCTTGTGGTGACAAACCAAACTGCGTCTCCACCCAAGACACGCGAGAAAAATACAACCTAACGACATTTATCTTAGTTGATTCAGCGAACATCGACGCTATTGAGCAAGTTGCGCTTGAACTGCCAGGCGCGAAAACCGCGGTGAAAGAAAGCAACTACCTTCGTATCGAGTGCACATCTAAAATCATGCGCTTCGTGGATGACCTCGAACTAAAAATAGCAGGAGACCAACTGATTGTGCGCTCGGAGTCTCGTGTGGGCTACTCTGACTTTGGCGTAAACAGAAAGCGCGCCGATCAATTACGAGAAAAGCTCACTCAAGCTAAGCTCATCAAATAGAAAACTGCCAACGGGGAGTGCTATACTCTCGGCCAACTAAAATATTTACCTAAAGAGAGTGTTATGAAAGTTGGTATCATCGGTGCGATGGAACAAGAAGTGACCATCCTGAAGCAAGCAATTACAAACTGCAAAACTGTAAATAAAGCAGGTTGTACGTTTTTCTCTGGTCAAATTAACGATGTTGAAGTCGTCGTACTACAATCGGGCATCGGTAAAGTTGCAGCGGCAGTGGGCACGACAATCCTTCTTGATGAATACCAACCAGACGTTGTGATTAACACAGGCTCTGCTGGCGGTTTCGATTCAAGCTTAAACCTTGGCGATGTAGTTATCTCTACAGAAGTTCGTCATCACGATGCAGACGTAACCGCTTTTGGTTATGAGATTGGCCAAATGGCCGGTCAACCAGCTGCATTCAAAGCGGATGACAAGCTAATGGACTTAGCCGAAAAAGCCCTAGCACAAATGGAAAACACTCATGCGGTTCGCGGCCTAATTTGTACTGGCGATGCGTTTGTTTGTACTGCTGAGCGTCAAGAGTTTATTCGTAAACACTTCCCGTCAGTTATCGCTGTAGAAATGGAAGCATCTGCTATCGCTCAAACTTGTCATCAATTCAACACTCCGTTTGTTGTTGTGCGTGCAATCTCTGATGTCGCTGATAAAGAATCACCAATGAGCTTTGATGAGTTCCTGCCTCTAGCAGCAAAAAGCTCTTCCGAAATGGTATTCAAAATGCTGGAACTCATTAAGTAAACGACTCATTCATGGAAGAAGTTTTTCAGTCATTTTATGCCAACGGTGCGCTCCTCATTATGTGGGGTGCACTGATCTTGCACCTTTTAGTGCCAATCCCCCATTCAGCGCACCCCATCACTTTATGGCGAAAGCTAGCAGAGCAGCTAGCTAACAAAGTGAACAATAATCACAATTACTCACAGAGTGTAATCTCAGGCAGTCTTGCACTAGGCTTGATGCTGTTTCCTTGCTTGATATTACTGATTGCAGTAAAGCCATTTGTTTGGCAAATCCGTTTATATGAACTGGTTCTATTGATCCTTGCGCTAGACTGGCGCAACAGCGAAACGTTAACGAAACAGCTCGTCACAAGTATCTCTTCGGAAGACAAAGCTCAGTGTCGAGCATTACTGAGACCATATCTTAATCGCGATACTGGTAGCCTCTCGATCGTTGGCATAGGTAAAGCTGGCTCAGAAACCCTGATTATGGCATACAGCCGCAACGTGATCGGTGTGCTATTTTGGTACGCACTAACAGGTGGTATTGGTGCGTTAATGTATCGACTCACAACAGAATTAGCGCGAGTGTGGTCCCCTAGCCGACGCCAATATTTGCCCTTTGGTAAACCTGTGATTCAATTGGTTGCTACTCTGGATATTATTCCACTTCGTCTCTTTGCCATACTTTTAGCTGCCGGAAAGAATACAAGTAATGTGCTCTCTGGAATACAACAGCAAGCGAAGTCTTGGCCCTTACCAGGACCTAGTTGGGTGTTATGTACTATCGGACACAAACTACAACTGTCTTTATGCGGCCCTGCTATCTATCAAGGTGTGCGTGCAGAGCGCGCAAAAATCGGTGGGCGCATTGCGCCATCGGCTATTCACCTTTCACAAATACATACGCTGCTCGTTTGGCGCGTCCTGGCTTGGGTCGCAATCCAAAGTTTGCTTTTAGGAATAATTTATCAAGGATTATGATGAATAAATTATGCTTCGCATTAACGCTATTTGTTTCGACAGCGACCTTCGCTCAACCCGCTCAACGCATTATAAGTTTAGCTCCACATGCCACCGAAATTGCCTTTGCAGCAGGGCTAGGAGAGCAGCTTGTTGCTGTCAGCGAAATGAGCGATTATCCAGAACAGGCAAAGCAGCTAGAAAGAGTCTCAAATTATCAAGGAATTAAATTAGAGCGCATTATTGCTCTTCAGCCGGACTTAGTGATTGCTTGGCCAGCCGGAAACCCCGCTAAAGAGTTGGAGAAAATTAAACAGTTCGGTATTCCTATCTATTACTCCACTACAGGTTCATTAGAAGATATCGCCAATAATATCGAGCAACTCAGCCAATACAGCGAAACTCCACAAGTAGGAAAAAAGGCCGCTGAAGATTTTAGAACGCAGCTGAGTACACTAAAAGAACAGTACAACACGAACGAGAAAGTTAGTTACTTTTATCAGTTGAGTGAAAAGCCTATCATCACTGTCGCCGGAAAGAACTGGCCAAGTGAAGTCTTTACTTTTTGCGGTGGTGAGAACATTTTCGCCGCATCTAGCGCGCCTTATCCTCAAGTTAGCATCGAGCAAGTCATTACTCGCCAGCCAGAGGTTATTTTTACTTCTCGTCACGCAATGAGTAACGATGGTATGTGGGCTGAGTGGAGTAATGAGCTTCTTGCTCTTAAAAACAAACACATCTGGTCCCTAAACTCTGATTGGATTAACCGTCCCACACCACGCACATTGAACGCGATCAAGGAAGTGTGTGAGCACTTTAAAAGCGTTCGTCAAAAACGCTAACGATTTCGTGGCAAATACCGTACAATTTCCGCCCATTTTTTCTCACACTATTTAAAGGTACTAAGTAACATGGACTCCATGCTGCTTTATATGATCGATTTGTTCGGTACCGCTGTTTTCGCTATCTCTGGCGTATTACTGGCGGGCCGTTTAAAAATGGATCCATTCGGCGTTATCGTGCTCGGCAGTGTGACTGCTATAGGTGGCGGAACAATCCGAGACATGGCGCTTGGTGCCACTCCCGTATTTTGGATAACAGATACGACTTACTTATGGGTGATATTTGTTACGTGTCTACTAACCATGCTTGTTATTCGAAGACCCAAGCGACTCTCATGGTGGGTATTACCCGTTTGTGATGCCATCGGTCTCGCTGTATTTGTAGGAATAGGAGTAGAAAAGGCACTCGCCTACAATGCTTCTGGGATGGTCGCGGTGATAATGGGGGTTATTACTGGCTGTGGCGGTGGCATTATACGAGACGTGCTGGCTCGCGAAGTTCCTATGGTATTAAGAAGTGAAGTCTATGCTACGGCATGTATTATTGGCGGCATCTTCCATACGATGGCGGTAAACATGGGTTATGACCACTCAACGGCTTTACTCGCTGGTGTAATCTCAACGCTCATTATACGTCTCGGTGCGATTCGTTGGCATCTATCCCTGCCAACTTTCGCCATTAACCGTTAAACACCAACAACATCACTCATCATGGAGTCGACCAAGTGTCGGCTCCTCTCATTTATGCTCATTTGATTCGCCAATTCTTGGGCAATTCGCTAAATTATCTCAACCATTCCTAACTTTCATTAATCATTATGTTGCTTGAAGGTATTGAAACGTTACTTGTCCTCAGTAAAGAAAAAACCATGAGCCGCACGGGCAGTCAACTCTATATTAGTCAATCTGCCGTGAGTAAACGTATTTCAAATCTAGAGAAGAAGTTAGGAAAAAAATTAATAGAGCCAAATGGTCGGCACATAAAGCTGACCTCCGATGGCCTTGCCCTCATAAACACAATAGAACCCACGTTCAATGAGTTAAGAGGAAAAATCTACGATCAACAACAAATAGAAGACACTTCTTTAATCAAAATGGACTGCTCTGAAACCTTAGTGGCGGGATACCTCAGCATGATCATGGCAGAACACTTTGCCCATGATCAGTACATACGAATATCGACCAATCATACGCCACGCATTATTGAGAATGTGAAATCAGGTAAAGCGACACTGGGATTCTGTGCTGGTTATTTACCGCCTCACCATGGATTAATGAGCCTTCACCTCGCCGATGAACCTTTCTCAATTGTCAGTCGACATTCACTTTCACAACTACCTAAAGCTATTTTGACCAATGACCTAACTAACCCTGCCAACACATATCAACAAGCTATTTTATCCAAACACGGAATCGAACCTTTGATGGAAATGGATTCGTATACTGCGGCAGCACAACTGGCTTTGGGAGGTATGGCTCCCGCTTTAATCCCTAAATCTATCCTAACGATACTTAATATCACACCTAAGTTCTGCTATGACTTTGAAGAGCTAGATCAGTTAGTTCGACCAATACATATCTGCTTACGTCACAGCACATATCGTAGCGAGCGAGTTAAAGCACTGACAGAATCCATTGCTGATGTTGTTGCCAAAGAAGTTTCGTTGCCATAAGCATCGACATCACTATAACTAGAGGACGAATCCATTTTTGCCCTTTACTTACCACGACCTTCGCCCCTAACTGAGCACCAAGAAAACCGCCAACAGCCATAGTTAAGCCAAGCTTCCACACTGGCAACCCAGCTAAGATAAAAAAGAGTAGTGCCGCAATGTTTGACGTGAAATTGAGGATTTTGGTTCTAGCTGTGGCTTCGACCAAAGAAAAGTGACCTAGTGCAACAAAACAAACAGTAAAAATAGATCCAGTCCCAGGGCCAAAAAAGCCATCATAGAAACCGATCCCGCCACCAATGCATAGCGCAAACATCGCTTCAGATAACTTTGGTTCTCCATCGATTTTTCGCGTACTTGGCGCGAGTAAAAAATAGAGGGAAATGGCTATCAAAAGAACAGGGATCAAACTGGTGAGTACGCTAGCATCAATAAACTGCACAGCCTCGGCACCGATTGCAGCGCCTATAAAAGTGCAGAGTATCGCAAAACGCATTTCCTTTAAGCTAACAATACCGTTACGCACGAAATACCAGCTAGCAGAGAAACTGCCAAACGAACTTTGTAACTTATTGGTCGCTAGAGCTTGAGTCGGACTCAACCCCGCAGCCAAAAGCGCAGGGAGCGTAATGAGCCCTCCCCCACCAGCCATCGCATCAATAAAGCCTGCGGCAGTCGCAACCAAAAATAAGGCCAACAAAATTTCAACCGTGATTTCCACTACACTTCCTTTTTGAAGAGGTATCAAAGAGGAAGAAACGGTAGCACTTATTCACAAAACTACCAATGGAAAGTCAAGACACAAATCTATTCCTAATTTTCATCAGTTAATAAATCTAGAGAATGATACATTAAAAATATCAATTACATCCAAATATAGAGCCTCACCTCAAGAGCCTCTTAATATTTTGATAGAAAAAGAAAATGCTGTCTTAATAGGAAATATTTAATCTGATAAAAAACGAAAATAATGGAAGCCTTACTGACTCGACCATCAATAAAAGAACAGCAATTACGCTTAAAAATCGAACAGATAGTGAATATTAATCAGCTATTCAGCGTTATTGACGCTAAACCAGAGACTAGCGGTGCGGGTGTAATTTATATTGATAACAAATTCACCGTTGTACGCTTAAGAGACTTTAAATCCACATGCCATATCAATCCTACCTTTATCATTCTACGGGAACCGATAAAATTACAATCATCTCAAGAATTTGCAAAAAAAATAAAACAGGAAGAGTCAAAATCAAGATTCAATCAAGAGCTTCTATCAGCGAGCATTAGCTGTATTGGTGCAGCGATTGGCTGGATTGGGGTAGTTGGTTCGGGGCTAACAATACCAGTAAGTGGTCCTGTGGGCGTAACTATGTCCTATATCTCACACGCCGCTACTGTTGCTGCCACAGCTCAATGTGCTATTGGAGTAGCAAGAACCCGTATGGTATCTAAATCACCAGACAAATTATCGGATATAGACAGTAATGAGTGGTATCAAAATACAACTAAAGCTTTAGATTACATCTCCTTAGCTGGAGCGGGCGCTAGTGGATATCAAACGATAAAAATGGTTCAATCTCTTAAGCAAACCACTAAGAAAGGCGTTCCCGAGATTCTAAAAGGCTTAAACAGACAAGAAAGAACAAGATTAACTAAAGAAATCATCCGTAAAAACCTTCCGAGCATTTCGAATAAAGCTCGTAAACAGCTAATGTTGTCAGGAGAAATTCCTAAGAGGTATTCACAAGCAACAATATCCGCATCCATTTCTCATCAGCTTCTAGATGCAATTGGAGGCTCAATTAGCATAGTAGGAAGCGGTTATTCGGGAGAGTTAAGAAATCTTGCTATTGGAATCTATGAGGAATTGAAAGTTGAATACTAAATCAATTAGCATAGCAAACATCTCACTAAGTATATGTTTATACTTGGCATTGACTATTGGTCTGGCTATTAGCTTAAGCATTTGGAATGACTGGTTTTCTTTCACTCAACACATTGCTCTAGATACTTACCTCCTTACATTGGGAGCTATTACGGTTGTTGTTGTATGCATTCCAAACATTCTGACAATAAGCAAAGGATTAAGTGTTGCTGCAAAAATAAACTTACTTACTATCTCTTTTATCATTCTCACTTGCAGCATTAATTTTGTTGTAGCAAATGGTAGTACTATTTCTTCATCTTTGGGTACATTGCTTGCCATCATTAGCTTAATGATCTTCAAAAGCGAAGCATACCAATCGTTCCTAGCACACTTTAATGCTCTTCATTTTAGAAAAACCTCGATATAAAAAAGCCCGCTCAAATGAGCGGGCAATGAGGTTGTCATGTAAGCCCTGATTAATGAGCTTACTGATTTTTATCTGTTACGCGTCTAGACTCGCTTTCACTTTAGCGTGTAACTCTTGAACCGAAGTTACTGACGCTTTTGCGTCTGCAGTATGAGACATACATGTAGCGAACGCTGCATTCAGTGTCGTTGTGTAGTTCACTTTTTCAGCCAGTGCACCACGGCGTAGAACTTTCGAATCTTCAATCGCTTGACGACCAGCAGCCGTGTTTACGATGTAGGTGTATTCGTTGTTCTTGATGCGGTCAAGAATGTGTGGACGACCTTCGTGTACTTTGTTTACCAAACGTGGGTTAATACCCGCTTCGCCCAGAATTACAGCTGTACCGTGTGTCGCATCCAACTGGTAACCCAGTTTCACTAACTTAGAAGCTAGGTCAACAACACGCTCTTTATCACCTTCACGTACAGACAGTAGCGCACGACCACCTTCAGGATAAACCGCACCACAACCTAGCTCTGCTTTCGCGTAAGCTTCTGCGAACGTTGCACCCACACCCATTACTTCACCTGTTGAGCGCATTTCAGGGCCCAATAGAGGGTCAACACCAGGGAATTTGTTGAACGGCAGAACCACTTCTTTCACTGAGTAGTAAGGAGGGATAATCTCTTTAGTAAAGCCTTGTGACTCTAGAGATTGACCCGCCATTACACGTGCAGCGATTTTCGCTAGAGGAGCGCCTGTCGCTTTCGATACGAATGGTACCGTACGAGCAGCACGAGGGTTCACTTCAATTAGATAAACGTCGTTATCTTTCACAGCAAACTGCGTGTTCATCAAACCGCGCACACCGAGTTCGAATGCTAACTTCTCAACTTGCTCACGCATCTTGTCTTGAATTTCCTGACTTAGCGTGTATGCAGGCAGTGAACATGCAGAGTCACCAGAGTGAACACCCGCTTGTTCGATGTGCTCCATGATACCGCCGATAACGACGCGTTCACCGTCACAGATAGCATCAATATCAACTTCGGTTGCATCATCCAAGAAACGGTCTAGCAGAACTGGAGACTCGTTCGATACGCTTACTGCTTCGTTGAAGTAGCGACGCAGGTCTTGCTCGTCGTATACGATTTCCATCGCACGACCACCGAGTACATAAGATGGACGAACAACTAATGGGAAGCCAATTTCTTTCGATTTCTCAACCGCTTGCTCCATCGTTGTTACTGTCGCGTTTTCTGGCTGAAGTAGACCTAAACGGTCAACAGCGGCTTGGAAGCGTTCACGGTCTTCCGCACGGTCGATAGCATCTGGGCTAGTACCAATGATTGGCACACCAGCCGCTTCTAGAGCACGAGCCAGTTTAAGTGGCGTTTGACCACCGTACTGAACAATCACACCTTTTGGTTTTTCAACGCGAGCGATAGACAGTACATCTTCCAGAGTTACTGGCTCGAAGTACAGACGATCAGACGTATCGTAGTCAGTAGATACCGTTTCTGGGTTACAGTTAACCATAATGGTTTCGTAACCGTCTTCACGCAGCGCAAGTGATGCATGAACACAACAGTAATCGAATTCGATACCTTGGCCGATACGGTTTGGACCGCCACCAAGAACCATGATCTTATCTTTGTCTGTTGGTTTTGCTTCACATTCTTCATCGTAAGATGAGTACATGTAAGCCGTGTCAGAAGAAAACTCTGCTGCACATGTATCCACACGTTTGTAAACCGGATGAATATCAAACTGCTCACGAGCACGGCGAATTTCACTTTCAGCGACACCAAGCAATTTAGACAAGCGAGCATCAGAGAAGCCTTTGCGTTTCATCTGACGAAGCACTTCTTTGGTCAAACCTGCGTAGCCGCCCGCCTTGACTTGTTCTTCGAGTTTTACAATTTCTTCGATTTGAACCAGGAACCAGCGGTCGATTTGAGTCAAGTTGAACACACCGTCGACTGACATACCCGCTCGGAATGCATCGGCGATGTACCAGATACGCTCTGCACCTGCTTCTTTAAGTTCGTGACGAATCTTAGTCAGTGCATCTGGCGCTTCCAGATCGACCATCTCATCAAAACCAGTTGCGCCAACTTCTAGGCCACGCAGTGCTTTGTGAAGAGATTCTTGTTGGTTACGACCAATCGCCATTACCTCACCAACCGATTTCATCTGAGTTGTCAGACGATCGTTTGCACCAGCAAATTTCTCGAAGTTAAAGCGAGGGATCTTAGTTACGACGTAGTCGATAGTTGGTTCAAATGACGCAGGTGTTGCACCACCTGTGATGTCGTTTTGTAGTTCGTCTAGCGTAAAGCCAACAGCCAGTTTCGCGGCAATTTTCGCAATTGGGAAGCCTGTTGCTTTTGATGCTAGCGCAGAAGAGCGAGATACACGCGGGTTCATCTCGATGATGACCATACGACCATCTTTCGGGTTGATACCAAACTGTACGTTTGAACCACCTGTTTCAACACCGATTTCACGCAGAACAGCTAGCGATGCATTACGCATAAGCTGGTATTCTTTGTCAGTCAGTGTTTGTGCTGGAGCAACCGTGATTGAGTCACCCGTATGGATACCCATTGGGTCAAAGTTCTCGATTGAACATACGATGATACAGTTGTCCGCTTTGTCACGAACGACTTCCATTTCGTACTCTTTCCAACCGATTAGTGACTCATCGATAAGAAGTTCGTTGGTCGGAGATAAGTCCAGACCGCAACGACAGATTTCTTCGAACTCTTCTTTGTTGTACGCGATACCACCACCAGTGCCACCCATGGTGAACGATGGACGAATGATACAAGGGAAGCCAACCATATCTAAAACTTTGTAAGCTTCTTCCATGCTCTTCGCTGTATCTGCGCGAGGACACTCAAGGCCGATAGACTTCATCGCTTTATCAAAACGAGAACGGTCTTCCGCTTTGTCGATTGCATCAGCCGTTGCACCAATCATCTCTACGCCAAACTCTGCGAGAACGCCGTGCTTCTCTAAATCTAACGCACAGTTAAGTGCTGTCTGACCACCCATAGTTGGCAGAACTGCATCAGGACGTTCTTTCTCGATGATCTTGCGTACAACTTCCCACTGAATCGGCTCAATGTAAGTCGCATCTGCCATCTCTGGGTCAGTCATGATGGTTGCTGGGTTAGAGTTAACCAGGATAACTCGGTAGCCTTCTTCGCGAAGAGCTTTACACGCTTGTGCGCCAGAGTAGTCAAACTCACATGCCTGACCGATAACAATCGGACCAGCACCAAGAATTAGAATACTTTGAATGTCAGTACGTTTTGGCATTATCTACTACTCCGAATTAAGCGCTGTGTTTTTTGATTAGTTCGATAAAGTGGTCAAATAGCGGTGCCGCGTCATGTGGACCTGGGCTCGCTTCTGGGTGACCTTGGAAGCTAAATGCTGGCTTGTCTGTGCGGTGGATACCTTGCAAAGAGCCATCAAATAGCGATACGTGAGTAGCACGTAAGTTTTCCGGTAATGTTGCTTCATCTGCCGCAAAGCCGTGGTTTTGCGAAGTGATCATCACAACGTTACGCTCTAAATCTTTTACTGGGTGGTTTGCACCGTGGTGACCAAACTTCATTTTCACCGTTTGCGCACCTGATGCTAGCGCCAGAATTTGGTGACCTAGACAAATACCAAAAATTGGCAAGCCTTTTTCTAGGAACACTTTGGTTGCTTCAATCGCGTAAGTACATGGTTCTGGGTCACCAGGGCCGTTCGATAAGAATACGCCATCTGGATTTAGTGCCAGAACTTCTTCCGCTGACGTTTCTGCAGGTACAACCGTTAAGCGGCAGCCGCGGTCAACCAACATTCGTAAGATGTTGCGTTTTGCGCCAAAGTCGTAAGCGACAACGTGGTATGGCAGCTCGCTGTCATCTTTCGCCTCTGGAAGTCCACCTTCAAGCGTCCACGAACCTTGCTTCCATTGATACGCTTCTTTTGTTGTAACTTCTTTCGCAAGGTCCATTCCTTTTAAGCCTGGGAATTCTTTTGCTTTCGCTAGTGCCAAAGCTTCGTCTAGGTTGTTGCCCGCAACAATACAGCCGTTTTGAGCACCTTTTTCACGCAGGATACGAGTGAGCTTACGAGTATCGATATCAGCGATGCCAACGATATTTTGAGACTTAAGATAATCAGAGAGGGATTGTTCGTTACGGAAGTTAGAAGCGATTAGAGGAAGATCGCGAATCACAAGGCCTTGTGCATGAATGGAAGAGGATTCTTCATCTTCGGAAGTGGTTCCGGTATTGCCAATGTGAGGATAAGTGAGAGTGACGATTTGCTGAGAATAGGAAGGATCAGTGAGGATTTCTTGATACCCCGTCATCGAGGTATTAAAAACGACTTCACCAACGGAAAGACCATCTGCCCCTATGGACACTCCGCGGAACACTGTCCCATCTTCTAGGACCAACAGTGCTAATTTACCCAAGACAACCTCCAGAATAAAAATGCAAAAAAAATAAATCAAACTGCAAACATGCCTTCCTTTACCTATAAAATCTACATAAATAGGTATTTCAGACAAATTGGCGGTATTCTAAAGTTGGACTCGAAACCTGTCAACCTACAATCAAAAATAAATGATTAATTTCTAGCGAGTAAGGTCATTTTGAATCAGTAAGGCCCAAAAAGATAACTTTTACATGCTATTACATAGAGAGGCATAGAGGTTTAATGAATTTTACAAATTTGAACTTTTTAGAGATCACAAAAAAGTATGAATTTTTCACGCAAACGTTCACTCAACAAAAAAGACATTAGTTTTTAGACATCAAAACCCAAAACACCCACAAAACAACCAAAACAACGACAAAAGTAAGCACCAAAATACTTTCTGTTAGAATCATTTCATTTACAAATAATTCTATAGATATAAAAAAGCCGGCTACCGCCGGCGAATAATTATGTATTTAGAGTTCATTCAATCCCAAAACATCTGTCATGGTATAAAAGCCCGCTGGTTTGGCACTCAACCAAACAGCGGCCTTGACGGCGCCATTAGCAAACGTCATA
This sequence comes from Vibrio sp. 1731, assembly GCF_033339955.1. Classification (NCBI taxonomy): domain Bacteria; kingdom Pseudomonadati; phylum Pseudomonadota; class Gammaproteobacteria; order Vibrionales; family Vibrionaceae; genus Vibrio; species Vibrio sp. 1731. The sequence continues at coordinate 207,081 of NZ_JAWOVO010000004.1, read as the reverse complement.
CGATCGGTCGCTTTGTGCGTTATCTCCACTCGTTCCCCGATATCAGCAAACATGGCTGTGTGCTCACCGACGATATCGCCAGCGCGAATTGTAGCAAAGCCGATCTCATCTTTAGTACGTTCACCTGTGATACCTTCTCGCGCATAGACAGCTACATCATTCAGCTTGTTGCCCATCGCACCAGCAATGGCTTCGCCCATCCCGATAGCGGTACCAGAAGGAGCATCAACTTTATGACGATGATGTGCTTCGACAATCTCAACATCACAGTAGTCGCCCATCACTTTGGCTGCTTTCTCAAGAAGCTTAAATACTAGGTTCACACCAACAGAGTAGTTAGGAGCCATGACAACAGGCACTTGCTTAGCGGCTTCGTCAATCAGTTCACGCTCTGCATCACTGAAACCAGTCGTCCCAATCACAATACTCTTTCCATGCTTCTTACACAGTTCAAGATTCGCCAACGTACTTACTGGGGCAGTAAAATCGATGATTACATCAAAATTATCGACGTCTTTAGCAAGATCATCCGTTAAGAACACATCGAATTTGCCTTCACCACAAAGTTCACCGATATCGACACCGACAAGTGAGGACTCAGGTCGTTCTGATCCCGCGCTCACTGTCGCCTCTGGGTTAAGGTGTGAAGCTTTAACCAAATTACGGCCCATTCGGCCTGCTGCTCCTGCGATTGCAATACGAACCATTGCGCTTTCTCTCCTTCTCTGGATAACGAGGTTTGCTCTCGTTCTCTCGTTTCGCTTAATCTGTTTAAACTAACAACATACCGTGGTTACCACAAGCAAGTTCATCAGGCTTAAGCGAACTCTTTTACGACACGCTCCAAGATAGGCACGTTCGCTTCAGGAAAGGCATAGTTACCCAATTCTCTTATCTCAACCCAGCGACCTTCTTGACCTTCTCGGCCGTAAGGCTCATTACTGAACTTAGATACCGTAATAAAATCAAACTTAAGTGATTTGTCTGGATAGTCATATTCCAAATGCTCGAAAAGGGCTTGCTCAGTAACTTCAATTCCTACCTCTTCTTCAAGTTCTCTTGCTAGAGCATGTTCAATACTTTCTCCTGACTCGACTTTCCCGCCGGGAAACTCCCAAAACCCGCCTTTATGCTTGTCGTCTGGACGCTTTGTAATAAAAATTTTTGATTTGTCTTGGTTAAAAATAATAGCCGCGACTATGTGAATTCTTTTCATAGGGGTTCCTAACTCTCAAGCCGTTACACTTCAACGGTCTTTGCATCTCTAAAACTATCCGATGCTATCAAAACTTATGAAATTCGACAGCCACAGAATTTGCTTAAAAAAAGAGCCGCCTAGGCGACTCTTTAAAAAATTATCTGACTAATACGTTAGTCGATTTTGCCGTGGCACTGTTTATACTTCTTACCACTACCACAAGGGCAAGGCTCATTGCGACCTACTTTACGTTCATCACGTACCATTGGCTGACTTGAACCTTCTTCAGATTCTTCACCTTCAGAAAGAGGGTTTTGTGCTGCTGCGTGTTGCGCTTGAGCACGACGAGCGGCCTCTTCAGCTTGCGCACGACGTTGCTCTTCCATACGTTCAACTTCTTCTTGTTGCTGAACTCGAACGCGAGATAGAACAGTAATCACATCAGTTTTCAGCGCTTCTAGTAGACCTTCAAACAGTTCAAACGATTCACGCTTGTATTCCTGTTTCGGGTTCTTCTGCGCATAGCCGCGTAAGTGAATACCCTGACGCAAGTGATCCATTGCTGCCAAGTGCTCTTTCCAAAGCGTATCCAGAGTTTGAAGCATAACCGATTTCTCGAAGTTACGAAGCACTTGCGCACCCACCACTTCCTCTTTCTCTTTGTACACTTCAACGGCTAGATTGATGATCTTCTCGCGTAGCGCCTCTTCGTAAAGCTTATCGTCTTCTTCAAGCCATTGCTTCACTGGCGCATCAAGATCGAAGTCTGCTTTCAAGCGCTCTTGCAGACCTTCAACGTCCCACATATCTTCTAGTGATTGTGGCGGGATGTACTCATCAATAACCGCGGTTAGCACATCTTCACGGTTTTGCTCGATCATACCGCTGATGTCTTCAACGTTCATCAATTCGTCGCGCAGCTCGTAGACAACCTTACGCTGATCGTTCGCCACATCATCGTATTCTAGTAGCTGCTTACGGATATCAAAGTTACGGCCTTCCACTTTGCGCTGTGCTTTTTCAATTGAGCGAGAAAGCATTTTCGATTCAATAGCTTCACCTTCTTCCATACCACTTTGAATAAGGCTCGCCATACGATCAGAAGTGAAAATACGTAACAAAGAGTCTTCCATAGATAGGTAGAAGCGCGATGAACCTGCATCTCCTTGACGACCAGAACGACCACGTAGCTGGTTATCAATACGGCGAGATTCGTGGCGCTCAGTACCAATGATGTGTAGACCACCAGCATCTAGTACTTGATCATGTACCACTTTCCACTCTGCTTTAATCGCATCGATTTGTTCTTGAGTTGGGTTCTCCAAAGCTTCCACTTTTGATTGCCAACTACCGCCAAGCACAATATCCGTACCACGACCGGCCATGTTGGTCGCGATAGTTACCGCACCCGGCATACCCGCTTCAGCAACAATTTCCGCTTCCTTCTCATGGAATTTCGCATTCAATACGTTGTGTTTGATCTTCGCTTTCTTCAAGGCGTTGGAGAGTAGTTCTGATTTTTCAATCGATACGGTACCAACCAATGTTGGCTGACCTTTCGCAACGCGCTCTTTGATATCTTCAATGATTGCAGCAAACTTCTCAGCTTCGGTACGGTACACCACATCCGGCATATCGTTACGAATCATTGGTTTGTTGGTTGGGATAACCACCGTTTCCAAGCCATAAATAGATTGGAACTCAAACGCTTCAGTATCCGCAGTACCTGTCATACCAGACAGTTTTTCGTATAAGCGGAAGTAGTTCTGGAAGGTAATCGAAGCCAAAGTTTGGTTTTCGTTTTGAATCTTAACGCCTTCTTTCGCTTCTACTGCTTGGTGAAGACCTTCAGACCAACGACGACCTGGCATTGTACGACCAGTATGTTCATCAACAATTACTACTTCACCTTCGTCAGTAACGATGTAATCAACGTTGCGCTCAAACAACACATGAGCACGCAAAGCGGCATTCACGTGATGTAACATGCTGATGTTAGTCGGAGAGTAAAGTGTGTCACCCTCTTCCATAAGACCATTTTTCACCAACAGTTCTTCAACGTACTCTTGGCCCGTTTCTGTGAGGTATACTTGCTTTGATTTCTCATCAACAGTGTAGTGACCATCACCACGATATTCTTCAGAGTCTTCTTTGTCTTGCTTTTTAAGATGCGGGATCAAAAGGTTGATTCGGGTGTATAGCTCAGAGCTATCTTCAGCAGGACCAGAAATGATCAAAGGAGTACGAGCTTCATCAATTAGGATTGAGTCCACCTCATCGACAACTGCAAAGAAGCGATCACGCTGTACACGGTCTTCGCTACGGAAGGCCATATTGTCACGAAGGTAGTCAAAACCAAATTCATTGTTGGTTCCGTATAGAATGTCAGCTTGGTACGCTTCTTTTTTCTCTTGAGGAGGCATGTTTGGCACGTTTACACCAACGGTCATACCTAAAAATTCAAATAGAGGGCGGTTCGTCTCAGCATCACGTTTAGCTAGATAATCGTTCACTGTTACGATGTGAACGCCTTTACCAGCAAGAGCATTTAAGTAAGCTGGAAGCGTTGCCGTCAGCGTTTTACCTTCACCCGTACGCATTTCAGCGATTTGACCCGCATTTAGAACCATACCGCCGATAAGCTGGACGTCGAAGTGGCGCATACCGTAGACACGCTTAGATGCTTCACGAACCGTAGCAAAAGCTTCTGGAAGTAGTTTATCAAGAGTTTCACCCTTCTCTAGGCGCTCACGGAATTCAACCGTCTTTGCTTTTAACTCTTCATCACTTAGAGCCTCGAATGTTGGCTCATAGTTATTAATTTCTTTTACAATTTTTCTAAGGCGGCGCAGTGTTCGGTCGTTGCGACTGCCAATCACTTTTGTCAGTAGCTTAGTTATCATTTTTCGTGAATCTCTCTTTATTCAGACCGTTCCCGATCTACTCATAATGCCTTCAGTCTCTGCCAGTTTGGAACTAAGAATACTGAGATAAATCATTTATCAAAGATATTGAGTTCAAACATCCATATTTCAAGGCTAAGTTTTGAAACAATGTGGCTTAGTGTAAGGATTTTTAATCGATACAACCATAAATAGACGTATTTGTTTGAAGCACTCTGAAGTTTTTACTTAAAGTGGTGACTGATTAGCCGATATTGCATACCGCAATATGTGTAATCCATCCAGAGCAAACTTTGCTTTTTACCTTGCTACATTGTAAAACTGAAGCTAAAGACGTTAATGTAAACTATACCTTGATAGAAAGCTGCTCTAGAATAGCTATATCTCAACAAAATTAGATTTTACCTATGCGTGATCACCGTCCAACCTCGACTGAAGATGTTATTGCTGAGTCACAGTTCAAGCAGATTCAAGAACATGCTGGAGAAATCTTACAGCTTAACCAAGCTTTGCAAGAGGTCTTACCCACGGGGACGGCCGATCATTGCCGAGTAGCGAATGTTCGTAACGGCCATCTATTGATCGATGTCTCTAGTGCCGCGATCAAAATGAAGATCGATTACGATCGCCTCATGATCCTAAATAAACTTCGTACTCAAGGCTTTGCCAAGCTGATGAGCGTTGAAGTGAGGATCAATCCTTCACTATATCGAAACCGCTTTCAACAAGACGACAGACCTAAGCGTCCACCACTAACCGAATCTGCAGCAAAGTCATTAATGACGATTGCCGACATGGCGCCACCGAAAATTCAAGAGCGTTTAAAACGATTAGCCGATATGGCAGAAAAGGAAGATCGTAAGTGAACGTTATTTCAATATGCTGAAAGCTTGAATGTTATTGATAAATCCAGGATTAAAGCCAAATAGCAAAAAACCAGGCATAAGCCTGGTTTTTTATTAATTCTAATGCCAAGTATTTACGCAAGCACCATATTTGGTTCTGCGAATGCTACTGGTGAGCCGACTTCTTCTTCGAATGTAGTCCACTCCCACGCTTCCTGATCTGCAAGAACAGCACGTAACAGTTGGTTATTTAAACCGTGGCCAGATTTAAAGGCACGGAATTCACCAATGATTGGGTGGCCACACATGTAAAGGTCACCAATCGCATCCAACACTTTGTGAGTCACAAACTCATTTTCAAAGCGTAGACCTTCTTCATTAAGAATACGGTAATCATCCAAAACGATAGCATTGTCAAAACTACCACCCAAAACTAGGTTTTGAGATTGTAGATATTCGATATCACGCATAAAGCCAAACGTACGTGCTCGAGAAATCTCACGAACAAAGCCTTTTGACGAGAAATCAAACAGCAAACGTTGCTCGTCTGATTCAATCGCTGGGTGATTAAACTCAATTTCGAAGTCCATACGGAAGCCGTTAAATGGTACAAATTCTGCCCATTTATCACCATCTTCAAAACGAACTGGCTTTTTGATGCGGATGAAGCGTTTTGGCGCATTTTGCGTTTCGATACCTGCTTGTTGTAGCAAGTATACAAATGGGCTTGCACTACCATCCATGATCGGAATTTCAGGTGCGTCTACTTCGACAACAATGTTATCGATGCCCATACCAGCAAGTGCCGCATTCAAGTGCTCAACAGTTGAAATACGCACACCTTCATCGTTTACCAATGCAGTACAAAGCATGGTGTCACGAACCGAAGCTGGATCAGCTGGAAAATCTACAGGTGGATTTACATCTGTACGACGGTAAATGATACCTGTATTTGCAGCAGCCGGGCGCAGAGTAAGTGTGACTTTACGACCAGAGTGGAGACCCACACCAGTTGTTTTCACTATTTCTTTCAGAGTACGTTGTCTGATCATCTGCTTGCCTCTCAAAAATTTGCTACAAAACACGGCCGTCTGTAACGTCGACCGTGAATGCTACCATAATTTTGAGCCATGTCAAATTTATGGGTTAAAGATTAATCAGCCTGACGACGCAAAAATGCCGGTATATCTAAATAACCACTTTCCTTTTCTTGCTTTGGAGCCGCAGAACTTTGGCTCGACGAAGCTGGAGAAGAAGGAGCAGTGTTTGTCGGCTGAGGAGTTACCTGTGGCTTCTCTTGCACTTGATTATTTTGCAAGGTCTGTGCCGGTTTTTCTTCAGCTTGCGTTGCCGCTGCTTGTTGCTGTGGTTGAGCTTGCGGCGTCGGTGCCACTTTAGCTTTACCACCCGCAACTAGCGTGATATCTGGCTTTTTCTCATTACCAATACCTGTCGCTACAACTGTTACGCGGATTTCGTCAGTCATATCAGGGTCTAGAGAAGTACCGATAACAACAGTCGCATTGTCAGAAGCGAATGCCTTCACTGTATTACCAACCGTCTCAAACTCGTCAAGACGCATATCCAGACCAGCAGTAATATTGACAAGAACACCACGAGCGCCCGCTAGATCGATGTCTTCCAGAAGTGGGCTAGAAATTGCCATTTCAGCCGCTTCTTCAGCACGGTCTTCACCTTTGGCGATGCCGCTACCCATCATTGCGTGACCCATTTCAGACATTACAGTTCTTACGTCCGCAAAGTCGACGTTGATCATGCCAGGGCGAGTAATTAGCTCAGCAATACCTTGAACGGCATTCTTAAGAACATCGTTAGCGCTTGCAAAAGCTTCTAGTAGTGTTACACCACGACCAAGTACTTTAAGTAGCTTTTCGTTTGGAATCGTGATCAAAGAGTCAACATGCTTAGACAGCTCATCGATACCTTGCTCAGCAAATGCCAAACGCTTTTTACCTTCAAAACTAAACGGTTTAGTTACTACCGCTACTGTTAGAATGCCAAGCTCTTTAGCCACTTCAGCAATAACAGGCGCTGCACCAGTACCGGTACCGCCACCCATACCAGCTGCGATAAACACCATATCGGCGCCAGTCAGGGAATCTTTAATTCGATCTCTGTCTTCGAGAGCTGCGTCACGGCCAACCTGTGGATTAGCACCTGCACCCAGACCTTTAGTGATATCACCACCGATCTGAATAACATTGCCAACGCTTGTCTTACGAAGTGCTTGCGCATCAGTGTTGACGCTGATGAATTCCACACCTTCGATGGATTCACGCACCATGTGTTCAACGGCGTTACCACCGCCGCCACCAACCCCAACGACCTTGATTACTGCATCGTCAGACATTTCCATCATCGGTTCAAACATGTGTTGTCTCCGTTTATCCTGCAACTCAGGTTAAAACTCTTTTTGTATCCAGTTACGCAATTTATCGAAAAAGCCAGTTACAGATGAGCGTTTAGGTTCATTATAATCGCTATCGTCGCTAGACTGCATGTCTCTTGCGTAATGAAGTAATCCAACTGCCGTAGAATGGTACGGCTCTTTTACATAGTCAGTTAATCCGCTGACTTCGAGCGGTTTGCCGACCCTTACTTGATTGCGGAATACGCGTTCCGCACATTCTACCACTCCGTCCATTTGCGCAGCACCGCCGGTGAGTACAACTCCCGCAGCCAGATGGTGCTTGATACCCTCTTCGCGCAATTTTGCTTGTACAGAGTCGATAGTTTGGTTAACCAGTCCCATAAGCTCAGAGTAGCGTGGCTCAATCACTTCTGACAACGTTTGACGTTGCAGGCTACGTGATGGTCGTCCACCTACGCTTGGTACATTAACCGTGTCATCCTTACTGACCAGTTCACTCAAAGCACAGCCATATTTGACTTTTATTTCTTCAGCATCGCTCACTGGCGTGCCAAAAGCAAAAGCAATATCACTGGTTACAGCATTTCCTGCGTACGAAAATACTTCTGTGTGACGTAACGCACCGCCAGTCCAGATGGCCACATCCATCGTGCCGGCGCCAATATCAACCACACAAACTCCAAGCTCTCTTTCATCCTCGGTGATTACTGCATTACTAGCAGCAAGCCCAGAAAATACGAGTTGTTCTACTTTAAGGCCGCAGCGTTCTACCGCCTTAATAATGTTGCGTGCCATGTCATTATGGCATGAGATAAGGTGGACACTCACTTCCATTCTTACCCCAGATAAACCAAGCGGATTTTTGATTCCTTCTTGGTAATCAATGGTGAACTCTTGCGGGATCACATGAAGAATTCGCTGTTCATCACCGATTTTAATCGATTTTGCGGTATGGATAGCGCGATCCATGTCTTCTTGAGACACCTCTTCATCAGAAATCGTGCCCATACCTTTTTCAATTCGGCTTGCGATATGCTTACCAGACAACGAAATGAAGACTCGGCTGATCTGGCACTCTGCCATTAATTCAGCTTGATCAATTGCACGTTGTACTGATTTTACAACCGACTCCAAATCATTCACGCCACCTTTATCCATGCCACGTGAGGGGCTACTACCTGCGCCAATAATATTAATTTGACCGTCTGGTAAAACCTCACCCACTAGAGCCGATACGGTTGCAGTGCCTATATCAAGACCAACAATAATGTTGTCATCAGCGGCCTTAGTCATCTGTACTCTCTTCTAACTCTTGTTCAGGAAACCAACCAACTGCGGCTCCTGTATCGTACCTAAGATCGATATAACTGATTCTTTGCGTGTCACTGCCAAGCTTGTTATAGAGCTTAAAAAAGCGCTCTATACGCTCAAGAAGAGACTCTTTACCGAGCTCTAATCGAATACCGTTATCAAGGATGATTTGCCAAGCTCGTCGCTCGTTTAATACCAGAGACGATATCGCTAAACCCAATTGCTGAAACTTAGGACTCAAATCACGGTAAGTCTGTAAGACTTCCGGTCCGCTATCTTTGGGTCCGTACAGCTTCACTTTTTCTTCTTGCAACAGAGCAACATCTCCATCAAAAACGAACCCGTTTTTATCTAACAGTTCGTTGCCATTCCAAATGGCTTCTGGTTGATGCTCCGTCAAAAAAACTTTTACTGTATCCGGCCACTGCTTTCGGATTGCGGCATGCGCTACCCATGGCAGAGCTTCGACACTTTGCTGTAATACATCAATATCCTGAGACATAAATGTACCGATGTGATCAATTCGACTAAATGCAGCCTGCACATCGTCAGCTTGGACATACTCCAGTTTCCCCTGAAGTACTATTTTGGAGAGAGGTAACCTTTGGTCATCCCACATCCAACTGATCGCCGCGTACAAAACAGAACTAATTAAAGTCACAACCACAACGAAAAATAACGCACCCAAGATTTTTTCTTGGCGACCACGGTTGTTGCCCGTGTTTGGTCGCTCGTCATTCAGTGCAATATTCAACAACGTCTTCGTTTCCTGACTTTTGTCGTGTACTTTTTACCCATATAATTGCGCAGAGGTAAAAGTCTTGACTTTAACCTTGGGATTATACTGAGCTCTTGTAAACTATCAAACACTGATAGCAATAAATCACAATGATATTGACGCAAAATCGAGATCTGAGTCTTTATCTGTCCTTCGCATCAACAATATGTGTCAGCCAAGCATCTTGTTTATATTCAATTTAAGACCTGCCAGCTGTTTCGCCACTTTACCAATATCACCCGCACCTTGCGTTAAGATTAGGTCGCCGTCTTGTATAACGTTAGCTAAAACTGAAGGTAATTGCTCGATTTCTGGAACAAAAATCGGGTCTACCTTGCCTCGGCTGCGAATTGTGCGACATAAAGCGCGCCCATCAGCACCTGCAATCGGCTTTTCACCCGCTGCGTAAACATCCAGCATGATCAATACATCCACCTGTTCAAGCACATTCGCGAAATCATCGTATAAATCACGAGTACGGCTATAACGGTGCGGTTGGAAAATCATCACCAAACGCTTGTCTTGCCAACCACTGCGTGCTGCATTAATGGTTACATCCACTTCTGTTGGATGATGGCCGTAATCATCAACAAGCATTGCATGGCCGTTGCCAGTATCAAACTCGCCAAGGTGATCAAAACGTCTTCCCGTACCTTGCGTACCAGCCATTGCCTTTAGGATCGCATCGTCTTCAATGTCATCTTCAGTAGCAACCGCAATCGCAGCAGACGCATTCAATGCATTGTGACGACCTGGAATATTCAGCGTGATATCTAAGTTAGCTCGCCCTTTACGTACTACCGTAAATTTGCCTTGCTGCCCCTCTTGACGATAATCTTCAATACGTACGTCGGCATCTTCAGAAAAACCGTAAGTTATCACTTGACGACTAATACGTGGGATTAACTCTCGAACCACAGGATCGTCAATGCAAACAATTGCTTGGCCGTAAAACGGTAGATTATGAAGGAAATCGATGAAGGTTTGCTTTAAGGTTTCAAAGTCACCACCATAGGTATCCATATGATCGGCTTCGATATTGGTAACAATGCTCACCATTGGTTGCAAGTGCAGGAATGACGCGTCACTTTCATCTGCCTCTGCAATTAGAATACGACTCGAGCCTAGACGCGCATTTGTACCTGCGCTTTTCACCAAACCGCCATTCACAAACGTTGGATCAAGACCGGCTTCAGAATAGATTTGAGTAACAAGAGCGGTCGTCGTGGTTTTACCGTGTGTACCCGCAACGGCAATACCGTGACGGAATCGCATCAATTCAGCCAACATCTCTGCGCGGCGTACAATAGGGATGCGTAATTCACGTGCCGCCATCACTTCTGGGTTTTCTTCGTTGATCGCCGTTGACACAACAACCACACTGGCTTTTTCTACATTACTGGCTTGATGACCAATAAATACCGTCGCACCTTTTGATACCAAACGCTCTGTCACAGCGTTCTCTGATAGATCAGAACCTGTGATTTGGTAGCCTTCGTTCAACAGCACTTCTGCAATGCCGCTCATGCCCGCACCACCAATACCGATGAAGTGGATGGATTTCACGCGGCGCATCTCTGGCACCATTGCGCGAATCTGAGCTAAGTCTTGTGTATGTTGGATTGTCATCAATTCTATTCTCAATAATTCGGTTAACGCTTTTCGGTCAAAGCGACAATGGCTTGTGCGACAACTCGGTCAGCATTCAATTTTGCAGCGCCACGCGCTTGCTCAGCCATTGTAAGTAAAGCTTGGCGATCCAATTGTTGGATCTGCAGAGTCAGAGACTCAACGGTTAAATCTGGTTGTTCAATCATTTTCGCCGCGCCGCAATCCACCAAGTGGTCTGCATTAAGTGCTTGCTGGCGGTCTTTGTGCATGAATGGAACAAAAATAGCGCCTACACCTGCCGCCGAGACTTCAGATACGGTTAACGCTCCAGAGCGACAAACTAAAAGGTCAGCCCATGCGTAAGCTTCTGCAACGTCATCAATGAATTCCATTACTTCTGCATTTACCACACCATTAGCTTGGTATGCTGCATTCACTTCTTCGGCGGCACCTTTACCCGCTTGATGACGAATACAGTAATCTTCGCCCAATTTCGACATCACTTCTGGCAGAGTTTGGTTAAGAATACGTGCGCCTTGGCTGCCACCCATCACCAAAATGCGAATTGGACCTTGGCGCTCTTGCATGCGCTCAGTTGGCGCTGCTAATTGAGTCACGTCTTCACGAACTGGGTTCCCAACCACTTCGGCATTTGGAAAAGCGCCTGGGAAAGCCTGAAAAACCTTCTTAGCGATTTTCGATAACCATTGGTTCGTTAAACCTGCTACTGCATTTTGTTCATGCAGAACAACAGGAATACCACTCATCCAAGCAGCAATACCACCCGGGCCGCTAACATAACCGCCCATACCAAGCACTGCGTCTGGCTGCCAGCGTTTCATGTGAGCACGAGCCTGCATAATGGCATTGATAATTTGAAATGGTGCTGCAAGAAGACGTTTAACGCCTTGACCTCGTAACCCTTTCACTTTGATAAAGTCGATTTCAATGCCATGTTTTGGCACCAAATCCGCTTCCATTCGATCCGCCGTACCTAACCAACGGATCTCCCAACCTTGTTCTTGAAGCTGTTTTGCTACCGCCAAACCTGGGAATACGTGACCGCCAGTACCACCAGCCATCACCATCAAACGTTTATTTTGTTTCATTAGCTTGTTGTTCTGATTGTTGTTGCTCGCGTTTCAAGCGGCATTCGTAATCGATACGCAGTAGTATGGACACTGCGACGGACATAATTATTAGACTAGAACCACCATAACTGATGAGTGGAAGTGTTAAACCTTTAGTTGGAACAATACCGGCGGCAGCTCCAACATTAACCAAGGTTTGAAACGCAAACCAAATACCAATTCCGAAAGCCAGATAACCTCCGAACATTTCGCCTTCTTCAAATGCACGCTTGCCGATGTAAACCGCTTTTAGCACCAAGCTAAAAATCAGCATTAAGACCAGCACTACGCCTACGAAACCAAGCTCTTCAGCAAGTACGGCAAACACAAAGTCGGTATGCGCTTCCGGTAGATATTCCAGTTTTTGAATTGAATTACCGAGACCTTGTCCGAGCCATTCACCACGACCAAACGCCATCAAAGACTGAGTCAACTGATAGCCACTGCCAAATGGATCTTCCCACGGGTCAAGGAAGGAGGTTACTCGTCGCATACGGTATGGCTCGACGAGAATCAAACCTACCACAGCGCCGATACCTGCCACCATCAAGGCGAGAAACTGGGTTAGTTTTGCACCTGCGATAAAAAGCATGCCAAACAGCGTGACCAGCATCACGACGACCGTCCCCAAGTCTGGCTGACCAAGTAGTAATACTGCGAAGAAGGCAAACACCATGATTGGCTTCATAAAGCCACCAAAGAACGTTTGTCGTACTTCGTCTTGCTTTCGAACTAAGTAACCAGACATGAAGATAAACAGCGATAGCTTCGCGACTTCCGCTGGCTGAAGGTTAAACAGCCCAAGGGGAATCCAACGAGACGCACCATTAACCGACTTACCCGCCAAGAGCACGATGCTCAACAGTGCGAAAGAAGCCCAAAGTAAGTAATGGCTCTTCTTAAACCACTCTTGCAAAGGCACTTGCAAAATAACAGCGGAGGTCCCTAACGCCAGCACGAGAAACGTCGCATGACGAAACATAAAGTGGAACGGCTGTTCCGTTAATCGAGAGCTGATTGGAAATGATGCAGAGGTTACCATGACCAAACCAGTCAACATCAAACCCAGTGCAATCCACACTAACTGGCGATCAAACATCGCCTCTGGGGCTGGATGCTTGAGCCAATTGCCAATACTGCGTTTAACGTTACCTAAACCCACGAAGTGTGTAACCTTTAATTATGCATATTTCTGAGCAAGAGCAGCGAAAGCATCACCTCTTGCCATAAAGTTGTCGAATTGATCAAAGCTAGCACATGCAGGAGACAGCATCACCATATCACCTGGTTTTAACTGCGAAGATACTTGTTGAATCACATCTTCCATAGTGTCGAAACGTATTGCAGATTCATGCAGTGGCATAAATTCATCGCCATCAGCGCCAAAGCAACACAGTTGCAAGTTAAGCGTCGCGAAGATCGGTTTTAATGGCGAGAAGTCAGCACCTTTGCCAACACCACCAACGAGTAAGTAGAGCTTGCCTATCGATTCCAAACCAGATAGCGCAGCCATAGTGCTGGCAATATTAGTTGCTTTAGAGTCATTCACCCATTTGACGCCTTGATTATCCGCAACCACCTGGCATCGGTGTGTCAGTCCCGTGTAATTTTTAAGTGCATTCAATGCTTTGTGATAGTTTACGTCCGCAGCTTTTAATAGCGCTAAAGCAACCAGAGCGTTAGATAAGTTGTGCTTACCAACCAACTTAATCTCATCACTTGCGACAACTCGTTGACCGTGATCGAGCAGCCAAGTACGGTTGCCATCCACCTCGAGACCAAAGTCCTGATTGTCGCTGCCAAATGTCACCAATGGCATCTCTGCGTCTGGGAAGGTGTCTTGATCATCACGGTTCACGACCGCAAGAGCAGCATGGTTAAAAATACGCAACTTGGCTTGTCGATAGTCAGACATGCCTTGATAACGATCCATATGATCTTCAGAAAGATTCAGAAACGCAGCGGCTTTGAGCTTTAAGCTTGACGTCGTTTCTAACTGGAAGCTCGAGAGTTCGAGTACATATAGGTCTGCGTCTTGTTCTAACAAGTCCAGAGCAGGCACACCGATGTTACCACCAACGCCAACATCCAAACCTGCAGCCTTAGCCATCACACCTGTGAGGTCGGTTACTGTGCTCTTACCGTTTGAGCCCGTAATCGCAATCACCGGTTTCTGCACCGCCCAAGCGAATAACTCGATATCACCTACTACTGCCGTACCTTTTGCTAATACGGCTTGGATCTCTGGTGTCGCTAGCGCAATACCAGGGTTGGTCACGATAAGATCCGCGTCAGAAAGCCAGTCCGTATTCCAACCACCACTATGCAGTTGAACACTTTCCGGCAAGCGCTCTGCACCTGGAGGGTTTACACGAGTATCAATGACTTTGACCACAAGTTGTGGCTGATTTTTTCTTAGGTGTTTAACGACAGAGAGCCCGGTAATACCGAGCCCTACGACGACAACACTATGTATGTTTTGCCAACGTTCCATATTTGATCACACTGTAAATCTTATTCTTGGAAAGTGCGATTAACGCACTTTCAATGTCGCAAGACCAATCAGAACAAGAACCATAGAAATAATCCAGAAGCGCACGATTACACGAGGTTCTGGCCAACCTTTCAATTCGTAGTGGTGGTGAATTGGTGCCATACGGAAAATGCGCTGACCACGTAATTTGTAAGAACCTACCTGTAGGATGACTGATAGCGTTTCCATCACAAATACGCCACCCATGATCACCAACACCAACTCTTGACGAACTAGAACAGCAATGGTGCCCAATGCCCCGCCAAGCGCTAGTGAACCTACATCGCCCATGAACACTTGTGCTGGGTAAGTGTTAAACCACAAGAAACCAAGGCCTGCACCTACGATTGCTGTACATACGACAACTAACTCAGAAGCATGTGGTAAGTATGGTATATGAAGGTATTCAGAGAAGTTAACGTTACCGGTCGCCCATGCAATAACCGCGAAGCCTGCTGCAACAAGAACCGTTGGCATGATTGCCAAACCGTCTAGACCATCAGTCAGGTTAACCGCGTTACTTGTACCTACAATGACAAAGTAAGTCAGAATGATATACATCAAACCAAGCTGCGGCATGATGTCTTTAAAGAATGGCACCACTAGCTGAGTTGCTGCTGTGTCTTTACCGTAAGCATACAATGCGAAAGCGACGACAAACGCGATCAACGACTGCCAGAAGTACTTCCAACGCGCGATCAAGCCATCGGTATTTTTGCGTACCACTTTACGATAATCATCAACAAATCCGACCGCACCGTAGCCAAGTAAGACTGTCAGCACCGCCCATACGTAAGGGTTGGATAAGTCTGTCCATAGCAAAATCGTGATTGAGATGGCCGCTAAGATCATGATACCGCCCATTGTTGGGGTACCACGCTTACTAAAGTGAGATTCAGGACCTTCGTTACGCACTACCTGACCAATTTGCAGCATTTGCAAACGCTTGATCATGATTGGTCCCATCCATAATGACAGACCTAGAGCGGTTAATACGCTTAGGATTGCTCGAAAAGACAAGTATTCAAACAATCGGAAAAAAGACAGGTATGGCTGTAGCAGCTCGGCAAGCCAAATAATCATTAATAATACTCCTTCAAAGCAGCAGCGACTTCAAACATACGTGCACCGTTCGCTCCTTTCACCAATATCGTATGGTTTTCAGGAACGGCTTGGTCTAGATGCTGCTTGATGTATTCAATCATCTCTTGGTGCGTCTCAAAATGAATGCCTTGGCAAAGATCACTGATCACCTTGGCGTCTGCACCATATGTGAGAACATGTTCAAATTTTTGTGGGGCAGCATGTTCCCCGACTTGACGATGAAGTGCAAGACTTTCCTCGCCCAATTCCGCCATATTACCTAAAATCAGCCAGCGTTGACCTGGGAAAGCGGCCAATAAATCAACTGCCGCTTTCATGGCTGGCACGCTCGCGTTGTAGCTGTCGTCAATCAATTTTATCTTTTCGCTCAGCGCTTCAACCTCGACGCGACCTTTCACTTTGTTCAAATGTTTAAGGCCAGCGCGAACCTCTTCTAATGTGGCGCCCATTTGTAACGCAATAATAGAAGCAGCGATCGCATTCGCAACGTTGTGTTGACCTATAATACCCAGAGACAGTTCAATTTCTTGTGAGCTTGCTGCGATATGTAAGTCAAAGCTTGCTTCACCTGCGGCGTTCAATACGATGTTAGAAGCGAAGAAGTCTGCATCAGTATTACTTTGTGAAAAAGTAATGACTTTCTTATCTGCTAACACTTCATCCCACTTGGCTTCACCATTGCTGTCTAGGTTAACAATCGCAATACCACCAGCTGAAAGGCCTTGGTAAATTTCACCTTTGGCTTGTTTCACGCCATCGATAGAACCAAAGCCTTCAAGGTGAGCGGCTGCTACATTGTTCACTAACGCGATATCTGGTTTTACTAACTGAGTCGTGTAAGCAATTTCACCTATATGGTTAGCACCAAGCTCAATCACGGCATAATCATCATCCTGCTGTGAGCGTAATAATGTCAACGGAACACCAATATCATTATTGAAGTTACCCGCCGTGAATAGCACTTTGCCTTTCAATTGCAGGATACTCGCAACCATTTCTTTTACGGTCGTTTTACCGCAACTTCCGGTGATGGCAACGGTAGGAGTTTGGCATGCTTGATGCACCCAAGAAGCAAACTCACCCAATGCAAGTTTGGTATCCGACACCACAATTTGCGGCACATTCACATCTAAGCGTTTTTCCACGAGTAAAGCACCGGCACCTGCATCTACCGCTTGTTGGCAAAAGTTGTGCGCATCAAAGCGCTCCCCTACTAACGCCACAAATAGAGCCCCACGCTCAATCGCTCGTGTATCAGTAGAAACCGCGTCGATAAGTAGATCGTCGCCGAATCGCTCGCCACGAGTGATGTCTGCAATTTGAGATAACGTTACTTTGATCATGAGGTCAATCCTAAAAGTTGCATTGCGGACTCGCGGTCGGAGTAATGAATCGTTTCGCCATTACGAATCTGATAATCTTCATGGCCCTTCCCTGCTAACAAGATAATGTCGTTTGGCGAAGCATTTTCAATGGCATAAGACAGCGCTTTGAAGCGGTCATGCTGAACAATCGCTTCAGCAGGTTTTGACAGCCCAGCTAACATATCTTTCACAATCTGAACCGGATCTTCGCTGCGTGGGTTATCGTCAGTCAACACCACTCTATCACCTAGTCGCTCTGCAATTTCCGCCATCATCGGGCGCTTACCTGCATCGCGATCACCACCGCAGCCAAAAATAGCCCACAGCTGGCCTTCACAATGAACTCGTAAAGCTTGCAGCGCTTTTTCTAAAGCATCAGGAGTATGGGCATAATCGACCACGACTTTGGCACGATCCTCAGTTTGGAATAACTCCATTCGGCCGAGTACAGGTTGCAGTTGACCTGCGGTTTCGAGTAACGCTTGTTTCTCTTTACCTAAGCTTAATAAGGTCGCAAAAGCGAGCATTAAGTTGGTTGCATTAAACTCACCAATCAATGGCGCGCGCAATTCACCTGAGCCAAACTTACCATGGAACTTAATAGTAATCCCTGACTCCGCGTAACTGACTTCCGTCGCCCAAATTGCGCTTTCAAATTCAGTGTTCGGTTTGAGCGAAACAGCGACCGCATTACTTAACTGCGACGCCCATTGATGACCGACTTCATCATCAACATTGATAATGGCACGTTCACATTGGTGTTGCGTGAACAACCCAAGCTTTGCATTGGCATACTCTTCCATCGTGCCATGGTAATCAAGATGGTCACGACTTAAGTTAGTAAACACGCCCGCCGCAAATGATAATGCTTTGACACGACCTTGCGTCAGGCCATGGGAAGATACTTCTAGCGCGGTGTATGTGGCTTGTTGATTTGCGAGAGAGGAAAGCGTTTTCTGAATTTCAACGGCATTCCCCGTTGTATTCGCAGCTTGTTGCAAGTTATTGAGGAAGCCATTTCCTGTTGTTCCCATTACCGCCGCTTTATGGTCAAGCAGTTCTAGCCATTGCGCTATTAACTGGGTAATGGTGGTTTTGCCGTTGGTGCCGGTGACACCAATCAAATCCATATCAGGGTAAGCATAAAGCTTTCCAGCAATTGCGGATAAACGTTGGTCCAACCTATCAATGTAAATGACGGGAACATCATCAATGATTTCCACCGTACCATGTGTTTTGACATCGCAGGCTTGCGCCAGGGCTGCATTTGCACCTTGCTCAATTGCAGAGGCAATGAATTTACGCCCATCCACAACATGGCCAATCACTGCTACAAACGTGGTTCCAGGTTGAACTCTTCGGCTGTCGAGCTCCAATTCAGAAACAAGAACGGACGATAAGCTAGGGCAATCCACCCAAGGGGAAAGCAGCACGTCCATACTGATGGCTTTAGTCATATTTGTTCTCCGAGCTTTGGCTCAGGTTTTCTTAATTTTGTTTGCTCAGTAAACCACAGGGCTTACTGTTGGAATTTGTTTTCGTCAGGTGCAACATTGAGTATTTGTAGCGCGCCTTTCATGATTTCAGAGAAGACAGGAGACGCTACCGAACCACCATAGTAGTCATCGCCTTGAGGCTCGTTTACGATCACTACTAAAGCAATTCGCGGATCGCTAACCGGAGCAAGCCCAGCCGTGTAGGTGATGTACTCGTCGCTGTACCCACCGGCAGAAGCTTTACGTGATGTACCCGTTTTCGCTCCTACTCGATAACCAGGAACTGCCGCTCTGCGAGCCGAGCCCCCTTTTTGAGTTACGGTTTCCAACATGTCTAATACTTGACGCGCATACTTCGCACTCACCACTTGGCGTGACATGTCATGATCATTGCTTTCGATAATATGAATAGGCTCGTATTTGCCAAGGTTTCCAAGCGTCGCATAAGCATGGGCTAGCTGGATTGGTGTAATTGATAGACCATAACCAAACGCAATCGTGGCGCGCTCAATTGGCGACCAACGAGTTCGTGTAGGAAAAATACCCGTCACTTCCCCAACTAGGTTTAGGCCAGAAAGCTCACCAAAACCCACTGAACTGTACAGCCCAAGAAGCGCCTCTACCGGCATTTGCATTGCTAGCTTCGTCACACCGATATTACTCGACTTTTTAAGGATCGTGGTCAAGCTCGCTTTACCTACGCGAGAGACATCTCTGACTCGACTACCACCTAAACGTAGGACACCATTACCGGTATCTACGATGGTATCTTTATCGGCTATCCCATTTTCTAAGGCGGCTAAAATAACGAAAGGCTTAATGGTCGAACCGGGCTCCATTGAGTCCGTGATCACTCGGTTACGCATTTGATAGCTTTGCCAATCGCTACGATTGTTAGGGTTGTAAGAAGGAGCATTAACCATGGCCAATACGGCGCCCGTTTTTACATCCAACATGACAACGGAACCTGAAGTGGCGCGGTGGTCCGCAACGGCTTGCTTAATCGCACGATACGCAATCGCCTGTAGGCGCTGATCGATGGTTAACTGAAGTGATTTACCTTCTTGCTTGTCTTGCCAAGCAATGTTTTCCACAACACGACCATAGCGATCTTTACGAATAGTTTTCTTACCCGCCGCGCCAGTGAGCCACTCATCGTAGCTACGCTCCACACCTTCTAGGCCATGCCCGTCAATGCCTGTTACACCGACTAAGTGAGCACTAACCTCACCTGCAGGATAATAACGACGAGATTCCGACTTAAGGCCAACACCTGGCAGCTTTAGCTCACGAATATAGTTCGCCATGGCCGGACTGACCTGGCGCTGCAAGTAGATAAAGCGACGTTTTTCATTGCGCTTAATTTTGTCTATTAACCCTTGTCGGTCAATACCAAGAACATCCGCTAATGCATGCCAACTTTTGGTCTGGCTTAGCGCGTTTTCTTTAAATATAGTGGCAGGATCTGCCCAAACCGCCTCAACCGGCACACTGACAGCAAGCGGCTCACCATTTCGATCCGAAATAATACCGCGAGCAGAAGGAATGGATTTAACACGAACCGAACGTAGGTCACCTTGTTTAATCAGGTTATCTGGCTCAATGATTTGGATGTAGGCTACGCGTGCCACCAAAAGGGCAAATGCACAAAAAACAAAAAACAGTAATAGATGGAAGCGCCAACGAATCAAGAAAGATTCCTCGACCGCCACTTTCACTGCTTTGTTATCGGTTTTCTTATCCCCCGTAGCCGCTTTCTCTTTTGCTACAGGTTTACGCTTATTGGCTTGTTTCGTGTTGGATTTTTTTCTAATCATTTGAGCGTGACAACCACTTCTTTATCGCCATCAGGTCGTTTCATTTCAAGTTCTTTTTTGGCAAGGTCTTGAACACGACTGTGTTCCGCGAGGGCAGTTTCTTCCAACATTAAGTTACGCCATTCGCTATCTAATCGTTCTCGTTCAACCAACGTATGGTCTTTCTCGGTGATCGCTTGACGCGCATGGTGGGTAGCAAATACCACTCCCATTGCCGATGCCACGATCAATAGCAACAACAGTAATGGCCAGCGACCAACAGTGAGGAGATCTGTTGCAATCAACTTAGCAAGATTAGGAGTGGATTTCGTCATAATAATTAAAGCTTTTCCGCAATTCTTAACACAGAGCTGCGCGAGCGAGGGTTCATTTCAATTTCTTGTTTGCTTGGCTTAATCGCTTTGCTCACCGCTTTCATATTCGCACTACCAAGAGCACGAATTTGCTCTTCCGTCATTGGAATACCGTGTGGCACTTCAGGCCCTTTGCTCTCTTTACGGATAAAACGTTTGACCATACGGTCTTCCAGAGAGTGGAAGCTAATCACAGATAAACGGCCTTCTGGAGCCAGAATGCTCGCCGCGCCTTTAAGTGCCGTATCAATTTCTTCTAACTCACTGTTGATGTAAATACGAAAAGCCTGGAAAGCACGAGTCGCAGGGTGTTTTTTCTCTTTAAAACTTTTCGGTGCGGCATCTGAAATCAATTTTGCCAGCTGACCAGTGCGAACCATTGGCTCATTTTCTTCGTCTTCACGGTAGGCAACAATCGCTTTTGCAATACGGCGCGCATGTTTATCTTCCCCAAACTCGCGAATGACCCAAGTGATATCATCGAGGTCTGCTTCCATCAACCATTGAGATACTGGAACACCTGATGTCGGGTCCATACGCATATCTAGCGGACCGTCTTTCATAAAGCTAAAGCCACGCTCTGCGTCGTCTAACTGAGGAGAAGAAACGCCTAAATCCAGCAGAACACCATCCACTTTTCCAACTAGCCCATACTCTTCAGCATACTCAGCAATACCAGAAAATGGACCATGAATAATGGTGAAGCGAGGGTCATTGATTTTGCCTGCCTCAGCGATCGCTTGAGGGTCACGGTCGATACTGTACAGTCGGCCATTTTCACCGAGTTTAGATAGAATTGTCCGGCTGTGACCGCCACGGCCAAATGTTCCATCAATATAGACGCCGTCTGGTTTGATAGCTAAGCCATCAATGGATTCATTTAATAACACGGAAATATGTTGGAAGGTTTCGGTCATAGCTTTCTCGTTGAATGATCTTGAAGCGATTCTTTAGTGTACTGATTTCCTACATCATCGCCACCACAAGTCTAAAGTTAGACGTGATTTACGCCAAGTTTATTGGTAATGACATAGTTTGCGTCAATTAAATGCAAAAAACCCATCACTACCGAAGTAGAGATGGGTCTCGAATAGGTGGAGCCGACACATAAGCCGGGTTCTGTTCCGCTTGCGCGGCGGTAGCCATTCGTCTAGGCCAGCAATCACTCACTGGCTCGAGCAACCTACCCGCCTCCTTACGCGAGCAACGCAATGTGGAGGCCTATTTGGTCTTGCTTCAGGTGGAGTTTACCCTGCTACGAACTATTGCTAGTCGTCCGGTGCGCTCTTACCGCACCCTTTCACCCTTACCTGTACCCTTACGGGCCATCGGCGGTCTTCTCTCTGCTGCACTTGTCGTAGGCTTGCGCCCCCCAGGCGTTACCTGGCACCTTGCTCTATGAAGCCCGGACTTTCCTCCCCTTTGTCAGTCTCCCGAAGGACGTCAACGTCAGTCTCCCAAAGGGACTTCGACGTCAGTCTCCCGAAGGACATCAACAAAGCAGCGACTACCCAGTCAGCTCCGAGGGCGGATTGTATAGAGTTCTCACTTCAGAGTCTAGTTAGATCACAGATATGATGAAATGAATGCACTAAGTGATGACTTTTTAGTCAGCGCGCCAAAAATAGATAATAAAAAGGCCGATTCCTAAACATCAGCCCTCATTGACCATTTATCTCGCTAGCGGCACTTAGTCTAAGTTTTCTAAGCCCCATTTATATAGCGCATTCTTCTTCAAGTTATGTATTTCTGCCACCAAAGCAGCTGCTTTTTTCAAAGGCAGCTCTTTGGTCAAAATCCCTAACGTGCGTAAAGCATCTTCAGGTAGTGAGTCGTCTGTTGTTTCACGATGGCCATGTACCAACAATACCATTTCACCACGCTGTTGGTTATCGTCACTTTTCACCCATTTAATCAGCTCACCTAACGGCATGCCTTGAATGGTTTCAAAGGTTTTTGTTAGCTCTCTTGCCAACACAACTTCTCTATCTGGGCCAAGAACGTCTAACATGTCTTGTAGAGAGTCTAAAATACGGTGCGGTGACTCGTAAAAAATACACGTACGCTCTACCGAAGCAATCTCTAGGAATTTATCCTTACGACCTTTGCTTTTCGGTGGTAAAAAACCTTCGAAGCTAAAGCGATCAGATGGCAAGCCAGAGGCACTTAACGCCGTAATGACCGCACAGGCACCTGGAAGAGGCACAACTCTAACGCCCGCTTGACGACATTTTGTCACCAAATGGTATCCTGGGTCGCTGATAAGTGGCGTACCAGCGTCAGAAACTAATGCGATAGACTGACCGGAAAGCAGCTTTTCTACCAAAACTTGTGCTTTTTGCTGCTCATTGTGGTCATGTAGAGCAAAAGTTTTGGTTTGAATATTGAAGTGAGACAGTAATTTGCCCGTATGTCGAGTATCCTCAGCGGCAATGATGTCCACAGTCGACAGAATTTCGATAGCACGTTGGGTGATATCCGCTAAATTTCCGATTGGAGTCGGTACGATATAGAGAGTTGGCCCCTCATTCGGCAACTTATTTTTATCTGTCATTTGTTTACCATCACTTCAACGATTAATATAGAGACAATTTTGTAC
The DNA here is from genome assembly GCF_033339955.1 of Vibrio sp. 1731. NCBI lineage: Bacteria > Pseudomonadati > Pseudomonadota > Gammaproteobacteria > Vibrionales > Vibrionaceae > Vibrio > Vibrio sp. 1731. The sequence continues at coordinate 183,647 of NZ_JAWOVO010000004.1, read as the reverse complement.
AAAATTATAGAGAACTCACGGCAATGATTAACCATAAGAGACTCAGTGTACCACGCATACTTACTCCTGTTGCACTAGCAATTACGCTCGCCGCCTGTTCTTCAGGTCCAAGACAGCCTGATGGCGTTGATGTAACACTTGAGCCTACTCAGTCTGTTCAGAACTATATGATCCAAGCTGATAGCACGGAAGGCAGTTTACAAAATGACTGGTTGATCATGGCAACCAAAGCCGCGATTCAAGCAAACCAGTTTGATCAAGCAGAAATGTTGATCAAGCGCCTGGCTCGTCAACAGTTAACCGAAGTTCAGCAAGCAGAGTGGCAACTAGCGCGTGCGACCATACAGCAAAAACAGGGTAATTACTCTCAGTTGCTGCAATTGTTGAATTTTAAACCTTGGTGGAAGTTACCAAATGAGCAATGGAAAGACTATTACTTGATGCGTGCCGACGCTTATCAAGGTCTTAACCAAGCGTTTGAGGCAAACCGCCAACTGGTTGCATTTGGCCAATATGCATCGTCCGCGGAGCAGAGAGAGATTTCTAGCCGTATTTGGATGAACTTTGGCAGCTATTCCGAGTACGAACTGACCTCATTAGAAACAGAGCCAAATGAAGATGTTTTGGATGGTTGGCTACAACTCGCTATTTATGCGAAAACGTTGTCGGGCAACTTATCTCAACTAAAAAATACCCTAGAACGCTGGTTAAACGAGAACCCATCGCACCCAGCCGCTATCTACACACCAGAAGAGATTCAAAACATTCTCTCTCTAGACATCGTTAAACCAAACAACACCGCTTTGTTACTGCCGCTTACTGGTAAATTCTCGCCACAAGCGCAATTAATTCGTGATGGTTTTGTGTTTGCGATGATGAATGATCGTAACCGTGATCCAAGCGCTACCCTCACGGTAATAGACACTAATGCGTATAACGCCGACCAAATTAAACAACGTTTGATCAATGAAAACATCGACTTTGTTGTTGGTCCCCTAGAAAAAGAAAACGTTGAGCTATTGCACACAACCATGGATGGCTCAGAAAATGGTCCTACGATTCCAGCCCTTGCGCTAAATATTCCCGAAGATGTGCAACCAGATAGCAATATTTGCTACTTGGCATTATCACCAGAACAAGAAGCCGCACAAGCAGCGAAACACTTGTTCAGCGAAGGCTATAACTTCCCTCTGATTCTGGCACCAAAGGGCAGCTTTGGTGAACGTGTAACTGAAGCGTTCAACAAAGAGTGGCGCAAGTACAGCTCTAATAAAGTCGCAGCAAGTTATTTTGGTGACAAGCGCCAACTTCAAAAAGACATCAATGAAGTATTTGGTCTGCAAGAAAGCAAACAACGTATTGCTCAGATGCAATCACTAATGCGTATCAAGCTTGAAACACAGCCACGTAGCCGTCGTGATGTCGATGCGGTTTATATTGTTGCTAGAAGCACGGAACTGACTTTGATTAAGCCGTTTATTGAGGTAGCGATTAATCCAGACGCCAAAGCGCCACAAATTTTCTCTAGCTCGCGTAGCAACAGTGGCGGCGCGACTTACGAAGATCTAACAGGCATCATCTACAGCGATATTCCATTGCTGATTGACCCAGACCCTAGCGTGACCGCTGAAATGAACGAGTTGTGGTCAGAGCAATCTAACATGGAAAAACGTTTGAAAGCACTGGGTATGGATGCGTATAAATTGATTGGGGAGCTGCCACAAATGAAGGTCGTTCCGGGCTACTCAGTTGGCGGCCAAACCGGTATTTTAAGTATCGACAATAATTGTGTTGTACAGCGTGAGCTAAGCTGGGCTGAGCGTGGGGCTCTTTAGCAAGCGCCAAATCGGAAATCAATATGAAGCTCTGGCGAAGCAGTATTTACAACGCCAGGGCTTAAACTTTATTGAACAAAATTTTCTGACTAAGGTCGGTGAGATTGATTTAATCTTCCAACAAGGTGAAACTATTGTGTTTGTTGAAGTCAAATACCGTAAGAACAATCACTTTGGCTCGGCAGCAGAAATGGTGACGCACGCTAAAATGCGCAAGCTAGTCAAAACCGCACAAGTTTGGCTTAGCCAACAAAAGCGCTTAAAACACAATATCGATTATCGATTTGATGTCATCGCCATTCATGATAATGGTCGAGATATCAACTGGATAGAAAACGCAATCTCTGAAGGATAAGCGATGCTAGACAGCATTAAAGACAGCTTTACAGAAAGTATTCAAATTCAAATCGCAGCAGCAGAGGCGCTGCCTGATGCCATTACTCATGCAGCTCAAGCGATGGTGTCGAGCCTGCTTAATGGCAATAAAATTTTATGTTGTGGTAATGGCGGCAGTGCTTCAAACGCTCAACAATTTGTTTCTTGTCTTTTAAACCGTTTTGAAACTGAGCGCCCTAGCCTACCAGCAATGGCCTTAACCGCCGATAATACCACCCTAACCGCAGTGGCCAACGATTACCACTACCAGGAAATCTTCTCAAAACAGGTACGAGCGTTTGGTCAACCAGGCGACATTTTGCTTGCCATGTCGACTAGCGGTAACAGTAAAAATATTATCAAAGCGATGGAAGCAGCCGTAACTCGAGACATGACGATTATCGCGCTAACAGGAAAAGATGGCGGAGAGATGGCAGGACTGCTCGGTGAGAACGACGTCGAAATTCGTATTCCATCACACCGCACTGCACGTATTCACGAAGTACATATGGTAACACTCCATTGCCTTTGTGATCTTATTGACCAGGTGCTTTTCCCTGCTCACGAAGAGTAACCAAGACTGAGAGTCAGAATTATGATACGTAGCCTTGTTATCTTATTAACAGCATTGAGTTTAAGTGGTTGCGCAGGTTTGTTTATCGCAGGTGCAGCAACCACAGCGAATATTGTCACGGACACACGCACGACAAAACAAATTTGGCAGGACAATAACATTGAATTCGAAGTTGCGGCGATCGGCAATAAAGCACCGTTTAAAGGTGAAGTACGTGTCGTTGCCAGTTCATATAATGGGACTGTAGTCCTTATGGGACAAGCTCCGACACAAGACCTTATCCTTGCTTTAGAGCGAAGGGCTCGAGAAGTTAGTGGTGTAAAAGTCATACACAATCAAATCAAACAAAAAGAGCCACTCACTGTTACCCAGATTAGCAATGACAGCTGGATCACAACCAAAGTAAAGTCAGCTTTGCTTACTGATTCTGAGCTTAATGGTGTTAAGGTTAAAGTGATCACCGAAGATGGCGACGTTTTTCTGTTTGGTTATGTCACGCCAGAGCAAGGCGATCGAGCGACAGAAATCGCGCGTAATATCTCAGGCGTAAAACAAGTCATTAAAGGGTTCCAATACGGCGAAATGGAGCCTGTTGAAGTAGACTTACCGAGTGACGGTGTACAAACAATAGAAAGTGAGGCAAGCACAGAAAATGAAGAGAACGTCGAAGTCTTTACGATTAGTGAGTAATTTCCAAAGTCTGGCTTGAAATCATCTTCAACAAGTTAAAAAGAAAAAAGCAGCGTAACGCTGCTTTTTTATTATTTAATCACTCTTAAGCTTGGTTTGCCTTTTGGTCGAGGAGCATCGTCCTCTTCGGCATCTGAATCAGAAACTAACTCAGAAGGCTCATCGCTAACCGTTGTGAACGATGGGGATGATTCTTCCTCGGTCATCGCTTCTTCTTCGATGTGAGTGTACGCTTCTTCTGGTTCAAACATAGTACCAGCACCATTCTCACGTGCATAAATAGCTTGAACAGCATACACAGGCACGATCACTGAGTGCGGACGACCGCTAAAGCGAGCATGGAAGGTAATCGCATCATTACCTAACTCAAGATTACCCACTGCACGTGGCGCAATATTCAAAATAATTTGACCATCTTGAATAAATTCAACCGGGACACGCACCCCTGGCATTGTTGCATCCACAACCAAGTGAGGAGTCAAGTCATTGTCTACTAACCAGTCGTAAAATGCGCGAAGCATATACGGGCGGCGAGCAGTCATTTTTGCAATATCCATAACGTGTTTTAAATCGCTTAGCGAACTAGGCGCATTTCACGTTCAGCTTCAGTCAAAGAAGCAAGGAACGAATCACGTTCAAATACGCGGTTCATGTATACCTTGATTTCTTTTGAACCAGGGCCAACAAGATCGATACCAAGTTGAGGCAAACGCCACAATAGTGGAGCTAGGTAACAATCGATCAAGCTGAATTCTTCGCTCATGAAGTACTCATATTCAGCAAAAATTGGCGCTAACGTCAGAAGATCATTACGCAGCTTTGTGCGTGCTTTTTCTGATTCTTCCGCATTACCTTTCATCACTTTTTCAGCGAGTGAATACCAGTTGCGTTCGATACGGTACATCATCAAGCGGCTGTTGCCACGAGCAACAGGGTAAACCGGCATTAGAGGTGGATGAGGGAAACGCTCGTCCAAGTACTCCATGATGATTTTTGAATCGTAAAGAGCTAGCTCACGGTCAACAAGAGTTGGCACTGATTTATATGGGTTTAGCTCAACAAGCTCAGCAGGAAGGTTTGCTTCGTCAACAAGCTCAACTTCAACACTTACGCCTTTTTCAGCTAGTACAATGCGAACCTGATGGCTATACAAATCTGATGCACTTGAGAAAAGAGTCATCACAGAACGTTTATTGGCAGCTACAGCCATGGAGCCCTCCAGTACACTTACAAATAAAAACAATGGAGGCTAAGCCTCCATTGTACATCAATTAAAATTGGGAATTAGCACGGTATTTTAGCACAATTAATGCACATCGCGCCAATACTCTTTCTTGAGCATCACAACAACGATGGTTAGAAGCACTAAGAAGCCCATTACCCACCAGCCTAAAGCATGACGCTCAAGCTGCACTGGGTCACCTGAATAAACTAAGAAGTTAACGAGATCGCCAACCGCTTTGTCATATTCGCCTTCACTCAGCTCACCCGTGCCATCGGTTTCAGTACCAACAACAACTTGTACTTCTTCGCCATCTACGATTTTCGTATCGTAAATCGGCGTCGGGATGCCCTGTAGCTCTTCAAGTACATGCGGCATACCAACACTCGGGAATACGATGTTGTTCACGCCGAATGGACGAGATGGATCAACATAGAAAGAGCGTAAGTAAGTGTATAACCAATCAGCACCACGAACTCGGGCAACCAACGTAAGATCTGGTGGTGGAGCACCAAACCAGTTTGCCGCTTGTTTCGGTGGCATAGCGTTGACCATTAGATCACCGATTTTCGCTTCAGGATTGAAAATCAGGTTTTCTTTCATTAAGTCTGTTGGAATTTCCAAGTCTGTTGCTACACGCTCGTAACGCTGGTATTGCGTAGAGTGACAAGCAAAACAGTAGTTCATGAACAACTTCGCGCCGTTTTGTAGCGAAGCTTTATCCGTAAGGTCAACATTCGCTTTATCCAGCGGAACATTGGCCCCAGCTGCCATCGCTAGTGATGGCAACATAGCAAATAGAATTACAATCCACTTCTTCATTTGAATGTCACCCTCTCTGGTAATGGTTTGGTTGCTTCATTTTTGCTGTAGAAGAACAGCAACACAAAGAACATGAAGTAACACAAGCTAAAGATCTGAGATAGTAGTGTGTACGTTGGTGTTGCAGGTAACGCACCTAAAATACCCAGAGCGATAAAGGCGATAGTGAACTGTACAATATTCAATAGATGAAGTTTGCTACGGTAACGGTATGAACGAACTTTACAACGATCCAACCAAGGTAGAACAAACAGCACTGCAATTGACGCACCCATTAGGATAACACCTAATAGTTTGTCTGGAACCGCACGTAGGATTGCGTAAAACGGCGTGAAGTACCATACCGGAGCAATATGCTCTGGTGTCTTCAATGGGTTTGCAGCTTCAAAGTTAGGCGGCTCAAGGAAGTACCCACCCATTTCTGGGTTAAAGAACAGCACGTAACAGAAGAAGAACAAGAAACCAGCAACACCGACCAAGTCCTTAACCGTGCCGTACGGATGGAAAGGAATCGAATCAATGATGTCATATTTCTTCGTGTAGTAATCGTGGAACTTGAATTGCGTTTTGTAATCGTCGCCCATTGAGCCTTTTGGCAGCTTAGTTTCGATACCATCCGGGTTGTTTGAGCCTACTTCATGCAGCGCCAATACGTGCAGAACAACAAGAAGAAGCAAAACGATAGGCAGTGCAATAACGTGTAGTGCGAAGAAACGGTTTAGCGTTGCACCAGAGATGATGTAGTCACCACGAATCCAAAGCGTTAGGTCATCACCGATAACAGGAATAGCACCAAACAGGGAAATGATTACCTGCGCACCCCAGTATGACATCTGACCCCATGGAAGTAGGTAACCCATGAACGCTTCAGCCATGAGAACAAGGAAGATCAACATACCGAAGATCCACAATAGTTCACGAGGTTTTTGGTATGAACCGTAGATCAAACCACGGAACATGTGAAGATACACAACAACGAAAAACGCTGACGCGCCAGTGGAATGCATGTAACGCAGAAGCCAACCGTACTCTACATCACGCATAATGTATTCGATAGACGCAAATGCACCGTCACCTGAAGGAACATAGTTCATCGTTAGCCAAATACCCGTTAGGATTTGGTTAACAAGAACCAGCATCGCCAGAGAACCGAAAAGGTACCAAAAGTTGAAGTTCTTAGGCATTGGGTATTCAGACAAATGCTTTTTATAAGCATTCATTGCAGGAATACGCTTTTCAACCCAATCTAACATTGCTTGCATTATGCATCTCCCTCATCAACACCCACAATGAGCTTGGTATCGCTCAAATACATGTGCTTAGGAACGACAAGGTTCAACGGAGCAGGTACTCCTTGGAACACTCGACCAGCCATGTCGAACTTAGAACCATGACAAGGACAGAAGAAGCCAGATCTTACGCCCTGCACCTGCTCTGAGAAAGAGTCAGGTAGATAGGTTGGTGAACAACCTAAGTGGGTACAGAAACCAACTGCGACGAAAAACTCTTCCTTAATCGAACGAAACTCATTCTGAGCGTACTCAGGCTGCTGCTCCATTTCAGATTGTGGATCGCGAAGCTTATCACCGATCGATTTTAAGTTATCCAGAACGCTTTGAGTGCGGCGAACAATCCATACAGGTTTTCCCTGCCACTCAACACGAACCAGCTGACCTGGTTCAATTTTACTTATATCCACTTCCACCGGTGCGCCCGCCGCTTTGGCTTTAGCACTCGGATTCCATGATTTGATAAAAGGCACGGCGACGGCGACTGCCCCTAACCCACCAACAACTGCCGTTGTAGCGGTTAGAAAACGCCTGCGACCGTTATTTAAAGGCGCGTTGCTCATCCAAACATTCTCCCATTTGCTCCCTTTGGATCGTTATTATTCCGCTTATAAGAGCATGGCTAACAAATAATGAATTTAGTTCTATTTATTGGAGGGAAATGATAAAGAAAACCCTACTTTTTGACAAGATAAAGCTACCTTTTTGTAACATTTGTGAGGCAAATCGCTCGCGTCGTCACAAAAGCGGCAGAATTATAAAAAATTGATGTGATTTGTAACAAGAAAGCACCACATAGAAGCCCCGCTGAAAGCAGATAAAACCTTTTATCTTGGTAGTTTTCAGTTAATTACACAGAGAAATATTTCGTATTACGCGTTCAGCTTACTGTGTTTATATTTTCAATTTTGTAGCACGCAGAATGCTCAAAAAGGAGCGTAAGTCATTTTAAAACATGTTACAGGAAGAATAAGATACAAAGACATTCTTGCTGATGAATACATCTATGCTGCATCGCAAGAGAAAGCGTGGTGAGTCGCGATTAAATAAGGCACAGATATAAAACGGCACTGGCAACCTTTCGACGAAGAGGACGAATAAGAAGGCCTGCTCGGAGTGTGATGATAAGTGAAGGCTGTTCGTTGCTTTAAATACAAAAAAGCCCGGCATAGAGCCGAGCTTTTGGTACACAGTTTCCAGAGTAACTCTGAAAAGCATAATTCCCGATAAGAGGAAATTAACGCTTAGAGAACTGTGGACGACGACGTGCTTTACGTAGACCAACTTTCTTACGTTCAACGCAACGAGCGTCACGAGTAACGTAGCCAGCTGCGCGTAGAGCAGGACGTAGAGACTCATCGTATTCCATAAGCGCGCGAGTGATACCGTGACGGATAGCACCAGCTTGACCAGAAATACCGCCGCCTTTAACTGTTACGTAAAGGTCTAGCTTTTCAGTTAGTTCAACTAGCTCTAGAGGTTGTTGTACAACCATACGTGCTGTTGGACGACCGAAGTATTCGTCAAGGTTACGCTTGTTTACTACAATGTTACCGCTGCCTGGTTTAATGAAAACACGTGCAGCTGAGCTTTTGCGACGGCCAGTGCCGTAGTATTGATTCTCTGCCATTTTCGAAATCCCCAATTAGATGTCTAGTACTTGTGGTTGTTGAGCAACATGGTTGTGCTCAGCGCCCGCGTAAACTTTTAGCTTACGGTACATAGCACGGCCTAGAGGACCACGTGGAAGCATGCCTTTAACTGCAAGCTCAAGAGCCATCTCAGGTTTACGATCGATCAACTTTTCAAAAGTGATAGATTTTAGACCACCTGGGAATTCAGAGTGACGGTAGTACACTTTGTTCTTAGCTTTGTTACCAGTTACAGCAACTTTCTCAGCGTTGATAACGATGATGTAATCACCAGTGTCAACGTGAGGAGTGTATTCAGCTTTATGTTTGCCACGTAGGCGAGATGCAATTTCACTTGCTAGACGGCCAAGAGTTTTACCTTCAGCGTCTACAACGTACCAGTCGCGTTTTACAGTTTCTGGTTTAGCAACGAAAGTTTTCATGCTAACAATAACCCGTTAATTAAATTTTAAACTTTAAAGGAACACCCAATAGTGCTCCCACACTGTCTAAGAGCCCAGTCATCACCCCTTCGAGTCGTTGGTACTCTCGACCTTCAATTTCGAAATAACTTCGATAATCAGGTCTGCAGTAACGGTGGGTCGCAGGATTATAGAGAAGAGCGAAGAAAAAATCACCTTTTTTTGCGCCAAATCACTAATTTTTTCTTCACTTTTTTAAGAACCCATTGGATCTAGGCCAAATGTTCACGCGCGAGATACTCATGACTTTGCATCTCAGTAAGCCGAGACAAACAGCGCTTAAATTCGAACTCTAACTGCCCGTCAGTATATAAGTCGGCCATTGGCACTTCAGCAGAAATAATCAACTTAACATTGCGCTCGTAAAACTCATCGACCAGCGCGATAAAGCGTCTCGCCGCATCATCTATTTTTCGGTTCATTTGTTGAACATCTGCCAGTAATACCGTGTGGTAAATACGAGACAATTCAATGTAGTCATTTTGACTGCGAGCAGTTTGACACAACTGAGCAAACGACGCATGCAGCACCCCGTCGCTTGCTTCAATCACCGCTAGTTGACGGTGGTTAACTTCGATTTGATGAGCAACAAACTGACGCTCTCCAGTCAGCTGCTGATAATATTTGTTAAGGTTTATGCTAGCCTGCTCATCAAGCGGGTAATGGTATATTTCAGCCTGTTCTAACGTTCTTAAGCGATAATCAACGCCACTATCGACATTCAACACTTCACAACGTGCCAAAATCATATCGATCGCGGGCAAAAAGCGCGCTCTTTGCAAACCGTTACGATATAAGTTCTGCGGCTCAATGTTTGAAGTCGCGACTAGGATCATCTGCCGCTTGAACATTTCTTGAAGTAGCGTTGCAAGGATCATCGCATCAGTAATGTCGGAAACAAAAAATTCATCAAAGCAAACCACATCGGCTTCTTCTTTAAATTTATCCGCCACTTTTGATAGCGGATTTTCGACATCACCTAACAGCTTCAACTCATCATGTACTCGATACATAAATCGATGGAAGTGGACGCGCATTTTTCTTTGGGTCGGTAAAGCATCAAAAAATGCATCCATAAGGTAGGTTTTACCGCGACCTACCCCACCCCAAAAGTAAAGACCTTTTGGTGGTTCAGGCTTGTCGATTTTTTTCCCCATTAGCTTTTGCCATTTGGAAAGCTGAGGAACAGGCGCTGACTGAAATTCAACGATAGCATGGTAAAGCTTGTCTAATGCAACGACCGCTTGATACTGAGCTTCATCACGCTGAAACCCGTGTTCTGCTATGTCTTTTTGATATTGTTGTAGTGGTGTCATCGTATTAAGTCGTATAGAGGTATAGAGAAAAGGGTTACCTCGGGGTCAACTTTGAGAATAGAGAGAAGTAGTTATCAGTCCCCGAAGACATACTGCTATTTTTCTTTATCGGCTGTTCAAGCCATAGTAACATGGACGAGCACCGCGTGTAACTAAGTAGTAAAAGACTTGTTAAAACAACTATAAGGAGCAGTTATGCCTTGGATTTATGCCATTGTGGGTTTGCTGGTCGGTACAATCGTAGGCGTAGTCATTAGTAGACTAACCACCCCTGAATACAAGAAACAAAAGTCTGTGCAGAAAGAACTTGAAGCGGCCAAGTTTGAATTAGAGCAACAACGTCAAGAGCTCGTCGATCACTTTGCACAAACCGCAGAAATGTTGGACACCCTAGGTAAAGATTACACCAAGCTATACCAACATATGGCCAAGACCTCTTCTGAGCTTTTGCCAAACTTACCAGAACAAGACAACCCGTTTGATAAGAAAACGGCAATGTCGTCTGAAACCATTGCAGAAGATCAACCAGAGTTTAACGAACAACCAAAAGACTACGCTAATGGCGCCACCGGTCTTTTGAAGGATCAAGAGAAAGAAATCATTAATGCTCCCGAAGCGGTAACCGCAAAAGCATCATAATCCTCTCTTACTTCTATCTAGGGCCGATACATTTGTATCGGCCCTTTTTTGAACTTTTTCCCCTCACCTTCGCTCTAACTTGGGTGTGCACTGCCTCCCCTTTTGATTGTCCGAACTAGACCCTATATTAGTTATTAACAAAGTGAACTAACCGTTCGGATATTTCTTTTTGGCAGACATGTTTCAAGAGGAGTTATTGGATGAAAAAACCACTGCTTGCGCTCACCGTTCTATCTCTGAGTTTGGGTTCGATTATTGCCCCAGTTCAAGCCACTGCCGCATTACCTTTGAATGTGGATGGCCAACAGTTACCTAGCTTGGCACCAATGCTTGAGAAGGTGACCCCAGCTGTTGTGAGTATTGCTGTAGAAGGTAAACAAGTACAAACCAGCCGCATTCCCGAGCAATTTCAATTTTTCTTTGGCCCAGACTTTCCTATGGAACAAAGGCGAGAGCGCCCGTTCAGAGGTTTAGGGTCTGGTGTCATTATTGATGCGAAGAAAGGCCATATTGTCACTAACTACCACGTGATCAAGGGGGCAGATGAGATTCGAGTTCGCCTCTTTGACGGGCGCGAGTATGACGCTACGCTCGTTGGCGGTGATGAAATGGCCGATGTTGCGTTACTTAAATTAGAGAAAGCGAAAAACTTAACGCAGATTAAAGTCGCGGATTCCGACAAACTGCGTGTCGGTGACTTTACGGTTGCGATTGGTAACCCATTTGGACTCGGTCAAACTGTGACTTCGGGTATTGTTTCAGCCCTTGGTCGTAGTGGCTTAAACGTTGAAAACTTCGAAAACTTCATCCAAACCGATGCCGCAATTAACAGCGGTAACTCTGGTGGTGCATTGGTCAACCTTAATGGTGAGCTGATCGGTATTAATACTGCGATTTTAGGCCCTAACGGCGGTAATGTGGGTATTGGCTTTGCGATTCCATCAAACATGATGAAAAACCTCACTGATCAAATTCTAGAGTTTGGTGAAGTCAAACGCGGCATGTTGGGTGTGCAAGGTGGCGAAGTAACCTCTGAGCTAGCTGATGCATTGGGTTACGAGTCAAGTAAAGGGGCCTTTATTGGTCAAGTCGTACCGGACAGCGCAGCCGATAAAGCAGGGTTAAAAGCCGGTGACGTAATTGTATCGGTGAACGGCAAAGCGATTAATACTTTCTCAGAGCTCCGCGCAAAAGTGGCAACACTGGGCGCAGGTAAAGAAATCACATTAGGTGTGGTTCGAGATGGTAAGAATAAAACCTTTGATGTAACGCTTGGCGAATCTACGAATATGAAAGCTAAAGCGGAGACATTACATGAGGGACTCAAAGGTGCGGAGTTAAGCAATACAACACCAAGTGATGTAATCCAAGGTGTTAAAGTATCGAGCGTTGCAGATAACTCTCCAGCGGCTCAATATCAATTACAACAAGGTGACATTATTATCGGTGTGAACCGTCAACGAGTGAAAAACCTTGCCGAGCTTCGTACAATCGTAGAGAAACACAAAGGTGTACTGGCTCTTAATATTCAACGTGGTGAACGTACTATTTATCTTGTCATTCGTTAACCACTTTCAAAGTGATAGGAAATAAGGTTTTCGATGCATAGTACTGAGTGATAAGGCTCGATCACTTTTCCTTATCGCTCAATAACTAATGAAAAGGGCAGCGCGATGACGTGCTGCCCTTTTGTTATTTTTCAATGTAATGCTATTCTTCATCTTCGATGCCATTTTGGCGCTCACGCATGGAGAGGATATGCTCAGCTTTTTATTACGTTCTGTCTTTTTAGGCTTGGCTACTGCCGCAGTGGTATTACTGGCGGTTCCATCTTTGCGCAACAACGTAATTCCTGCCGCGCTTGATCCTCAACCTGTTAATATCGCATCAGTCGAATTGACGTTTAATCAAGCGGTCCGAAGAGCAGCGCCTGCAGTGGTAAACATCTACAGCCGTAAGTATGTTGAGAATGATCGCAGTAAACTCTCGACTCAAGGTCTGGGGTCAGGTGTCATTGTTAGTGAGAAAGGCTACATCATTACTAACTATCATGTGGTTGCTCAAGCTGATCAAATTGTTGTGGCATTACAAGACGGCAGAGCCGCAGCGGCTCAGCTCGTAGGGACAGATAAACGTACTGATATAGCCGTGCTGCGTGTCGAAGGTTCGAATTTGCCCGTAATCCCTCTGAACTCTAATTACAAACCACAAGTGGGCGATGTAGTACTAGCCATCGGTAACCCATACAACCTTGGACAAACCACAACGTTCGGCATTATTTCTGCCACAGGTCGTTCATCTATTAGCGACGGTCGTCAAGCATTCATTCAAACCGATGCCGCCATCAATGAAGGTAACTCTGGTGGAGCCCTAGTGAACACACAAGGCGAGCTCGTCGGCATTAACACCGCCTCTTTTCAGCAAGCGACAGACTTAGAAACTTACGGTATTTCTTTTGCGATCCCTGCGCCGCTAGCGAGTAAGATCATGCAGAAAATCATCGCTGATGGCCGCGTGATTCGTGGTTATATTGGAATCGACGGCCAAGACATTAATGCGGTCACTGCTCGCCTACTTGGAAATGAACACATAGGTGGTATTGTCGTACTTGGTATTGATCCAAATGGTCCAGCCAATGCGGCAGGCTTCCAAAAGCAGGACATCATTATCAGTATTGATGGCAATAAAGTGCAAGGGCGTCAGAGTGTTATGGATATCGTCACCGATTTACGTCCTGGCACCACCGTGGACGTCGGTATCATTCGCAAAGGAAAAGAGATGACCTTGAAAGTCACCATTGCCGAAGACAAGCAAGAAGCATAAAAAATCCCAGCCATTGGCTGGGATTTTTATTTGTGCGTTACTCGCTATCGCTCGGTGTTTCCGTCGTATCGGAATCATCTAGCTCAACTTCAATGCGAGTGACTCGCTGCAAACCTCTCGGTAGTAGCCCGCCTCGGCGACCACGTTCGCCACGGAAGTTATCAAGGTCAGACGGTTTAAGACCCAACTTTCGCTTACCCGCGTACAGCGTTAACGATGCACCTTTTGGTAAAGACATTAAGTGAGATAGTACTTCTTCTCGCTCTTTTGCTTTAGCAGCAGGAATGTTGATGATCTTATTCCCTTTACCTTTCGCCAGTTGTGGCAAGTCTTTGATTGGGAACAGCAGCATGCGACCTTGGTTAGTGATTGCTAAGATTTCATCAGAGTCTAAATCTTCAATCTCTTTTGGCGTCATGATCTCAGAGTTGGCAGGTAAAGTGACGAGCGCTTTACCACTGCGGTTTTTAGACAGCAAGTCCGCGCCTTTACATACAAAGCCGTAACCTGCATCTGAGCCCACCAGCCACAGCTGATCTTCTTCACTCATGATGACTTGGCGAATACTGCTACCAGCCGTAATATTCAAGCGACCGGTAATCGGCTCACCTTGACTACGAGCAGAAGGCAGTGAGTGCGATTCCAGAGAGTAACTTCGACCGTCACTACCTAGGAATACCGCAGGCTGATTACTCTTACCTCGAGCATGCGCTAAATACTTATCACCCGACTTATAGTTTAAGCCTTCGGCATCCACGTCATGGCCTTTCGCGTGACGAATCCAACCTTTCTCAGAAAGCACAACCGTGATTGGCTCACTTGGTACGAGGTCACGTTCAGTCAGCGCTTTTGCTTCTGCACGCTCAACCATTGGAGAGCGACGGTCATCACCGTATTTCTCTGCGTCTGCTTTGATTTCTTTTTTCAGTAGCGTGTTCAGACGACGCTCAGAACCGAGTAGCTGTTCTAGCTTCTCACGCTCTTTCTCTAGCTCGTCTTGCTCACCACGGATCTTCATCTCTTCTAGTTTTGCTAGATGACGAAGTTTGGTATCTAAAATTGCATCCGCTTGGATATCGGTAATACCAAAGCGTTCCATCAGCACCGCTTTTGGATCGTCTTCAGTACGGATGATCTCAATCACTTCATCTAGGTTGAGGTAAGCAACCAACAAACCTTCCAAGATGTGTAGACGAGCCATTACTTTGTCTAGGCGGTGTTGTAGACGACGACGCACAGTCGTACGACGAAACTCGATCCACTCAGACAGAATTTGCACCAGACCTTTAACTTGAGGACGGTTATCCAAACCAATCATGTTCAAGTTAACACGGTAACTGCGCTCAAGATCCGTTGATGCGAACAAGTGGTTCATCAACAAATCACAATCGACGCGGTTTGACTTAGGCACCACAACGATACGCGTTGGGTTCTCGTGATCCGATTCGTCACGAAGATCGTCAACCATTGGCAGCTTCTTCGCACGCATCTGGTTAGCGATTTGCTCAAGCAGTTTGGCACCCGATACTTGGTGTGGCAAAGAAGTGATAACAATGTCAGAACCTTCTTTGTGCCAAACCGCACGCATTTTGATGCTGCCACGACCGTTGCGGTAAATCTTCTCGATATCCGCTTGCGGCGAGATGATTTCTGCTTCTGTTGGGTAATCCGGACCTTTGACATACTGCATCACGTCCGGCAGTTCTGCTTTCGGGTTGTCGATCAAATGAATAGTCGCATCTGCGATTTCACGAACGTTGTGCGGTGGGATGTCTGTTGCCATACCAACGGCAATGCCGGTTACACCGTTAAGCAGGATGTGAGGCAGACGTGCTGGCAACATTTGTGGCTCTTTCATTGTGCCATCAAAGTTAGGTTGCCATTCAACCGTGCCCTGGCCAAGTTCGCCAAGCAATACTTCAGCAAACTTAGACAGTTTTGCTTCGGTATAACGCATTGCCGCAAATGATTTCGGATCATCTGGCGCACCCCAGTTACCTTGACCATCCACTAATGGATAGCGGTAAGAGAATGGCTGAGCCATCAATACCATCGCTTCGTAGCACGCTGAATCACCGTGCGGATGGTATTTACCTAGCACGTCACCAACGGTACGTGCAGATTTTTTGTATTTTGCTGATGCAGAGAGACCAAGCTCTGACATCGCATAAATGATGCGTCGTTGAACCGGCTTTAAGCCATCACCAATGTATGGCAAGGCGCGGTCCATGATTACGTACATCGAGTAGTTCAGATAAGCGTCTTCAGTGAACTTGCGCATTGGCAATTGTTCGACGCCATCGTAGGTAATTTCTGTAGACATCCGTTACACCTCTGCCAAGTCGCCGTTGTTTTGTAGCCAAGAACGACGGTCATCTGCACGCTTTTTACCTAGCAGCATGTCCATCATTTCCATGGTCGCCGTAGAGTCGTCAATGGTTAACTGCACTAAGCGACGCGTGTTCGGATCCATGGTGGTTTCACGCAACTGAAGTGGGTTCATCTCACCCAGACCTTTGAATCGTTGCACATTGATTTTGGCTTTCTTCTTCGACAAGCGCTCTAAAATGCCATCTTTTTCATCATCATCGAGGGCGTAGAACACTTCTTTCCCGCAGTCGATTCGATACAGAGGCGGCATCGCCACATAGATATGACCCGCTTCCACTAGTGCGCGGAAGTGACGAGTAAATAGAGCACAAAGCAGCGTTGCGATGTGAAGACCATCCGAGTCCGCATCGGCAAGGATACAGATCTTACCGTAACGAAGACTCTCGAGGTTGTCGCTATCTGGGTCAATACCCAAAGCAACGGAGATATCGTGTACTTCTTGAGACGCAAGAACTTGATCGGCAGAGACTTCCCACGTGTTCAAGATCTTACCACGTAGTGGCATCACGGCTTGGAATTCACGGTCACGTGCCTGTTTTGCCGAGCCACCCGCAGAGTCACCCTCCACAAAGAAGATTTCAGTGCGACTTAAGTCCTGTGCTGAACAGTCGGTCAACTTACCTGGCAGTGCTGGGCCGGACGCCACTTTCTTACGTACGACTTTTTTCGCTGCACGCATACGACGGTGTGCGTTAGCGATACAGACTTCTGCCAATTGCTCTGCAAGCTGAGGCTTTTCGTTCAACCAAAGACTGAACGCATCTTTTACAACGCCAGAGACAAATGCCGCGGTTTGACGAGAAGACAGACGTTCTTTGGTCTGGCCTGCAAATTGCGGGTCTTGAATCTTAACCGACAGCACGTAAGAACAGCGGTCGAAAACGTCATCACCCGTTAGCTTCACACCACGAGGTAATAGATTACGGAACTCACAGAATTCGCGCATCGCTTCCAACAAGCCTTGGCGTAAACCATTAACGTGCGTACCACCTTGAGCGGTTGGGATTAGGTTAACGTAGCTTTCGGTGATCATCTCACCGCCTTCTGGCTGCCAAATTACCGCCCAGTTTGCCGCTTCAGTATCCGCCAAGAACTCACCAGTAAATGGTTCTTCAGGAATAACTGGATAGCCTTTTACACCTTCCGCAAGATAGTCTTTCAAACCATCTTCGTAGTACCACTTATAGTCTTTGCCATTAACTTTGTCGGTTAATGTGATTTCTAAACCCGGACACAAAACCGCTTTTGCGCGCAGGTTGTTGACTAGGCGCGTCACAGAGAAGTTAGCCGAATCGAAGTACTTCGCATCAGGCCAGAAATGTACGCTGGTACCGCGATTGCGACGACCACATGTGCCAGTTACGGTCAGATCAGACACTTTCTCGCCGTGTTCAAATGCAATTTCATACACTTGACCATCACGACGAACTGTTACTTCAACGCGTTTTGACAACGCGTTTACTACAGATATACCTACCCCGTGCAAACCACCAGAGAATTGGTAGTTTTTGTTAGAGAACTTACCACCCGCATGTAGCTTACATAGAATTAGCTCTACGCCTGATACTTTCTCTTCTGGGTGGATATCAACAGGCATGCCTCGACCATCATCGATCACTTCGAGTGATTGGTCAGCATGTAGGATGACTTGTACTTTTGAGGCATGTCCGGCTAGCGCTTCATCGACACTGTTGTCGATAACTTCTTGGCCCAAATGGTTTGGGCGCGCTGTATCCGTATACATCCCTGGTCGGCGACGTACTGGCTCTAAGCCATTCAGTACTTCAATGGCACCAGCATTATATTGTTCAGTCATAATACGGAATTATTCTCAAAGTTTACTTGTTGCCTGAGTATCACCAATGGGCGTACCCATACTCAGGAAACGAAAAAGCCACCCTGTTCACATCACTAAGAGTTTGTAAACATGATGCATAACAAAGTAGCCAGGGTCCTCGACCCTTAAGATCTTTTGGCAAAACATAGTCGGAAAGCATACCGCCCATGTCAAGAAACGGTTGGATATATCAATAAAAACTATGAGCCTTTTCCAATCGCTTTCGAATTACAGTTCTAGAAATTCGATAATCTGTGCAGGATAACGCTCAAAGCCTACAAAACTGTGATCACCGCCTTGTTCTACTGTTTGCTTAGCGTCTGCAAACTTATCTACCGCTTGTCGATAGTCTAAAACCTCATCTTCTGTTTGTTGCAATAACCAAAAAGAATGTGGCGACGCGATGCTTTGTACATCAAGAGCTTTTAACTCGTCAATATGACAAGCTTCAAGTGTATAGGTTTCATGCGTATATGGGTTAGTTTGCTTACCCAAATAATCTACTAGCAACTCATAAGGCTTGACTGCGGGGTTGACCACTACCGCTTTAAACCCAAACTTGTCATTTAGCCACGTTGACATAAAACCGCCTAATGAACTGCCCACTAGACCAATTTTATAGTCGTCTTTATATTGCTCGATAATATACAACAACATTTTCGCCGCTTGCTGAGGATAACAAGGTAACTGGGGAACAATCACCTTAATATCAGGCCTATGTTGCTCGCAGTAGGCTCTCATCACATTCGCTTTCATGGAGAGTGGAGAGCTATTAAAGCCATGGATATAGAGAAGAAGTGAAGGTTTACTCATATATATCTCGCACAAAAAAGCGAGCCCGAACAGAGAGCTCGGGCGCGTTAGTAGCCGTTAGAAGAGAAGTCTGGTTGGAACTGGCCATCAGGAAGCCGACCTACTTGGGTCGTAATATCGCCACAAGCGTGTAGTTGCAGCTCCCGCCAACCAGGCGAAGTGGTATCAAGGGCAAAATCATCCGAGTTAGGCTTAAACTGAACACAAGTTGAGGGTGTTGCCATCACTCGAATACCCTTGTGAAGCACATTCATATCTTGATGAACATGGCCACAGAGAATGCCTTTCACGTTATCAAAACGCTCGACAACCTGCCAAAACGCTTCGGCATCTTTTAAAGTATGTTGATCAAGCCACGCGCTTCCCACCAGTAACGGGTGATGATGCAACAAAACAAGTGTGTGTCTTTCTGGGTGTTCGGCTAGCTTTTCTTCGAGTAGCGTTAATTGCTGATCACTCAAGCGCCCATGAGGAACGCCAACCACTTGCGAGTCTAAAAGAATTAACTGCCAATGCTCGCCAAGCAATACATGCTCTGCGGCTTTGATTTGTGGCGAAGGCAAAACACTGCCCATATTAGGCTTGTAATCATGATTACCAGGTAGCCAAAAACAGTCTTTCTCTAGCGGTTCAATGCCGTTGGCAAAGCGCTGATAAGATTCTGCACTATGGTCTTGGGAAATATCCCCCGTCGCCAAGATGTAATCAAACGCCACGTTGCGGCGTAAAACATCAGCAACAACAGCATTGAAGCTATCGACTGTTTTTACGCTTAGCAAACTTCCCTCATCGGCAGCAAACAGATGAGTATCCGTAATTTGTAAAAGTTTGATGCTGTCACTAGATGATTGCAAAATGAAAACCTGATTCGTCCACTATATCGTTATTTGTTATTTTCCTTTAGTGACGTGACGATCAATTGAAGGCAAGTGGTGTTCTACTGATACCACTTCGTAAACAAAACGTCAGCCATTCACCGAGGAATGTGTTTAATTGATGCTTTTCATCTTTCTGCATCAGTTGGTCATTGGGATAATCATACTTAGCTTTTATGCGAGAGAACTCTCCGCTTGAGCATACTTCGGCTACTCTCGCATCATGATAAAGCCTGACAGACATCGTCGGTAAAGGAAACACTGGCGTTTCATCACTCTGACATATCTCAACAACTGTGGTGTATTTTGTGATTTCATTCACGGTCAATTGGTAAACCATGTTCGCCGCTTGGTAGCAACGTACATCCCCAACTTCAGCAGAAGCAGGCAATAAGGCATTCAATTTAGCGTAGTTGGTCTCATAGGTTCTCATAAGACCAGCTAAATCAACATGATATTGTTGTTTTTCAGCCAATTGTGCCATTACTCACTCTCCACCGTTTGGGATTGTCCCCATTCTGACTTTAACTCTTGATGGTGTAATTGCAGCCATTGCAACGCAATAATCGACGCACCATTTTCAAATTTCCCGTCCTTCACCCATTGATACGCCGTTTCACGACTCATGACATGAACCCGGATATCTTCATTCTCATAGTCTAAACCATGAATGCCGTGCGCTTTAGACGCATCCACTTCACCAACAAAGACGTCTAGCTTTTCCGAGCAACCACCAGCCGAAGGATAATAGGACGTAACAGGTACAACGCGCCCCACCTGAATCCCCGCTTCTTCGACAGCCTCTCGACGAATTACGGCTTCAGCAGATTCATCGCGGTCAATCATACCGGCGACAATTTCTAGCTGCCAAGGGTGTTCATGTTCCAACGCGCCAATACGAATCTGTTCAATGATTACGACCTGGTCCGCCTTTGGATCATAAGGAAGCATCGCTGCTGCGTGACCACGCTCGAACATTTCTCGTTCGACAACTCCACTCCAACCACCAGCAAATAGCCTATGCTGAAAGCGGTATTTCACCATTTTGAAAAAACCTTCAAATAAGGTTTCTTTCGAGATGACTTTTACATCTCGCGAAGTAAAATCTTGTTGTTGTTTGTCACGCTGTTGCATTCAACACCTCTCTGAGTGAATCCTGTAGTTTACTCATTGTTATTCGCTTGCTCAAAGGACTTGGCTCAACTTTTTGTATAATAGTTACAAATTAATTTAAGTCTTTGCTAAAAATTTATTGCACAAGTGGATAATTACGTGTAAAAAAGTGCAAACTTTAGAGTAAATATCGTGCAAATTGAGTTAAACTACTGAGAATTAACCAATCTATGGACCGCGGGAATAGAAAATGAAAAAATTGCTTCCACTATTTATCAGTGCAGCGCTAGGTAGCATGAGTACGTCTGCGTTCGCAGACTCTTTGGCTGAAATCTACGACTTGGCAAAACAAAATGATCCACAATTGCTCAGTGTAGCAGCACAACGTGACCAAGCTTTCGAAGCAATCACCTCAAGCCGTAGTGCTCTATTACCACAGATCAACCTTACTGCGGGTTACAATTTAACTCGTGGTGATACTGAATACGATTCAAATCTAATTAGTGACGTATCAAACGATGGCAACGCGCTAACCGCTGGCGTTAGCTTTTCACAAGCACTTTACAACCGCGCATCTTGGATCTCTCTAGATACTGCTGAGAAAAGTGCTCGCCAAGCAGACGCAACTTACGCAGCGACGCAACAGGCACTGATTCTTCGCGTGTCACAAGCGTATTTTGAAGTTCTACGCGCACAAGATAATCTTGTTTTCGTACGTGCAGAAAAAGCCGCGGTTGGCCGTCAACTTGAGCAAACTAAACAGCGTTTTGAAGTAGGTTTGTCTGCAATCACTGACGTGCATGACGCACAAGCTCAGTACGACCAAGTGCTAGCGGACGAAGTGTTGGCAGAAAACGCGCTAACTAATAGCTACGAGTCACTGCGTGAAATTACAGGCCAAGAGCACAAAGATCTCAACATTTTGGACACTGGCCGCTTCACTGCTAGCCCATCGACCGTACCAGCTGAATCGCTCATTGATGAAGCAAAAACCAAAAACCTGACCTTGCTATCATCACGTATTCTTCAAGACATTGCGCGTGACAATATTTCACTAGCAAGCTCTGGCCACCTACCAACGCTCTCTCTAGACGGTGGTTACAACTACGGTGATACTTCTCATAGCTCTCGTGACAACACGACAGACAACTTCAATATTGGTGTGAACCTTGCTGTACCGCTATACACAGGTGGTAACGTAACCTCTCAAACCAAACAAGCTGAATACGCGTACGTGGCAGCAAGCGAAGATCTTGAAGCACAGTACCGTAGCGTAGTAAAAGATGTTCGCGCACAAAACAACAACATTAACGCCTCTATCGGCGCATTACGTGCGTATGAGCAAGCGGTTATTTCTGCACGCTCTGCACTAGAAGCAACAGAAGCTGGCTTTGATGTAGGTACTCGTACTATCGTTGATGTACTGGACGCGACTCGTCGTCTATACGATGCGAACAAAAACCTATCGAACGCTCGTTACGACTACATTTTAAGTGTTCTTCAGCTACGCCAAGCAGTTGGTACGCTAAGCGAACAAGACATCTTAGACGTTGATGCAGGTTTGAAAGCGGCAAAATAACCGCGAATTGAATACTTCAGGTCTTAATAAATAAAAAACGCCAGTTGAGTTATCAGCTGGCGTTTTTTATTACTTGTAGTTCAGAGCCTAAAAGTGCCTCTGAACTAAAAGTATCAAAAAGGCCTCACTTAGCGACCTTTATGAGCAAATAGCATTTCAATTCTAACAAACAGCAGGCTTAGCCCTTACCGCCTTTGATTGCATTAATGATTTCACTGGTCGAGCAGCCATCTTCAAAGTTCAATACACGAACTTCACCACCCGCCGCAATGACTTCTTTACCACCAGCAATCTCTTCTGGTTTGTAGTCACCGCCTTTTACTAGCAAGCTTGGTAGAACTTCTGAGATCAAACGCTGCGGCGTATCTTCACTAAATGGTACAACCCAATCCACAGCGCCCAAACCTGCCAACACCGCCATGCGGCGATCGGTTGGGTTTACCGGACGACCAGGGCCTTTAAGGCGTTTTACTGACTCATCGGTATTTACCGCAACGATTAGGCGATCGCCCAGTTCAGCAGCATGGTTTAAGTAAGACACATGCCCAGCGTGCAGAATATCAAAGCAGCCATTTGTCATAACGACTTTCTCGCCACGAGCACGTGCTTTTTTCACCGCTTCGATCAATGCTTTTTCTGAAATCACACCGTAATCCGTGTCTTGGCTGCCATGTACCGCTTCTGCTAATTCAATCTCAGAAAGCGTTGACGTGCCTAGTTTACCAACCACAACACCTGCCGCTGCGTTCGCTAAAGCGCACGCTTCTTCAAATGATTTGCCTGCGGCAACAGACGCTGCCAATACAGAGATAACCGTGTCGCCCGCACCTGTCACGTCGTACACTTCTTTCGCTTGAGTTGGAAGGTGGAACGGTTCCTGGCCACGACGAATCAAGGTCATTCCGTTTTCGCTGCGTGTCACCAAAAGCGCTTCAAATTCAAACTCTTCAACCAAAGCCAGTGCTTTCTCTACTAGCTCTTGGTCAGATTTCACTTTACCTACAACGTCTTCGAACTCTTTCATGTTTGGCGTAAGAAGTGTTGCGCCACGGTAGCGTTCAAAATCCGCACCTTTCGGGTCAATGAAAACCGGAATATTTGCTGCGCGCGCTTTTTGGATGTATGCCTGAACATGCTCTAACGAGCCTTTTGCGTAGTCAGACATAATCACGGCTTTAACGTTTGGTAGTGCGGCATCCATTCGAGATAACACTGGCGCAGAATCTGTGTTTTCAAACTTGTCTTCGAAGTCGAGACGAATAAGCTGTTGTCCACGGCTCATTACGCGAAGCTTCGTAATCGTTGGGTAATCAGGCAGTGCAACGAAATCGCACTTCACATTGAGTGAGCTCAGCGTCTCCGTCAGCACTTTTGCAGGCTCATCTTCCCCAGTTAGACCAACAATGTGAGCATGGCCACCTAGTGATGCGATGTTCATCGCAACGTTCGCAGCACCACCAGGACGCTCTTCATTGTTTTCTACTTTTACAACAGGAACCGGCGCTTCAGGAGAAATGCGTCCGGTTGGGCCATACCAGTAACGATCTAGCATGACATCACCGATGATGAGCACACCAGCGCTGTTGTAATCAGGTAGAATTGGTTTCATTGTTGGTCTCCAAAAATTAAATCGAAGTGAGTTTATCACAGCCCTTATCGAGGCTAAATATATGGTCTTAACTGAACCACTGATTCCAAGCCTGTTTTACCCACTCCCTTTCGGCAACAAACTTATCTTCCACCACATCAGCGTCTAAATTAAGTAGATTTCGGCGGTGTATTTCGTTTCGCATTGTCGTGTAAGCACGTATCAACTGCATTGCTTGGTCTTCGTCCATAACATCTTGCGCAATGAGCGTTTCAAAGATGCGCACATTATCACACCAACGCGTCAATTTCGGCTTATCGTGACTATAGTTGAGCACTAGGTACTGAGCGAGAAATTCGATATCGGTAATCCCACCTACATCTTGCTTGAGCATAAAGCGGCCTGGCTTTTTCCCCCCAAGATGACCGCGCATTTTTTCTCTCATTTCGACAACGTCTTTTTTCAGTTCAGCTTGATCGCGTGCTTTGCACAACACATCATGCCGCGTATTGTGAAATGCAATTGCCAGTGGTTCATCACCATAAATCATGCGCGCGCGGACAAGTGCTTGATGTTCCCATGTCCACGCGTCTTGATGTTGGTAGTCGTCGAACGCGTCTGTTGGGCTAACCAACAAACCCGATGCACCGGACGGACGCAATCGGGTATCGACCTCGTATAAAATACCGGAAGCGGTGCGAGTGGAGAAAATATGAATGATACGCTGTGCTAAACGAAGGTAGAACTGACGACCATCAATCTCTTTCTTGCCGTCAGTGTAGACATTGACGGGGCAGTCATGCATGAAGACAATATCCAAATCGGAGTTATAGCCGAGCTCCCACCCTCCGACTTTACCATAACCAATTACAGCAAAGCCTTTACCTTCACGATCTTTCACATGCGTTGGCTCGCCGTACTTTTCAGACACTTGCAACCAAGCCTGACTGATCACCGCATCAACGATAGCTTCCGCTAAATAAGTTAAATGGTCACTCACTTTCATCACTGGCAATGCGCCAGCAATATCTGCCGCTGCAATACGCAAAATACAAATTTGCTTAAACTGACGCAACGCTTCCATTTGCTGTTCCATATCATCTTCAGGAATACGCGCCAAATAATCACGCAGCTCTGTACGGTAACTGTCTAATGGAATGGGATTGTATAGCTGCGCAGGGTCGATCAACTCATCAAGCAAGATAGGATAACGAGACAGCTGCTCTGAAATCATTGGGCTTGCGGTACACAAACGTACGAGCTGCACCAGAGCCGCTGGATGCTCATCCAATAATTCCAAGTAAGTTGTGCGAGTGCAGATGTTGTGTAGCAAGTGAAGTACACGAGATAAACCAAACTGTGCATCAGGATGGGCAAAGACCGCATCAAACACTTTCGGCATCAAACGATTGAGCACTTCGCGTCCACGTGGGCCTAACGTTTTTTTGGCCAGATCGGTTTTAAAGTTGATGATGGTTTTCGCGCATGAAGCAAAGTCTTCAATCTGAATATCCTGCTGCAAGATATGCTCAAGAACGTCTTGTTTGTCGGCCATATCCCATAGCTCATGAAAATGACGAGCAACGGTAGTCCCCTCGTCTTCTTCATCATCACCAATTAGTGATTCAAAAACTTGGTGAACATTTGCCATATGCTGCTGGGTTTGCTCAATTAATTGCTCCCAACAGCTCATTTTCATCGCAGTGGCGAGCTTTAAGCGTTCGGTTTCGCAATCAGGCATTGTCTGGGTTTGCTTATCCGCCATTGCTTGCAACAAGTTTTCTAATTGACGCAAGTACTTGTATGCAGCTTCTAGATCGCTGACTTCTTTTGGAGTAAGCAATGCCAGTTCTTCAATGCCTTGCAGCGTTTCCAACAGCCCTCGATTACGCAAAGAAGGCTCTCGACCACCTCGAATCAATTGAAAAACTTGAGCGATAAATTCAATTTCTCGGATGCCACCCGCACCTAGCTTAATGTTGTTATTCAACCCTCGGCGGCGAACCTCGCTACTGATCATCGACTTCATTCGACGCAAAGATTGAATCGCACTGAAATCAATATAACGACGAAAAACAAAAGGGCGCAGCATTTGGCGTAGCTCTTGATACTGCGGGTACATCTCACATCCCATCACCCGAGCTTTGATCATCGCGTAACGTTCCCAATCTCGTCCCTGTTCTTGGTAATAATCTTCAAGTGCGGCATAGCTCATAACCAAGGGGCCACTTTCTCCAAATGGGCGAAGCCGCATGTCGACGCGGTAGCAAAAACCATCGAAGGTTTGTTGGTCGAGCGCTTTGATGATGCGTTGACCAAGACGAGTAAAGAACTGGGCATTGGCAATGCTTCGGCGTGCGCCTTGGGTTTCACCATTCTCTGGGTACGTGAAAATTAGATCAATATCGGAAGAAAAGTTTAGCTCGCCACCACCCAGTTTCCCCATGCCGATAATTAACATCGGCTGCACTTCACCGTCCTCACTTGTTGGCGTGCCCCACTCCTGACAACACACTTGATATTGCCATTGATAGGTTTCAAAAATCATCGCTTCTGCCAACTCAGATAAGTGGCTTAAAGACGTCTCTAGAGACCATGCATGCGTGAAATCCTTCCACGCAATGTACACCATTTCTCGGTTGCGAAACTGACGCAACACGCGATGACCAGACATCTCATCAGGACATTGTTCCAACAGTTCAGCAAGACGTGAGCGGTAAGACTCCTGACGACTTGGCTGCGCTAACATACTTGGCAACTCACGGCCTAGGACTTCATCGCGATGAATGGCTTCGGTTATAAATTGGCTTAAGCCCGCCACATAACGAAATTGCTGCGCAACCTCATCGGGCCAAAGGGGAAAATAACCTGCGTCTTGGGCGTTTTGTACGGCAGATTCAGCGATAGAAATCAGTGGCGAAGGCAGCTGCATTTTTCTTCCTTGTTTGAAAAGCACGGTAACTCATTCTTTATACCAGACTGAAAGCAAATAAAAACGCCCACAAAAGGTTTGTGGGCGTTTTATCAAAAGTTCGGGATCGAATATTAAACTTGGAAAGATTTGATCTTCTTGTCTAGCTCACCTGCATTATTTTGCATCATTTCAGAGGTTTCTAGCAGCTCGGTAACGACAACAACTGAGGCTTCCACCAACTCACGTACATTGGTGAGGTTTTGGCTCATCTCTTCTGCAACACTGCTTTGCTGACCAGACGCCGTCGCGATCTGGAAGTTCATGTCATTGATTTGCGTCACTTGCCCAACAATACCATCGAGCTCAGATCCAGCATTAGAAACCAGCTCGTTTCCATCTGCCGCTTCTACAACGCTTTTTTCCATGAGTTCTACCGCAGATTCAGCACTGGTTTGCAGCTGTGCGATCATCTCTTGAATTTCTACCGTCGCTTGTTGTGTACGTTGGGCAAGGTTACGAACTTCATCTGCAACCACAGCAAAACCCCGCCCAGCCTCGCCAGCTCGCGCCGCTTCAATCGCCGCATTCAGTGCAAGCAGGTTGGTTTGTTCAGAAATGCCTTGAATCGTCCCCACAACGCTACCAATAGCTTCAACACGTTCTTCAACTTGGTTAACCGCTTGTGCCGATAAAGCGATATCCGACGAAAGTTCACTCATTTTCGCCATTGTACTTTGCAAGAACTGCTGACCAGAAATTGCTTGCGCGGAAGCTTGCTCTGTTAGAGAAGATGCCGTCTGGGCATGTTCCGCAACCGTTTGGACCGTCGACGACATTTCACTCATCGCCGTAGCAAGTTGATCAATTTCGTTAAACTCTTCTTGCGCCGATTCCTTCGTTTCCGACATGCTCAGTGTCATGACTTCGGTGAGCGTTGATAATTCATCAGACGCATTAATTTGCATTTGAATCACATCGTGCAATTGTCGACGTGTCTTTTCTAATTCACGTGCCACGTCTCCGTATTCATCTTTACAATCCATACCAAATGGAACAGAGAGGTTCTTGCTCGCCATCAGTTTGATCGCGTCGCTCAAATACTGTGTTTGACGCAACATCACTCTAGCCGCCGCTAATAAGAGCACGACAAAAACCACTATCAATAAGGCGGTTTGCCAAGCAACTTGCGTTAAGTATGCTTCATAATGCTGTTGGGCAACTTGCGCGTTTTGTGTCGCCGCTAAAAGTGAGTCGTAAAAAGTGTTTGCGTCCCACAGTTGTTTTGCCACGATCAGGACAGTACTGAAGACCATCAACATGACCATTTTAGGCACCAGTCGAATGTCGGATATGACCCTTTCCCATGGCTTAAATGCCAGCTTTTCCATTGTCAGTTCTCCACCGAGTCTTATATAGTCTTTATCTATAATCTTTATATTACTTATAGTTATGTTCGCGCTTTGCGTGGTTACGCGATTTATTTTGAGCTTCGTATGAAAAACAATGATATCAAAGACAGCACACGACCGATGGGCCTGTTGTCACTAATATTGTCTTTTATGGCACTATTTGTGATCTCTGGCTTGTTGTTTTTCCCGATCGATCACGAAACCCGTCAAGTTCTTATCGGTCTGGATTTCATAATCTGTAGTATTTTTCTACTACAGCTCACCATTGATTTGATCCGGTCCACAGATCGCTGGTTATTCCTTAAACGTCATTGGATAGATTTCGTGGCGAGCATCCCATTGATAGAGCCCCTGCGCTTTGCTCGTATTTTTCATATTATGCGAGTGGTATTAGTACTGCGTTCGTCAAAGTTCATTTTGCATCAGCTCAAAGAAAACCGCCGCGAAACCACGGTCGCCTCTATACTGCTATTGATGGTTATCCTCATAACACTCGGTTCTAGTGCAATGCTGTTTATCGAAGCGAAAAACCCAGAAGCGAATATTCGTACTGGCGCCGATGCTTTGTGGTGGGTATTTGTAACAATCTCAACGGTTGGTTACGGCGATCATTATCCAGTGACCTCCATAGGAAAGTTTTTGGCTGTCATCATCATTGTTTGCGGGGTGGGTATCTTTGGTATGATCTCGGGTCTTATCACCTCTATCCTTACTGCCCCAACGAAACAACAGACGCACAGTTCAATCAATAAAGAACGTATGCTCGAGCAGCTCCTAACCCAACAAGCTCAAATACTAGAACGACTCGATTTCATGGAAAAAGAGCTACAACAACGTAAAACAGAGACAAAAAAATAGGACCATGCGGTCCTATTTTTTTGTTCTTATCACCAGAACGATCATTCACGCCAATAAGGCTGAACTTCCACACTGATCGCTCGGGTTTGATCCATTGCATGCAAAATTGAGCGCTCTTGACGGTGCAACCAGCGTTCTAACTGCTCTTTTTCTGCGTCTTCCAGCATATCAACCAACGGGAGCAAGTGGTTCAGCATTAGCAGATCATCGATACCATGCACTAGATCCGCCCATGGTAAACGGAAGCTGTTACGCTCATCCGAGTTATACAAACTCGCGAAACCAATACCAGTATAGAGGTTACGCAATAAGCGATAACGCTGATCAACGTACTCTTGCGCCGTCAAATCGCGCTCTGCTGGGAAAGCTTCCATTAGCTCAGCCCAAGTGCGATCGAGCTGAGTAACTGAAAACGGCATGATGTTACTTGCCATTTTTTCACGTGCTTTTTCATCAAGAAATGGCTGCCAACCGCGCGCTAAGATCCAGCGGCTTAGATCCAGCAGTAACCCTGTGTAACGCGCGGAATTGAGCAACCCTAGCACTTCTTCACGGCTTGGCAACTCTTGTAACTGCTGAGTCAACTCAGATACTAAGAACTTACGTGCATCCAACTTGCGCAGCACATTGCCTTTGTCATCTAAAAGCTCTTCAAGGTGTGCATGCTCATCCAACCAACTCAGTTCTTCTTCCAACCATTTAAGCTCTTGGCGCAGAATCGCGCTCGCGCGACGAGGGACAATCCCGCCAAAAATAGTCAATGTTTGACGAATGAAACGAATGGCATTACTGATTTCACGCAGTGCTTCCACGCTGTCACGCTCAGCATAAATTTGCTCGTGATAATGCCAATGAGACAAAGCGTGCTCTAAAGAGTTGATCAAGCAAAATTCAACGGTATCCGTCGGACTACTGTCCACAAGTGCCAATGATTTTACTTCATCACCCGCATAACCGCTTGCAAGTCGATAACCTTTCGCCGCTTTGCTCAAGTTACCCAAACGCATACCGCCTTGCTCGCAAAAGCTGCGTGCCAGCGTGAATAAAGCTTCGGTTTGGCCTGACTTAAGTTCCAGTTCAACTTCGCAAATCGGCTCTTGCTTCTCTTCTTCGTCTTCACCTTTGGCTACAACTAAGCCTTGGTCAAAGGCAACTTCAATCTGACTGCCATCGGGCATGCCAATCAGCCATTGTTCACGTGTGAAGTTGGTCGAGAATAATGGCATAAGCTCGGATTGCAGCGTTTCTGCATCTTTACCTGGAGGCCAAATATCTAGAGGATGAAGCGACAGATTAGGCTCGTCGCTAGTGTGCTCAGCATTGTATTCTGGTCTTTGATGTAAGCCTGCGACGACGCGTCCTGCTGTCTTTACGGTTTGGACGAATACATCATCAAAACGGCGAATTCTTAAACCAATGTCGTGCTTTCGAAGCCATTTATCGGCAGTATCAAAATAGGTGTTACCCAAGTCACGACAACTATGCTGAAGTACTTTTGTCTCAGAAATTTTTTCTTTTAAAGTTTCTGAAAATTCAGGAGAAACAAAAAACTTCAGTTCTATTTCGGTTTCCATAGCTATACCTTTCAAAGCAGATAGAAACAGGATATTGCGTAATTTCTCACACGGCAAGAGAGAAATATCGCCGGATTGATGATCTAAAACAGTTTTAATGAGCGATTTAATGCGTTACCATGCGCGCCTTTATAGCCATCGTTCAACATTTCGCCAAGCACTCAGAAATGGTGTATGTTTTTTTAAGGTTATAGTTATTAGGTTGAATGACCATGCCAGTAAATACAATTATGGGGTTATTTGCAAAGTCCCCAATTAAGCCTTTGCAACGCCACGTTGTGTGTGTCAACGAATGTTGTTCACACTTGGTGAAATTCTTTGAAGTATCTTCAAAGGGTGATTGGGAAAAAGCAGCAGAAATCCGTGCACAAATTTCTCACCTAGAGAAAGAAGCGGATGTGCTGAAACGTGAAATCCGTCTAAAACTGCCTCGCGGTTTGTTCATGCCAGTCGACCGTACTGACATGCTTGAGCTTTTGACTCAACAGGACAAACTTGCAAACCTGGCAAAAGACATTGCTGGCCGTGTATATGGTCGTCAACTTGTCATCCCTGAGGCTCTCCAACCAAACTTCCTCGCTTACGTTCAACGTTGTCTTGATGCTGCCGATCAGGCGCAAAAGGTAATCAATGAACTTGATGAATTGCTAGAAACCGGCTTCAAAGGCCGTGAAGTGACGCTCGTCGCTGAAATGATTCATCAATTAGACGTTATCGAAGATGATACCGATGCCATGCAGATTGAACTTCGCCAACAGTTGATGGTGATTGAAGCTGACATGAACCCTATCGATGTCATGTTCCTGTACAAGATTCTTGAATGGGTAGGTGGTATTGCCGACCAAGCGCAGCGCGTAGGTGCTCGTTTGGAAGTCATGCTATCTCGATCTTAAAACATAAAGTTAACGACATAACGAAGAGCATAATTAACACGTGTCATAGGGACGATGACTATTTTCATCGTCTTATGGTTTGGCGCGCGTAAAATTTTGTTCCGCTTGTTATAAAACAACTAGGTATTACGATGGATATCCTTGCGAACTACGGCACTGTCCTGATTATTGTTGCAGCGATTTTTGGTTTCATGATGGCGATTGGTATTGGCGCGAACGACGTTGCTAATGCGATGGGTACATCTGTAGGTTCAAAAGCGCTAACTGTAAAACAAGCTATCATCATTGCGATGATCTTCGAATTTGCAGGTGCTTACCTTGCAGGCGGTGAAGTAACCGACACTATCCGTAAAGGTGTAATCGAAACTTCTTTATTTGCTAGTCAACCAGATGTTCTTGTCTACGGCATGATGTCTGCGCTTTTAGCAGCAGGTACATGGCTGCTTCTTGCTTCTTACATGGGCTGGCCAGTATCAACGACTCACTCAATCATCGGTGCAATCATTGGTTTTGCATGCGTATCAGTAGGTACTGAAGCGGTTGACTGGGGCAGCGTTCAAGGCATTGTTGGTAGCTGGATTATTACGCCAGTGATTTCAGGTTTCTTTGCTTACGTTATCTTTGTCAGCGCACAGCGCCTGATTTTTGATACTGAGAACCCTCTGTTTAACGCGAAACGTTTTGTACCTGTTTACATGTTCATCACAACAATGGTGATTGCACTTGTAACCATCAAAAAAGGTCTAAAACACGTTGGTCTTCACCTGACCAATGGTGAAGCCTGGATGTGGGCAGCAGCAGTTTCAGCACTTGTGATGATTGGCGGCTACGTATACATCCAGAAAAAATTCGCTAATCGCGAAGAGGACCGCAGCTTTTCTGGCGTGGAAGGTATCTTCAGCGTTCTGATGGTTATCACCGCTTGTGCGATGGCATTTGCACACGGTTCAAACGACGTTGCAAACGCCATTGGTCCACTGTCTGCTGTCGTATCGACTGTTGAACACATGGGCGAAATCAGCACGAAAAGCGCCATCGCTTGGTGGATTCTACCTCTTGGTGGTATTGGTATCGTGGTCGGTCTTGCAACACTGGGTCACAAAGTAATGGCAACCGTTGGTACAGGCATCACTGAGCTAACGCCTAGCCGCGGTTTTGCAGCACAGCTAGCAACAGCATGTACGGTAGTTCTAGCGTCTGGTACAGGCCTGCCAATTTCAACCACTCAAACATTGGTTGGTGCGGTTCTCGGTGTTGGCTTTGCTCGTGGTATCGCAGCACTGAACCTAGGCGTAGTTCGTAACATCGTGGCATCATGGATCGTTACACTACCAGCGGGTGCGTTATTGGCCGTAGTATTCTTCTACGGACTTCAAGCGATGTTCGCTTAAGACACTCGTCAATAGAATGTAAGCGCTTTGTCATTATTGACTCAAACGCACAGAAAGGGAGGCTTTGCCTCCCTTCTTTGTTGCACCGAGGTTTGAAACTGCATACTATTCGTCTATTTCCGGCTCCAATCATTCGGTGCCAACGCTGTCTCCAAGAAAAATCGTTAAGGGATTTACTGTGAAAAAACTAATCATCACGGTTTTGTTTACTTTGCTAGCAGCGCCAGCGGCCCTAGCAGCAGACCGTTATATTTCTGATGACCTCTTCACTTTTATGCACTCAGGTCCAAATAACACCTACCGTATTATCGGTAGTGTTAACGCCGGTTCTAAAGTACAACTGATTAAAACCAACCGAGATACTGGCTATACGCAAGTTCGTGATGACCGTGGTCGCACTGGTTGGGTACAAAGCAAGTTTGTGACAAACCAAGAGAGCATGGCAATTCGCCTTCCTCGCATTGAGAAAGAGCTAGCCGAAGTAAAAGAGCAGCTTGCTAATGCTCGTCAAACTTCTGATGCAGAGAAAGCCGGTCTTGTTACCTCTCTCGAAACACGTAACCAACAAATTTCAGATCTAGAAAATAAATACTCTGAGATCAGTGATCAGCTTACTTCTGTTGAAACAGAAAACCGCGAGCTACGCGCAAAACTGGATACACAAAAAGATGACATGCTGCTTAAGTACTTCACTTATGGCGGCGGTGTCGCAGGTTTAGGTTTACTATTTGGTTTGATTCTTCCGCATGTCATGCCTCGTAGAAAGCGCTCTCCTGCGGGTTGGGCATAAACCCTTACGCTTTTATCTTTAAAAAGAACGCAAAAGCCAGTCGATATTGACTGGCTTTTTAGTTTGCTTCGTTTGATAGAAGTGAGTACTACTCCCCCATTGAACTAGAGGCTCGACGACGATCCGTTGCGCCATAAAGCTTGCCATCTTTTAGCTCAATTGCATTCAAACCGCTTACCACTGGAATAACGTGCACTGGGTAGCCAAGCTCCATAAACTCAGGCACCAACATTTCTGCGAACGTTTTCTTTTCCACCAGCAAACCAGTCGGGTCATAAGACTTGGTGCGGTCTATCTTAGTGCCATACTGGATGTTTGGTAAGTCAATAGCCTCTTGCGCTGATAAGTTCCAATCCAGCACCCCAACCACGGTTTTGAGTACATACCCCGGGATTTGTGAACTACCTGGTGACCCAACCACCAAACGCAAATTATCATCACTGTCCATCACCATTAATGGCGTAATAGCCGAACGTGGACGCTTGCCCGCTTCAATTGAGTTTTGCGTAGGTTTGCCGTTAACCGTTGGCAGAGGTGAGAAGTTAGCCATCTGCGCGTTCAAGATAACGCCATCGACCATGACACCCGAG
Source organism: Vibrio sp. 1731 (assembly GCF_033339955.1). NCBI lineage: Bacteria > Pseudomonadati > Pseudomonadota > Gammaproteobacteria > Vibrionales > Vibrionaceae > Vibrio > Vibrio sp. 1731. The sequence goes on along the minus strand of NZ_JAWOVO010000004.1, from coordinate 149,334 downwards.
CCCATACCCGTTCCTACCGTACTAGTCATCGCTATTGCATTTCCGTCTCTATCGACGATAGAAATATGCCCTGTATCTTTGCTCTCGAAGCCTTGATATTGCGCATACTGAGTTTGCGTCATCTGTCCTGCTTTTGGATCCTCTTTTGAAGTGCCATTGTCAGGGATTAAATCACGTCTCTGATCTAGATAGGCTTTAGACAACAACTGTTCAACTGGCGCTTCCACATAATCCGGATCTCCGGCATACGCAATACGATCGGCTTTTGCAATTCGCATCGCTTCAGTCATGAGACGCCAAGGTTCCACATCCGTTTTCGCCATATGGGCAATGTCATAGGGTGCAAGCAGTTCAAGACTCTGAGCGACCATCACACCGCCCGAAGCTGGGTAACCAAAAGAGACGATTTTATTCCCACGGTAGTCGCTCTCAATGATGTCACGCTGCTTCACTTGGTAATGTTTAAAATCTTCTAAAGACAACTTCTCGTGTTGGTCGTCAATACGACTATTAACCGTCTCTACGATGTGCTGACCAAGCTCACCACCATAAAGGTAACGATCGCCTTGTTGCGCGATCTTCCTCAGCGTCTCAGCCATCTTAGGGTTCTTCATCAAGGTTCCCGTCGGCTTAATATCGTCCCCTTGCCAATACAAGGCTTTCACTTCCGGATCTTGCTCAAGTCGGCTTTGCTCTCTTACTACGATGTCGTAGGTGTAGCTGTTCATCGCGTACCCATTGCTCGCCAATGTAATTGCCGGCTTAATCAGCTCTGCCCATGGCAACTTGCCGTATTGTTCATGAGTGGTGTAAAGCAACCGCAACGTGCCCGGAACCGCAACAGAACGAGGGCCTAATATTTCGTTGCGACTGAGTACTTCCCCATTCTCAACAAACATTTCAGGGTTCGCGCTAGAGGGCGCTTCATCTCGACCATCAAGGGCCAGAAATTTTTTCTCGTCATGTTGATAAAACAGCGCGAAAGTCCCGCCGCCAATTCCGGTCATATCTGGCTCAACGACAGACATCACCATCTGCATCGCGACCATAGCATCAACAGCGTTACCGCCTTCTTTCAATATTGAGTAACCGGTACTGCTCACGTAAGGATTCGTCGCACTGACCATGAAATCTTGCCCGCGACTATCTGGTGTAACTGGGAATGGGTCTGGCTTTGCTGCATAGCTTGTCGATGCAACAATGCTTAAAGAAAAAATCAGAATACGCATGTGTCTCTGTTTAGACTCCTATTATGTGATGGGGTCTAACGTGGACCAAGTCATTACTCCGAAGTTCGTGAAGATGGTGTCTTTTTACACAACGCTGACTGGAATCGCGCTATCAATAGATGAATGATATTGGTGCTATTTAAACGACTGAGAAAAGCTATATTTTGCTTGTTTGAGTATCTAAAAATCATCACCAGAATAGATGCAAAAGATGCTCTGAAAAATAAAAAGCCAGCGATATGATTTCGCTGGCTTGATGTGTTTCTACAAGAGTTACCCTTTCCACTCATACAACGCTGGTATACGAATTTGCTCACCTTGGAACTCAACAATCACAGCTTGCGGTTGTATTTCTCTTAGAGTGACCTGATCATCAACGACATCCCCTTGATGATACTCAACATTGTTAATTTTCACCCAACGGCGTTTTTCATCACTAGCGTACATATGGGTTTGCAAATTAAGCGCAGGTAGACGCCCTTGCCACTGGTGAGCGTTGCGCTCTAAATCGTTCACGCGTGCCGTTTGTGATGAAGAGTTGTCATCATCTCGGGATAAGGCATTTTCGACCTTCCTAGCTAAATCAGGAGATAATGAGGATAAATCCAGATCATCCAAAGACAACCCGAGGTCCTCTTCAGCAGCAGAAGTCGCTTGGGTTGATGCTGAGTTGCGTGTTTCATCTCTGCTTGGTGTATGGCTCGTGTATTCATCGGGGGTGGTAAATGTACCAAAATCACGCGATAGCTCTGCACTTGGCCACTCTCTTGGCAATTGGGCCAACTGGGTGTTCTCTGGATAGTCTAATACTTTGAAAGGTGATACCACTTCGACCTTTTCTATCGGGGACGTTGTATCTACTTCAGCACTCGGTGCAAAGAGATCTAAGTACCAAGCGACTCCGATAGCAGAAGCAGTGATTGGCAGCAAGAACAGACCTATATGTTTCACAGCTGACATTATGCGTCCTCCTTCTCGATTCTCGCCAGTTGAGGCGCATCTGGCTGAACATTTTGCTGAAGTCGGTCTAGCGTTCGCTTACCTGCAATACCATCGACACCAATTCCTTGCCAACGTTGAAATAACTCGACTCGCTCTTTCATCGCACCATCAAAAATAGACGTTTCAAGCAGTGGCTCACTCACCGCTTCTGCTAATAATCGGTCTAATACTTCAATCGCAGGGCCTTCCATGTCTAAACGTAATGTTTCATTCAGCGGAGCATGCCACAGTTCGATAATATTGCCCTGCCACAACGGCTTTAGCCACGAAACTGGCAGACGGAGACGCTGCTTACCATTGAGCACTTCAGCTTGATCATTACCGACGGCATATAGAATGACATACCCAACATCACCTTGATAATTCAACTCCAAGATCACAGGGCGATTTTGTTGCATCAACAGCGGCCAAGTCGCCATTTTACGCTCACAACGCATAGTCGACTGCGGTTCTGACAAACAAAGATTATCGCGAACCGATGCTTGATACCCCCACAAACGATACAAATCATTTACAGCGAGGTTCGACTGTTTTTGTGTTAACAATAAATCACGCTGCTCATCCGTTAACTGTTGGCTGACGACGGTTGGTGTTGGCTCTACTCTTGGCTCCGTCACTTGTGTCAACACTGACGTCGCTTGAGCTGGCATATAATTCACGACCGCCCACCCCGTACTTAATGCAGCAATAAGGCCTACCGTGACAGAGCCCCAAGCAGGCCAACGGAAAGTCCGGCGCTCTTTTTTATCTTGCTGATAAATATCTGCCTGAAACTGCATCACCTCTTCACAGGCCTGCTGAACGGTTTGCTTATCCACAACCACATTACCCTGGTGATAACTAATGTTGAGGGATTTGTCACAGATAAGGTTGATGAGCCGCGGTATACCGTGACTGTATTTGGCTATAAGTTTACAAGAAGCACGATTAAACAGTTGCTGGTTGCCACCTGCTGTATGTAGTCGAAATGCGATGTAATCTTCTGTCTCTTTTTCATCCAACGGCAACAGGTGATAACGCCCAGTAATACGCTGGGCAAGTTGGCGTAGTTGTGTTGTTTGTAATAACCGCTGCAATTCAGGCTGCCCGACCAACAACACTTTGAGCAGTTTTCTGGTATCGGTTTCCAAGTTGGTCAACAAGCGCAACTGCTCTAGAACGTCGGCAGCAAGGTGTTGAGCCTCATCAATGACCAGCAATGTCTGCCAGCCTGAACGATAATTACGCAGCAAATATTGATGGATAACCTGGTTTAGCTGTTTGAGGTTTGCGTCTGGCGGATAGGTGATTTTGAACTCATCACAAATGGCTTCGAGCAAATCTCTACTCGAAAACGTGGGATTGAGGATAAGACCCGCTTTGGTGTTATCACCCAAATTCGCCAGCATCGCTTTTGCGACAGTCGTTTTGCCTGTACCTACTTCGCCAGTAAGCATAGCAAAGCCACCGCCATCGCCTAGCCCAGCTTGGAGATGTGTGATTGCCTCTTTGTGACGTTGGCTCAAATACAAATAACGTGAGTTTGGAACAATCGAAAATGGTTGTTCGACAAACCCAAAAAAGTCCTTATACATTAGGCTCTCCAGCTAAAAAACCACCTGGGAATAGTCAGACATGGTATAAACGCTCTTCTTCTATTCTTAGGAGTAAAGAAAAGTACCATTGCTTGCTACAATGTCCAACGGCATATCCATAAATTAAGAGGTAATTCGTGCAAGTTTATTTAGTAGGTGGCGCAGTTCGAGATAAATTGCTCGGAATTGATAGTTATGACAACGACTGGGTGGTCGTAGGCGCGACGCCCGAGATGATGCTGTCCCAAGGATACACCGCCGTTGGTAAAGACTTTCCTGTATTTCTGCATCCCAAAAGTAAAGAAGAATATGCCCTTGCACGAACAGAGAGAAAGTCAGGTTCTGGTTACACTGGTTTTGAATGTTTCTTCGATCAAAACGTCACCTTAGAAGAAGATTTGATACGTCGTGATTTAACCATTAACGCGATGGCAATGGAGAGTGATGGCACGATCCATGACCCATATGGTGGCCAGCAAGATCTCAACGATAAACTGCTACGCCATGTATCAGACGCCTTTATTGAAGACCCTCTACGCGTTTTACGTGTCGCTCGCTTCGCAGCGAAGCTTGCTGATCTAAACTTTACGGTTGCCGACGAAACCATGCGGTTAATGCGTCACATGGCAGAGTCCGGAGAGCTGAGCACACTGACTCCCGAGCGTGTTTGGCAAGAATGGCATAAATCTCTCTCTACTCCTCGCCCTGATATTTTCTTATCGGTTCTACGAGACTGTGGTGCATTAACCGTGGTGTTACCTGAAATTGATGCACTATTTGGCGTACCTCAACCTGAGAAGTGGCATCCAGAAATCGATACTGGCATCCATACTTTGATGGTGGCAGAGCAAGCCGCAAAATTGAGTAAATCACTCCCCGTCAGGTTTGCCGCCCAAGTGCATGACTTGGGTAAGGGCGTGACGCCAGAGAGCGAATGGCCAAGCCACAAAATGCATTGCCATACAGGATTAAAACTGATCAAAAAGCTGTGCGAACGTGTCCGGGTACCAAATGAGTTTCGTGATTTAGCCTTGATGGTGTGCGAACAGCACTCCAATATTCATCGCGCGGCTGAACTTAAACCACAAACCATAATTAAAATACTCAATAAACTTGATGTGTGGCGTAAGTCCGAACGTCTGCAAGATATCTTGCTTTGCTGCCAAGCGGATCACGCTGGTCGTAAAGGACTGGAAACGCAACCATATCCACAGGCGGATATTTTTAGGCAAGCCTACCAAGCAGCAGCGGCAGTTGACGTTCAAGCCATTATCAAAGAGGGCTTTAAAGGCCCTGCGATTCGTGACGAGCAAGAAAAACGACGTATTGAAGCAGTGAAAGCAGCACTTAAGAAGTAACGAACAAACAAAAACGCCCGCGGATTTCGCGGGCGTTTTTCGTTAACATCAATTATGCACTTAATAGAAAAGCGAACAAACCGACGCCCAAAATGAGACGGTAAATCACAAACGGTGTCATGCCCATTCGTGAAATCATCTTCAAGAAGAAGTGGATACAGATGTACGCACTGATAAACGATGTGATAATGCCAGTCATTAAGAAACCAACATGGACAGGTTCACCACTGGTCACTAACTTCATGCCTAAGTAGCTACCAGCTAATGTAATGATTGGGATCGACATTAAAAACGAAAATCGGGCAGCCGCTTCTCGAGTAAAGCCAAGGTAAAGCGCTGCTGTGATGGTCGCCCCTGAACGTGAAGTTCCAGGAATCATCGCTAAGGCTTGAGCAATACCGATAAATACAGCTTTCTTCCAACCCGTTTGGTATTCATCGGCAACGAGTTTAGCGTTTTTGTCTACCCACCATAGCAACAGGCCAAATACGATCGTAGTAGTCGCGATGACGTAAGCGCTACGTAGATACACTTCAATGATGTCTTTCATCAATAAGCCGAACACACAAGCTGGAATCGTCGCAATCACGATCATCCAAGCCAATTTAGCTTCTTTACTGCGATCTCCTTTAAAGATCGAAGCAAATAACGCTTGAAACAAAGTGATTACTTCATGACGAAAATAGATCACGACAGCCATTAATGTACCGACGTGAACAGCAACATCAAAGGCTAGACCTTGGTCTTCCCATCCTAAAATAGCGGAAGGCAGGATCAAATGGGCAGAGCTTGAAATAGGCAAAAACTCTGTCAGCCCCTGAATCAGAGCCAAAATAAAGGCTTCAAAATAACTCATGTAAACAACTCAAATTAAAAATGAAAGGAAACGGGTTTGAGCGAATCGACTGGCTGCATAGCATGCCAAATGTCTGCGACTGTGCGTCCATCGCCTGGGATCACTAATTGCGGTTCGAGATCATACAGCGGCTTTGTGACAAAAGGATATTTGTAGATATCACTGCGAGGTAGCTCAGGTTTTTTCTTGGAGACGCGCTCACCGAACAACACTATATCGAGATCCAGTGTTCGATCCTGATACTTTTGCGCGTTTTCTTCGCGTCCCCACTTAAATTCAATCTCGCGTAGTTGATGGCTCAACTCTTCTAATGACAACTCGGTACGCATTGCAACGACAAAGTTGTAGAAATTCTTGCTGCTAAAACCAATAGGTTCGCATTCATATATCGGTGATACGAGGAGATTTTCTCCAAGCCGTTGCAGCTCCTGATACGCAGCAAGCACATGTTGCTCTCTTTCTACGTTCGTCCCAACACCGATATAGGTGGTGATCATGCTCGGCCTCGCTCAATCACCACACCAACAGCACGTGCTTGCGGCACGGCGCCAGGCTTCGCTAGGCGGATTTTCACCCAAGGCACTGAGAAACGCAGCATGATAAGCTCTGCTACTTCTTCAGCCACGCGCTCGACCAGTAAGAAACGACCATTTTCAATGTGGTTAAGTACCGCCTCACTCACCTGCGAATAATCCAGTGCATCTTGCACATCATCACTTTTGCCCGCAGGTTTATTATCGTGTGCCATTTCAATATCTAGAACCAACTTTTGTTTGATTTGTTGCTCCCAGTCGTACACGCCAATTGTGGTGATTACTTCTAACTGTTCAATAAAAACTTTATCCAGAGCCATCTTATGTCCTTCTATTACAGAGGTCGGATACCCGTGAGGGGTAATTTGATCGTAGTATTCTATACCTAAGTAACATTTACTTTGGTCATCACAATGTTACTTAGGTATAAACTGCGAAAGCATCTTTATATACAAGAAATCACATAATGCAAGCTCTATCACAGTGAGGATTTCTGCATTATGTAAATTCGGGGTATGATAGCAACTACGCGGGAACCGAGCATTAAATTCCAATCCATCAAGGACTTCTATGGACGCACTGGCACTGATAATGACAATGGCCGCCTATTTATTAGGTTCGGTTTCCAGTGCGGTTTTGATCTGTCGACTCTTAAAACTGCCAGACCCACGCAGTGTGGGATCTAACAATCCTGGAGCAACGAACGTATTGCGTATTGGCGGACGAGGAGCCGCTGTTTCAGTCTTGTTGTGCGATATGCTCAAAGGCACTATCCCCGTGTGGGGCGGATACTTTCTTGGTATCGACCCTATCATTCTTGGCGTCATCGCCATTGCTGCCTGTCTTGGCCACATGTACCCCATCTTTTTCCACTTTAAAGGCGGAAAAGGTGTCGCAACCGCGCTTGGCGCTATCGCTCCGATTGGTTTGGACTTAACAGGATTGGTGATGTTAACTTGGCTGTCAGTAGCCGCGCTATTCCGCTATTCATCCTTAGCGGCTCTCGTCACGGTTTTGGTCACTCCGTTTTATACTTGGATGTTTAAACCGCAATACACGTTACCTGTTGCTATGCTGTGTTGCTTAATCGTATTTAAGCATCATCAAAATATTCGTCGGCTTTTGTCTGGCGACGAGCCAAAAATCGGCGAGAAGAAACTGACACAAAAAAACTCGGCTTAATGCCGAGTTTTTCGTTTAAAGAGGGATGCATTGGTTACGCATGAACTCGATTCAGGAAGTTCAACAACATTTGGTTGACGAACTCCGGCTGTTCTAAACAACTGATGTGTCCCGCTTGCGGAATTTCTACCAACTCACTGCCCGTGATACAGTCTTTCATTAAATACGATTCGAAAACCGGGCGAGGCTTATCTTCACAGCCCACCGCAATTAACGTCGGCAGAGCGAATTTTTCCGAATCTTCAATCACATCACGGCGACCAAACACCATGCGCCCCATGCGAGCTACTTCCACCGCACGCTCACCGTTCAGCTCTTCTAAACTGCGTTTGAATGAAGCGACAAGTTTAGGGTTATCCTGATTGACGTTGTTGGCAAAGAACAGCGGCACAACGGCTTCAATAATTGGCGCAGGCACTGCTTGGACTTGGCTGATGGTATCAAGCATTGCAAAATACTTTTTATACGTAACTTCTGGCTCCCAGCCAATGAAGGTATCCATCAATACCAGTGACTTAACACGTTGCGGCGCTTGAGCCGTTAGCTCAGCTCCCCACATGCCGCCAACAGATAAGCCCACTATCGAGAATTCTTCGATATCTAAATGATCCATCAATGCCAACATATGTTGTGCATAGTCGGCCAATGACTGTGTCGATGCAGGTGCAGCGTCCGATTCACCATGTGCCCAAAGATCTGGCACAATACAACGGAATGACTGGCTTAAAACCTCAACTTGCGGCGCCCACATTTGGCTATCCCAAAGGTAACTATGACCAAATAGAAGCACAGGGCCCTCACCTTTATCTAGATAAGCAAGTTGCTGACCTTCAATTTCAAACTTATTCATTGTTATATCCATTTCTTATTCTTCCACGTCATCCTAGCACTGAAACAATAGCGAACTGCTCGCATCAGTCAGAATGTAAAACGAGGCGGTTCATTGAATAATTAAAAATAAAGGCCTCTGAGGAGCAGAGACCTTTATTACACAGAACCGGTTTCAAACCTACCGCATAAATTTGACTAAGCGACAGGTGTTAGTTGATCAATTGGCCAACGTGGACGAGCCTCTACTGACATATCAGCCACTTCGCCATTCTTCAAGCGCTGCATGCCTGCGTAAGCGATCATCGCACCGTTATCTGTACAGAACTCAGTACGTGGGTAGTAAACTTCGCCGCCAACTTTCTTCGCTAACTTCTCTAACTCAGCTCGCAAACGACGGTTAGCACTCACACCACCAGCAATAACAATGCGTTTCATGCCTGTTTGCTCAAGCGCGCGCTTACATTTAATAGCCAACGTAGCACACACAGCCTCTTCAAATGCCAATGCGATGTCCGCGCGAGTTTGCTCGTCATCACCGTTTGCAGCAATCGTGTTAGCCGTAAAGGTTTTTAGACCAGAGAAACTCATGTCCAAACCTGGCACATTCGTCATTGGGCGCGGGAACTTAAAGCGGCCCGGTGTACCTTTTTCCGCCAGTTTAGATAATAGTGGACCGCCTGGGTAATCCAAACCCATTAGCTTCGCTGTTTTATCAAACGCTTCGCCCGCCGCATCATCAATCGACTCACCTAGAATTTTGTACTCACCGATGCCTCTCACCTCCACCATCATAGAGTGACCGCCCGATACTAATACCGCCACAAACGGGAACGGTGGAGGGTTATCTTCCAACATTGGGGCCAATAGGTGACCTTCCATATGATGAACAGGTACCGCTGGCACTCCCCAAGCATAAGCAATACTGCGACCGATAGTCGCACCCACTAATAGCGCCCCAACAAGACCAGGCCCCGCGGTATACGCGACACCATCGATGTCTTTTGAAGTTAAGTTCGCTTCTCTTAGTGCCTCTTTAATAAGAGGAATGGTTTTCTTTACGTGGTCACGTGAAGCCAACTCAGGCACCACACCGCCGTAATCTGCGTGCAGTTTTACTTGGCTGTATAGCTTGTGTGACAAGAGACCGTTTTCATCGTCATAAATTGCGATGCCAGTCTCGTCACAAGAGGTTTCAATACCAATAATGCGCATGGTTTTCTCAGTATGCTTTCTGTATAGAGGAAATTTGGGCGTCATATTACCTCGCCTTGGTGCTGCAAACAAATTTTGTACAGACAATAATCGACAAAAGGCTTTACAAAGTAGTTGTGATCGGATTAAAATTCCGCACCATTTTTGATCAAGCTGGTAAGAGACCTAACAATTGTGATTTGGTCTGTTGAATACCAGCGTTAACGAATAACCCCTGAGGTGAAAGGCATATGCCAGTAGTTAAAGTACGTGAAAACGAACCGTTCGACGTTGCTCTACGTCGTTTTAAGCGCTCTTGCGAAAAAGCAGGTATCCTTTCTGAAGTGCGTCGTCGTGAGCACTACGAAAAACCAACTACAGTTCGCAAACGCGCTAAAGCAGCAGCTCAAAAGCGTCACGCTAAGAAGCTAGCTCGCGAAAACGCTCGTCGCGTTCGCCTGTACTAATAACTGAGCTCCAAAAGGAATTTAGTTATGGCTCTGATTGATCAACTCAAAGAAGAGCAAAAATTAGCGATGAAAGCCAAGGACAAATTGCGCCTTGGTACTATTCGTTTAGCCCTATCAGCAATCAAGCAACGTGAAGTTGACGAACAGATTACTCTGAACGATGACGACATTCTTGCAGTATTGACCAAGATGGTTAAACAACGTCGCGACTCTGTAGCGCAGTTTGAAGCAGCGGGTCGTCAAGATCTTGCTGATGCGGAACAAGCAGAAATTACCGTTCTTGAGGACTTTATGCCTCAACCACTGACAGACGAAGAAGTAGCGGCTCTCATCGAGAACGCGATTGCTGAATCTGGCGCAGCTGGCATGCAAGACATGGGCAAAGTAATGGGCGTTCTGAAACCGCAAATTCAAGGGCGTGCAGATATGGGTAAAGTAAGCGGTTTAGTTCGCGCTAAATTGGCTTAAGGTACCCCACCCAATTGCAGCAAGCCGTGCTATCCTTTGGAGCGCACGGCTTGTTTGTATCTGGATGGATGGAATGAAATCAATGGGCAATACGCTCATTCTTTTAAGGCATTCACTCCACTCATCATCTTCTTTTTTTGTTAGGTTTTATGGCTGGACACATCCCTCGCAGTTTTATCGATGACCTTCTAGCTCGACTTGATATTGTCGATATCATCGACGCACGTGTGAAACTTAAGAAAAAAGGCAAAAACTACGGCGCATGCTGCCCGTTCCACAACGAAAAGACACCCTCATTCAGTGTCAGTCAAGAAAAGCAGTTCTACCATTGTTTTGGTTGTGGCGCGCATGGAAATGCCATCGATTTTTTGATGGAATTCGACCGACTAGAATTCGTCGAAGCCATTGAAGAACTCGCTTCATACTTGGGTTTAGATGTTCCTCGCGAACAACGTAGCGGCGGTAATGGTTCGTTTCAGTCAGGCCCACAAGCAAGCAGCAGTGAAAAACGTAACCTATACGACTTAATGGGCAGCATTGCTCAATTTTATCGTAACCAACTCAAACAGCCAGCAAGTAAGGTGGCGATTGAGTATCTAAAAGATCGCGGCCTGTCTGGTGAAATCGTCCAGAAGTTTGGCATCGGCTATGTGGCTGATGAATGGGATTTAGTTCGTAAGAACTTTGGCCAGAATAAAGAAAACCAAGACATGCTCGTCACTGGCGGCATGTTGATTGAAAACGATAAAGGCAACCGCTACGACCGATTCCGTGGTCGAGTGATGTTTCCTATTCGAGACAGACGCGGTCGAGTAATAGGCTTTGGTGGTCGAGTATTAGGTGATGGGACACCAAAATATCTCAACTCACCCGAAACCCCGATATTTCATAAAGGTAAAGAGTTGTATGGCCTTTATGAAGTACTACAAGCGTACCGTGAGCCACCACAAATTTTAGTGGTTGAAGGCTATATGGATGTTGTCGCGCTTGCTCAATATGGCGTAGATTATTCCGTTGCCTCATTGGGAACCTCGACAACGGGCGATCACTTGCAAGTGTTATTCAGGCAAACAAGCACCGTCGTGTGTTGTTATGACGGTGACCGCGCAGGCCGTGAAGCCGCGTGGCGTGCCATGGAAAATGCATTGCCTTACCTAACGGATGGTCGCCAGTTAAAATTCATGTTTTTGCCGGATGGAGAAGATCCCGACTCTTATATCCGACAAAACGGAAAACAAGCATTTGAGCAGCAAGTGTCTAATGCGATGCCCTTGTCTGAATTCATGTTCAGCTCATTGACTCAGCAGGTCGATATGAGCACGAAAGAAGGCATGGCAAAACTGAGTACTCTTGCGGTTCCTCTCATTGATAAAGTCCCTGGCGGCACTTTAAGACTATACTTGAGAGAATTGCTTGGCCGCCGTTTGGGTTTGGTTGATGAACGCCAACTACAGCAGCTAATTTCAAAACAAGGTAAAGAGGATAAAAGGCCTCAACCTCATAAAGAAATCAAGCGAACGCCGATGCGAGAAGTGATCGCGTTACTGATTCAAAACCCACAATACGTAAGTATGGTGCCAGATCTAACTAGCGTTAGAGATTTGCCCATTCCTGGTCTAAGTTTATTTGTTGATGTACTTGATAAATGCCAAGCGCATCCCCATATCAACACAGGCCAATTATTAGAGCATTGGCGAAACAGCCAAAATGAGACCCTTCTGTCTCGTCTCGCGAGTTGGGACATTCCACTCGATGAGGACAACCAAGAAGAAATCTTTTTAGACTCACTGGATAAAATTATTGCCCAGTGCGTAGAAAAACAAATTGAAAACCTGCAGGCCAAAGCAAGAAGTGTCGGTTTATCAGCCGAAGAGAAAAGGGAGCTGCTAGCACTTATGCTAGATTTAAAAGCGTAACCCTGTTTAATTAGTCAGCAACGATTTAATTTGTTATAGTAAGTGGTTTGCATTTCGCATACTGATTCCTTCACCAGATTACGAAGTTGGATACCGTCTATGGATCACAATCCGCAGTCACAGCTAAAGTCACTTGTTATTAAAGGCAAGGAACAAGGCTATCTGACCTACGCCGAAGTAAATGACCACCTACCTGCTGAAATCGTAGATTCAGAACAGGTAGAAGACATCATTCAGATGATCAACGACATGGGCATTAAGGTAGTAGAAACTGCTCCTGATGCTGATGATTTAGCACTGAACGATGACACAAATATTACCGATGAAGATGCAGCCGAAGCTGCAGCCGCTGCACTTTCTAGCGTAGAGAGTGAGATTGGTCGTACAACAGACCCAGTACGTATGTACATGCGTGAGATGGGTACTGTCGAACTTCTAACTCGCGAAGGCGAAATCGACATCGCAAAACGTATTGAAGAAGGTATTAACCAAGTTCAATCGTCTGTTGCTGAATACCCAGGCACAATTCCGTACATTCTTGAGCAATTTGACAAAGTTCAAGCTGAAGAACTACGTCTTACAGACCTAATTTCAGGTTTTGTAGATCCAGATGCTGACGACACCGCTGCACCAACGGCAACACACATCGGTTCTGAACTGACTGAATCTCAGTTAGAAGAAGAAGACGATGAAGACGTTGATGACGACGAAGATAGCGATGACGATTCAGATGATTCTGAAGAAGATGTAGGTATCGATCCTGAATTAGCGCTAGAGAAATTCAACCAACTACGCAGCACCTATCAAAATCTTCAATTAGCAATCAACGAGTACGGCTATAACAGCCCGAAAGCAACCGTTGCTAATGAAATGATGCTAGACGTATTCCGCGAGTTTCGTCTAACGCCTAAACAGTTTGATCACCTAGTGAATGAACTGCGTACTGCTATGGATCGCGTTCGTACTCAAGAGCGTCTGATCATGAAGTCTGTGGTTGAATACGGCAAAATGCCGAAGAAATCATTCATCGCGCTGTTCACTGGTAATGAATCAAGTGAAGCTTGGCTGGATGAAGTTCTTGCTTCAGACAAGCCATACGCTGAAAAGATCAAACGTAACGAAGAAGAAATCCGTCGTTCAATCGCTAAACTAAAAATGATTGAAGAAGAGACTTCTCTAAACGTACAGAACATTAAAGACATCAGCCGTCGTATGTCTATCGGTGAAGCAAAAGCTCGCCGTGCGAAGAAAGAGATGGTTGAAGCGAACTTGCGTCTTGTAATTTCTATCGCGAAGAAATACACCAACCGTGGCCTACAGTTCTTGGATCTGATCCAAGAAGGTAACATCGGTCTGATGAAAGCGGTAGATAAGTTCGAATATCGTCGTGGTTACAAGTTCTCGACTTACGCAACGTGGTGGATCCGTCAGGCAATCACTCGTTCAATCGCGGACCAAGCACGTACGATTCGTATCCCGGTACACATGATCGAAACGATCAACAAGCTAAACCGTATTTCTCGTCAAATGTTGCAAGAGATGGGTCGCGAGCCACTACCGGAAGAACTGGCAGAGCGCATGCAAATGCCAGAAGACAAGATTCGTAAAGTTCTAAAAATCGCTAAAGAGCCTATCTCAATGGAGACACCAATCGGTGACGACGAAGATTCGCATCTAGGTGATTTTATCGAAGATACAACGCTAGAACTTCCGCTAGATTCTGCAACTGCAACTAGCCTTAAGGTGGCAACAAAAGACGTGCTTGCAGGTCTAACGCCACGTGAAGCGAAAGTACTTCGTATGCGTTTTGGTATTGACATGAACACTGACCATACTCTAGAAGAAGTTGGTAAGCAGTTCGACGTTACTCGTGAGCGTATCCGTCAGATCGAAGCAAAAGCACTACGTAAACTTCGCCACCCAAGCCGCTCAGAGACTCTGCGCAGCTTCCTAGACGAATAATCGCAGCGCATACAAGCTTTTAGAAATCAAAAAAGGTGACTTTAGGTCACCTTTTTTATTATCTACTGTTCTAAGTGGATAAAAACTAAGCGCAATTGCCCTAGTTGGTATCTAGACACCTTGCAACGCTTCCCCTATAATCGTTGTCCTATTAAGGCCCCTTAGCTCAGTGGTTAGAGCAGTCGACTCATAATCGATTGGTCCGCAGTTCAAGTCTGCGAGGGGCCACCATATTTCGAAAGGCGTAGCAGGTTAATACCTACTACGCCTTTTTTGTATCTTATATCTTTGGGTACAGTTTCGGTTGCGGTAACTCGTCACTAACCTCGTAATAGCTTTTCTTCTTCCCCTCTTCTTTAACTATTATCTGGCTTTCTATACGAGCAATAGAAACAAAATGTCTGCTCGTGATTTAAACCATTGACCCTCAGACAACTTCTGATAGTATGGACATATAAACGTATGGACGTCTAAAGCAAAAATGGAGCTACAATGAAAAGTATTGGTCACTTAAAGAAACTAGCTTTGATTCTCACGGCAGTAGTCGGCTTAAGCGCTTGTGGAGAAAAAGATGACTCTGTCATTAAAGTGGGCGCGACAGTTGGACCACATGCACAAGTAGTCGAGGCGGTAGCGAAGGAGGCAGCGAAGCAAGGTTTGAATGTCGAAGTCATTGAGTTTTCTGACTACGTGACACCTAATGCCGCTCTTAGCGATGGTAGCATCGATATTAATAGCTATCAGCACCAGCCATTTTTAGACAACTTCAACAGTAGCCATAACGCCCAATTAGTATCAATTGGTCAGTCCATTCTTATGCGTATGGGGCTTTATTCCAATAAGTATCGCTCACTGCAAGAGCTTCCAAACAATGCACGTATAGCGCTTCCAAATGACCCTACCAACGGTGGTCGTGGTCTGTTGCTACTCGCCGATGCAGGTTTAATTGAGCTGAAACAGGGTGTTGGCCATAAAGCCGCCCTAACTGATATCACAAAAAACGCAAAATCATTTGAATTTGTCGAGGTAGATGCCGCTCAGCTACCAAGAACATTAGATGATGTGGACGCGGCTGCGATTACAATGAACTACGTAATGTCTTCTGGTTTAGATCCGAAGAAACAAAGTATCTATCTTGAAGCAAAAGACGCCCCATTAGCAGTCATGGTCATCGCCACTCGTGACGCAGACAAAAATAATGAAGCGTATAAAAAGTTCGTTTCTATTTATCAATCTCAAGCGATTCGTGATTATCTCGATCGCACTTTCAAAGGCACAATCGAAGCAGCTTTTTAATCAATAAAGCAGCGACTACTTTGCCCCACGAATCAGATAGAAAAGAGGCTAATGTTTTCTCATAGCCTCTTCTTTTCATTACTCACTAAATCGACTCATTGTCGACTTTCAGCCTCTAACTTCATTGCCAAATAAGCTTGATCAGCAGAAACCAATTCAGGGCGGTTAATCAACTTCCAGAGGAAGTATGGTGGGATTAAAAATACGATGAAGTAGAGAGATTCATGGAAAAAAACATCGGCTATCGTTTGCTGATGCTCCCAAAGTGCCGTCAGTGCGAAGAGCTCTAACATCACGCCTAATACGCCAAAGACGACAGAGACAACAATCGCTAAACCCAGTAGTTCTCTAACAAAGTGCTTGTATGCCATGATACTAATTCCTTCTAGCAATAAGTCATACTAACTTACGCTCATAAGAAACAAGTGAGCTTGATTATTATCAAACTCACCTCATCACTGTTAAGAACTTAGTTTTATAAAAAAGTACTTGTATATAGCGTCAGCGAAGACTGATTTCCCTATCACAGAGCATAGATACCTCTACAAATAGAAGGTGATGGAACGACCAACTATTGACTATATGAGCGCAACTTTAATCAGATAAGTAATATTGAACCGTCGATACCACTCGTACTTTCTTAATGTAAGGCGTGTTGCTGTCTCGGTCATAAATCGAGAACTGCCCTTGAGTTGCACGTTTGATCTTACCCAGTGAACTCTGTGAGTCTTTCGCAAATTTCTCAGCCACTTCACGCGCATTCTTAGTCGCTTCTTCGATCATGTCTGGCTTCACATCATTCAGCTTAGTAAAGCTGTACTCAACACGATTTGCATAAGGATCTTGGTTAAGCAAAACGCCTTGCTTTCCTAGCTCACCTATTTCATTGATTGCCGCTCGAACAACATCAACACTCTGGCTATAAACCGTAACGGTTCGCGAGGCCAAATAACGATACTCAATGTCTTGCTCGCTCCCATATTGCTGTGCTTTTCTGTCAATGACCGCTGGGGAAGAAAGGGAAACGCTGGTTTCAGGAAGCCCTTTGGCACTTAGAAAGTCCAAAATCAAACGGGTTTGCTGGTCAATTTCATCAAACATGGCTCCCATATCATTACTCGCTAGAGTAAATTGAATCGGCCAAATCACCGTATCAGCAGGATACTCACGCTCCGACAAACCTTTTACTGTCACGACTCTTTCATAGGCTCGGTATTTCACCGCCGTCTGCTGCATAAAATAGCCAAGGATGCCAAGACCAAGTATCAAACTTAGTCCAATCCAAAGTGCTGCTTTATTGGAAACTCGTTCCATTATTTCCCCCTGATAAATATCAACTTAGCTTAATCTTTGTTCTAGATAAGATAGCCTATCTATTGTTTTAAGAGGGAGACATAACGCGAGTTTTGATTCATAGCACAGTGATATACCGTTTTCTTTAGTCAATAAAGCTTCATTGGTTTGTCACCAAAGGCTCATGCTTTTGCCTCTTAACTGTCATCTGTAATTTCTACTATCCAATCAGCAACTTGTACGCTGAGGTAAATATGGATAGTTCAACCCCTTTTCGTCTCCCTCGTAAAACGCCGTTTGGCATTGGTGAAAACGTTGCTGAATGGGCAACCGGTTTAAACCAACTTGATAAGTTCTACGCCCAACGCCCCGTTAATGCCGATACCAAAACTTTTCTCCGCTTCACGCTGGATATCTTAGGTATCGATTATCGCATTGCTCATGGTTCACTCGACTCAGTACCTAAGCAAGGTGCTACCGTCATTGTGGCGAACCATCCGCTTGGTTGTGTGGAAGGCGTCATCTTGGCCGAACTCTTGTTGATGGTACGAGACGATATCCAAATTCTAGCCAATCAATACCTGAAAACCGTACCAGAGTTAGATCAGCTCTTCATTGGTGTCGATGTGTTTGAAGGCAAAGACGCCGTCAAATCGAATATGAAGGCCCTGAGAGCGGCCAATAAACACCTAGCAAGTGGCGGCTTATTGCTTGTCTTTCCTGCCGGTGAGGTTTCCCAGTTAGTCGATGCCAAACAGCAACGCTTGGAAGATAAAGCGTGGAGTCGAAGCGTAAGTAGCCTAATCCGCAAAAACAAAGCAACGACAGTTCCAGTATTCATCAGTGGTCAGAACTCGAAACGCTTCTATATGGCAGGGAAAATCCATCCACTTTTGCGCACCCTACTGCTTGGGCGAGAACTGCTGAACAAACAGGCGCAAACCATCAACTTATCCTTTGGCCAAGCGATAAAATTTAAAGAGCTGAACACACTTAGCGATGATCAAGTGGTGAACTATTTGCGGCTCAACACTTACTTACTCAATCGTGAAATCCAATCGGTGAAGCCCTCTTCCTCATCAGAACGGCTCTCACCAATAGCGGCAGGGTTACCCGTAGGCGAATTGCTTGAAGAACTGAACAACTTACCAAAAGAGTCCAAGCTGCTAACAAGTGGTGAGTTCGATGTCTACTGCACGGAGTCGCAGAATATCCCTTCCCTACTGCATGAAATTGGTCGCCTACGTGAGCTCAATTTCCGACAAGTTGGCGAAGGGACGGGACTAGCAATAGACATTGACCATTTCGATCATGATTACCTGCATCTGTTTGTGTGGGACAGAGAGAACCAATGCTTGGTGGGCGCGTATCGTTTAGGTCTGGTTGATCAACTGATTGAAAAGCGCGGCGTAGCAGGTCTGTATTCACGAACGTTGTTTAACTATGACCAACGCTTTATCGACCAAATGGGTAAATCCATTGAGATGGGGCGCTCTGTGATTGCACAGCAATATCAAAAGAGCATGAGCGCGCTACTGCTGCTGTGGAAAGGCATCGCAACGTTCGTTCATCAAAACCCAGATTACACTCACCTATTTGGTCCGGTAAGCATTAGCAACGATTATAGCGATACTGCACGTCAATTACTGGCTCAATCAATGACACTGCACCACTACGACAACAACTGTGCAGAATACGTCACGCCTTCTAACCCACTTCCTGAGCACCACCGTGACTGGAATACCAGCATGCTCACCGCTCTGGGTGATTTACAGCTATTGTCACGTGTCATTGCCAGAATCGATGAAGGGAAAGGAGTGCCCGTTTTGCTGCGTCAGTACTTAAGCCTCAATGGCAAGCTGGTATGCTTCAACATCGACCCTGCATTCAATAACGCTCTAGATGGATTGATTATGGTGGATTTGCGCGATGTTCAAGAAAAGACGTTGGCAAGGTATATGGGACGCGAGCAAGCTCATGACTACCTCGTCTATCATACTAATAGCAACGATGATTAAGAACAGTGATTAAGTAGAGAGTTGGGAATCACAAGAAGAACCGTGTGGCGACTCTCTTTATTTACCCTTTCATCAACTAATTAGGCGTGCTCCGTGAAGTGCGCCGAAAAGACTCTCATAGATACAATCTATCGAAAGATCTAGATAGCATTTATCTCACCAATTCCGTCACAAACTTTCACAAAAAACAAAAACAAATCCAGGTCACACTTTAAATCCACCACAACTCAACACAAAACGTGACATTGATCATTACAAGTATTTAATTCGAATTTCAAAAAAAATCAAAAGTGATCAAAGTCACAAAGTATTTTAATTTTAAATTTGTCAGAAGATCGGATTGATCACTAAGATTTTTATTGACAGATTTGAAAGTGGCTTTTTGTTATTAAGTTACAAGTTAATAAGTTGAACTTGGTCACTTAAAAACCGTTTCTCAGCCTAAGAAATGCGGGCGTAGATCACGAAAAACCCGTTGTCAGTTCCAATTGGAAAATGTGTGGTAAATTGATTGGGTACTAAGCAATCAAACAAACGGTTTTGGCGAACCGTTTACTACAACAAGATTCATCAGAACATCGAACGGGGAATTGTTATGATATCACCAGATGCCAAGATCAAGATACAAAATTTTGGTCGTTTTCTGTCAAACATGGTAATGCCAAACATCGGCGCGTTTATCGCGTGGGGCTTTATCACTGCTCTATTTATCCCAACTGGATGGCTACCAAACGAAACGTTAGCCTCTATGGTTGGCCCAATGATTACCTACTTGCTGCCACTACTTATCGGTTACACCGGTGGTAAATTAGTTGGCGGCGATCGTGGTGCGGTAGTCGGTGCAATCACAACAATGGGTGTGATTGTCGGCACAGACATCCCAATGTTTATGGGGGCAATGATGGTCGGCCCAATGGGCGGCTGGGCTATCAAGAAATTCGATAACTACATCGATGGTAAAGTAAAAAGTGGCTTCGAGATGTTGGTTAACAACTTCTCTGCGGGCATCATCGGCATGCTATGTGCGATCCTTGCCTTCATCTTTATCGGTCCATTCGTAAAAATTCTTTCTGGTGGCTTGGCGGCTGGCGTTAACTTCCTAGTTTCTGCTCACCTACTACCACTGACTTCAATCTTCGTTGAACCTGCGAAGATCCTGTTCCTAAATAACGCGATCAACCACGGTATCTTCTCTCCACTGGGTATCCAACAAGCGTCTGAGACAGGTCAATCGATCTTCTTCCTAATCGAAGCAAACCCTGGTCCTGGTCTAGGTATCCTGCTAGCTTACATGGTGTTTGGTAAAGGTACGGCTCGTCAAACTGCAGGTGGTGCATCAATCATCCACTTCTTCGGCGGTATCCACGAGATTTACTTCCCATACATCCTAATGAACCCTCGCCTAATCCTTGCGGCTATCGCAGGTGGTATGACTGGCGTATTCGTTCTAACTATCTTTAACGCAGGTATCGTTTCTCCAGCATCACCAGGTTCAATCTTTGCAATCTTGTTGATGACTCAGAAAGGCTCAATCGTTGGTGTTCTAGCGTCTATCGCAGCAGCAACAGGCGTGTCATTCGCCGTAGCAGCACTGCTAATGAAGACACAAACGTCAACAGAAGAAGACGGTGATGAAGCAGCCTTAGAAAAAGCGACATCACAAATGAAAGACATGAAATCTGCATCTAAAAACGATGCGGTGGTAAACAGCCAAAGCAAAGGTGACGTAGACCTAGCGACAGTACAAAGCATCATTGTCGCTTGTGATGCGGGCATGGGATCGAGTGCAATGGGCGCGAGCATGCTACGAAAAAAGGTTCAAGACGCAGGTCTGAACATCCACGTAACCAACCTTGCCATTAACAGCTTACCAGAGAGTGCAGATATCGTGATTACTCATAAAGACTTAACGGATCGTGCACGTAAGCATGCTCCAAACGCACACCACATTTCATTGACTAACTTCCTAGATAGCGAGATGTACAACCAGCTAGTCACCAAACTACTAGCAGCGCAAAACCAATCCGCAGCCAATGACGACCAAATGGTAAAAGTGTCAGTCATGGCAGCAAACGACGACAACTTCGAGCCACAGCAAACGTCGGTGTTCCAAATCCAGCGTGAAAACATTCACCTAGGTTTGAAAGCTGCCAACAAAGAAGAAGCGATTCGCTTCGCGGGCAACAAGTTGGTCGAACTTGGCTACGCAGAACCAGAATACGTAGACGCGATGTTTGAGCGTGAAGCATTGGTTCCAACTTACCTAGGCGAATCTATCGCAGTGCCTCACGGCACGGTAGAAGCGAAAGACCGCGTGAAGAAAACCGGCATTGTAATCTGCCAATACCCATCGGGTATCCAATTTACTGAAGACGACGATGATGTAGCGAAACTGGTTATCGGCATTGCCGCTAAGAACGATGAGCACATCCAGGTGATTACCACCATTACGAACGCGCTCGATGAGCCGGAGGCAATTGAGAAGCTAACCAGCACCAACGATGTGGAAGAGATTCTAAACATCCTTGGCGGTCAACAAGCGGCTTAATTACCCCTTTAATTTGCTCCTGAGGCAAATGAGGTCAGCTGTCACCCCCTATGCGGTTGGCCTCCCCCTAGTTTCGTAAGTCAACATTTTAGACATTGGTAGGTAAGAATTATGAAAAACGCAGTTCATTTTGGCGCAGGTAACATTGGTCGTGGCTTCATCGGTAAACTATTAGCAGACGCAGAAGTCGAGGTGACATTCGCAGACGTTGACGCTCCACTCGTCGACCAACTGAGTCACAAGCAAGAATACAAAGTAAAAGTGGTCGGTACTGAGTGCCAAATCGATACAGTAACTCACGTCACCGCGGTTAACTCAGCCAGTGAAGATGTCATCGACCGCATTGTAAAAACCGACTTGGTAACAACAGCGGTTGGCCCTAACGTACTGGACATCATTGCAAAAACCATCGCTACCGGCATTGCTAAACGCTTTGCAGCAGGTAACGATAAACCATTGAACATCATCGCGTGTGAAAACATGGTTCGTGGTACCACACACCTAAAAGGTGAAGTGTACAAACATTTGGATGAATCATTACACGCGAAAGCAGACGAGCTAGTTGGCTTCGTCGACTCCGCAGTGGACCGCATCGTACCACCAGCAGAAGCAGCGAACGATGACCCACTAGAAGTGACGGTAGAAAGCTTTAGCGAATGGATTGTGGATGAGCAGCAATTCAAGGGCGAAATCCCTGACATCGCAGGCATGGAAAGAACCAACAACCTAATGGCATTTGTAGAACGCAAGCTGTTCACTCTCAATACAGGCCATTGCATTACCGCTTACCTAGGTTGCTTGAAAGGCCATCGTACCATTCGTGAAGCAATTGAAGACCCAAGCATTCACGCTGAAGTAAAACAGGCGATGCAAGAGAGTGGTGAAGTGCTGATCAAACGTTACGGCTTCGACCGTGACATGCACAACGCCTACATCGAGAAGATTTTAGGACGCTTTGCCAACCCATACTTAGTGGATGAGGTGGATCGCGTAGGTCGTCAACCAATTCGAAAATTGGGTGCAAACGATAGATTAGTGAAGCCTTTACTCGGTACAATTGAGTATGGCACTGAAAATCAAACACTTTTGAAAGGCATTGCCGCTGCGTTGAAGTACACTAACGACACCGACCCACAAGCAGTAGAACTGCAAACCTCATTAAAAGAAGTGGGTGTGAAGAAGACGCTAGCGACATACACAGGTCTTGCAGAAGACAGTGATGAAGTGGCTCAAATCGAGACACTTTACAACCAACTTTGATTTACCTAGGGGAGCTTGGCTCCCCTTCTATGTCCCTCTCTGCTTGAAGAGTTGGGATAGCTAATAATTAGAAATGTATTCAGTATATGGCAGATAACATCAACGAAACCGAGATCATTGAGCGATTAAACAGCGCACCATCGGTACGAGGCTTTTTCATTGCAGCAGTCGACGTTTTTAACGATTCGATCGACGGGTTGGTGCAAAGAATCTTTCGTAAAGATAACTTCGCTGTTCAATCGGTTGTCGGTCCGCTGCTACAAGACTCTGGACCGCTGGGCGATCTATCTGTTCGTTTGAAGTTATTGTTTGGCTTGGGAGTGCTCCCCGATGACATTTACCACGACATCGAAGACATCATCAAACTCAAAAACCAACTCAATAGTGACGCTTCAGATTACGAATTCACTGACCCGAATATTCTAGAACCAATTAAGAAACTGCACTTGGTGAAGAAAATGGGCATGGTGCAACTGGAAGTCAGCGAACCAGATGACGACATCGACCTTGAGTTTTATCAGCTACAGCTGCAACGTCAACAACAAATCATTAAGTCAGGGCTCTCACTTGCCATTGTCGAGATTTGCAATGAGCTCGGCAAAGACAGCCCTTTTTAATCGAAAAACTGGCAAGGAAGCCTCCTCAACTCGCCCCTCTTTTTGCACATTCTTCTATACAACGTGCGTGAAAGCCATCACAGTCCATATTCCGATGTCTCTGTAACATCAGACCAATCTATCGCTAGTATTGAAACGGGATCGCATGCTTTCAATCGAAGACACTAAAACTAAGTGGGAGTTTTTCCAGAAACACCACTGGGTATCTCCAGAATTTTCCCGCACTCCCGTCCTCGAGTCGTGGGAGCGTTGCATAAAGCAATGCAGCCCTTACACCTGGTCAAAACCACATATTGCCTCTGGATTTACCTTCTCATCTCTAATGAAGCGCAACGAACATCTCATCGAATGCGCCACGACCGTACTTGAAGATACATACGATATGCTTGGTGACGAAGACCTGGTATTGATGGTAACCGATGGCAACGGCTGTATTCTCTCTACCGTCGGGCACGACTCTATGCGACAAGAGATGCAAGCGCTCGGCATAAAACAAGGCTGTTTTCTCTCCGAAGGAAAGATAGGCACAAATGCAGTCAATCTCTGTATCAACACTCATATCCCGTGTGACGTTTTTGCTGCCGAACATTTCAATCGCCACTTGCACTCTTATGCCTCTGTAGCGGCGCCTGTTTTCGACCAATTTGGCAAATTACGCGGTACAACATGCCTTTTCAGAAAAGCGGAAAGCTATAAGAAAGAAGACTTAGTCATCATCGCGTCGAGCGCGAAAGAAGTCAGCTTGCAAATCCATATTCAGTCGGAACAAGAAAATATGAACCGCCTCACTTGTGCGCACAACGCAACGTTAGAGTGCATGGATGACGGCCTTCTGGCCTGGGATGAAGAAAGCCGTATAACCATGGTAAATCACCAGTCCGAGCGCTTGTTAAACATTGAAGCCAGTCAGGTCTTGGATAAAGAAGTCTTTTCTGTTTTGCGCTTCCCACCGAATGTCCTTACTAGCATTGAGTCAGGTGCGAGCATAAACCGTAAACTCACAACGGTAGAGGTTCGTGGCGAGTTTGTTGAAGCGATCATCACCTTGCGTCCACTCAACGACGGCACACACTTATTGTTCTTGCACCCTATCGATAAAATTCGCGAACTTGCTCAACAACAAATAGGTGGCAGTGCGCGCTATACGTTCAGCACTTTGCCCGTCATTTCACGAAAAATGAAGCATGTCATAACCGTGGCAAAACGGGCCATAAAGTCCAAATCACCGATTCTAATTACGGGTGAAGAAGGTGTAGGAAAAGCCACTCTCGCCATGGCGATTCATAACGAAAGCACCTACAAAGAAGGGCCGTTCATTACGCTCAACTGCCGCTCCATCAATACAGAGCAACTGGTCAAAGAAACCCTGGGGTATGACGAAGGGCAAGGCATGCCTTCAAAGTTTGAGCTCGCCCATGGCGGTACGCTCTTTTTAGAAAAGGTGGAATATCTGTCGCCCGATTTACAAGCCGTGCTACTTAAGTTGTTAAAAACTGGGCTCGTCAGCCGCAGCGACAGTTTGCGATTGATCCCCGTAGATTTTCAACTTATTACCAGCACCGCTTCAGAGATCAGCGAGTATGTCACTCAGCGCTCATTTGGTCGGCAACTTTATTATGAAATCTCCTCGAACGAGCTGCATATTCCACCACTACGAAAGCGTAAAGAAGACATTGAATTTCTCGTCCAGCAGCTTATCAGCCATTACGAACGCCGCCACAATGTGACGATCTCGATAGAGCCAGTCGCACTGGAAGCGTTGATGAATTTTCGTTGGTCAGGCAATAACTCCGAATTAAGAAATCGAACTGAGCGAATTTTGCTTAACCGCAGTTCCAACTTAATCAAGCTGAACGATATTCCTGAAGACATTAAACTGAATTCTCGCCATACCGCAGAAAATACGCCAGTAATCACGTTAGAAGAAGCCGAGAGAAGAGCGATTGTTCAGGCTTGGAATCAGTGTGATGGCAAAATGCATGATATGGCGAAAGCATTGCAAATTGGCCGCACGACCTTATGGAGAAAAATTAATAAGTTTGGGCTGCTGGAGCAAATGAAGCTGTATTAAGTCGTGAATTGGCGTTCCTATAACAAAAGTAAAACCGGCGTAAGCACGCCGGTACAGGTGTACTAACGATAAGGTATCGATTAAACATCGACAGACAACTGACGAATCTGCGCTTTTAGTCCCGGTAGCATGCTCGAACTGGCGCTGAATTTTCGCAACCCCACGCGAAGCAATGTTTCTGTGGCATTTGGATCGCCAGCCATCTCACCACACATACTAACCGGTATGCCCGCGCGATCGCCTGCTGCACACGTGAGCTCAATGGCTTTTAGTACCGATGGTTCAAAGTAGTTCACCAATTCAGCAACGGCGGCGTTACCTCGATCGGCGGCCATAACATATTGAGTCAAATCATTGGTGCCGATAGAGAAAAAGTCGACTTCTTGGGCTAACGCATCAGCACTTAATACCGCGGCTGGCACCTCAATCATAATACCAACGGGCAAATGAGTCGCATCCAAGCCGAGTTGGTTTGCTTGATGCGCCAACAGCGCTTTTACTTTTCTCACTTCTTCAACCTGAGCCACCATCGGTATCATCAATTGAATATTCGGTTGCTCGTGAAAGGCTCTCAGAATGGCTCGAAGTTGAGCGGTAAACAATGACTCATGTTGAAGGCACAACCGCACCCCTCTCAAACCTAAAAATGGATTATCTTCTGCTGGCATAGGATAAGCGGCTAAAGGCTTGTCACCGCCAACATCTAGACTACGAATCGTAAGTGGCTTATCACCAAGTGCGGCAGCAATATCACGATACACTTGGTATTGCACTTCCTCAGTCGGCAACTCATCACTGTTTTGAAATAGAAACTCAGTCCGGAATAGACCAACGCCCTCAGCTCCTGATGTTAGTGCATCATCAATATCTTTCGGTCCACCAATATTGGCGAATACTGGAATATGGACACCATCACAGGTGACTGCGGCTTGCTGAGCACTCGCTAGTGCACTTTGTCGGGTGCTTTGCCACTCAATTTGTTGCGCTTCTAATTCCTGCTGTACGGCATCTGAAGGAGAGAACCATAAATACCCTCGGAAGCCATCAATAGTCACCACTTGACCAGCACGCACAGCATCAAGGCAGCCCTGAGCTTTAACGATGGCAGGAATACCCATCGCACGGGCAAGAATCGCACTGTGAGAGGTTTTTCCTCCTTCACTCAAACAGATACCAAGCACTTTCGATTTATCAAGCCCGGCCACATCAGAAGGCATCAGGTCGCGGGCCAACAAAATACTCGGTTCCTGAATGTCGATGGCATTAGGCGTTACGCCTGTCATTTCAACCATAACTTGGCGTGCGATATCATGCACATCAGCTTCGCGTTCCCGCATGTACTGACTTTCTGCCTGGCGAAACTCTTCGGCCAACCTTTGCAGTGATTCTACCCAAGCTTGCTCGGCTATCATGCCCGTTTGAATTCGCGACTCGACCGATGCCCATAATTCTGGGTCACTGAGCATCATGCTATGAGCAGCAAATATTTCCCCTTTCGGCTGCTTCGCTTGCTCCTGCAAATGTTGAACAACCACGCCTATCGCACGCTTAACCCGTTCAATTTCATCTTGTTCACTTTGGAAATCACGTTCAGGCACAGCTGGCATTTCATGAGTAAAAAGGACAGCAGGAGCAGTAGCGATACCGTCATTAACTCGAATACCAACAACAGCACCTTCAATCTGACTTGAGGCCATGCCATCGAGCAGAGTATCCGAGCTTTCTTCAGGTTCGACAATGCCTTGCTCAACCGCCTCTTTTTCTCCGAAGTGCTCACTAGCTAAGGCTTCAAATGCCTTGATTGCTTCACTGGATTGAGGTCCAAGTGCGCATAAGGTGATCGTCTCTTGACTACGAACGCCAAGTTTCGCAATGCTGTTTAAGCTTTTCGCGTTCACACGGCGCTCGCCTTTTTTCAACCATAATTGGCAGTCGAAAGGCGCGAGTGCACCAACAATGGCCGCAGTGGGGCGAGCATGTAATCCATGCGGATTTTGCACTACCCAATCAAATGTCCGTTCTTGCTCAAAGTTCTCTGATACTAGCGCTATCTCAGCGGATGTTAGTGGCTGATCACCAAGATGCTCTTGTTTTACGCTTAACGCATTCTGTGCCTCTTCGACTACCGTCGATAAAGGTAGTCCGGCAGCAGCAGCCACCGACGCCGCCATGGTTCCTTCAACAATAGGTGCCGAGATAAGGGTGACATTTTCCCTCACATGATCATCAATCAGGTCCAGAGCCATTTCCGTGCTAAGCAACGCGCTGCCAAGATCCATCAACACAACAACCCCTTGTTGATCTTGTACCTGCTCAATCGCTTCCATCACGGCAATGGCATCGGTTCCGATCGGGTTCTCTGGATCATCAATCCCAGCAGCAATCGCAAGCTTGGCTTTGCCTTGCGTCATTTGGGTGGCAAGTTCTGCCACCCCTTCGGCAAGTCGACGACTATGAGATACAACTACAATTCCCACCATCTTAATTACCTGCTATTGCCTGCTGTAGTGCTTTAATCATTAACAAAGAAGAGGTTGCACCGGGATCTTGGTGACCAATACTGCGTTCACCTAAATAGCTTGCTCGCCCTTTTTTCGCCAACATTTCAATCGTGGCAACCGCGCTCGTTTCTGCTAGCTCAACCATTTCATTCAGTAAGTGATCGGCGCTCATGCCATTTTCTAACGACGCCTTCACGCTAACTAAAACGGGTAACCAAACATCACACATGGTTTTATCACCCAGCTCTGCTTTACCACGAGACACCACGCCATCCACACCGCTTTTTAGTGCATCCACTAACTCTTCAAACGTTAATTGCTCTCGAGTTCCGACAGCGGCAGCCGTACGAATAAACAGCGTGCCATACAGCGGGCCACTTGCCCCACCGACACTAGAAAGCAAGGTCATACCCGTATTCTTGAGAATGCTGCCGATATTTTGGTCCGCAAATTGCGGCAGTTTTTCAGCAACTTTTTTAAAGCCACGGTTCATATTGAGACCGTGGTCGGCGTCACCAATATCACGATCAAGGTCGGTCAGAAAATCTTGATTCTCTTGATACGTTTTTGCACATAACTCTAGCCAGTGAACGATATGTTGTTTTTCAATTTGCATGTTTGCTCTCCCCTGTTACCACTTGATCGCGGCCGTATCGACAGGAGCATCAAACAGCTCCAACATCTCTTTGTCTGCCTTTAGCAACGTAATCGAAACGCCTTCCATATCGAGTGACGTACAGAAGTTACCAACCATATTACGCACGATACGGAACCCTGCTTGCTCGCAGTTATGAGCCAGACGACGGTACACTCCGTAAAGCTCTGAAGTTGGCGTACCACCCATACCATTCACCATCACGATGTAGTCGTGTTCAGCGGCGAAAGGCTCAATGCTGGATTCCACTTCATCCCATTCACCTTCGTCACGATTCCAAATACGCAATGTGCGCTGATAAGGTGTGTTTTCAGCAACTTCAGCAAACATTTCATCCACTAACGTATCGACATCGGTGTATTTCACTCGCTTGATACCTGGTTCACCATGGATACCAACACCAAACTCCACTTCATCATCTTCCAGAACAAAAGATGGTTTACCTGCTGCGGGTACAACACAAGCATTAAGCGCCACGCCAAATGAACGACAGTGATTATTAACGCGACGAGCCAGTGCTTCACATTGCTCCAACGAATAACCTTTGCTCGCGGCAGCCCCAACTAACTTTTCAACCAATACCGTTCCAGCTACGCCACGGCGACCAGCGGTATACAGGCTGTCTTTGACTGCAACATCGTCATCCACCAACACCGACCCAACTTTGATGCCATCGGTATGAAGCAGCTCCACAGCCGTTTCAAAGTTCAACACGTCTCCGGTGTAGTTTTTAATGATAAATAGCACGCCTTCACCAGTATTCACTTGGTTGCCACATTCGTACATTTGATCAGGCGTAGGTGAAGTAAATACCTCTCCAGGGCAGGCGCCTGTCAGCATGCCTTTACCAATAAAACCTGCGTGCAAAGGTTCATGACCACAGCCACCACCAGAAACCAGTGCCACTTGCCCCGGTGTTTCCTCGTGCCACATGTAACGAGGCTCGTAGTTCGCTTTTAGCTCAGGGCGGGACAATGCCAGGCCTTCCATTTGCTGCAATACAACATCATCGACTTGGTTAATTAACTTTTTCATCGTTCTATCTCATTCCATTTATATTTTTATGTAGGGTATGAATTCATCTTAAACAGAGAAAAAGCGTGCTCAAAAAAAATCAATCTGTTTCATATTGAAACATAAACTTCGGCATTATTGTTTCAATATGAAACGAAAAACGACAAATTTTCCTGAATAGTGATCGTCGCCATAAAGCATGCTGATGCTTATTACTTCTGACAGTCGGTTTGACACAGAGGTCATAAAAGCATGGAACAAAACCAGAGATATCCTTCACCACTTACCACACCAAACCTAATATAAACCTTATCCCTACAATGGATATTCATTGCAGTCCAAAGCACACATAAAAAAGGTTAAAGGTTTGAATTATGGACAAAATTATTATCAGCCCAAGCAAATACGTCCAAGGTGAACAAGTACTTACATCTATCGCTCACTATGTGAAAACATTGGGTGAACGTCCGTTAGTAATTGCCGATGAGTTCGTGACTAACCTGGTTGGTGATGACGTCAAACAAAGTTTTGCTGACGAAAAGCTTCCACTCACTATGAACATTTTTGGTGGCGAATGTTCACGCGTTGAGATTGAACGCATCACGGACATTTGTGCCACTCAGAAACACGATGTCATTGTCGGTATTGGTGGTGGTAAAACGTTAGATACAGCAAAGGCTGTTGCGTTTTACACAAAAATTCCTGTCGTGGTGGTTCCTACGATTGCCTCGACTGATGCGCCAACCTCAGCGCTTGCGGTGATATACACACCTGAAGGTGAATTTGCAGAATATTTGATGATCCCTAAAAACCCAGACATGGTCATCATGGATACGTCAGTCATCGCCAAAGCCCCTGTTCGCTTACTTGTATCGGGGATGGGCGACGCGCTTTCCACCTACTTTGAAGCTCGTGCCAACATGACTTCTGGTAAGGCAACAATGGCTGGTGGGTTAGCGACGCGTTCAGCACAAGCGCTTGCGAAACTTTGCTATGAAACCTTGCTTGAAGATGGTGTAAAAGCAAAAGCTGCGGTAGAAAATGGTGTGAGCACCAAAGCGGTAGAAAACATTATTGAAGCCAATACATACCTAAGCGGTATCGGTTTTGAAAGCAGTGGTCTAGCGGGTGCTCACGCTATTCATAACGGCCTAACTAAGCTTGAAGAGTGTCATCATCTCTATCATGGTGAGAAAGTCGCGTTCGGCACACTTGTTCAGCTGGTACTAGAAAACGCAGCGATGGAAGAGATTAATACGGTTCTTGCATTCTGCCGCTCTGTAGGTCTACCAACCAACTTATTTGATATGGGCGTTAAAGAGCTTAACCACGCTAAGTTGCGCGAGGTCGCCGAAGCCTCAACGGCCGAGGGAGAAACCATCCACAATATGCCATTCCCAGTGACGGCAGAAAATGTCTACTCTGCAATTCTAACCGCTCACCAGTTGGGTCAATAACTCCCCCCCTTAAAGTGGGCTTAAATAAAAAAGCGGCACATACTCTCGCATGTGCCGCTTGGTGTCGTCGGACATTAAAGATTAAAACTTTTCTTTTGTGCAAACCTTATTAATATGTAGCGAAACAGGGATTGAGGTGACAATAAAGATTGAAACTAAGTCAATCTCACTACTTTCAAAAGCTAAAATTATGACAATAAAGTTTGAAACTTTTAGAAAGCCCACCTCTACCTAATGCGCATAAGAACGCTGCCCCTGCACAGGGCATCTTCAGCGTTCATGGTGAACACGTAGGCCATTAGTTAACGGCTCATAGACAACTCGTTAGCAAATGATGCCGTCACCGCACTTCTATCACGAGCTATTTGGTCGATAACCTCTTAAATAACGGAGCATCACATGACGAACTAAACTTCATCCCAACACGTTGCCGTTTCCCAGTTCAATTCAGAGAAAAGGTTAATCGCCGATTGCTCTACTAAAACGTCTTCCGCGTATGTCATAGTTTGTCTAACAACCCTAAATTATGCTTCTTATTGAATGAAGAAGAACTCTCAAGATAATCTTGCGCGATATCAGAAATCCTATTTATCAATTTTAGGTCTGTTGTTATAAATCCCACAGGAATACTAACTGGATGCGTTTCTGGCCTTGAAATGTGATAGCACACAACGGCGAAAGTTCCGTCAAGCACAATGACTTCTACACTGCCTCCAAGAAAGCCTTCTATTAAACCGTATAGGTTGTTAGAACCGTTCTTGAAGTCATTTTTCCAGCCCCCGATCGCTCGCCTATCAGCTATATCTGATAACGGCAGATAAATTGAAGGGGTGTATATACGTTGAGGGTTCTTATCTTTCGTAAGCTGGGCTTGTTCAATTTCATTGAAACAGAACACAAGCTTTTTACTTTTTCCCCAAAAACCATCAGAAGGAGCAATCCATGTTAGTTGCTTTACTGCTTTACCCTTGGATTTTTTGTATGTTTCAGGAAGAGCCTTCAAAAGCTTCTTAATGTGCTCCCAGTTATTGTCAGCATAAATTGGGCCGACAAATGGAATCTCCTTTTTGCTATCAGTCAAGGCTTCCGCATAACGATGTCCTAACGCTGCAATATCAATTGAGTTGCTATTGAATATATCCTTTGTCCAAGTATCACCAAAGGACTTCATAGCCAAACCAATCTCTTGAATATTTTGACCTTTTTGGGATTGATTCAACGAAGTAGTTATCGCTTCATGCACTTTAGATGAATCATCTAATTGTTCAAAGTCTGCTCGCTCAATTGCCTTCCCTTCTTGATCAATGGCAAAGTAACTCGTTAAGCGCATAGGGTCTTGCGTTAATTTACTAACGGAATCAATTGTATAAATACTAGGCCGTTCACTTCCTTCTGTACGAACACCTTTTAAATAGTCATTATCCAATAATTGATAGAAGTTCTTTTGAAAGTTTGATTTTGCTAACCCTTCCGTTTCAGACAACTTTTTATTATCAACGGATAGCTTGATGCCAGCATTCCACCCGCCCGAACTGCGTTTATTTCCAATGCAGTTAAAGCCACAAAGTTCAAATGAAAGTGCTGCACCAGTTTCCTGGATTGAATTGGTTTTAGGTGGCTTGCCAATACCCTCGAAGTACCCCGCAGACTGAGGGGTCAATTGAACAAGACCTAACTCATTAAAAGTAAGGTCACCCTTATCCATTAAATCGCCAATAGCTTCATTAACCTCAAGCTTATTTAGACCCAAGTAAATTGCAATCTGGGATGGTTTCATGGGTGCTAGTTGCACCAATCTCAGGACAAACTCTCGTATGAATGAAAGCCCCTGCTTGGTCACGTATGAAAAACGGAAGTTAAAGCGTTGAGCAGGTACTATGAAATCAACCTCATGGTAATTTAATCTAATTTCTTCAGTCATTTTTTAACCCCATTAAGGTCGCTATTGATTTTATGGATACGGTAATCAGTCGAACTTTTAATTTGACCAGAGATATAACTTAGCACTCTCCCTAACGGTAGTTTACTGTTATTTCCTTGCCACATATGGGTTGAACCCACAATCATCAACCGATCCATTGCTCGAGAAATTGCAACATTAATGCGATTCGGAGTTCTTAAGAATTTTGGTTTCTTATCGCGACTAGAACGAGTTACAGAAAGAATAATAACTCTGTTTTCCTTACCTTGATAACTATCTACAGTATCTATTTTAATAAGATCTTTGAAGTCATCATCCCACTCTATCTCTTTGAATTTTTGACGAATTAGTCTTTTTTGTTCGCCGTACATACAAATAACACCAACAGCCGCTTCACCTTTTTTTACCACTCCCTTAAGTTTCGCTACAAACTCAGGTTTGCTAGCAATATCTTTTAATAAGTTGATAATGATATCTGCTTCTGTTCGGTTATATATACTGACGCCACGATCCGAACGATGATGTGACTTGTCACCTAGATGCGATGTATCAACCCAAGACACCACACTTTGTAGCATTTCTGGTGCAGCACCATAAATATCAGGTACTTTGCGCTCACCATTTTCTAATTCACCTTTATAGAATGTATCCGAAACAATGTTACCAATAGGAGGAGCCATACGGTACTGAGTTAACAAAGATGCACCTGCTAGCCTACCGTATGGTGATTCAAACGCTCTCGCAAAGTCACTTTGTAAAACAGCGTCAAGATCAATATCTTTGTCGGCTAAACCGAGTTTAAGTGCTAACGCTTTTTTATGGGCGTCGGAATACAAAGGGGGTAATTGTTTATGGTCACCGACAAGAAGAACTCTTTTGCCCGATTGCATTGCAATAGCAAGCTCACTTGCTATTGAGCGAGCCGCCTCGTCGATAATAACCCAATCATATTGATTATCAGCAATGCCTAGGTGACGTTGCCCTATACCAACACAAGTCCCAGTTACTAATTGTCTTGATCGAGCAAAAAACTCATCATAATTAACACGTTCAGTTTCAAGTACGTCTAGCATGTCACCTGAAATATTAGCTAATGCGATAGCTTTCCCTGCTTCATCTGGCCTAACAGAGTACCGCGAACATAAGTATTGAATTACTTTGGTTTTCGCATTTCGAACATCCAAACTTTCATCGTAGCTAATGCCATATTTACTACTTAATGCCTCGCGAATAGTCGAATCTAGATCAACCACACTTTTCTTAATAATGTGTATTTCATCTTTTTCTAGGACCCCATAATTCATCGACTCCAATGAATTATGCAAAGTATCAATCTGTTTAAACAGAGTTAGCTCTGCTTCCACTAAATCAGACAAAAATTCAGCCTGTAATCCAAGGGCTTGAGATAAAGATGCGACCCGATACTTTGCTTCAGCTCTAAATAACTCTCTTTTTTCTGCAACTATCGCATTTGAGTAAACATCTTTAAGGCCAGTTGAAACTGCACCTTCTCGGTTACTAAACCTTACAACATCCAATTCCGTATCAAGACGAGAACAGTGCTTACGAATTCTATCTGCTGCCGTATTGACAGCTTCGTGCGATTGGCTAACTAGAAGAATATTCTTTACATTCTGCTTTTCAATTAAATGATGTACAAAGGCAGCAATAAACTCAGTCTTACCTGTTCCAGGCGGACCTTGTAACATTGAAAGAGGGCCGTTACTTAAAAGTTGCTGGAATGCTTTTCTCTGTTGCTGGTTTAGGCTAATTTTATTGTTATGCTCATCGGTACGATCGTAGCGAGCAAAGTCATCAGATGTCACTGGTTTATCATAATGTACCGTCGGAGAGCTGCAATCAGGGTCAAAATACTGAGCCAAGTTACTGACAACACTTTCATGTTCCAATATACGCTCTAATGCAGCCTTACGTTTGACATAGGAAGCTTTATCTTGCTTTGTTCGGAAGAAAACTTGGTCTCCATCCTCTAAGTTTCTAGCTTTGAAATTGACTCGGTGCAACCTAATTTCATTGAGCGCACTTTGTTTAAGCTTAACTTCGCCAAGACGAGTTTCCTCATCTCCGACTATTTTTAAAGCTTCAATAACATCATTTTTGTTAAAGTGTCCAAGTACATCAACGTCAGAAGCGTATGGAAGAATAAGTTGATCGTCAGAATCTTTTACTTCATTTGCTCCCCCAAGAACTTCAATGTAAGGGTAAGCTTGGGTTTCTGTCTCTATAACCGCCTTCCATAGCTTATGAGTAGATATTGTAAGGTGATCAGTTGAAGTATTTTTTGCTTCGATGCTTTTAAATACTTCATCCAGTTGACTAGTAAGGCCATCAACTTTTTGCTCTTCTTCAACTGGTTTAAGTACTGTTTCTACCGTTCGGTTAAATGACTCATTGCCCATTAGCTTTTTAGTCAATTGGCTTAGTTCCATGACAGAGCCAGACTTAATCGTAATTGGAAAGTCTAAGACTAATTGACATCTTTCAATATCTTTCGGATGAATAGAGTCTCGAGCACGAGGAGGAAAAGCAACAATAAACCCTTTTTCATTCGAGGTATAAATGACACGGGCGTTCCCGCCAAGCCCATAAAATGTAACCATTACATCAGTGCTGTTTTGATTGCTTTTTTCAACAAAAACATACAACTTTCCGTTATCTGGATAAATTGTAATAGTTTCAAAATCTTTATTACTGCTAATGATAACCGGACTAACAGCCACAGCTTTTTTTGGTTTTAAAGCTGCTTTGAATCGAAAAAGATCTTTGAAGCCTGCACTAGGGTCATTCACCTCAACCTTTATGGCATCACTAAGCTCAGGATAGTCACTTGAATCGGCTCCCCATTCCTCCCCCAATAGCTCCAACGACAATCTCATTACTGCAAAATTATCTCGCTCGAAAGGAGTGCAATTATCTATATTTTCTGGGCTATACAGATGATTTTTCGGTTCATCACCATCAGCACAGAAATCGGGTACATCGATTAGCGTTAGGTCAAACCCATCAATTGTCTTAGTTAGTATAATGTTTTCAGGGTGTAAGTCGCCATGATAAAGGCCTAGCCCGTGTAAATGCTCTACAGACTCGACTAACTTATCAATCACCGCCAAGCATTGTTCGTTGCCAATTAACGATTTATTCCAAGTAAACCCTTCAACCCTATCTGTAACCATAAATAAGCTAGAAGACTTCGTGGCAATACCAAACTCTCTAACACATGGTAAATATGGTGGGTTTATCGATCTGATCTTCTCGAGGCGTTGTAAAAAGTGCAGTGCTTTATAACTCAGTGCCGGATCGTCAATCGATGGGTTGACATTGAGCCATGCTTTTACCATCAACCCATCTGATACATAAACTTCCTTTTCATCAGTCTCCACAATAAGATCATCATCTTCACGATATTGGCGGGAATGACTAATGTTCCTTCTATAAGGCTCAAGTTCACTATCGTCAAACTCAAATGTTCGTGCATCGCTCGGTTCAGCTTCTTTTAACGCATCAAACAGCTCTTCAGCATCATGATAATGCCCTTCATAGATCGCGTTATTTAGGACAACACTGTACCACTCAGAGCAAGAAACTAGCTTCTCATCTAATTTTTCTAGACTTACCTGTGAAATCCGTTCGTCGTTTAAAATATGCCAACACAAAATGCCGAGTGTTTTTACATCATTTTGAAAAGGTGAAAGCCCATCATCTGAATTTTTACCAGATACAGATAATTGTGAGCGGTAATCTCCAACCGTACCAATAGGTTGATGATAGGCAGAGACGAAATTAGATAAAGCAATCTCTTTACCAGGAGAAATCCACAAACTATGGTCACCTAAGTCTCGGTGAGCGACTTTCATCTTATGCAAATCTGCAAATTTTGCGACGAGCAACTTAACTAAGTTTGAACGATCAATATCAGAGAAATTTTTACCAAACTTCCCAATAAACTCGTTAAATCGACTGTGATTTGGTGGTAACTCAAATACTTCATTAAATTCAGTTGTAACATCATCAGACTGCACATTGGTTAATGAACGCAAACAATGTTTATATAGGTCTAAATTCTGGTGCTTGATATAGCTGAGTATCTCACGCTCACGAGAAACGATGCTATAACGACCTTCAGGTGTGCCTCCTTTTACCCCATCAAAGTTTTTAAAATTCCATACACGTAATAACGCTTCATCCTGTTTGGATGACTCTGATTTGGCTAAAAATTCTCTATACAACTTAGTTGGGTGTTCATCAAATATCAGCGATTCCGCTTTATAGCCATTCACACTGATTTGTTTAGGGCCAGTTGAGCTTCCTAAGAACAGTTCATCGAAAATGGCAAAATCTTGGTTTAGTACTTGAGAATTTGGGTGGGGGCGAAACTTATTATTGAATGTTTTTTTGTCGGCATAAGTTAAAAATTCGTCCAGGCTAATCGTGTGATGCAATTCTGTATCGGGGAGTTTGCTAAAATCAGCATTGCCTGACATCACAATAAAGAAATGAACAAACGGTGTGAAACCTTTATTGCTAAAGCGATGTTTCTCTCGTTTAAGCTTATTGTCCAAT
The DNA here is from genome assembly GCF_033339955.1 of Vibrio sp. 1731. Taxonomy (NCBI): domain Bacteria; kingdom Pseudomonadati; phylum Pseudomonadota; class Gammaproteobacteria; order Vibrionales; family Vibrionaceae; genus Vibrio; species Vibrio sp. 1731. The sequence goes on along the minus strand of NZ_JAWOVO010000004.1, from coordinate 111,530 downwards.
AAGAACTTTTTGTTTCGCGTGACACTCACTGGAGAGCGTCCCATCAGTTGGTTATTTTTGTACCATTTATCCTGGTTACAGGTAATCTCACCGTGGTTCCAATCTTTCAGCTCAATAATGAAAACATTACAATGAGTCACAATAACAAGGTCAAACTCACCTTCATAGCCCCGGTCGGAGTCCACAAACCTGAATCCGGCATACCCTTTCCATGGGAACATTGATGAACCACTACGCGCTTGCTTTTTGTTTGCTAGCTTAGGTTTAGAAAAAGCGGCCTTAATTTTATCAATGGCACTAATTTCTTGGGCTTGCAGCCCTCCTTCCCACAGTTCTATTTCCAAGGTTTACCTCGTTCTTAAATGATTTTCACCAACGTAAAAACGTCAATGTAACACTAGCCAATTTGCGTGTTCTTGTAGTCTAAATATTACTCAAAAAATACTTAATGATATGAAACAACGTACTAATAGATTTTACTCAAAAATGACCTAGGTTCCATCTGTACATTCCTTACAAACTCCCTATATCATTCTTAACCTATTGTAACGCTTATCAAAAGCAGTTGCTCCGCCTTCCATGATATTACAAACATGGTCCCTCACGGTTTGTTCACATAAACCGCCTGACTCCAACACCTGAACTTGTCCAGCATGGAAATGAAGTACATTTACAAACTCAGCATCACCATTGACAACGATATTAGGGTTATGCGTTACCATAATGATTTGTCTACGCTTCTTATTCTCATGTATCTGAGACACAATCAGCTGGTAAATAAGGGCGTTATCTAAGTCATCTTCAGGCTGATCAACGATAATTGGATTATCACCATGACTAAGCAAAAAGGCTAGAATAGCTGCCGCTTTCTGACCAGCTGAACCTTTTTCAATGTTCTCAAACTTGCCTTTTTCTATGTCCTTAGCATATTCAACAACAAGTTGATCATCAGGCCACCAAGTTATCAATCGATCAAACGTTTCAGGTTGTTGTGAAAGCTTTTGCACGAGTGAAGTTTTCAAACGATTATCTATTCGATATGGTGGTACATCGTCGCCAGAGGCTAAGGATAAAGTAGCGTCTTTTAACTTGCTGACCTCTCTTGCAACGCCCTTCAGGTTTAATTCCTTAGAAAGTAACTCATATAACAAGCTATTTGTTTGGTCATCCTGATAGATTGATGTAGCAAAACTTGCCTCCACTCCGATGTGCTCTCTAAACTTTTTCTCTATCGTAGTTTTGTTCGAAAACGGCAAAAGCTTCATTTTCACATAACGATTTCCACCAATTACTTTCCTGATAAATTTTTGACGCTTTATCTGAAGCCTTCTTCTCAACACGTACAGTTTTCTAAGTGACTTATCGCACTGGTCTTTTTTGATGTCTAGATTCGTTTGTACTGTTTCTAGCTCTTCCAACTGAGTGTTGATCTCATTGCGTTGAGTAAGCCAAGACTCATACTGCTCTGGGTTCAGTTCTTCCCCTTTGTCAGCATACTCTTGAACAACTTGTTCATAATGCTGTGTAGCTTCTACACCTTTTAAGTACCAACTTGATTTGCTGATTGCATCTGCTCGATCTTGTTCAGCTTTTGTAATTAGCTCTTTTAGCTTTTCCAGTTCTGCTTGAACAGAAACTAAATTCCCTTTGAATGCCGCCTGTATTTCTTCTAACTCTGTGACGTAATCAGGCTTGTCTTCGCCTTCTTCTATGAGGCTAAGCTCCGCAAACTCCTCAGACAGCATGCCGTCTATAGAATCAACTAAACCAGAGACACCGGCTGCCTTTTCAACTTTCTGTTTTTCAAGTGTAAAAGTTTGGTAGGCATTAAAGATGTCTTTATGGCCACCTTTCTCGAAGCTTTCGATATCACTATTTAAGTCGTCTTTTTGTGATTCTAAGGTGCCTTTATTATCAAGCCGCTCCTGTAGCTGACGTACTTCCCGACAAAGCCCTAAAAACTTGTTGCTCTCAGCATCAAACTGATACTTCCATGCAGAAAGATTAACCTCGTTTGAGCGATCAATAATTTCTAATAAGCTGTTCGTATTGCTTGCCAGTGCATTGATTTGTTTTTGGCTGTACAAACTTACATGAAAACGCTCTTCGGGCTTTCCGTTATCAGGAGACCACTGGTCTTCTTGTAGCTTATTGATGAAGGGCGCTGTATTGTGTTTCCAAATCGACTGGTATGCTTCATCTCTTCGTCGAAGTTCAACGCAAATTTCAGTATCAGCTTTTGTAACACCTTCTCTAAAAGAGTGAACTTCTTCCTGGATCTGCTCAAGTTCTGCTACTTCACTTTCACGCCCTAATGCCAATCGAACAGACTCAATAAATGTCGATTTACCAGAGCCTCGGCCACCGATAACAGCATTAAATAGAGGGTGTAATTCAAATATCGCTGGCTGACCAGGAATGCGACCGCAATGACGCATTTGCGAAATATTCAATTTCTTTAAGAATAAATCTGGGGTCGCGTTAGGGTTATCAACACTATTATCGACACAAAAGCCATGATCGTGTAGAGCTAGTTTTAATCCATCAATAGAGGGCTGGCTCATTTTTATCCACGAATACCTCTTACCCAATCGACAACATTCATGGGCATCTGAACCTTGAAGTTTTGCTAAGTGCCCAGCCGCCTTTGAAAGCTCTGGGTTAACCGTATCGAGGAAGGCTAAATTGACAAACTCAGCGGCTTCAATCTCATTCAGCCACGATTCAATCTCCTGATTGGTGTTTGTTATTCCGTTTAACAGTCCTTTAGGCCCATCAATATGCGCAGGTATCGCCGCTCCACCTGCTTTCTTTACAATAGAGATAACCTTATCAACAGACTCCGTTGCACAGGTCTCTTCAGCGTCACCATGCGCCTCCGTAATACCGCACTGACCTAGAATAGCTGCAATCTTTGCAGAGTTACAAGAAGGGTCAAAAATAGCCAAAACATGTACACGGGATTGACCTGTACTTACGGTTATTTCACAACCAGGAAACAAGTGAAGCGGACGATACCATTCAGCATTCTTATCAAATTCAGAGTATGTTGCTTTTAGTCGATCTATCCAACCACCCGATACATGGTCGGTGATAGCCACGCAGTCGACTTCTTCAGCCATTAAGGCTTTTAGCCAATCGGTTTCAGTCTCTGCTGGTTTCTTGTAATCTGACGATGCTGGCGTATGAGTATGAAAATCAAACTTATACCAGCGGCTTCCTAAATATTCATTACTCATAGTTACATTGCCCCTAAGATAAATTTTGACAATATTATATCATGTTGTTTTTTTCGGTTTTTTTTCGGTTGTTCAGGTACAGAGTAGTATCAAAACACGATGAGGTTGCCTTAAAAAAGAGTCCGTTAGACCCTTAGGTAGCATAGGAGCCCGTATTCCTTCAAATTTGATTGCTTCTAGGAACTTTATTCTAAATTAGAGCTTCTCAGCAACTCTTCCTGCCCAATCTAAGATTGATTCGGTTGGAATACCAGTCGGGTGGCCATCTACAGACTTAGGGTGAGAAATGCCAATATGCTTTTTGAAGCCAAACATGGCGTCCATTTCTTGTGTTGGCCATCCAAGAGATTTTGTCACCACGCCTTTTTTGATTTGAGAAAACTGTTCTTTCCAGTTACGAGTATCGTTCTGCCGCACGCACTTGGTAGAGATCCATTTATCCAAACCTGTTACATCTATTTCAAGCAAGTAATTAACATGACCGTTCCGTTCAACGACAACGCATCGAATCGTTCTCTTGGCACCAGAGTCAATCAAGTGGCATTTACTACGCCCAATCTGATCCAGTTCATGAGTGTAAGAGTCAATAATTGTACAGGCATATTTTTCCTCTAACATATGCACCATCATGTTAAAGGCCGTAAAGCGAGAGGCATACTCCTCTGATCTATCAGTACAATCTTGCATACCTCCGCCCATGTCTGCCGAAGGTATCTCACCATTACTGCCAGGCTCATTGGTACTGACCTTATCACCAGCTTTCTTAGCTGCATTTTTGCTTCTATCTGGCCGATGACTCCTTTTGGACGTTGTTGCTTTCGACGTTGAAAAACGATTTTTAAACCTTACTGAGCAAGTATTTTCACCTAGTAAGAATGCATGATTAGCATCGGAAGCCTCACGATCATCATCGATAATATGATCTTCTGGGCGCTCGTATGGTTCAGGGCATTCTCCACCAGTGGTTGGCTCTTGGCCTTCATCTGGATGCGTAAAAGAAGGGCTATGGAAATAGACCCTAGACGGCATTTGAGCATTAATTTCAATATCCGTGATCTTTTCAACCAGAAAGTAGCGGCCACTTGCATCAAGCCGGCCTTCATATGAGAAAGACCACCCAGACATTTGAGGAGGGTCGAAGTGAAATAGCCAGCGCTTATACCCCGCAGATACATCTCGGTCCTTCTCGACGTTAAAATATCTAAAAATCGATTCAAATGAACGCTTTGCATTGCTATCAATAAGCAACCAGCTCAACATTGCTCTTGTTGCAGAATCATTGAATGCCGAAGGAGGAAAGTTTGATGTTTGCAACACTTCGATATTGGCATAGTCCTCCTCGGTGTTAACTTCGACCTTGAAGTCTGTAAGCAAACGAGAAGACATTAATGACGCTCGCGATAAGTAAGAGCTGGCATAAAATAGGACCCTTGCCAACTCTAGCTGAGGAATAATCAGTTTAGGGGCAGAAACTCGGTCTAATACAAATGCATGTTGCTCTGACTCTTTCTTTCTTAAAGACTCTGCTGACTCTGAGTCGGGGAACTCACTCAAGCTACTGTGTCGAAGGAACTCATTACTTCTAAATTTATGACGCCCTCGTTTAGCGTAACTTTCTGATAACCCTCTTTGATTAATTATTTTTCCTCGATACAAAGCAGGAACGTTAGAAAATGCAGTCGCATGAAAATTATTTTTCTGCTGTGGGGGATAGCACCAAACTTCAATTGAAGGCCGGTAAGATGAATCACTTGTTCGTACTAATATTTTACCTGTATGGACTATACGTACATCATCGTCACACTTGTAAAACCTGGCTCCCATATCATTCCCTTATTTGTAATCTGATCCTTTAGTTACCCAGCCAAGTAAATCTGCGATAACTGGCATTATTCTTTCATTGGGGAGGCTTGCTGAACGCATCAATTGCCAGCGACTCATTCCTGAACCTGTTTTTGATTTTGCGATTACAGCTATGACTAGCCGACGAGCTTGAAACTCAAAGACGCTTTCTTGATACCGATTCAAAGCAAAAGATAGCAAGGGTAATAAGTTCAGTTTTTTGCTCACCGAACCGTAATCATCTAGCTGCTTAAGTAAGAAATTTTTGCTTCTTCGAGGACCATCAACAACAGTATCTAATCGTTCTACAATCCTAATAAGCTGCTTAGTTAGTGATCGGTCTCTTGCTCTCCAATCTACTTTTTTCTGCCTTACATGAGGTTGGGATTGATGGACTCGATTGAAAGCTAATAGCCAATCTCTATCATTTCGGTACAGCCAAGCATACAGTGCACCACCACCAGGAAGTTTGCGTGCTCTCTTAACCGGGGCGTTACCTATTAAGTGACGCCACAGCTCACGTTTTTCTTCACTTGGATTTGGCACAAGCTGAGCATTGTCCTTCGGGATCGATACCGTCACTTTATCTTTTGATTTTACTTCTTTTATGATCTCACTAGCCGACATTTCAGGAATAAAAGCACACCAAACCGTTAAGTGCTGTAGATAGCTAAAAGCTTTACGATGACGGCGAAATAACGTGCGAAGCCAGTTAGTATCTCTATCAGAATTGATGGTTAGCTCAGGGGTAACGATCTTGCTTACAACTAAGTCCGCAATCTTATCGTGAGCAACCTGTTTAGGGCCTTTTCCACACCCAAAGTCGTGTGCTAGATGATTGTAGAAAAGGCTCCATTGATGCTGAGTCGGGGAGACTTGGGCTGGTAAACACATTACCTCTTTAGCTTTGCTCGCTAAGTAAGCAAACTGCTGCGCTGTTATATTCTGGTGGTTACATAAAAAGGGCTGACATTGTATTCGGCCACATGCATGGTACGTGTGCCGACTATCATGGTAAGAGGTTGTCGATTTATTCAGAAGGCCGTGCTCAGGGCAATAAGGTAAGGATGGTAAAAACCACAACCTAGACCAATAACTTTCCCCAAATTTTTGTTTTTGCTCCGCGACACAAGCTGGGCAAACACAAAAATCATCTGATGTTTTTACAATAGAAGCTGGGGCTCCTAGCATTAGATGAACAGAGCCCTTAGCGCAATGTTCCATTCGCTCCATCGCTCTAACCCTAATGCTTTCGTCAACAAAAGGAGCGTAAATCGGGAACATTGTATGTTCATAAATAAGCTGTTGGACGTCAAATCGTCCCGTGTTAACTAGCTGCTCTGATATTGAAGATAAATGACTAGGCAGGTCAATTGTCGCAATCACTTTTCTGTCACCATACACTTCATCTAGTAGCTGTTTAGAGCTTGTTATCGCACTGCGAATTCCAGCTCTAGCTACTAAGCTATAGGTTAATTCATCTGGGTAAGGGACAGGGAAGCAACGCAATATTAAACCGCCTTTTCTAGTAATGACTGAATGTCTAGAATCAGACCCGAATTTGACATTGCGGTGTACACTTCGCGATCAGAATCAGATTGAGAGTGAACAAACCTCAAATCCTCACTATCAAGGGTATGCCATTGCGCCTGTTTAATTGAGGAGGCCCTCTTGCCTTTACTTGGCTTAGGCTCTTTTTTAGATAGTAACTGTTCAGGGTTAGTGAGTTGCTCATGTACCAGTGGCAGTAAGCTGACCCATGTCAAATCTGGATTCAGGTCAAACAGCTGTCGTATTACAGGAGCTAAAAGTGTTGAGTCAAACTCGTCTTTTAGGGCCATATATACACGTCGCTCTTCATCGGTTCTGAGCTGTTGATATGCAAACTCCTCTGGTGTCTGCTTAACAGTTGTTGCTACCTGTTTTTGTAACTCAAGTAACCTTTTATCAGTATTGCTTAGTTTAAGATCTGAAAACTTAATCATTTCTTCAACATCACCTGAGCGAAGCGCTGCTAGCATTGGATGAACAGGTTTTAATTCATCCTCATAAACTTGTTGCATTAATTTAGGTGTGATCCTTTCTACTTTTGTCGCTATTGCTCTCAACTGACACAGGACATATAGCTTAACCACAATATCTAGAACACCTTGGCTCAGGTCATACCATAGAGAACGAATGTCATCCGACAGCACCTCATCACGTTTTTGTAGCCATTGAAGAGTCCATAACTTATCCGTGAGCGCTTTCCATTCTCTTCCTTCTTCCATTGGATCCCAAAAAATCGCTCCAAGACCAGAGCCTCGCCTTGCAGATCTCATATCAGCCTCAAATATCTCACGAGCTCGTGGTGTCCCGACCAAAATCACAGGAAGACCAATGGTATTTACTAACGTCACAAAGAAATTGAGCATTTTCTCAGAGCCACCAGAGCGAGAACGACTAAGGTGCTGTATTTCATCAATAATAAGAACACCTACTGCGTGAGCATTTGCAACCTGAGCCATTGCTGCTAAAAGTGTTTCAATACTCGGCCTTTTGCTCATCGAGTATTGTCTTTCGTAATTTGATGTTCCTAACGCTCTATCCATCGCACGAAAAAAGTTCAAGCACAGCTCTTTAAGTGATCCATCATGGGAGCAGTCAATTTTTAGATAGACGACTTGCTCAAGGTTTCTGTCAGGGTGGTAAATAACTTGAGGGTATAACGACAAAAGCTGCTTGATCGCTGTTGTTTTGCCATTACCGCTACATCCAATCAATGTCATACTTTGGGCTGTAGAACTAACTTCCGTGAACTTTATCGCCTTTAAATCACCAGTTAATACACGTTCGTAACCATTTTGTATATGTCTTGCCCAATCACCTGTTTCGGGGTTTCTTCCAACATAACCACGCCGTATCATCAGTGACAGTCGTTCGTGCAACTGTATGTGCTGACTGAGGGGTTGAAAAAAATCATCAATAACACGACAGATACTATGCGCTCTTTCAATACCATTTCGATGGATATCTTCTGCGGTACACCTCAACGAGCCCTTTAGAGCACTCGAGTCGTCCAAGAAACTATTTATTGGAGGTAGTGCCTCTATCAGCGGGTTACCTCGATAAGCTGAGAGTGTTGCACCTTGATAGACTGCAACTACACGATGATCTTGATTTCTCTTCATCAGCTATCACCCTCATCATCAAAGAGCTCCGGTATGAAGTCAGGCAGTTGATAACTTTCCTCCTCTCCATGTATAGGTATAACCGGTGCAACTTCTTCTTGTTTTGCCCTCGCGGGCTGTATTGCTAGTTCCTTTCTCTCTTGCTCTCGCGCATTCCGTTTATTGCCTTTGATGTCATTTATCTTTTGCGCGTTGCTCAATGTACTGGTTTTACGATTTTTTGTAGCTTTCTTCAGTTTCTTTTCAAGAAGATCATCAAAATCTCGTTCTACGGGTGCAAATTGATACTTAGCTTCAGCTAAAATCTGCTTTTGATCTGCTTGACGCTCCCATACTTGATACCAAGTTAGATCACGGAACTCTCTACTTCGACTAGAAAGATCACAAACCCAAAATGTATTTTTTCCTTCTTCAGGAAACAGATATATGTGATTAGCAGAACCAAGCTCATAGGCTGCAAATAGTTTTTTAGGTCTAGACACTTCCGAAGAACGGTGCATCCAACCTGTCTGAATAATTTCTTTTCCTGTGTAGGTTAATCCCCATAACTTTATGCCCAATTCAGATACAGTGACTTTTTGACGAGGTAACAGCAGTATTTTTGCAATATCCGTATCAATAGCTCGTAAACGCCCAGTACGATTCTGTAGGCCCCACCTCCAAAGCTCAATAGGGATCGATGGAAGGCTTTCTGGCATATCAGGAGCACGATCGTACTTATCCAATGGCTTGTTTAAGTTGTGAGCAAGTATTGAATAGAGCAGTATTTCAATAAAGTCTGATCTCGCCACAGCAGCTTCAACTCTATAGTCTCTTTCACCATGCTTCTTAACCTTGTTACCAGTTACGACACCTGGCATATAGGGCTTGAACTTAGCCTGCAATGTACCAAATGATCTCTCGACAATGCCTTTAGCATCGCCTCTTCGAGGTAGAGCACTTTCAAGGCGAACACCAATAGCATCAACCAAATAATTTGCTTGATGGCTCATCAATTCGCCACGATCAGCCAGCAACACATCGGGAATGCCTATGCATGGCCACTGTTCTTCTAAAATATCGATACCATATTTTGCGCAAGTTTCTATTTTGCTGCTAAAGCTGCATATCAGTGCTTTCATTGCAACGGGGAAAGATGGGTTATCGAAACCAATATAAAACCCTGCAACCATACGGCTAAAAACATCAATGACCATATAAATCGTCGGCCGACCGATAACCTTGTCTGCATCGTCATCATCGACCAAGTAAATATCTGCAATGGTGGCATCAATCTCATATCGACTCCCTGGGCCTAAAGCTTGCTCGGTTGCAGTTCCATGTAGTGGCCTAACATCTTTATTGTAATTGCCTTGAGGTGTTTGAACGGTAAGCTTTGTGACATTGCTATACTCGGTTTTGTAGAAGTATCTAAATTGGCGGAGTGTTGGAATTTCATGCTCTTCAACACCTGGGTTCTTTAACTTATATGCTTTTGAAAACTTTCTATGTGCATAAGCAACGGAGTTCCCTTTATCATTCATCAAATATTTATCACAAATAATTCGGAACTGTTTTCTGATTTCTTCAGTGACTTGTTTGCCATCACCGACACCGTAAACCCTAGACTTACCAGCTTTATTTGTTGTGAAGTTTCTTCTCTTTCCGGCAGCGCCTGAGTTTTTGTAGTCTGGTATTAGGGCATTTTTTATTTGTCCACGCTGCCAATATCTCCGAACTAAACGATAGATGGTCGATTTGGTTTTATTTGAATTGGCAACCGCATGACTAACCCTTTTTGCTCGAACCCTTTTGTCAAATGCTCCTTCACCATCTACGATAGGCTTAATCAAATCAAAGTCGTTCTGCCTTTTCTGATATGCATTTGACTCTTTGGTCCAAGACTCTCCTTGAAGGTATGAATAAGGGTCCGGAATTTTTTCTATACGCCCTTCATCAACCCAGTTCCGGCATTCATCAAAATAGACTCTTTCCGGTAAACCTTTATCCTCATCAATAGCAATCCAATAGAAGTAATTTGTCTCGGTAAAAAGCACGCGGTAAGCCTTACCGTCAAACGCTAGAGTTTCGTTAACTGGCCACATTACGATGCCCCCCGAACAAAGAAACGCTTCTAAACGCAATTTCTTTCGCTTTCAAACGATGAAATGGTAAACGAATATCGAACGTTATAAGCCTTGCTGCACACATTAAACGAATATCATAAAGCGACTGACCAAGATCTTGCTGGTATGCCATGTCATACTCTTTACACAGATCAACGACTTTTCTTTCTGGGTGTTGAACAAAATAAGCACTGATATGCCCAAAAGTAAGCGATAGCTCATCCGTTATTACTTCATCAAAGTACCCCTTAACCCCGTATAACCACTCAATATTCGATACGACTGTTTTGTCTATCTCTTTATCTGTTACGAGGAACCAGGGGATTCTTTTTAGCTGCCAATAACGGCGTTCTATTTCTAGCTTCTCAATAGTTCTCGGATCTTTTAAGTCTTTGGAATGTTTTGCTTGAATAGCGAACTTGGGCTGAGTTTTAGAAGCGGTGCTAACCAAAAAGTCAGAGGACATGACAAGATTTACCCCTCCTTGCGAAGGGTGCCAAAGTTGACCGTCCTTGGAAATATTGAGAGTGTCATCTCTGTTGAGTGGAAACTGCTCACGAATGTCTGTTACGGCAGGGTTATGGTCTAGAAGGAGAAAGACTGCGAACTCAAGATCCGATAGTACATGATGAATCCGCCCCGTTAGGTGAGAGTAAACTCTCTGAGATCGACCTTCTGAAGGAACCTCATTGACATACAGCCACGGCTTATAGCCAGAAAGCCTTCCTGCACCTCGGCCTTCACTTATCCGCTTGATGATCTGCTTTTCAGTTAAAACGTACTTTGATTTTGCCATAACAAAAACCCGGTCAACTTTTAATCAGTTTAACCGGGTTTAAAAAGTTTTCAACTTTAGTGGTACAGTTTCAAACTTTAATGTCACAGTTCCAAACTTTAATGTCTACCGACACTTGGATTTTTGCTGTTAAGCGTAATTACTCAACCGTTACCGCTTTCGCCAGGTTACGTGGTTGGTCTACGTCCGTACCTTTGATCAGTGCTACGTAGTAAGACAGCAATTGCATTGGGATGGTGTAGTAGATCGCCGCCGTGATTTCACTAACGTGAGGCATCGTGATGATCTTCATTGTTTCATCGCCTTCGAAGCCTGCGTCTGCATCTGCGAATACATACAGAAGACCGCCACGCGCACGTACTTCCTCAACGTTTGATTTTAGCTTTTCAAGTAGGTCGTTGCTTGGTGCAACCACAACAACAGGCATGTCAGCATCAATCAGCGCAAGAGGACCGTGTTTTAGTTCACCCGCCGCGTACGCTTCTGCGTGGATGTAAGAGATCTCTTTCAGTTTTAGAGACGCTTCCATCGCGATTGGGTAGAACTCGCCACGGCCTAGGAACAATGTGTGGTGCTTGTCTGCAAAATCCGTTGCTAGTGCTTCAATTTCTTTCTCGAAAGAAAGTGCCGCGTTGATTTGCTTAGGAAGTGCATGCAGCGCTTCAACAATCTCTTTTTCTTTCTCTTTGCTGATGCGGCCTTGCTCTTTACCTAGTGCCGTTACCAACATAAGTAGTGCAGAAAGTTGAGTCGTGAACGCTTTGGTTGAAGCCACACCGATTTCAACACCAGCGCGAGTCATGAACGCAAAATCTGATTCACGAACCAGAGAAGAGCCTGCTACGTTACAAATGGTCATCGCCGCCATATAACCTTTCTCTTTTGCTAGGCGAAGTGCTGCTAGCGTATCAGCGGTTTCACCAGACTGAGACAACGTAATCAATAGGCTGTTTGGACGAGTAACAAACTTGCGGTAACGGAATTCAGACGCAATTTCTACATCACAGCTAACGCCTGCAATGTCTTCAAACCAGTAACGTGCCGTCATACCTGCGTTGTAAGACGTACCACACGCCACGATTTGTACGTGTTCTACTTTGCTTAGAATGTCTGCCGCGTGCACACCGATCGCGTCTGTCACAACAGAGTCTGCCGTGATACGACCTTCCATTGTGTTGATCAACGCTTTAGGTTGCTCATAGATTTCTTTTTGCATGAAGTGACGGTATTGGCCTTTATCACCTGCATCATGCTCTGCGTTAGATTCAACAATTTCACGCTCAACTGGCTCACCCGTTGCATCAAACACAGTGACTTCACGGCGAGTAATTTCTGCTACGTCACCTTCTTCTAGGTACATGAAACGGCGCGTAACGTTAAGTAATGCAAGTTGGTCAGACGCTAGGAAGTTTTCACCTACACCAAAACCGATCACGATCGGGCTGCCTGAACGCGCTACTACGATGCGTGAAGGATCTTTGCGATCCAACGCTACCGTGCCGTATGCGCCTTCAAGTTGTTTTGCTGTTTTTTGTACCGCTTCTAATAGCGTTTCTGAAGTACGAAGTTCCCACTCAACCATATGTGCGATAACTTCTGTATCCGTTTGCGATTCAAACACGTAGCCACGAGATTGAAGCAGCTCACGCAGCTCTTCATGGTTTTCGATGATGCCGTTATGTACCACTGCGATATCACCAGACATGTGTGGGTGAGCATTGATTTCAGAAGGTTCACCGTGCGTCGCCCAACGAGTGTGCGCAATACCAGTTCCGCCGATCACTTTTGCTTCTTCTACTGCATCAGCCAATTCTTGTACTTTACCCAAGCGACGAACGCGCGTTAGGTTTGATTCGCCATCAACAACCGCAACGCCAGCAGAGTCGTAACCGCGGTACTCTAAGCGGCGTAGACCTTCAACCAAAATTTCTGCAACATCTCGTTGTGCTACTGCACCTACGATTCCACACATGTGTTTATCTCCGTTTGTAGTTTTGTTCTTCCCTAGCCATGATTTCAAATAGAGGCAGCAAGCAAAGGCCTTTATCCAGAGGGAAGTGAAATATGAAACTGATTACATTATTAGGCGCAAATGACTTTCACGCCATGTTGTTCAATCTGTACTTTATGTTCTGCTTGGATATCTGCATCGGTCACCAACACATCAACTTGATGCCAAGCGAGCTCTAAGTTTGGGATCTTACGGCCGATTTTTTCGGACTCGATCATTACGATCACTTCACGTGACGCTTCTGCCATTACCTTACTTAAGCCAACCAACTCATTAAATGTCGTGGTTCCACGCTCGAGATCGATGCCATCCGCACCGATGAATAGTTGGTCAAAGTCGTAAGCTCGTAATACAGATTCGGCCACTTTGCCTTGAAAGGACTCTGAGTGCGTATCCCAAGTACCGCCAGTCATCAGCAGTGTCGGTTCGCTCTCTAATTCATTAAGAGCGTTAGCAACATGCAACGAGTTGGTCATGACCACTAAGCCACGTTTGTCATTCAACTGTTGAATCAGCGCGGCAGTCGTGCTGCCACTGTCGATCACGATGCGATTATGATCGCGAATCAATGATGCAGCTGCTTTTGCTAAGCTTAACTTTCGAGTCGAAACATTAGCGCCCAATTCTTCGTGAATGACTTCCTTTGGGATAGCAATCGCACCGCCATAGCGGCGTAGAAGTTGGCCGTTTTTCTCTAAAGAAGCTAAATCCTTTCTAATCGTGACCTCTGAGGTTTCGAATTTCTGAGCAAGTTCATCAACGCTGACTTCTCCTAGTTCAGAAACCAAGTTAGAAATGGCGTGTCTTCTTAATTGAGTATTTCGTTTCGACATTTAAGTTTTGACTTTAAGTTTCGATGTGAAACTTATTATAGTCAAACCGAAACTTTCAAGTCCATTTATTTCGATCCAAAAAATTAATATTTCTCGATAAAACCTTGTCCTAAGACAATTCTTAAACAGTGATATTGGATTCATTCAGTGGTAGAATTCGCCACCGAAAAGAAAAAAAATTACAGAATTGAAGGCTATTTTTTTGCAACTTTCTGCATATAAAGTGGGATTAGTCACAAAAAGGTAACCAAAATCGCCGATCTTTTAGTCATAAAATGACTAAACTTGGTGAAAGACTTTCAGAATCTGAAGTTCTAATAATGAGACGAAAAATCGGTGGATGACAGGTACTAAATGTCATCAAAAACGTCCTGACTTCAGAGTAAATAACCGACTTTCAAATTGTAACTATACTTACCGGAGAGTATCTTCCATGAAAAAGACCAAAATCGTATGTACGATTGGCCCTAAAACAGAATCTGTAGAGAAGCTAACTGAACTAGTTAACGCAGGCATGAACGTAATGCGCCTTAACTTCTCTCACGGTGACTACGAAGAACACGGCACTCGTATCGCGAACTTCCGTAAAGTAATGGAAGCTACTGGCAAACCACTAGCAATTCTTCTAGATACTAAAGGTCCAGAAATCCGCACTATCAAGCTAGAAGGCGGTAACGATGTTGATCTAGTAGCAGGTCAAGAATTCACTTTCACAACTGACACTTCAGTTGTAGGTAACAAAGATAAAGTTGCAGTAACTTACGCTGGTTTCGCAGCCGACCTAAACGTAGGTAACACTATCCTAGTAGACGACGGTCTAATCGAGATGGAAGTTATCTCTAAGACTGAAACTGAAGTTAAATGTAAAGTTCTTAACAACGGTGCACTAGGCGAAAACAAAGGTGTTAACCTTCCTGGCGTTTCTGTAAACCTACCTGCACTATCTGAAAAAGATAAGAACGACCTTAAGTTTGGTTGTGAGCAAGGCGTTGACTTCGTAGCAGCTTCTTTCATCCGTAAAGCGTCTGACGTTCAAGAAATCCGTGAAGTACTTGCTGCAAACGGCGGCGAGAACATCCACATCATCTCTAAGATCGAAAACCAAGAAGGTGTTGATAACTTCGACGAGATCCTAGATCTTTCTGACGGCATCATGGTTGCACGTGGTGACCTAGGTGTTGAAATCCCAGCTGAAGAAGTAATCTTCGCTCAGAAAATGATGATCGAGAAGTGTAACCGTGCACGTAAGATGGTTATCACAGCAACTCAAATGCTTGATTCTATGATCAACAACCCACGTCCTACTCGTGCGGAAGCAGGCGACGTTGCTAACGCGGTAATGGACGGTACTGACGCAGTAATGCTTTCTGGTGAAACGGCGAAAGGTAAATACCCTGTTGAAGCGGTAACTATCATGGCTCAAATCGCGAACCGTACTGACTCAGCGCTAAAAGCTGAACTAGGTTCTCGTCTAGACAGCCCACGCCTACGCATCACTGAAGCAGTATGTAAAGGTGCAGTAGACACAGCTGAGAAACTAGCTGCTCCACTTATCGTTGTTGCAACTGAAGGCGGTAAGTCTGCACGTTCAGTACGTAAGTACTTCCCAACTGCAAACATTCTAGCGCTAACAACTAACAAGAAAACTGCTGCACAGCTAGTTCTAACTAAAGGTGTTACTCCTGTAGTTGTTGATTCAATCGAAAGCACTGACGCATTCTACGTAGCGGGTAAAGAACTTGCTCTAGAATCAGGTCTAGGTAACAAAGGCGATATCGTTGTTATGGTTTCTGGCGCTCTAGTTGCTTCAGGTACTACGAACACAGCTTCTGTACACGTGCTATAAGACTGAACTTTTAACACTTCAGTTTCTTGAGAAGGAGGGCTTATGCCCTCCTTTTTTATATGGCTTTCTTGCTCTCATAATAGGCTAATTGTATTATTTACCTCTATCAGAATTTCGTACTGTTTAATTTTATCGTCACGATTAAAGTTTCTATGAGGTGTATGTGTCTAGTCCCACTCTTACCGACAAAGTATTAAGAATGATCCGTCAGGATATTCTCGATGGCGAGCTTAAACCAGGTCAAAAACTCGTGGTTGCCGAACTCAAAGAGAAGTACAACGTAGGAGCGTCACCCATTCGAGAAGCATTGGTGCAATTATCTTGGAGCAAATACGTCAAACTCGAGCCGCAAAAAGGCTGCTGGGTTGCACCTATATGTAAAGATGAGTTACATGACTTGTACGAAAGCCTGCAAATGGTCTCCGCATGCTTACTCAGTAAGGCAATTACGATTGGCGATGAAAAATGGGAACTGGATGTACTAACTGCTTATCACAAGTTATCCCGAGTAAAACCTGGCGAAAGCTTTTGCTGGAGGGAATGGGAAGAGCGCCAAAATCAGTTTCTTACTGCGCTGTTTGAAGGTGCTGGCTCTGTCAATATGTTTGGGTTTTTCCGCGATCTACTCACGCAAATTAAACGCTACCAATACTTCGCGATGCAGATTTTAGGCACAGGGAACCCTGGGCACTGTAATCTCGATGAGCAAGAAATACTGATGAAGGCATCGCTAGACAAAAAGAGTCAGGATGCTTTAGGTTATCTAGAGCGTTATTTGAGACAGTCAATACAGTGTATCGAAGCCGCCATCGACAACCAATGTCGCATACTGGCTAGCGAATAACGCTGAGACTAAAAAGCGGGGGTCTATCCCCGTTTTTTCGTTTTTGTAAAAGCACTAAGCAATATCATCATAACTATGACATAGCGATACGCAGTTACGCCCTGCACTTTTTGACTCATACAAAGCAATATCAGCACATTTATACGTTCTTGTACGATCAGAGGTTAAATCACTATACCCAGCACTGACAGTAATGCCTCTATCACTACGCATTTGAACCGCGACACGTAGCCTGTTCAATACAATTTCAGCCTCTTCTAGTGTTGTATGCGGCATAATCACTGCAAATTCCTCACCACCGACACGAGATACAAAGTCTGTGCTGCGGACTTCTTCTAGGAGGGTTTCTGCGACACTACAAATCACCTTGTCTCCTTCGTCGTGGCCAAGCTCGTCATTAATACGTTTAAAGTGGTCAATATCAAACAACGCCAAACAAGCAGGAGGGCTATCAGGATAGCGTTCAATAATCCCCGCATATTGCGCCAATTGCTCTTCAAATTTTCGGCGGTTCCACAACCCCGTCAAGCCATCTTTTTCGCTTAGGTTTCGTAATTTTTCTTCTAACTCTTTTTGCCCAGAGATATCCACCAGCGACGTAATGTAATAACTCACTTTACCTGATTTGGTTAAATTCGCCTGAATACGCATTATTGCAGTAAAGACTTGATTAAACTTAGTTCGACAACGAATCTCCCCTTCCCATACGTGTTCACTCTTCAGTGTTTTCCAGATACTCAGGTTTGCTTCGAGATCTTCAGGTAAGAGAATTAAATGATGTGCACTCCAACCTTGGGCATGCTTGGTTGAGTAACCCATCATGTTTTCAAACTCTTGATTAACCATGATGATTCTATGTGAAGCATCCGAGATCATCACCGCAGTCATACCATCAAGAGCAGCTCGAGCCAACTTCGATTCCATACTATGACGCCGATAATGCAGAGCAAGGGCTGCCGTCGGCAAAGTGAAGCCGAGCACCAAACTTAGAACAAAAAACGCTTCTTGGATTAAGTCATCAATATCCCTCTGAGCTCGGGATAATAACTGCTCATTGGTAAGATCAATAACCAGATGAAGAGGTTCGCTAGAAACAAACTGGATGGTGCGATACGCGACCAAATTCGAACCATTGTAAGCATAGCCCGAATCTTTTGAATTTAAACTACGCCAAATGTTTGGGTACATCCGGCCAAAATTAAATTGAGAGCGAGCGGGAATTATATGGCCATACAAACGAGCTGATTTAGGGCTATCAATGTAAAATCCGTCACTCTTAATCAGCTCAATATGGAAATCAAGCACTGACGAATAGTTGAGTCGAGAGGATAAATAGTCAATATCAACATTAAGCACAAGATACCCTTCGCGCTTTCCGTTAAGCGAAATAGGCATCAAAATACGCAGTGACGGGCTATAGGGATAGACTAACTCGCCATACTCTCGTTCTAAACCTATCCCCCACGAAGCGATTTCGCCATCGTCTAAGTTCTTAGCGAATTGAAAGTAATCTCGCTCTGACTTATTTTGCAATTTGATCGCGGGCAACGCAGCGCCTGTTTCAATCTCATAATTAATCCTCACTTTTTCTCGACCAGAAACATCAAGAAAGCGAATTTGCTTATACAACTTTTGATTGATTGCGACCGAGATCCACATGTCTTCTAAGATGGAACGGTTCACCCGGTTAGGTTGGCGCAGATATTCATACAGACTTTGGCTGTGACCAAGTAGGTCACTGATCGTTTCGATTTGATCCTGAATATTGCTGTATTCACGGCCAGTATAGGCCAATTGATGTAACGCTTCTTGAGCGGTGTTCTCAACATTGTTTTCTAACAACGTCAGATATTTCTGATAGTAGTAAGCGGCAGTGAGTGCACTAAAAAATAGTGCTGTCGCCAATAAGGTGCCGACTCGCTTAGGTACTTTCACACGTCTAATGCCTATCATGCTTACTAAAACGACAATTATATCATTAATTGTTATTTTCTAAACAAAAAAGCCACTTAGATTAAGTGGCTTTTCTATATGCAATCAGAGAGTTAAGGTTTGAGGGCTCGCTCTCCTCGCGCAATGCCAACGACACCACTACGAGCAACTTCGACAACTTCGGTCACTTCGGATATCGCTTGAATGAAGGCATCTAGCTTTTCACTCGTACCCGCAAGTTGTACGGTGTATTGGGAAGCCGTGACATCCACGATCTGGCCACGGAAGATGTCTGCCGTCCGCTTCACTTCTGCTCGCGCAAAACCACTGGCTTTCACTTTCACCATCATCAGTTCACGCTCAATGTGCTCATACTCGGTGACTTCTTGTACTTTCAGCACATCGATCAGTTTGTGTAACTGCTTCTGAATTTGTTCCAACTGCATCTCATCAGATGTCGTGGTAATGTTCATTCGCGACAGGGTTTCATCATCAGTCGGTGATACCGTCAAAGATTCAATGTTGTAACCACGTTGAGAGAACAAACCAACAACACGAGACAACGCACCCGGTTGGTTTTCCAATAGCAATGAAATAATGTGTCTCATATTAAGTTCTCTCCGTTTTGCTTAGCCACATTTTATCCATACCCTCACCTTTGATTTGCATCGGGTATACGTGTTCGGTTTCGTCTACGTTGATGTCCACAAACACCAGACGATCTTTCATATCCAACGCTTTTTGTAGCCCTTCTTCGAGCTGATCAGGCGTTTCGATACGAATACCGACGTGACCATAAGCTTTTGCAATCGCTGCAAAGTCAGGAACAGAACTCATGTAAGAATTAGAGTGACGACCTTGATAAATAATGTCTTGCCACTGTTTTACCATGCCTAAGAATCGGTTGTTCAGGTTGATGATCTTCACTGGAATGTCGTATTGCATGGCTGTAGACAATTCTTGAATGTTCATCTGAATACTGCCGTCACCAGTCACAACCACGACCTCTTCTTGTGGCATGGCAAACTTCACGCCCATACCAGCCGGAAGACCAAATCCCATGGTGCCAAGACCACCAGAGTTTATCCAACGGCGCGGCTTATTGAATGGGTAGTACAGCGCCGCAAACATCTGATGCTGGCCCACATCAGACGCCACATATGCGTCGCCATTAGTTAGCTTGTGCAGCGTTTCAATTACTTGCTGTGGCTTGATTCGTTCTGGAGACGTTTCATAAGACAAGCAGTTGCGGTCACGCCATACTTGAATGTCATCCCACCATGCAGTGATAGCATCTTGATCATTTCCACTACCTTGCTCTGCAAGCAGCCCGAGCATGGTTGTCAGCACTTTTTCCGCAGAGCCTACGATCGGCAAATCCACTTTCACGTTTTTCGAGATCGATGACGGATCGATATCAATATGCATCACTTTTGCGTTTGGGCAGTACTTTTCAAGGTTGTTGGTTGTACGGTCATCAAAACGCACACCGATACCAAAAATAAGATCCGCTTCATGCATTGCCATATTAGCTTCGTAAGTGCCGTGCATACCCAACATGCCCAGTGAGTTTTTATGTGTACCCGGGAATGCCCCCAAGCCCATCAAAGTACTCACAACGGGTAGGTTCAGTTTGTCGGAAAGCTCTAAAATATGTTCATGAGCGCCAGAAATCACCGCACCACCACCGATATAAAGCACTGGTTTTTTCGCTTCTAATAGCGATTTAAGCGCTTTTTTAATCTGGCCTTTATGGCCCGAAGTTGTCGGCTTGTAAGAACGCATTGAAAGCGTTTCTGGATATTGATAAGGCAGTTTGATTTGCGGGTTCATCACATCTTTTGGCAAATCAATCACAACTGGACCAGGTCGACCCGTAGTCGCGATATAAAACGCTTTTTTGATTGTTTCAGGAATATCTTCCGCTTTTTTTACTAAAAAGCTGTGTTTGACCACTGGGCGGGACACACCGACGATGTCACACTCTTGGAAAGCATCATTACCAATTAGGCTATTCGGTACGTTACCCGAGATAACGATCATTGGGATAGAGTCCATATATGCTGTTGCAATACCCGTAATGGTATTGGTCGCGCCCGGCCCCGAGCACACAAGTACGACACCCGGTTTACCGGTAGCTCGAGCGTAACCATCTGCCATATGAGTGGCGGCTTGCTCATGCCTTACAAGTACGTGTTTGATTTGATCGGTTTTGGCATGCAGTGCATCGTAGATATCCAAAACAGAGCCACCTGGGTAGCCAAAGATCTGCTCTACGTGCTCTTCTATCAGAGATTGAACCACCATCTCTGCGCCTGACAACATTGCTGTCATAATTGCTCTCCTTAGCCAGTTTCCTCACCGTAAGGTCAACGGATTGGTCTGGTTTTACATAGTCTAGGTCTTATTCGTAGCCTAATCGAAATACTTCCACGTTTTCGGCTATGTCTTGCGTTCGTCATAACATCCCGCAAGGTTACCCAACAAATGTAACGTTTTATTATCAAAGGGTCTAATGAGAGATTGGTCTACTTTTTAAACAAGATACTAGTAATTAGAATGTTAGTAGGAATAGCAGCCACACATCTCCTATTTCACAGTACAACCTAGAAACTTAACGCTCAAAAAAAGAACATTATTTCATAAGCTTTTAGCTACAGAGGGCGAAATAGCGTTATTTGACGAGCAGAACAGAAAAAATCAATACAAACAAAAATCCCCAGCAATGCGCGATCACATCACTGGGGATTTTTTCATCAATATAAAATCTAAGTCAGCTTAAGTTACTTTTTATCCGCCTTTTCCTTATACATTTCTTCAATTTCATCTTGGTATTTGTCATTGATGACTTTACGACGAAGTTTTTGAGTTGGCGTTAACTCACCATCATCCATAGAGAAAGCTCTTGGTAACAGTTTAAACTTCTTTACTTGTTCAAACTTTGCCAACTCTTTTTGAAGATCGTTCACACGCTTCTCAAGCATTTCGACCACCTGGTGGTGCTTAATCAACTCAACGCGATCGTGATATTTGATATTCAGCTCTTTCGCGTACTCTTCTAGCGAGTCATAACAAGGCACGATAAGCGCAGAAACAAACTTACGAGTATCCGCAATGACTGCGATTTGCTCGATGAAGTGGTCTTTACCAATCGCACCTTCAATCATTTGTGGAGCGATGTATTTACCACCTGAAGTTTTCATCAACTCTTTGATACGGTCGGTGATGAACAAGTTGCCATTTTCATCAATGTAACCAGCGTCGCCCGTTTTTAGGAAACCGTGCTCATCAAAGGTCTTTTCCGTCTCTTCTGGCATTTTGTAATAGCCACGCATCACCATTGGACCACGAACCAGAATCTCGTTGTTTTCGCCAATCTTAACCTGTGCGCCAGGCATCGACATACCAATAGAGTCGGGGTTAAAACATTTATCATCCCAACACGATACTGTCGCCGTGGTTTCAGTCATGCCGTAG
Source organism: Vibrio sp. 1731 (assembly GCF_033339955.1). NCBI lineage: Bacteria > Pseudomonadati > Pseudomonadota > Gammaproteobacteria > Vibrionales > Vibrionaceae > Vibrio > Vibrio sp. 1731. The sequence continues at coordinate 89,435 of NZ_JAWOVO010000004.1, read as the reverse complement.
CCCAACTTAACGTTGATACCAATCGCATGGAAGAATCGACCGATGGTTTCATCCAACTTTGCACCGCCACAAGGCATAAAGTTGATTTGCCCGCCAAGTAGCGCACGCAGTTTGCTCAGAACCAACTTATCCGCCAAAGCGTATGACTTACGCAGCAAGAGCGATGGCTGACGTTTTTCTTGATGACAAGCGGCCATTTTTGCGCCCATGTTGACTGCCCAAGTAAACATGATCTTACGATGAATCGGCGCGCGAGACACTTTCTCATGAATCGCAGAGAAGATCTTCTCATAGAAACGCGGTACGGCACACATCACGGTAGGTCGCACCTGGCTCAGTGCATCACGTACTTGCATGGTGTCTTGCAAATAGCAGTTGGTCGCCCCTTTGTACAATACATAAAAGGTCCAAGCGCGCTCAAATACGTGTGATAACGGAAGGAAACATAATGACACGTCACTTTGAGAAAGGCTCAAGCGCTGATCGTGCCCTTCCAATTGCGCCGCAATGTTTGCGTAGTCCAACATAACGCCTTTTGGCTGGCCTGTTGTACCCGAGGTGTAGATCAGCGTGAGTAGATCATCTTCTTTTGCCTGATCTAAACGCGCGTCCAATTCAACTTGATATGTAGCGTCGCCTTTGGCAACAAATGCTTGCCAAGAGATAACGAAATCATGATCGCCAAGTTCTATATCATCAGACATCGCAACAATGAGCTCTAACTGTTCGCACTGGTCGAAAATGCTCACTGCTGCATCAAATTGAGGCTGTTCACCAACAAACAGAACTTTGACGTCTGCATTGTTAATGATGTACGCCGACTGGGCGGCAGTATTGGTTGGGTAAATAGGTACTGTCACGCTGCGTAATTGCAGTGCTGCGATATCAGCGATCGTCCATTGCGGCATGTTGTTCGAGAAAATGCCGATCTTATCTTGGACTCCTAATCCCTGAGCCAAAAGTGCAAGTGATAAAGCATCAACTTGCTGACCAAATTGCGTCCACGTAATACCTTGCCACTCCTCACCCACTTTATGCTTGAGTGCAACGCGTGTACCACCGTTCGCAATTTGTTCACGAATACGTTTAACGATATGAAAATCTAACTTGGCCATTCTTTTACTTACCTTTTGGCTTACAGGCGTAAGCTAATTGAGCGAACAAGTGTACTCACGGCTTGCTAAAACGCAACTGACCAGTATCAAACTTATCACTAATAAGAGACAACTATCACTTATACGTCGCGAACGTACCTCAAATTGCTGAATGATTACTCTATTTAACTTACTGTTTAGATTGTTTATTACGAAAACAAAAAGCCCCGAGAGACAAAAATCGCTCGGGGACCAATGAATTGTAACAATTGACGATTACCAATATGGTCTAATCGAGAAGACCAAACGTCATCTTATTTTGCGGCAACGACTTCACCACAAGTGATCATCAGTTGATCGCGTAGCCAAATGTGGCCTTTATCTTTTTCACTTGATTCATGCCAGCTTAAGAATCCGCTGATTTCTTTGTTCGCAAATGGGAAATCAAGAATTTGCAGTTGATCGCTGTTTACCGCATTTTCCGCCATCCAACGTGGTGCAATAGTCACAAGCTCAGATTGACCCACCACGTATAGTAGGTTGCTTAAACTAGAACCTTCATACGCCGCTTGGCAATCCAGTTCACGGTACGCTTGCTCTGAGAAACTACGTTGGCCATGCACTTTCGATAACTTCGCATGCTTTTCGTTAAGCAGTTGCTCAGCCGTCACACCACCTTGAATGCGTGGGTGTGTTTTTGATGCGATAACCACTAATTCATCTTTGAAGATTTCAGTACTTGAGAAACCTTGCTCATCAAAACGAGCGTAGTCGATCACGAAATCAATTTCTTGGTAGCGCATACGCTCAGACAACAAACGGTCAAATTCTGCATCTAGGTGAAGCTGAACGTTTGGTGCTTGTTGATTCACTTTTGCCATGATCTTCGGAGCAAAACGCATGTCGCAAGGGCTGCAAATCGCAAGCTTGAATAAGCGAGTCGAAGATTCTGGCTGGAATACGGAGCTAGGAAGTTCATTGCGAATCAGCTGCAGTGCTTGGCGAATAGGACCAAACAGTTGACGTGCTCGTTGCGTAGGCTGAATACCACGGCCTTGGCGCATGAATAGCTCGTCGTTAAACATCACTTTTAAGCGTGCCACGGCGTTACTTACCGCCGGTTGAGACATGCCTAGGTTATGTGCTGCACGAGTAATATTTTGCTCTTGCATTACAGCATCAAATACAGTCAGTAGGTTTAAATCTACACCACGCAAAGTGCTTTCCATACGGTAGCTAGCAATTGCGCTCATCGCGTCTTTCTTCTCTAACATTGAGTGCGCCTCTTTTGTAATCGTCAACTTTGTTCATTAAATTCATAACGAATAGAATCCCATCTCGCACAAAAGACGGCGGCTGGATTCGAATCATTTTACGAATAGATAACCTAACTTTTTATTATATTTATCGTCCGGATACTTCCGACTCGAACTGTACTATCAACTAATCGATTGTGGTTTCGCAACTAGATTGATATTTAATCAGTAAATTTTAGCCAATTAGGTATTTATTTATTAAATAACAAAGACTTGATAAAAACATAAAAAACTATAAAACACGTAAAAATGCATTCTTTGAGGACGTATTTAGCAAATTGATAGGACAGGCGGTCAACACAAGCATGCATTTAGCTCAGTTATTAGTTGGAATAAGAACAACAGATGACAGCTATATCTCTGATTGAATTTTGCACTTATCAGTCAAATTATCAGCAAATACACACTGAATAGAAATGAGAGAGGAAGAATAAAAATGCAGCCTTCTAAACAGAAAGGCTGCAACAAAATCGTGTCAAAAATGGAAGGAACAGTGTACTGAACAACGTACTTAAATGTTCGACACGTAACTTGGAAAATCAACCTGCTCCCACAGTTGTCTGGATAACTCTGCTTTTGAATCCCATGCACCTTGCAGTACCCAATGAACAATAGCCTGAGCAACATCTGGGTATTTCACACTTTCGGCTTGTTGCTCCTTTAGCCACTGGCGTACTGCGGAAATGTCTAAGCTCTCCATCGACATCGCAAGCCCTAAATCTTCTAAGGTCGCAACATTGCTCTGCTGCTCGAATTGACCCGCGAGTGGCTTTAGTAACAATTTTTTCCCCAAAGACAAGGCTTCTGAAGGAAGCTCAAACCCACCATTAGCAATGACACCACTACAGCGATGCAAATGATGCTGGAAGTTGCTGTGGCATAAAGGGCGCAGTTCTATGTTTTCTACCTGCTCACATTCGATCACATCCGGGTGATAACAGATAAACGCTTGTTGATTAAAGTGGAACAATAAGTCTGAGATATCTTCAATCGATTCGAACGGTAAATACACCAACACGAAGTCGTCGTTTTCTGCTTGGCTATCGACGGTATGCACTATCGGTGGTAACAAAGGTTGATCAAAATGATGCCAATGCAAACCAAGGTGATGTTGAGAAGGCGCAAAGTATTCAATGACGGATTTATCTAACCAACTTGCTCCCTTTAGTGGCACCGGATAACGGAAAGCATTTTGGTGGCTGATACCAATAGAAGGCTTATTTTGTTGTCTCGCTGCCCACGCAGTCACAGGTTCGAAATCATTAATGATAAGATCGTAGGACGACAGATCGAGTTGCTTAACTTCTTTGAAAAACTGCACCAAATTGTTATTCAATGCTGTTTTCGCGTAGTTTACAGAGCCTTTTTCGGTAATAAAGGTGAAGCCTCGGCGAGTCTGGTAATCGCCAAATGCTTCCATTGAAAAGTATTTTTCCGGCGCTCGCCCAGAAAACAAAAAGTCGACCTCAACATCGTGCTCTTTAAACGCATGACTCATCGCCCTTGCGCGTGCAATATGTCCGTTTCCTGTCCCTTGAACACCGTACAAGATTTTCATCAATTAGCCTCCTAACATCGCAATCGCTAATCCACCACAAAGACTGCCAAGCAGTGCACCAATGATGACATCGGTAAAAAAGTGCACACCCAATAAGATTCGCGCGGTTCCGATTAAACTTGCCCAAAAGAATGCAGCAACGCCTAGGCTCGGATAGAAATGGTCAATCAGCGTCGCCATGACAAACGCAGCGGCAGTGTGTCCTGAAGGAAGACTGTAGCGATCAGAGGGGGTAATAAAAGCAGGAAGGAGTGCACTAAGCTCTTCAGGGCGACGACGCTTAAAACTATTTTTCAGCGTCCAATAAATTGGTAGCTCGATAGCAAAAGCAAGTAAACCCGCCAGTAAAAACCAGACTCCTTGCTCCTTATCTAAATACCAAGCTAATAACCCCAACACCAAGTAAAGATGCCCGTCACCACTGTGGGAAACTCCTTTACTGATATTGGCGACTTGTTGATTAAAACGGTGCTTAAGACAAACACTAGAGAGCGCTAAATCAAACTTAGCAATGGTTGCAATTGGCTGTGTAATTGTCTCTATGGTTCGCATGTGACCTTTCCTTACTTTGACAACGCCTTTGTGTGAAAAGTAGGAGGTTTAGGTGACAACAGCATGACGGGAGTTTGGACAATTAATGACAAAGGCCAAATTAAGGTGTGCCCAACGATTTATCTATTGGGCATAACCATAAAAATAGAACATTAAGAAGGGTTTGATGGTTGCGGTTGAGGGGTGTCTATATACCAGACTTTTCTCTTCTTGCGGCAGGCGCGCAAAGAGCCCGTCGTCATGTCGCCATCTTTTGTAAGCTCATAGCTCAGTGAGCGGCAAGTATAGTTTCCCGACAGTTCATGCTCTATACTCGTTTGCTCCGTTTTACTCGAGTTAGGCTCTAGTAGAGGGTTAGGCTGAGTAGATAAAATGTCACGATTTATCACATTGCTGCGCGCATAATCCTTATGGACATAACCTTTTATCACTCCTTTCTGTTCAACGAGAAACCAAGGTTGATCAACCACTTTTGCTAGCACATTAAAGACTTCCCCTTTCGATAATACGCCAAGCTTTGCCCCTTCAAGACTCGGTTTGGAGCGTAGGTTTAATGTGGTCTTAGAGCGGTAAGAGACATCCATAAACTCTACTGGGTTTGAGGTATCGACACCTTCAGTGGTTGGTCGGAAAACTTCCGCTTGCTGTTTCTCACTAGGCTGGACACGGATCTTCCACCAAGAATACGTTTCCGGATCTTTACCTTTAAACTTATTTCGGCTGTCAGACTCAAGGGCAACAAGCATCTGATTCAAGAACGATTCGCGTCCTTCATAACTCAAAAATCGATCCATTTGATCATTGATGACCATGACGCTCTGTGAGTGATTATTCATAACAACGGGGGAAGCCACTTCCACATAGGTCTGCGATTGAAACAGCTGACAACCCGACAAGCTGACCAGAGTAAATACTATGGCTGAACGTCCAAATTGTTTTGTTAACCTCATTCTTTCCCTAACCCTTATATTTCTTTTACCTAGTGCAACTGCACTACTATAAATGGTCATTCAAAACTTTTGCCAAACAATTCGGACCTTTGTGTGACAAGTCGCAATCCCGATGCTTGTTTTGGTAATGAAACGTCGCAAACTTGATGAGAACTTACTTCTTCTAGCACGTTTCTATCGCATCATGCCGTTTCACTTAGTGCATCATTTTTCTCAAGCAAACGAAAAGACTCATCCGATATGAATAAAAAATCGACTTTAGGGTTGACGCGCTTCATGGAGTGCGGTACTAATTTGTTAACTTAATTATGTGGAAAGCTTAACAACTATGTCAGCTCATTTTTCTATCCTGCTTAGCCTCCTCCTGATCGTGACCAGTTCGCGCGGGTAGGCTGTGGAAGAAAAATAACCACACCAATTTCTAAGAACCCGCATGAGAATGCGGGTTTTTTTATATCTAAATACTGGAAGTAAACGATTCACTTGCGCGAAAGTGCAGAAATCAGGAAGGAAGCAAACATGAACGATCAGGTCATTATATTCGACACCACATTGCGTGATGGCGAGCAAGCGTTGTCAGCAAGCTTGACGGTTAAAGAAAAACTGCAGATTGCCTATGCGCTGGAAAGACTCGGCGTTGATGTTATCGAAGCTGGCTTCCCAATCTCTTCACCAGGTGATTTCGAGTCTGTACAAACCATCGCAAAAAACATAAAAAACAGTCGAGTTTGTGCCCTTTCGCGTGCCGTTGCGAAAGACATTGATGCTGCCGCTGAAGCCTTAAAAGTGGCTGACCAATTCCGTATCCACACGTTTTTAGCCACTTCCACCATTCACGTAGAAGACAAACTACGCCGCAGCTACGACGATGTACTAGAAATGGCAGTCAACGCCGTTAAACATGCACGTAACTACACTGATGATGTCGAGTTTTCTTGTGAAGATGCTGGTCGTACTCCAATCGACAACCTATGTCGCATGGTAGAAGCCGCCATCAATGCAGGTGCGAGTACAATCAACATTCCAGATACCGTTGGCTACACCGTACCAAGTGAGTTTGGTGGGATTATTGAAACCCTATTTAACCGCGTTCCGAACATTGATAAAGCGATCATCTCCGTTCACTGTCACGACGATTTGGGGATGTCAGTTGCCAACTCTATTGCCGCCGTTCAAGCTGGCGCACGTCAGATAGAAGGCACGATCAATGGCATTGGAGAGCGAGCGGGTAACTGTTCACTTGAAGAGATCGCAATGATCATCAAGACTCGTCAAGAGTTTTTGGGCGTTCACACTGGCATTAAGCATGATGAAATTCACCGCACCAGTAAGTTGGTTAGCCAGCTATGCAATATGCCTATTCAAAGCAACAAAGCAATTGTGGGTGCAAATGCGTTTAGCCACTCTTCAGGCATCCACCAAGATGGCATGTTGAAGAATAAGAATACCTACGAAATCATGACCCCTGAGTCTATTGGCCTAAAAAACCAAGCTCTGAACCTAACCAGCCGCAGCGGTCGCGCTGCCGTGAAGAGCCATATGGATACCATGGGTTACAACGAAGACGAGTACAACCTAGACGCGCTGTATGCGGATTTCTTGAAACTTGCTGATCGCAAAGGCCAAGTGTTCGATTACGACCTAGAAGCCCTAATGCACTTCTCGAACTTGCGTGAAGAAGATGACTTCTACAAATTGAGCTACCTAAGCGTGCAGTCTGGCAGCGTAATGGCTACCACCAGCATCAAAATGCAATGCGGTGATGAAGAAATGTGTGAAGCAGCGGTCGGTAATGGCCCAGTTGATGCGCTATACCAATGTATCTACCGCGTGACAGGCTACGACATCGTTCTGGATAAATTCGACCTAACCGCGAAAGGTGAAGGTGAAGATGGTTTGGGTCAAGCAGACATCATTGCCAACTACAAAGGTCGCAAATACCACGGTACGGGTGTTTCCACCGACATCGTTGAGGCTTCCGGCCAAGCATTATTGCACGTTATTAACAGCATTCATCGTGCAGATAAAATCGAAGAAATGAAGCAGAAAAAGATTGCGACTGTGTAATAACAACCGGGCTACACGGCTCAGGAAAGAACACGCTCGTTGAATTAATTAAGCTCAAAATTAGAAAACTTAAAGGATTAACATGACAGACAAATCGTACAAAATTGCCGTCCTACCCGGTGACGGCATTGGCCCGGAAGTAATGGCGCAGGCACATAAAGTATTGGATGCAATCGAAAAGAAACATGGTATTGCGTTTGAGCGTGACGAGCATGATGTCGGTGGTATCGCGATCGACAACCACGGTTGCCCACTTCCAGAGAGCACAATGAAAGCATGTGAAGAGTCTGATGCAGTCCTATTCGGCTCGGTTGGCGGCCCTAAGTGGGAGCACTTACCACCAAACGACCAACCTGAACGTGGTGCCCTACTTCCACTACGCAAACACTTCCAACTGTTCTGTAACTTACGTCCAGCGCAAATTCACTCAGGTCTTGAAGCTTTCTCACCGCTACGTGCAGACATCTCGGGTCGCGGCTTTGACATCGTGGTAGTCCGTGAACTGACGGGTGGTATCTACTTCGGCCAACCGAAAGGTCGTGAAGGTGAAGGCGCAACAGAAAAAGCATTTGATACTGAGGTGTACCACCGCTTTGAGATCGAACGTATTGCAAAAATCGCTTTTGACTCTGCTCGTCTACGTCGCAAGAAAGTGTGCTCTATCGACAAAGCGAACGTTCTACAAAGCTCTATCTTATGGCGTGAAGTAGTCGAAGAAATCGCAAAAGACTACCCAGATGTCGAGTTGTCACACATGTACATTGATAACGCGACTATGCAGCTTATCAAAGACCCTGCTCAGTTCGACGTAATGCTGTGTTCAAACATCTTCGGCGACATCATTTCTGATGAATGTGCGATGATCACAGGCTCTATGGGTATGTTGCCATCAGCAAGTCTAAACGAAAGCAAATTCGGTCTGTACGAGCCAGCAGGTGGCAGTGCACCAGATATCGCAGGTAAGAACATCGCTAACCCTGTGGCACAAATCCTGTCTGCGGCACTGATGCTACGTTATAGCCTAGGTGAGGAAACGGCGGCACAAGACATCGAAACGGCAGTTTCAAAAGCGCTATCAGCGGGAGAACTAACGGGTGACCTTGCTGGTGACAACCCAGCACTTTCGACGTCTGAGATGGGCGATAAGATCGCTGAGTACGTCTTAAACTCTTAATACAAAACAGATTCATAATAAATACTAAATCCTCGGTCAACCAATGGCTTTCCTCTAAGTCATTGGTGCAATAGCAAGGCAGCAAGCCCATTTATATTAAGGCGTTTAGTTCGCTAAATAAGCTAAATAACTGGATAAACGGGTGTCGCTAACGCAGTTATTGCGGCAACGGCGATGAGGAAAGGAAGCAAACAATGGGCAAAACATTATACGAAAAAGTCTACGACGCACACGTTGCCGTCGCAGCAGAAGGGGAAAACCCAATCTTGTACATCGACCGTCACTTGGTACACGAAGTGACGTCTCCGCAAGCATTTGACGGCTTGCGTGAAAAAGGTCGTAAAGTGCGTCAGGTCAGCAAAACTTTTGCCACCATGGACCACAACGTTTCGACAACCACCAAAGACATCAACGCATCGGGTGAGATGGCTCGTATCCAGATGGAAACGCTATCGAAAAACTGTGAAGAGTTTGGCGTTACGCTTTACGACATCAACCATAAATACCAAGGTATTGTGCATGTTATGGGCCCAGAGCTTGGTATTACCCTACCGGGCATGACCATTGTTTGTGGTGACTCGCACACGGCTACACACGGTGCATTCGGCTCTCTCGCTTTTGGTATTGGTACATCAGAAGTTGAGCACGTATTAGCAACTCAAACGCTAAAACAAGCGCGCGCCAAAACGATGAAGATCGAAGTAAAAGGCAAAGTGGCTCCGGGTATCACGGCGAAAGATATCGTGCTAGCAATCATCGGTGAAACGACAGCAGCAGGCGGTACAGGCTACGTAGTTGAATTCTGTGGTGAAGCGATCACTGACCTTTCAATGGAAGGCCGCATGACCGTATGTAACATGGCGATAGAGCTAGGTGCGAAAGCCGGTTTGATTGCGCCAGATGAAACCACGTTCGAATACATCAAAGGCCGTAAATTCTCACCTCAAGGTGCCGACTTTGATGCAGCAGTAGAATACTGGAAGACATTAAAAACGGACGATGATGCTCAATTTGATGCGGTTGTGACGCTAAACGCTGCAGACATTAAACCACAAGTCACTTGGGGTACTAACCCAGGCCAAGTTATCGCAGTAGACCAGCCGATCCCAGCACCAGAAAGCTTTGCCGACCCAGTAGAAAAGGCATCGGCAGAAAAAGCATTGGCTTACATGGGCCTAGAGGCAGGCAAGTCATTGTCTGATTACAACGTTGATAAAGTCTTCGTTGGTTCTTGTACTAACTCACGTATCGAAGACATGCGCGCAGCCGCTGAAGTAGCGAAAGGTCGCAAAGTCGCGCCTCACGTTCAAGCGCTAATCGTTCCTGGCTCTGAGCAAGTAAAAGCGCAAGTAGAAGCGGAAGGCTTGGACGTTATCTTTAAAGAAGCGGGCTTTGAGTGGCGCCTACCAGGTTGCTCGATGTGTCTAGCAATGAACAATGACCGTTTGGGCCCACATGAACGTTGTGCGTCTACTTCAAACCGTAACTTTGAAGGCCGCCAAGGTCGTGATGGCCGTACCCACCTAGTGAGCCCTGCGATGGCAGCGGCAGCAGCAATTGCTGGTCACTTTGTAGATATTCGTGAACTAGACTAAGGAGCAAACCAATGTCAGGCTTTAAACAACACACAGGCTTAGTTGTTCCTCTAGATGCAGCGAACGTTGATACTGATGCCATCATTCCAAAGCAGTTCCTACAAAAGGTCTCCCGCCTAGGGTTTGGTAAGCACCTATTCCATGACTGGCGCTTCCTAGACGATGCTGGCGAACAGCCAAATCCAGAGTTCGTGATGAACGCACCTCGCTACCAAGGCGCGTCTATCTTGCTGGCTCGTGAAAACTTCGGCTGTGGCTCATCTCGTGAGCACGCACCGTGGGCACTAGCGGATTACGGCATCAAAGCGATGATCGCACCAAGCTTTGCCGATATTTTTTACGGCAACTCGATCAACAACCAAATGGTGCCAGTTCGTTTGACTGAACAAGAAGTGGATGAAATCTTCCAGTTTGTTGAGGCAAATGAAGGTGCAGAAGTCGAGGTCGACCTAGAAGCGAATGTCGTTCGTGCCAACGGCAAAGAATATGGTTTTGAAATCGATTCGTTCCGTCGTCATTGCTTGCTAAACGGTTTGGACAACATTGGCCTAACCCTTCAACACGAAGATAAGATTGCTGAGTACGAAGCGAATATTCCAAGCTTCTTGCGTTAAGACGCGTTAGTAAATACACAAATCAAGGGCTGGCAATTGTCGGCCCTTGATTTGTTTTGGGTGACTGATCTCATATCGCTTTGCTTACGGAATGCCGAACGCCTCTGTTGAAATTCGTCATCCTGAACAGCGACGAAGGAGCGTGATTCAGGATCGACTACCAGAGCGCACTGTACAGATTCATACTGTCTTTACTCAAGAGTTTGTGGATATTAGATTCCTGATATCGCTTATGCTCCTCGGAATGACAGCGAATAAAGGCCACTGATTACTGAAAGAAAACAAGCACTAAACTGGTCTACACTATCAACAATATCTCATTCAAAGGTATCTCTATGAAGCGTCTGTTATTGCTGTTGTGTGCTCTGGTTTCTTTCTCGACATTGTCCGCGCCTAAATCCGACTTATGGCCATATTGGAAACAATCGAATCAAGCCAACCAAACCCAAATTTCTCATCAAGAATGGCAACAACTGCTCGATACTTATTTAGTTGAACAAGGCGAGAATACCTTGTTTCGTTATAGCCAAGTCTCCTCTGTCGATAAAACTAAGCTGAAACAATACATCCAGCGTTTGGCAAAACTAGACCCTCTACAATACAACCAAGCAGAGCAATATGCCTATTGGGTAAACCTTTACAACGCCATCACGGTAGATCTTATTTTGGATAACTATCCAGTCGAATCAATCACCAAGCTAGGTGGTTTATTTAGCTTTGGTCCTTGGGGAGACGATGTGGTCGTGGTCAATGGGAAGGATCTAACTTTAAACGATATTGAACATCGAATTTTGCGTCCAATTTGGAATGACCCAAGAACGCATTACGCGGTTAACTGTGCCAGCCTAGGATGCCCTAATCTGCAATCTCAAGCATTCACTGCTGGCAACACGCAAGCTCTACTGGATAGTGCCGCCAAAACATTTATCAACAGCAGCAAAGGCGTATCTATCCAAGGTAACACGGCACAGCTGTCTTCTATTTATGATTGGTTTGCAACGGACTTTGGTGGAGAAAAACAAATCTTCAAACACATCGCAAAGTACGCACCGCAATACAAAAACTTCTCTGGCAAAGTGAAATACGAATACGATTGGGACTTGAATCAAGCCAACTAAACTGGGGGATGTGAGGTCAATTAGCATTAGGGACATAATAGGCCAAAAGCTAAAGACACCGGCAACTCAAAGACTAAGACATGAAAAAAAAGGGCACTGAGTGCCCTTTTTTACATCCAAATGTTTGATAGAAAACGTCCGACTACTTAAAGCCTTTAACCTTCTTAATAAGATCGTAAGCGTTTTGAATCTCTTGAGATTTCTCTTTCGCGACGTTCATCATCTCTGGTGGTAAACCTTTAGCCATCAATTTGTCCGGGTGATGCTCGTTCATCAGTTTACGATAAGTACGCTTAACGGTTTTACTGTCTGCATCTGAAGACACATCCAGAATTTTGTACGCGTCGGCCAACTGATCCGCTTGTGAAGCTTGTTGCCAGCTACCACCTGAAGATTGGCCTTGATGCTGACCATGAAAACCGCCCTGGCTTTGGAAACGAAATGCGGCTTCTTGCATTTGCAAACGACGCTCTAATTGCTCAGAAGAGAAACCCAAACCACGTGCAATCTTGTGTAGTACATTTCGTTCACTCGGGTGGATCGAGCCATCTGCAAAGGCCGCCGAGATTTGCAGCTCTAAGAAAAATTGCAACAAGTCAAAGCGACCAGCTGTCGAAATTTTCACACGAACAAGAACATCTTCTAACGGAAAGTCGCTGTCTTTACCTTCACGAAACGCGTCTTGCGCTGCGCGACGCTGTTCGCCATGCAAATTCATGCGGTCCATCATGGCTGAAGCCAGTTGGATTTCCTCTTTGGTGACTTGGCCTTTCGCTTTTGCCACATGTCCCATTACCGCAAACGCCGCTTTAAAAAACTCTTCTTGGCGCTGAGCTTGACTTGGCCCTTTTCCAAAGCCGCCAGTAGAGAACCCGGCTTGACTCAAGCGACGTGCTTTATCGAATTGATGGCCAATAAATAAGCCAAAGAGTAAACCTAGCGGCCCGCCAAGTAACAAGCCAAAAAAGGCACCCAGAATTTTGCCAAAAATATGCATTATGTGTTCTCTATCAATGAATTTTTATCGACGACGGCGGTCTTATAGTGCCGGATGCAACGATTTCCTTTATGATAATGGAATTAGTTTTATTTCGGCTAGGCCATTTCGCCTGCTTATCTTTGCAGCTATTTTGTCGTCATTATGCCACAGTGAATCAATACGCTGGGATAAATGCGACTATAGTTGATTCATTTGGCTATTACGCTAGGGTACAACAAGCCCTATAGCCATCGAGTAGTAGTGACACAGGAAAGTTCAATTCAATGCAACATTTCTCCCGCACATTTTTAGCGGCCTCTATCAGCACCGCCTTGTTTGTACCCACCACTCAAGCTGAAGCGAATATCCATGATAGTGTGCAGGAAATGCCCGCCACAGATCAATGTTTGGTCGATACAAGTGGCGAGGAGGACGCTCTTAATACCCCAGTAGTGGTAGAAGCTGACACCCTGCAAGCCATCAATGGTGACAAAGCTCAGTACTCAGGTAATGTACAAGTCACCCAAGGCCAGAAGAAAATTACCGCAGATAGCGTAACGCTGCACCAACAAGACAACGTCGTGGTTGCCGAAGGCAACGTGACTTTCAATGACGGCCAAGTCAAAGCTCGATCTGATCGTGTTACTAACGACATTAATCAAGATACGTTTTCACTTGAGAACACCGATTATCAGTTCCTTTGCCAACAAGGCCGAGGCACTGCAGCCTATATCGCTCGCACAGGTCAGTCGGTTTATGAACTCGAAGATGGCTCTATCACATCGTGCCCTCAAGGCGATAATTCATGGCGATTGGTTGCGTCAGGCATCGATGTTGACCAAGATGAAGAGACAGCGACGCTGCACCATCCTCGATTTGAAGTGTTAGATGTGCCTGTTTTCTATGTGCCGTATCTAACCATGCCAATTGGAGATACGCGTAAAACGGGTTTCCTCTTCCCTTCTTTATCGTACGGTTCTAGTGATGGTATGGAAGTCGAGGTGCCATTCTATTGGAACATCGCGCCTCAATATGACATGACACTCACCACGCTCTATATGCAGCAACGTGGTACAAAACTCGATACTGACTTCCGCTACCTAACAGATGGTTGGGGAAATGGAGAAATCAAAGGCGAATACCTCAATAGTGATCGCAAATATCAGGACGAGTCTCGTTGGGGCTACCAAGTTAAACACGACGGTATCATCAATAAACAGTGGATAGTCAAAGTCGATTACTCAAAAGTGAGTGATATTGATTACTTCCTCGATCTCGACTCCGACATTGGTAACCGTGAAGATGGTCAACTGGTTCAAGAAGGACAAGTACAATATCGTTCTGACTTCTGGGATGCCTCGTTAACCGTTCGTGACTTCCAAATCTTATTGAAAGAAGAGAACCGCCCTTATCGCCTGCTTCCTCAGTTAGACTTGAACTACTACACGCCATTGTGGGGAGACTACCTTAACTTTGACGTGAAGAGCCAAATCAGCCGCTTCGATACCAGCGATGCTGCGCGACCAAATGCGACCCGTCTTCACATTGAACCAGGGCTTACATTGCCACTCTCAAACTCATGGGCAACGTGGACAACAGAAGCGCGTGTGCTCTCTACGTATTACTCTCAAGACTTAACGGGTTTGACTGATGTAAACTTGCAAAACCAGTTGGATGATGAAGTTTCTCGTGTTATTCCTGAGTTCCGTACGCATGCGCAACTTTACTTAGAGCGAGATACAAGCTGGATCAAGGGCTACACACAAACACTGGAGCCTCAGCTGCAGTACTTGTACGTACCTGAAGAAGATCAAACCAACATCTACAACTACGATACCACCTTGCTACAAACCGACTACTACGGGCTATTCCGCAGTCGTAAGTACAGTGGCATTGATAAAATCGCCTCGGCGAACCAGTTAAGCTACGGTGCGAGTACTCGCTTCTTTGATGATGACTATAAAGAGCGTCTTAACGTTTCATTTGGTCAGATTTACTACTTCGATAAAAAGACCAAACTGAGCAACAGCCCAAATCTTCCGGATGAGACAACCAATTACTCATCATGGGCGATTGAAGCTGATTTCAACTACAACGATTACTTGTTCTATCACGGTGGAATTCAATACGATATTGATTTGAGCTCCATGCAGTTGGCAAACAGTACCTTGGAATACCAATTCAACGGCGGCTTTATTCAGGGTAACTATCGCTACGTTACGCGTGAATACATCGAAGATACGATCATTCTCGAAAACCTAGACACAATTACTCGTAAAGGTATTTCTCAAGCAGGTATTGTAGCGGCCTACGAGTTCAACCCGAACTGGTCTGCGAGTGGTCAATACTACTACGACCTCAATGAAAATGCGGACCTAGAATGGTTAGCGAGCCTACGTTACCAATCTGACTGTTGGTACATTGGCGTCACTTACTCAAACCAATTGCTTGGTTGGGAAGACCAAGCTATCGGCAGCACCGGGGCATCACCTGAATACGAAAATAACTTCAGCGTTAACTTCGGTATTCAAGGCTTTGCGACTAACCAGCGTGAAGACACTGCTGTCAAAGAACTGGATGGTTCTGACAACGCGATTAAGTACGGCCGCCCATTCTATCTGAACAATTAATCAAAATAGGCGTCTTAAATGAATAAGACGCCTATTCAAAAATACTGACGGAATTTTAAATGAAAATTTGGAAATCAATCTTATTCACGACCCTACTCTCTTGCGGAGCGGTTGCAGCACCAGTAGAGATCGATAAGGTTGCGGTCATCGTGAATGACGGTGTAGTTCTACAAAGCGACATCGAAACAGCGATGAAAACGCTGCAAGCCAACGCTCGTCAAAGTGGAAAGAGCTTACCTTCTACCAGCGTGTTAAAAGAACAAGTCGTTGAAAAACTTATCATTGATACGTTGCAAGGCCAAGAAGCAGACCGTATTGGTGTGCGTATTGACGACAACCGTTTAAACCAAGCGATTGCAGAGATCGCACGTAATAATGAGCAATCGGTAGAACAACTCGCTGCTTCTGTAGAAAGTGAAGGTTTAAGTTACCCAGAATTCCGCGAACAAATTCGTAAGGAAATCGCCGCATCAGAAGCTCGCAATGCACTGGTTCGTCGCCGTATTAATATCCTTCCAGCAGAGGTCGATAGCCTTGCTGAGCAACTATCACAAGAAACCAATGCGACTGTTCAATACAAAATTGGACACATTCAACTGCGCTTCTCTGACGATAAAGAAAAGTCAGCTGTAGAAGCAGAAGCTAAAGCGCTCGCGAAAAAGCTAAACGAAGGTGCAGACTTTACGGAGATGGCCTACACCTACTCAAAAGGTCCTAAAGCTTTACAGGGTGGTGATTGGGGATGGATGCGTAAAGAAGAGATGCCAACCATCTTTGCTGATCAGATCAAGATGCAAAACAAAGGCAGCATTATTGGTCCATTCCGTAGTGGCGTTGGTTTCCACATCCTAAAAATAGAGGATGTAAAAGGCCTAGAAACGGTTGCGGTAACGGAAGTAAATGCGCGTCATATTTTGATTAAACCAACAGTGATTCTGAGCGACGAAGGGGCGAAGAAGCAACTGAATGAATTTGTACGCCGCATCAAAGCCGGTGAAGCAACGTTCGCTCAATTGGCAACACAATACAGTCAAGATCCTGGCTCGGCAGCACAAGACGGTGAACTAGGTTATCAAACACCAGATCTTTACGTGCCAGAATTCAAGCACCAAGTAGAAACTCTGCCAGTTGGCTCAATCAGCGAACCGTTCAAAACCGTTCACGGCTGGCATATCGTTGAAGTGTTGGATCGTCGCCAAGTGGACCGTACTGACTCAGCGATGAAGAACAAAGCTTACCGTATTCTATTTAACCGTAAATTTAATGAAGAAGCGGGCGCATGGATGCAAGAGCTACGCGCAAGTGCGTTTGTTGAAATCGTGGATGACAACAATGACAACTAATACAATTCGTAGAATTGTCGTAACCGCAGGGGAACCTGCGGGTATCGGCCCAGACTTAGTGCTTGCCCTATCGAAAGAAGATTGGGCGCACCAAATTGTCGTCTGTGCCGATAAGAATATGCTGACGGAGCGAGCCAAGCAGCTTGGCATCGAAGTCCAACTGTCTGATTACAATCCAGAAGAAGCACCTAAAGCACAAAAAGCGGGCACGCTTATCGTTGACCATATCCAAATATCGGAACCTGCGGTCGCAGGCGAGCTCAATGAAGCGAATGGCCACTATGTACTAAAAACGCTAGAAAGAGCAGCTTTAGGCTGTATGAATGATGAATTTGATGCTATTGTCACCGGCCCTGTTCATAAGGGGGTGATTAATCGCGCAGGTGTTGCATTCAGTGGTCATACTGAATTTTTCGCCGAGAAGTCACAAACGCCGCTAGTCGTAATGATGCTAGCAACGGAAGGACTACGCGTGGCGCTGGTTACAACACATATTCCTTTAGCTTATGTGTCCAAAGCTGTCACCGAAGAGCGATTAGAAAAAATCATCGATATTCTTCATAAAGACCTTGTAGAAAAGTTTGCTATCGCACAACCAAACATCTACGTTTGCGGGCTTAACCCTCATGCTGGCGAAGATGGCTGCTTAGGTCGTGAAGAGATCGAGACCATCACTCCGACACTGGAAAAAATTCGACAAGAAAAAGGTATCAACCTGATCGGCCCTCTGCCGGCTGATACCATTTTCAATGAAAAATATTTAAATGATGCTGATGCTGTTTTAGGCATGTACCATGATCAAGTATTGCCAGTATTAAAATACAAAGGCTTTGGTCGTTCAGTAAATATTACTCTTGGTCTACCTTTTATTAGAACATCGGTGGACCACGGTACTGCATTAGATCTGGCAGGGACAGGTCAAGCGGATACAGGGAGTTTCCGAACAGCGCTCACGCATGCGATAGATTTGGTAGAGAAGAAACAATGAGAAATGATGTCCATTTAGGGCACAAAGCGCGTAAACGTTTTGGTCAAAACTTCCTGAACGATCCATACATTATTGATGGAATCGTATCAGCGATTAACCCAAAACCAGGTCAAAACCTGGTTGAAATCGGTCCTGGTCTTGGTGCAATCACTGAGCCAGTAGGTCGTGAAGTGGATAAGTTCACAGTTATCGAATTAGACCGCGATCTGGCGGAACGCCTACGTACTCACCCTGAACTGGCAGATAAGTTGACCATCCATGAGGGTGACGCTATGCGTTTTGACTTCACTCAACTAGTGAAGCCAAACAACAAGCTGCGCATTTTTGGTAACTTACCATACAACATCTCTACACCATTGATGTTCCACCTTTTTGAGTTCCATAAAGACATTCAAGACATGCACTTTATGCTGCAAAAAGAAGTGGTAAACCGCTTAGCCGCCGGCCCTGGCAGCAAAGCTTACGGCCGTTTAACGGTAATGGCTCAGTACTACTGTAAAGTGGTACCGGTACTGGAAGTACCGCCAACGGCATTCGTTCCACCACCGAAAGTGGATTCTGCCGTTGTTCGTTTAGTGCCTTACGAAGAGCTGCCATGCCCGGCGAAAGATCTGCGTTTGCTCGATCGCGTTTGTCGTGAAGGCTTTAACCAACGTCGTAAAACAGTTCGTAACTGCTACAAATCGTTGTTAAGCACAGAAGTACTAGAAGAGCTAGGTGTTAATCCAAGCATGCGTCCAGAGAACCTGACGCTAGAACAATTCGTCGCAATGGCGAACTGGCTTGCGGATAACCCGCAGCACTAAGAACTCAAACAATAAGCCAAACCCTTGTAGGTTTGGCTTATTATTATTGGGATATTACGTTTCTGAGGAGTGCACATGGACGTCATTCAACCTTGCATCAAAATTCAAGTTCACACCAAATACATCGAAGAACAGTCCAACCCAGAGCTACAACGCTACGTTTTCGCTTATATCATCACCATCAAAAACCTTAGCCAACAAACCGTACAGTTAGTGAGCCGCCGCTGGCTAATCACAGACTCGAACGGCAAGCAAATGACGGTTGAAGGTGACGGAGTGGTAGGCCAGCAGCCCTTTATTCCAAGCAATGATGAATACACGTACAGTAGCGGAACCGCGTTAGAAACCCCTGTCGGCGTTATGCAAGGACACTACAAAATGCTGGATGAGAAAGGGCAAGAGTTCATCACCGAAATTGAACCATTTCGCTTGGCTGTTCCAAATGTTTTAAATTAGTAAATTGGAGATTCAGTGGCTACCTATATTGTTGGTGACATCCAAGGCTGTTTTGATGAATTGCAGCGACTACTAGAAAAAGTATCTTTCTCTGCGAAAAAAGACCAACTTTGGCTTGCTGGTGATTTGGTCGCCAGAGGGCCTAAATCACTAGAAACGTTACGCTTTGTGAAGTCACTTGGCGCAAGCGCAATCGTGGTGCTTGGTAATCACGACCTCCATCTTCTCGCTGTGGCTCACGGGATAAAAAAGGTCAAAGACAAAGATAAAACCGCACCTATTTTCACGGCCCCCGACAAAGAGGAATTACTGACATGGCTAGCTCAGCAACCTCTATTGGCCGAGCATGACGAGTTCGTGATGTGTCACGCTGGCATATCACCGCAGTGGAATCTAAAAACAGCGAGAAAGTGTGCCCGTGAAGTTGAGCGCATCATCCAAAGTGAAGAGCTGCCTTGGCTATTAAAAAACATGTACAGCAATCAACCGGATTCCTGGGATGACTCTCTACAGGGTTTGGACCGATACCGCTATATTATCAATGCTTTTACGCGGATGCGCTTTTGTTTCCCTGATGGTCGTTTGGATATGGATTGTAAATTGCCACCGCAACAAGTTTCCGGTAACGAACTTATTCCATGGTTTGATGTGCCTAAACGTATTCACTTAAATAAAGCGGTGCTCTTTGGGCACTGGGCTGCACTACAAGGCTATATGAACAACGAAGTCATCGGGCTAGATACTGGCTGCGTTTGGGGCGGAAGCCTAACCATGATCCGTTGGGAAGATAAGAAAATTTTTACTCAGGATGCGTTAAGTTAAACACTGAATAACAGTCGATAATCCATAGTAGGAAGAATACTTGTCACTTAACACCTCCTGTAGGGTCATTCCAACGAGCCTTAACGAGACTAGGAATCTAATATCCTCGCGCTGCGAATAGATAGAAATACCTTTGACAACAAGGTACTCGTATAGAGGCTCCTGAATCTCGCTCTTTCGTCGCTTTTCAGGATGACAGTAGGTTGGGATGGCCGCTCGCTGTTACACGAACGGCATTACCGTATTAACTACGCGGTGTTAATCTCGAATTACTTTTCTAACACAGTAAAGCGCATGTTGTAGGCGTTCTTCTCATCGGCTTGATACATTTCTGAGTAAGTTTCCTTAAACTCGTCTCCCCAATCTGGGAACTGAGTATCACCATCAATGGCCGCTTCAATGTGTGTTACATACAGTTTATTGGCCATAGGCAGACAAGTGGTGTAAATCGCACCACCACCAATGATCATCACTTCTTCCACATCACCTGCGACTTCCAGAGCCTGCTCAATCGATGTTACGGTAGTAACGCCTTCGATCTTTAGTGTCTCATCACGGCTAATAACAATATTCAAGCGACCTGGTAAAGGGCGACCAATAGACTCATAGGTTTTGCGTCCCATCACAACCGGTTTTCCCATGGTACAACGCTTAAACCAAGCGAAATCGGCGGGAAGATGCCAAGGCATTTGATTGTCTTTGCCAATGATGCGATTGTCGGCCATAGCGGCAATCATACTAATGATCATGTTAGGTCCTTATACAATTGGTCTGCGGCGATAGAATAACAGCCCTGGAACCGCAAGACCAACAGCTAAACCTGCAATAATAAACATGGCCTTAAGAAAGTTTTCCATACAGGTTGCGACAAGCTCGGGTGAGTAGCCAACATGATTGATTTCTACCATAGCGATCATTGCTTTGTACGCAAACACACCCGGCACCATCGGGATCAAAGCAGCCACAGTAAACACTTTTGGATGCGCGAGAAAACGGTGAGACCAGTACACACCAATCATCCCAACTAACGTCGCAGCAAAAAAGGTTGCCCACTCAATAGGAATGCCAAACTGCATCATCAAGTAGCGGCTACCATGACCAATCGCGCCACCAACAGCGCAATACACTAAAGCTCTTTGTGGTACGTTAAAAACCAATGCAAATCCTACAGCGGGAATCGCCGCAAAAAACATGTCATTCAAAAGGCCAAACATCAAATCAAATAAACTCATTAGATAGCCCACCCCCAAATTCCAGTTACACTCATCGCAGCAACGATCCCCAAACATGTCGCCAACGTTAGTAAACTAGCCATCACAAATCGAGCAATCCCCATATTAATGTGGCCTTTCAACATATCTGCGACAGAGTTAATGAGTGGGAAACCAGGTACAAGCATTAATACTGACGATGCCATTGCTACGGTAGGTAGATTACCGATTTGGTAAATTTCCGCCTGTGCTGAAATTAAGGTGGTCACAAAAGCGGTCGCAGCAAAGTTCAATAGAGGGTTGAAATGACGATGACCAATTTCTTGGCGAACGATCATGCCACCAGCTGAAGCTAAAAAGGTCATAATGAATACTCCCCAATCACCACCAGCTAGATGACTGAATGCCGCACAAGACAAGCCAATCATAAACACCACCAACCAGCGGTTATAACGCTCTGGACTGATAGCGTTCAGCTTTTTCTGCGCCATGGTTGAATCGAGCAAACCACGTTCCATCATGATACAGATTCGTTGAATTTGCGTAATAACGCGCATATTGATGCCACGATCAGCGCAGCTTCGGGTGGTGGTGATGCAATGCCCATCCATTACCGTCGTCACAACCAATGCATTAGCTGATAGTGCTACCGCAACTTCATTCACCCCACAAGCAAGGCCAATACGACGCATAATCTCGCTCACAAGAGTACTTTCAGCACCATGAGCAAGTAGCATTTGTCCGGCTTGGGCGACAAGACGAGAAATCGATCGTTGAGTAGATACCGCCAACTCTCTAGGCGGTATGGTTTCTAGAGTCATAAATAAGTCTAATTCCTTTTAGGGTGTTACTCATTCATACGCGCGAGGGCCAAACTAACCCTCAAAAAAACACGACGTATCAGTTATTGTGCCGTAAATCACATCACCTAAATATGATTTAGATACAAAAAAAGCCGCAATAAATAATTGCGGCTTAATGAATTATAGGCAAACAGGCATTGTTTGACCGTTCTGATTAGTCACGAACGTAGACAACGTGACCGTCATCTTCTTCATCGTCCCAGTCATCCCAATCGTCGTCGTCATCTTCAGTGATAACGTCTTTACCCGCCATCGCATCTTTATGGTAATCATCCCACATGAAGTTAACTTTATCTTCTTCAGCCACTTCTTCCTCTTCGCGAGGTAGGTTATCCATAAAGTCAGCCAGTTTGTAACAAAGCTCTTTAGTACCGTTACGATTGATCGCCGAGATCTTAAAGTACTCGTCTTCCCAACCTAGTGCGTCTAAGATTTCTTGGATCTTCTCATTCGCTTCTTCTTCAGGCATTAGATCAACTTTGTTGAACACTAACCAGCGCGGCTTACTTGCCAGTTTTTCGCTGTATTGTTCTAGTTCATCAATGATCGTCAATGCATTTTGCACCGGATCGGACTGATCAATTGGCATAATATCGATCATGTGCAGCAACACTCGACAACGCTCTAAGTGCTTCAAGAATCGAATACCAAGGCCAGCGCCATCTGCTGCACCCTCGATCAAACCAGGGATGTCTGCAACAACAAAACTTTTCTCTGGTACGACACTTACGACACCCAAGCTTGGGATCAAAGTCGTGAATGGGTAATCAGCGACTTTCGGTTTTGCTGCTGATACTGCGCGGATAAAGGTTGATTTACCAGCATTAGGTAGACCAAGCATACCCACATCAGCAAGAAGCAATAGCTCAAGGCGAATTTCGCGTACTTCACCCTTTGTACCCAATGTTCTCTGACGAGGCGCGCGGTTTACTGAAGATTTGAAACGCGTGTTACCTAGACCGTGCCAACCGCCTTTTGCGATCATCACTTTCTTACCGTGTTCAGCAACTTCCGCCACGATTTCATTTGTGTGGATATCCACAGCGCGCGTACCCACAGGTACACGAAGAACAATGTCTTTACCACGCTTACCTGTACAGTTACCACCGCGACCGTTTTCACCACGCTCAGCTTCGTAGAAGCGCTGGAAACGGTAATCAATCAGGGTATTTAGGTTTTCATCAGCTTGGATATAAACATCACCACCGTCACCGCCATCACCGCCATCAGGGCCACCTTTAGTGATGAATTTTTCACGCCAGAAACTGACAACGCCACTACCGCCATCACCAGCCTGAACTTTTACTACCGCTTCATCTACGAACTTCATCTTTTACTCCGACTACTTCGTGCGTGGATTAAATCTTACTATGTCATCCGACAATTTTAGCAGATGACAGATCTAAGCTCCCAGATTCAAATCGCTTAGGATCTTAGCGAGAAACTTCGATATGTCGACTGCCACAAATAAAAAACCCCGCCGATTCGGCAGGGCTTTTGAATTCAGCTTAAAGCTATTAAGTAATTTGGTTAAAAACCTAATTACTCAGCTTCGATGCTTACAAACTTACGGTTCTTAGGACCTTTCACTTCGAACTTCACTTTACCTTCAGTAAGAGCGAATAGAGTGTGGTCTTTACCGATACCTACGTTGTTACCAGCGTGGAACTTAGTACCACGTTGACGAACGATGATGTTACCTGCAAGTACAGATTCACCACCGAAACGCTTAACACCTAGACGTTTGCTTTCTGAATCGCGGCCGTTACGAGTAGAACCACCAGCTTTTTTGTGTGCCATTGTTAAACTCTCCTAATAGATTAAGCGTTGATACCAGTGATCTTCACTTCAGTGAACCACTGACGGTGACCCTGTTGCTTACGAGAGTGCTTACGACGACGGAACTTAACGATTTTAACTTTATCGCCACGACCGTGTTGTACAACTTCAGCAACAATTTTGCCGCCCTCTACAAGAGGAGCACCAACTTTGATGTCTTCGCCGTTAGCAACAAGAAGAACTTTATCAAATTCTACAGTTGCACCAGTTTCAACGTCTAATTTCTCTAAACGAAGAGTTTGACCTTCGCTTACACGGTGTTGTTTACCACCAGATTGGAAAACAGCGTACATATTTTACTCCGCTTTTTCCGCACAGCCTTTCTTGAGGGTGTGCGCTAAACTAATCATCAATAGGGCGCAGATTCTACAGAATAGATGCTCCTATGACAAGCCATATTTTGAAAAAATTGGCGAAAAGCTAATCGCCAAAGAAAAGTGCGGCAATCATGCCCTTTAGTAATGTATTAATCAACGTTTTTTAGTGTATTATTCGACAATTATATAAATCGAATAAGCCTTGCAGGGTCTAACTTCAGCCGGATATACGATGGATTTTAAAACTATCCAAGCGCTTACTGCCGATGACATGGCAAAAGTGAATGAAACAATTCAAGCCCAACTTAATTCTGATGTCTCTTTAATCAACCAGCTCGGTTTTTATATCGTGAGTGGTGGAGGCAAACGTCTAAGACCGCTTTTAGCGATACTGTCAGCCCGCGCACTTGGTTACCAAGGCAATGGTCATACAATGGCAGCTGCGTTTATTGAGTTCATCCATACAGCGACTTTGCTGCATGATGACGTGGTAGATGAATCAGACATGCGCCGTGGTAAAGCCACTGCGAATGCAGCATTTGGCAATGCGGCTAGCGTATTAGTTGGGGACTTTATCTATACACGCTCATTTCAGATGATGACAGAACTAGGATCCATGAAGATCCTTAAACTAATGAGCAATGCCGTAAACGTGATCGCCGAAGGTGAAGTACAGCAGTTGATGAACTGTAACGACCCTGACACGACAGAAGAAAGCTACATGCAAGTCATCTACTCTAAGACTGCGCGCTTATTTGAATCCGCAACTCAAATCGGTGCAATCTTAAATGATGCTCCTGAGCATGTTGAAATCGCAATGCAAAATTACGGTAAGTATCTAGGCACTGCGTTTCAGCTCATTGATGACGTCATGGATTACACTTCTGATGGCGAAGACATGGGTAAAAATGTGGGTGATGACTTGGCCGAAGGCAAGCCAACTTTACCTCTACTCCATGCTATGCGTAATACCACACCAGAAAACGCCATCATGATTCGTGAAGCGATTGAGAAAGCGAATGGAATGGAGCGCTTAGAAGAAATTCTTGCGGTCATGAAAGAAGCAGGCTCTCTGGAATACACAACGCAAAAAGCTCTAGAAGAAGCAGACAAAGCAATCGCAGAACTATCAGTGTTGCCAGAGTCTGAATACAAACAAGCGCTTGTTACTCTGGCTCATGTCGCAGTACAACGCACGAAGTAATCAATAGCTACCCGTAACGCAAGGCTTATAGCGAAAAGGAAGAGCACGCTCTTCCTTTTTTACGTTTGATACCTAATGACGACGCCCGGGGCGCTAGTAATATCTGTCACTACCGCCATGCAGTTGTGGATCATCTTCTATTTCATCAAAGCTAACGGCGAGTTGCTGTTCAGTCCCTTGTTTGGACAACAATACCGTCTCTGCTTCATGGTCGACCACTAATATCGTACCGACGCCTTGTTGGCACTCAACAACCATGCCTTTACGGATTCGACTCGCTTCCATCATCTTCTCCTTCACTACGTGGTTTTGTTCGACCATTTTTACGAAGTTGAGAAATCAAGGATCAAAAAAGCCGATCAAAATGATCGGCTTTCTTCTTATATAGGCTTTCTAGGTTACTTTGCGAATTCAACACCAATGTTGATGTCGCCATTTAGTGTTTCTAGCATACCGTCTAATGCAGACTTTTCGTAATCGCTGAGTTTGCCGTAGCTTAGTACTTCTTCAACGCCTTCTTTACCCAGTTTTACAGGTTGCGCGAAGTAAGTCGCGTGTTCGCCGTCGCCTTCAACGTAAGCGCACTCAACTACGCCTTCTTCACCTTGAAGAGCACGAACCAGAGACAGACCAAAGCGACATGCAGCTTGGCCCATTGATAATGTTGCACTACCACCACCCGCTTTCGCTTCTACAACTTCAGTACCTGCATTTTGAATACGTTTCGTTAATGCTTCTACTTCTTCAGCTGTAAACTCAACACCTTCTACTTGAGACAGTAGAGGTAAGATCGTTACGCCAGAGTGACCACCAATTACTGGCACGCGAACGTCACCTGGATCTTTGTCTTTTAGCTCAGCAACAAACGTTTCTGAACGGATAACATCCAACGTTGTTACACCAAATAGACGACGCTTATCATAAACACCCGCTTTTTTAAGAACTTCAGCAGCAATTGGCACTGTTGTATTTACAGGGTTTGTGATGATACCAACACAAGCTTTCGGACAAACAACCGCAATCTTCTCCGCTAGCGATTTAACGATACCAGCGTTTACATTAAATAGATCCGCACGATCCATACCTGGCTTACGCGCAACACCAGCAGAAATTAGCACAACATCCGCGCCTTCTAGTGCTGGAGTAGGATCTTCACCAGCGTAACCTTTGATAGAAACTGGCGTAGGGATGTGGCTAAGATCAGCGGCCACACCAGGAGTTACTGGAGCAATATCATATAGGGCTAAATCAGAACCAGCAGGAAGACGGTTCTTAAGTAGAAGGGCCAGGGCTTGACCGATGCCACCAGCGGCACCAATAACGGCTACTTTCATGTAGTTCTCCTTGAGAGTATTTCTCTTATAAACGTATTCGTAGGGTAGTTTGTAACCAACTTAAATAAAGCTATCGGAATCACAACTTGATTACAATCAATTAACGCTAGCTTTGCGACCTCGCGCAACTCGCTGTTACCGTGCTACAAATGGGGCTTGGATTATTCTTTTATTCTGTTGAAATGACAAGGAATTCAAGAAAACAGATACAGCCCTACTTCAGCGCGCTAAAGAATTCTATGTGGTATATAGTTTACAGTGACGCATCTAACATAATCCTGGGACTCTTTGGCACCGCCTGAATATATATGCGAGAATATGCAAAATTGCTTACCCGTAATAAGAGATTTGTAATGACTATGCGCAATTCAGAAAAACAAGACAACTTAGTTCGCGCCTTTAAAGCCCTGTTAAAAGAAGAAAGCTTTGGCTCACAGGGCGAGATTGTTGACGCACTCAAACAGCAAGGGTTTGAGAGTATCAACCAATCTAAAGTCTCACGTATGCTGACTAAATTTGGCGCCGTCCGTACGCGCAATGCAAAAATGGAAATGGTTTACTGTCTTCCTGCTGAGCTAGGTGTCCCAACAGTCAGCAGCTCTCTGCGTGAACTGG
This sequence comes from Vibrio sp. 1731, assembly GCF_033339955.1. Taxonomy (NCBI): domain Bacteria; kingdom Pseudomonadati; phylum Pseudomonadota; class Gammaproteobacteria; order Vibrionales; family Vibrionaceae; genus Vibrio; species Vibrio sp. 1731. Next base: position 61,990 of record NZ_JAWOVO010000004.1, on the reverse strand, counting down.
TACTAGACATCGATCGTAACGCAGCGTTAGTAGTAATTCACACCGGCCCAGGTGCAGCGCAGTTGATTGCTCGCTTGCTTGATTCACTCGGTAAATCCGAAGGTATTCTTGGTGTTGTCGCGGGTGACGATACCATTTTCATTACGCCAACCATGGCAATTACGACTGAGCAACTCTTCAAATCAGTGTGCGAGCTGTTCGAATATACTGGTTAAGTTCTATAAAGCTTCAATCAGCTAACTCATTGTGGGTTATAAAAGAAGTCTCATTTTGTAGCCCATAATTTATGTAAATTTTTTGCTTACTCCGCTCATTCTTTAACCATCCGTTTTGTGATTAACATCACGCAATTGATCTTTTTCATTTCAGTCACTAAACGTTAATTAAGTAATTGTTATAAAAAGAATTAAATCACAAATTGAATCCTATACCCTGATACAAAATTCAGACTTATCAACTATAACATTTAACAATTGGATAATTTTCTGCCAATTTTTTGTTATGATTCGCTCGCTTTTTCAAACGATTGGATTGAAAAAGGTGCCGTTTCCAAATAGGAAACTCCAGAAGTGATTTATGGTTATTTCCGGGTAAATAATGAATATAAGGAAGGGAAATTCATGGCATTTAACAAACTTCTCAAAGTAGGCGCTATCGCTGCAGCCGTAATGGGCGCAGGCGCAGTTAACGCTCAAGAGTTTATTACCATCGGTACTGGCTCTGTGACTGGTGTTTACTACCCAACTGGTGGTGCTATCTGTAAGTTGGTAAATAAAGGTCGTAAAGACCACAACATCCGTTGTTCAGTAGAATCGACTGGTGGCTCAATTTACAACGTTAACACTATCCGTGCAGGCGAATTAGATTTTGGTATCGTGCAATCGGATTGGCAGTACCACGGCTACAACGGTACGAGCAAGTTTGAAGAACAAGGCCCGTACAAGAAGCTACGCGCAATGTTCTCTCTTCATACAGAACCTTTCAACATCATTGCGCGTGCAGATTCAGGTATTGAAAACGTTGAAGACCTGAAAGGTAAGCGCGTAAACATCGGTAATCCAGGCTCTGGTGACCGTGCAACGATGGGCGTTGTCATGGAAGCGATGGGTTGGACAAACGACAGCTTCAAATTGGCGTCTGAGCTAAAAGGCTCTGAACGCTCTCAGGCACTTTGTGATAACAAAATTGACGCCTTCATTTACATGGTCGGCCACCCGAACGGTTCAATCAAAGAAGCAACCACATCATGTGATGCGAAGCTAGTTTCAGCAACAGGCCCTAAAATCGATAAAATTGTTGCCGACAACCCATACTACGCCTTTAGCTCAGTACCGGCTGGTATGTACCGCGGTACAGACAAAGACGTAAACAGCTTTGGTGTTGCAGCAACAATGGTAACGACCTCTGATGTTTCAGACGATGTCGCTTACAACGTGGCAAAAGCTGTGTTTGAAAACTTTGATACCTTCAAACGTCTACACCCTGCATTCGCAAACTTGAAGAAAGAAGACATGGTGAAAGCTGGTCTTTCTATTCCTCTTCACCCAGGTGCAGAAAAATACTACAAAGAAATGGGTCTAATTAAGTAATTTCCTCAGACTCTACATACAGGCAGGAAAGAATATTTTCTGCCTGTTTGAGCATACAGGTTGTAGCACGTTCTAACTGTATGCTTCATTCGCCAGTTTTCTTCTGATAACTGCGAGCTCATACCCAAGAAAACTTAAACGCCGCCTAACAGAGTATCCAACAATCAACACTTTGAGTTCAGGCAGCAAAATACTCGAAAGCAAACTTCGCTCCATTCACTACACTGATAGAGGCGAAGTGTGGTTCTCGATAAAAATCAGACAGGACCATCAATAATAAGGAAAAAGTACATGGCGACGAATCAAGCTCCGTCACAAGATGTGCAAGAAATGGTGGCTCAGGCAGACACAGGTGCACGTAGCCCTTCGGGAATGCAAGGACGAATCCTTTGGTTTGTTCCTCTGTGTTGGTCACTATTTCAATTATGGTACGCATCCCCGTTACCATTTATTTTCAATTTTGGCGTACTGAACGACACGGAAGCGCGATCTATCCACCTTACTTTCGCGATCTTTTTGGCTTTCACTGCTTATCCAGCGATGAAGAATTCTCCTCGCGATCATATCCCTCTTGTTGATTGGATACTCGCGTTGGCTGGCAGCTTTTCAGCAGCCTATATATACCTTTTTTATACCGAGCTAGCAGGACGCTCAGGCGCACCGACAACGGTTGATATCGTTGTTGCTGTTATCGGTATGCTCCTCCTTTTAGAAGCAACACGCCGAGCACTTGGTCCACCATTAATGGTCGTGGCTGCTGTTTTCCTTACTTACACCTTTGCAGGCCCTTACATGCCTGACGTTATCGCGCACAAAGGGGCAAGCTTGAACAAGGCCATGTCTCACTTGTGGCTAACAACAGAAGGCGTATTTGGGGTTGCGCTAGGTGTTTCTACCTCTTTTGTCTTCTTGTTTGTATTGTTTGGAGCAATGCTGGAACGCGCTGGTGCTGGTGCTTACTTCATTAAAGTTGCCTTCTCGTTACTTGGCCATATGAAAGGTGGTCCAGCTAAAGCGGCCGTTGTTGCATCAGGTTTATCTGGTCTGGTTTCTGGTTCTTCAATCGCAAACGTAGTAACAACTGGCACCTTTACGATTCCACTGATGAAGCGTGTTGGCTTTCCCGGCACAAAAGCGGGTGCGGTAGAGGTAGCGGCTTCAACCAATGGTCAGTTAACACCGCCAATCATGGGTGCAGCCGCATTTTTGATGGTGGAATACGTCGGTATCTCCTACGTTGAGGTGATTAAAGCCGCCCTACTTCCAGCGCTAATCTCTTATATTGCTTTAATTTACATTGTTCACCTTGAAGCGTGTAAAGCAGGCATGACAGGGCTTCCTCGTCGCCACAACCCAACACTAGTACAAAGTCTGCTGTCCTTTACTGGCACAATCTTAGGATTGTGTGTGATCAGCGCATTGGTTTACTACGGAGTGGGCTGGACAAAGGACGTCTTTGGTGATGCCGCGACACCAATTGTTACCGTCGCACTATTAATCGCGTACGTTGGGTTGGTGAAAGTCTCAGCAAATCACGTGCAAGATGGCGCAATTGAGATTGATGCAGAATTAACAGAAGTACCTGATCCTGGCCCAACCGTTAAGTCAGGCTTGCACTACCTACTCCCTATCGTCGTATTGGTTTGGTGTTTGACTGTCGAACGTTTCTCACCTGGCCTTTCGGCATTCTGGGCAACGGTGTTCATGATTTTCATTTTGCTTACTCAACGTCCGTTGATTGCACTGCTGTCAAAGCAAGGTGACATGCTTCAGCAAACCAAAGATGGCTTTGTCGATCTTGCCGAGAGCTTAGTTTCTGGTGCGCGTAATATGATTGGTATCGGCGTTGCAACCGCGGCAGCGGGCACCGTTGTTGGTGTTGTTACACTAACGGGTATCGGCCTAGTGATGACCGACTTCGTCGAGTTTATCTCTGGTGGCAGTATCATTCTTATGCTGCTGTTTACCGCCATCATTAGCTTGGTTCTGGGGATGGGTCTGCCAACAACGGCGAACTACATCGTGGTCTCTACGCTAATGGCGCCGGTTATTGTTACGCTCGGCGCGGCGCATGGCTTGATTATTCCGTTGATAGCGGTGCACTTGTTCGTTTTCTACTTTGGTATTTTGGCCGACGATACCCCACCTGTAGGTCTTGCAGCTTTTGCAGCAGCCGCAATTGCGAAATCAGATCCAATTCGTACCGGTATCCAAGGTTTTACTTACGATATTCGAACCGCTATTTTGCCGTTCATGTTTGTGTTCAATACCCAGTTATTGTTAATGGGGATCGACTCTTGGTGGCATTTGGCACTCACGGTCATCTCATCGATCATTGCAATGCTGATATTCTCTGCGGCAACTCAAGGGTGGTGGTTCACGCGTAACAAGTGGTGGGAAACAGTCCTATTATTAGTACTGACGTTTTCGTTTTTCCGTCCAGGTTTTTGGTGGGACATGCTGTACCCAGCGAAAGTTCTTTCTCCTGGCGTTGAGGTAGCTCAAATCACGGAAACACTAAATGTAGGAGAATCATTGGAGTTACGTGTTGCCGGTGAAAACCTTGAGGGCGACTACATTGAGAAAACGGTTCGTCTTCCATTCGAAGACAGTGCGACAACAGCAGACGCACGTATTTCATCTATGGGTCTGATGCTGACCGAAAGTGACAAAAAAATGATTGTCGATATGGTTGAATTTGGTAGTCCAGCAGAGTCCGCAGGTATCGACTTTGATTGGGAAATCAAGTGGGTTATCCAGGATGCAGACCGTCCGATGAAAGAGTGGGTGTTTGTACCATGCTTAATGATTTTGCTGGTGCTTGCCATGAACCAAAAACGTCGTGCTCGTAAGGAACAATTGAGCGCATAACCGATTTGGCCCCGAGGATAAAGGGGCCTTAATGAGAGACATTGAATGTACAAACAAATTCTTGTTCCGGTTGATCTAAATGACCAAGGCTTTTCAGACCGAGCGGTTGAACTAGCGGTTTGGCAGGCAAAGCAAGCAAATGCTCAAATCCATCTTCTGACGGTACTACCTGGTATTCACATGTCGATGGTTGCCACATACTTTCCGAAAGATGCTGCGGCCAAAATGAAGCAAGACGTGAAGCAGCAACTAAAAACTTTCGCTAATGAGCATATTGCTGAAGATGTGGTTTACCAAGTGCATGTTGCTGAAGGCAAGGCCTACGCGACCATTCTTGATTATGCAGAACGTTTAGGCGCTGATCTCATCATTATGCCAAGTCACAAGCGCTCTAAAATCAATAAAGTAATGCTTGGCTCTGTCGCGAGTAAGGTTGTGGAATATTCTCCAATCAATGTGATGGTCGTAAAACCGCAAGGCTAAGTAAATACAGAAACGAAAAAGGACGCTAACATTAGCGTCCTTTTTATATTAAACAAGTAAGGGTTATGCCATCATTGGGTAATCGGTATAACCTTCTGCTCCACCCAAATAAAAGTGTTCTGGTTTCGCCTCATTAAGAGGTGCATTTTTCTTAAATCGCTCAACTAAATCTGGGTTTGCGATAAAGGGAACGCCAAATGCGACCACATCAACTTTGTTTTCTGCAATTGCTGTTGCCGCTTCTTGTGCACTGTAGCCCACGTTCGCCATTAAGTGACCTTTATAGTTTTCGCGTGCTGGCTTGAGAACATCTGCTTTTTGTACGCCTTTCAGATCCGCACGCATCACGTGCCAATAAGCAAGATCGAAAGAATTAAGTTGCTCTGCTAAGTAACGCACCAAGCCAACTGGATCACTGTCTTTCATGTCATTAAATCCATTTAGCGGAGATGTACGCAGACCGACTCTTCCAGGTCCCCACACCTCAACGACTTCTTTCACTATCTCAAGTAAAAATCGAGCACGATTTTCAACCGAGCCACCGTATTCATCGGTACGTAAATTTGAACCGTCACGAAGGAAGTTATCAATAAGATAACCATTGGCGCCATGTATCTCGACCCCATCAAAGCCGGCTTTCTTGGCGTTTTCTGCACCTTGTTTAAACGCCGCAACAATGGAAGCTATCTCATCCACTTCGAGTGCTCGTGGTACCGTATATGCTTGCTTACCCGAAGGGGTATGGACTAATTCATCACGAATGGCCAATGCGCTCGCCGCTACAGGTGTTTTTCCTTCATTCAGATCAGGATGACAAGCTCGTCCCGCATGCCAAATTTGCAGTACAATCTTACCGCCTCTCTCATGAACCGCATCCGTTACCTTTTTCCAAGCTGCGATTTGCTCTTCGCTGTAAATGCCCGGCTCTGCCATGAAAGCAGACGTACCTTCCATCACCATGGTGCATTCAGCAATGATAAGTCCGGCACTCGCACGTTGAGCGTAGTATTCAACCATAAGGTCATTAGGAATATGGTCCGCACCAGCACGAGCTCGCGTTAAAGGCGCCATAATGGCACGGTTATCTAATGCTAATTGACCGAGTTCGATAGGAGAAAATAAGTCTACAGAGTTGGACATGTTGTTTACCTCAAATGACAATAACTTGATGGCTAAGGATGAGGTGCCAGACTATAATCAGATTAATATTGAAACAATATGGATAATTGAAAGTGATTGTTCGCAATTTAGAAACAATTGACTTTAGAACGCTTTCTATCTTTGTCACAAGCTGTCGACTACTGAGCTTAACCAAGTGCGCACTGGAGTTAAACCTACCAAAATCTACTGTTAGCAAAGCCATAACCAAACTCGAACAACACTTTGAAGCCAAACTGCTAGAGCGCACAACCCGAAAGTTAGTGATCACCGAAGCTGGCCAAATGGTTTTAGAGCGTGCTGCAAGCTTAGTTGAGGAATTCCACTCAATTGGCCATGACGTTCAGGAGATGGAACAACAGATCCAAGGCCGGCTGCGTATTTCCGCGCCACCAGCGTTGGATGCGTATATGGCGGAGCACATCTTTTTGCCATTTTTAAAACAATGGCCAAAAGTACAAATTGCGTTAGAAGCATCGAACGATTTTGTTGATCTGTTTTCACACGGCTTTGATATGGCAATTAGAGTCGGTCAGATAGTTGATGATCGATTAATCGCGAAAAAATTAGGCTATACCACTCGAGTCCTGGCTGCTAGCCCTGAGTATTTAGCTGAGTTCGGCGTACCTGAAACACCAGAAGACCTGACAAAACATAACTGTTTGAGGTATCAATATGTTTCAGAAATAGGACCTTGGACGCTGATCTCACACGATAATACCGTCAATGTTTCAATAACCAGTAACTTCTCAAGTACAACTGTAGAAGCAATATTGAAAGGCGCACTTAAAGGACTAGGCATCGCGAACTTACCTGTGCAGAACATGACGCAAGAGCTAGAAAGTGGCACCTTAGTCAGAGTGTTACCGCAATGGCACACGGTACCAATGCCTATTTATTTAGTGTATCGTCCTGGAGCAAACCGCCCACGGCGTGTACAAGCAATGATTGACCATATCATGAGCTTAAGATCTCAATTTGAATTTGGCCCTCGGCATGGTTTGTGTTGCGGAGAAGCATAACCTAGCAACTATCAGGCACTAGCATGCTGCTCGGATAAATGCCGCAAGCTTCTCACTAGCATGCTGTTCACTCAATGCAGACATATCACCCGCGGCTTCCACTTTACCATCTGCCACAAACACAAAGTGGCTGGCAATCGCTTTGGCATCGCTTAAATGGTGCGTGACCATCAATACAGTTATTCCCCGCTCTGCTGCGAGTTTTTTTACCAAGCTCAGCATCTCTTCACGCAACACCGGATCAAGCGCCGAGAACGGCTCATCCAATAGCCACATGGGATGAGGCTGAACAAAACAACGCGCTAAGGCAACACGTTGACGCTGGCCACCAGAAAGATGCTCTGGCAAACGGTCGAGGTACTCTGCAACACCAACTTGCTGCGCGGCTTGTTCAATCTGACGATTTTGGTCCACCGTAAGCTTTAGCCCTGGGTGTAAGCCCAAACCGATGTTGTCACGCACCGATAAGTGAGCAAACAAATTGTGCTCTTGGAACAACATAGAGAACGGACGCAGATAAGGCTCTTTACGCACAATGGACTCACCATCAACACAAATATCACCACGGTCAGGATGGATGAATCCTGCCACCAACGCCAGCAAGGTTGACTTCCCTGCCCCACTTGGTCCCATCAGCGACACAATCTGTCCTTGCTCAATCGTTAAGTCAAAACGAAACAGTTCACGTTGGTAGGTGTACTGCACATCATCCAACACTAACATTACGCTCTCTCCTTCGTTTTCAATACTTTCTCAATCAAGGCAAAACAGCCCACACTCAACAACAATAGGGTCACCGATACCACCGCAGCTGCGTCCATCTGATAACTGCCAAGCAACTGGAACAAATACAGAGGTAAGGTACGAAACTCTTGTCCACCAAACAGTGCTATGGCACTTAAATCCCCTATTGCAAACATAAAGCTGATCGCAAACGCATGTGCAAACGGCTTGCGTAGCGCCTGCCACTCCACCACTTTAAACCGTTGCCAGCCACGCATGCCTAAGCTGGCACATACATACTGATACTGTTGTTCAATGTGCAGCATTGGCTGCGCTAGCGTTTTGATCACGTAAGGCAAAGCCATCAAACCGTTCACCAAAATCACGACAAAAAATGCCAAGCTAAAAACATCGGTAAATGCGCGCAGTAGTAAGAATAAACCGGTGCTAATCACCAGACCTGGAGTCACCAAAATAACGGTGCCGATTAACTCAATCTGATCGGCTCGCGTGTTTTTGTACTGCAACCGCCAACGGCGACTGGTCAATAGTATGGACACCCCTGCAGCGACCGCAAGCGCGCTAGCGACACAGGCGACTTTGAGGGAGTTCAATAGCGCAGACCAAAAACGCTCATCGGTTAATACTGTCCAAACTTGTTGGTTGATGCCACTCAGTAACACCATCAATAACGGCGGTATTACCAGTAAAAAGGCACCTATGATCCAAAAGCTATCCCAAGCTTTTGACCACCCATGATCCTTCGTTAAATATTGCTGTACCGATGTGCTTCCAGCACTGATAGAAACAGGCCTTGTTAACTTCTGCACTCCAATAGCAAGCAGTCCACATAACAGCATCTGCCACAGCGCCAATAACGCCCCAGCTTGTAAATCAAAATCAAACTTAATCGCTTGGTAAATGGCCAATTCAATGGTGGTGGATTTTGGCCCGCCCCCCAACGCCATTACAGTGGCAAAACTGGTAAAGCACAACATAAACACCAACCCACAAACGTGGGGAAGCTGCTGCCTTAAACGCGGCCATTCTACCCAACGAAACTTATCCCAATGGCTCATCCCAAGATGCGCGCAAAGCTTATGCTGCTCGGCAGGAATAGACTCCAAGGCTTGCAGAAGCAATCGTGCCGCGTAAGGTAAATTAAAGAACACATGGGCGAGTAAAATGCCGTTCAAACCGTAAATAGAGAATGGCAGTTTAGTGTCGAAACTTTGCAACCACTGCGCCAACAAACCACTGTTGCCATAAATCGCTAACAGCCCAAAAACACCAACCAAAACCGGCAAAACCAGTGTCGATGCAAACAGCTTAAGCAGTAATGATTTACCAATAAATTGGCGACGCGAAAGTGCGTGCGCTACTGGAATGGCAAAGCCAACACTGAGCAATGTGGAAAGAAACGCTTGGTAGAAACTGAACTTGGTGACATGTTGATAGTACGGGTCGCCCCATACCACAGACACATCAAGTGAAGGGGCTTGAACAATCAAAGCACCTAGGGCAGAAATAACAAAGGTCGCGATGATCATCGCGACCCCTAAACCTATTTTTGGAACAGAATTCAAAGGTAAAACCTATCTCATTCAGATGAGGATGGAAACGTCAGCTAAAACGTCAATGAGCTTTGCCATTCGCGAATCCAAGACTTACGCATTTTTGCCACTTCATCAGCACTAAAGCTCAACGACTTGCTTGGAACACTCAAAGTTTCAAAACCTTTAGGTAACTCAACGTCAGTGACTGGGTACATCCAGTTACCCGTTGGCATCGCCGATTGGAACTCATCACTTAAAATGAAACTCATAAATTGATCAGCAAGTTCTGAATTTTTTGCCCCTTTCACTTTGGCGGCTACTTCAACTTGCATGTAGTGGCCTTCAGCAAAATTCGCCGTAGCAAACTTCGAATCGTTTTCCGCAATTAAGTGGTACGCAGGTGAAGTGGTGTAAGAAAGCACTAAATCGGACTCACCATTGAGGAACATAGAATACGCCTCAGACCAACCTTTCGTGACCGTTACGGTTTTGCTCGCTAGCTTCTGCCACGCTTGCGTCACATCGTCGCCATAAATAGATTTCATCCATAGCATTAAGCCTTGGCCCGGCGTTGAAGTCCGCGGATCTTGGTAAATCACTTTCAGATCGTCGCGCGTTTCCACCAGCTCTTTCATGCTTTTCGGCGGATTAGCCAGTTTCTCTTTGTTGTACACAAACGCGAAGTAGCCGTAATCGTACGGTACAAACGTCGTGTCACTCCAACCGTTTGGTAACACTGTGTTAGCCGTATCCACATTGTGCTCGGCAAGCAGATCGGTTTTCTTCGCTTCTGCCATCAGATTGTTATCCAAACCTAATACGATGTCCGCTTTGCTATTACCGCCTTCAAGACGAAGACGATTCAGAATCGACACACCATCGTCCAACGCTACGAAGTTAACGTCACAGCCACATTTTGCTTCAAAAGCTTGCTCGATTTTAGGACCCGGCCCCCAATCTGCGGCAAAAGAGTCGTAGGTATAGATGGTTAATGTGTTTTCAGCGGCAAACGCTGAAGTAGAGGTGATTGCAGCTAGGGCAATCAGATTTAGAGTGGGTTTCACTGCTCGCTCTCCATGAGTATTTCAGAGAAATAAGTTGAGCGGCACAGGGTTTGAGGCGGCTATTAAGGACTTCCAATATCCAGACTCAATTCCTACGCCAGCATTATCTGGTTCAGGTAATACGGGTCCCTAGTTAAACACTTAGGTCTCAGCGCCCCAATGCATTGATTGACTCAATGCTAAATGGGTTTGCTCCCCGATGAGTTGGATGGATTGTAAAGGTATTTGAGTGGTTACACAATCAGCTCACGAGCGCTGGTCATAACCCCAACGAGGCACCAAACCTTGCTCAATACCTAAGTGGTCAAGAATTCTCGCCACCATAAAATCCACTAAGTCTTCAATACTCTTTGGCTGATGATAGAAGCCTGGAGCTGCTGGCATGATGGTGACGCCCATTTGCGACAGTTTGTGCATGTTCTCCAGATGTAGCGTTGAAAATGGTGTTTCGCGAACCACGAGCAACAGCTGCCCGCGCTCTTTCATTACCACATCAGCGGCACGTTCAATTAAGTTATCCGACATGCCGTGTGCAATGGCCGCGACACTGCCCGCGGAACATGGACACACCACCATTTGTTTTGGTGCCGCAGAGCCAGAAGCCACGGGCGAGAACCAATCGTCTTTACCACAAACAGTGATGTTATTTCGATTGCAGTTCAGGTGCTCTACCAATGCTTGCTGCGCCGCTTCTGGGCCACTTGGTAGCTTAAGATTATGCTCGGTTGCCATCACAACACGAGCTGCCGAAGAAATCAGAACGTAGACATGATAATCCGCCGCAACCAAGCATTCTAAAAGACGAAGGCCGTAGGGAGCACCAGAAGCCCCCGTTAATGCCAACGTGATGGCTTTTTTATGAGAGGGTTGTGTTTTGTTTTGCATATCAATCAGGCTTTTTGTTTTAACTGCTCAAGAAGTTTTCCGTGAATACCACCAAAGCCACCGTTGCTCATGACTAGAATTTGGTCACCTGGTCGCGCACGTTCGACGATCTTGGCTACAAAGTTATCTATATCCGCATCGACAAACGCTGGCTGTGTGCATTGGTCGGCAATGTCTTGCACAGACCACTCGATATTATCTGGCTGGAACAAGAAGACTTCATCTGCACTGTGTAGTGACTCTGCAAGTGTGTTTTTGTGTACGCCACGCTTCATGGTGGCAGAACGCGGCTCTAACACAGCTAGGATGCGTTTTTCACCTACCTTGTTACGCAAACCACCGACAGTAAGTTCAATTGCCGTTGGGTGATGCGCAAAATCATCGTAAACCGTCACACCTTGTTCTTCACCTTTCAGCTCTAAACGGCGCTTGGTATTGATGAAACGCCCTAATGCCTGGCAAGCAAGATCCGGAGTGACTCCAACATGTCGTGCAGCAGCGATTGCCATTAGCGCATTATCCACATTGTGGTCACCCACCAAATTCCATTCGACGGTACCAACCTTCTCGCCTTGCAACGCAACGTCAAATTTTGAGCCATCAAGCACTAATTTGTGCGCTTGCCAGTCACCATTCTCACCAGAGAACTGTTTTTCAGTCCAGCAGCCACGCTCTAATACATCCGCTAACGCTTGATCTTTCCTCGGCGCTAAGATCAATCCATTGCCCGGTACAGTTCGCACTAAATGATGGAATTGGCGCTTGATCGCTTCTAGATCATCGAAGATATCAGCATGATCGAACTCAAGGTTATTCATGATTAAAGTGCGAGGATGGTAATGCACAAACTTAGAACGCTTATCGAAAAAAGCACTGTCATATTCGTCGGCTTCAACGACAAAAAACATGCTTTCACCCAAACGAGCAGACACTCCGAAGTTACCGAGTACCCCACCGACTAAGAAACCCGGTTGATAACCACAATCTTCAAGTATCCAGGCAAGCATGCTCGACGTGGTCGTTTTCCCATGTGTACCCGATACCGCCAATACCCAACGATCATGCAGCAAAAACTCGTTGAGCCACTGCGGGCCAGAGGTGTAACGCATGTTAGTGTTGAGCACATGCTCGACACAAGGGTTGCCACGGCTCATCGCATTACCAATCACCACAAGATCTGGTTGAGGGTCGAGTTGAGACGGGTCAAAGCCTTCAATAATTTCAATACCTTGAGACTCAAGCAGTGTGCTCATTGGCGGATAAACGTTGGCATCAGAACCAGTGACTTTATGTCCTAATTGGCGCGCTAGAATCGCTGCGCCGCCCATAAATGTGCCACAGATACCCAAGATATGAATGTGCATAAACTAAACCTTGTAATGCGTTTTTTAATGCTTTCATTATCGCGATTACCGCCTGAAAAGCGAGTGACTTTAGCCTTCTTCTTGCAGTCCCTTTCACAAATATGACAAGGTTGAACACAGACTGTACAACCTCTTGCTTACTGATGAATCCCTCAAACAAGTCTACAAATAAATTGAGATCTCAAACAGTTACTTCATTACCATTAAAAAGATCTGCGACTTAAACTTACATCCAGCGCAATCGTTTAACATCCATAAAGAGATGCTCACTTGCGCACTACCCCCAATGAAATGAAAATGTAAGGATTAACCATGTCAGGACTGCGCACCCTAGGCGAGTTCATTGTCGAAAAACAAGCGGATTTCCCCCACGCTAGCGGTGATCTATCATCCCTTTTAGCCTCCATTCGTTTAGCTGCAAAAATCGTTAACCGCGAAATCAACGCAGCGGGTCTCGGTGATATCACTGGTGCTGTAGGCACGGAAAATGTCCAAGGTGAAGATCAGCAAAAGCTCGATGTTTACGCGAACGATAAGTTCAAAGCCGCGCTTGAAGCTCGTGATCAAGTGTGTGGCGTTGCCAGTGAAGAAGAAGACGAAGCAGTTGCGTTCAATAAAGAACTCAACCAAAACGCCAAATATGTAGTACTGATGGACCCACTTGATGGTTCTTCTAACATCGATGTGAACGTCTCTGTTGGTACTATCTTCTCGATTTACCGTCGTGTTTCTCCAATCGGTACTCCACCAACTGAAGAAGACTTCCTACAACCTGGTCACAAACAAGTGGCTGCGGGCTACGTAATTTACGGCTCCTCCACCATGTTGGTATACACAACTGGTAACGGCGTAAACGGCTTTACTTACGACCCATCTATCGGCAGCTTCTGTCTTTCTCATGAAAACATGATGATTCCTGATGATGGTAAGATCTACTCCATCAACGAAGGTAATTACATTCGTTTCCCTCAAGGGGTGAAGAAGTACATCAAGTACTGCCAAGAAAACGTGCCAGAAGACGGTCGCCCATACACTTCTCGCTACATTGGCTCGCTGGTTGCTGATTTCCACCGCAACCTACTGAAAGGTGGTATCTACCTTTACCCAAGCACACAAAGCCACCCACAAGGCAAGCTACGCCTGCTTTACGAATGTAACCCTATGGCATTCCTCATTGAGCAAGCTGGCGGCATTGCATCGGACGGCGTGAATCGCATTATGGACATCAAGCCTACTGAGTTGCACCAGCGTGTACCTTTCTTTGTGGGTTCGAAGAACATGGTTCGCAAAGTTGAAGAGTTCCTTGAACTGCACCGCGACGAAGAATAATTTCAGACCTTTGTCCAACGCGGCAGGTGTTTACCTGCCGCGTTTTTGTCGCTAAAGTGAAACGCGAATTTATCATCAGATGAAACCGCTTTTGTGTGACTCATCGTTAATGAAAAGGAATATTCTAATGAGCTTAAACCATGTACCAGCAGGCAAGTCGCTGCCTGAAGATATCTATGTCGTTATCGAAATTCCTGCAAATGCAGATCCAATCAAGTACGAAGTAGATAAAGACTCTGGTGCTGTATTTGTCGACCGTTTCATGTCTGCACCAATGTTCTACCCATGCAACTATGGCTACGTGAACAATACCCTGTCTCTTGATGGCGACCCAGTCGACGTATTGGTACCAACACCATACCCACTCATGCCAGGTTCAGTCATTCGCTGCCGCCCTGTTGGCGTTTTGAAGATGACAGATGAATCGGGTGAAGATGCAAAAGTGTTTGCGGTTCCCCACTCAAAAATCTCGAAAGAGTACGAGCACATCCAAGATGTGGACGATATCCCAGAACTACTGAAAGCGCAGATCACGCAATTCTTTGAGCGTTACAAAGAGCTTGAAGCAGGCAAATGGGTGAAAGTGGATGGTTGGGCAGATGTTGCTGCCGCCAAAGCTGAAATCCTAGAATCTTACGAGCGCGCTCAGAAAAAATAAGCATCACTGCTGATACAAAACTAAAAAGAGCTGCTCTAGGGCAGCTCTTTTGCTTTCATCTTACCTGTGTCAACTAGATAGGTGCGCCTGCTGAAGACATTCGTCCAGCGTCGTAGTCATGTTGAAAGAAGGGGTCAACATCATCACAAATGCCAAAATACGGCCGCCCGATAACACCGAGCATATAAGCACTTTGCTCGCAATACTCTTGCTTGCCTTGCTGGTAACCCGCTTGATAAGCCATTATCAGTTCTGCCGTCGCATGGTTAACATCATCCAGCTTCGCAATTCGCTCCTCAGATAACTCCCGTAATCCATCTAAAGCTGACTGCTTACCAAACACTTGCCAATCGGTCACATTATTCGAAGTCGGTAGTGTTGTTTGTGCGCATGCAGCAAGAAGCAACGCCATTACTCCAATTACGAATGCTTTCATCGTGACTCCTTAGTGTTTAGCTCGTTGCTATTGATAATGTCAGTATAGCTCACACCTTTTGACACCAATCGCCGGAAGCGATTTCTTCGGTTAATTGCTCAGTATCTTGATATAAGTAGATCCAAGCTTGGCCAAACGGCGTAACGATGCTCTCTCGGCGATATTCCACTGGCACATCTTCCAACTTATCTAGCTCGGATAAGGTTTCATCATCAATCAGATACACTTCACCTTGAATCGAGCGTTGCCCATCAGACAACGCTGGATAAGGGCCTAAGTCATACATTGCAAATTGAGCATCCGTTTCATGTAAACCAAGAAACTGCGCCGAGCGCAAATACTGATGGTTGTACTCTCCCTTGCGTAACGTGCCGTAGACAAAAATCAAATGCTGCATAACCACTCCTTAGTCATGACTGTGTATGCTTAGGTTAAAGCACTTTAATCGAACTCAAACTGATAGAGTAGGTCAACGGCGCTATCTACACCAGATACCGCTTCTAAATACAAGTCTTGCATCAATCGGTAACGCACAGTGAACTCACCTAGGGAGTTAAAGATGCCGACACCATATTTCACCTGCAAACCTGGCAGAATATAACCACTCACCGTCACTTGCGAATCATCGCCCGAACCAGCAGTGTCCAGCTGTAAATCCTGTACGCCAAAGGCTTCACCGATTTCACCAACCACACGACCACTCTTCGCCAAGCTTAAACCAATTAAGGTAGTCGTCATTGCATTACCACCGGCTTCACCATCAATATCTTGACCACGAAGTAGATAAGAAAGTGCATTGGCTTGGTTCATCGCGGGCTCTGAGAAAATTTCTATACTCGGATCAGATGCTGGGCCCGACACTTGTACCCCCGCAATGACATCATCTTGGGTATTGTCTGGATTACGAATCGCTTTGATAGACAAGTAAGGTTGATCTGGTGGACCATTCATCAGAATCTTACCTTCTTTAATCAATAAGTCCTGACCAAACGAACGATAAGAACCATCGACAACATTCACTTCACCAACGATGAACGGACCTTTGTCTTTTTGTGTCACGTTTAGGCTCCCTTTCAACCCACCTTTTAGGCCAAAAGCGGCAAGTTGGAAGTCATCACCAATTTTAATGTTGATGTTCGTTTCCACATCAAACGGCATCGCAGCCACATCGTCCACTGGCTGCAAGTTTTTATCGAGAATAACGGTATCACTCGATACGCCTACTGCACTTGGTGGAAGCTCTTCGACGACAATTCTTCCCCATGGCAAATTAATATCACCCTCAATTTTCGCAAGCTGAGGGGTCACATCTATTGTCATGTCAGGCTCAACTTTGATTTTTACCATTGGAGGCACATCAACATTGAGCTCTTTAGCAAATACACGCGCTTTAGTGCGCCAGTTCTGTAAGTCCTGCCAGTCGGCATCACCGGTAACGTTCAACTCACCATCCGGGGTTAGAATTCCGGCATCCAAGTCCGCTTGATGGCCTTTAAAGTTGATGACGACCTGCCCTGAGTTTATATCTATCGGTGTGACTTCACCCTGTAGCTTCATTTGGTCAATCAAGAACTGACCATTCACCTTCGGATGCATGACGTCACCTGATATCGCTAGGTCAGTATTCATGTTTGCTTTAAACAAGCTGTACTCACCAATCAACGGTGCCAAGAAATCCAAGTGGAACGTAGAGAGTGAAACCTTACCATCAATAGTGGGCTTTTCAGACGAGACATTCAGTAAAGAAACCTTACCAGACAAGTCACCGTTATCTTTCACATCAAATAGCCACTCGGCATCAAGCTTGTCTTTCGCTAATGCTGCTTTAAAGTTGAAGCTTTCCCAACCGACTTTAATTGGCTGTTCAAGCGCTTGTTCAACTTGGCCTTTTGGCATATTGACACTTAAGGTTACTTCAGGCTTTTTCTCTGGTGCCCATTTAGCAAAAGCCTGTGCATTAACCGAGCCTTGCAGCTTGGTTTCTGACGGCAGGAATTGTTTGATTTGGTCAAAATCAAAATCATTGATGGCTAACTTCGCCTGGCCACTCTTACCGACACTAATGTCTTCGGTTAGACATACGCTCGACTCCGCTTGCAACCAACAATGCGCTTGAACGTTCGCGATCTGTTTGTCGATATTGACCTTCACCGCGGTCGATTTTTGCAACGCCCACGGGCCTTGTTGCGAGCTCAGCGTCAAGCGGCGCAGCGCCCCATCCCAAATCATTTCTGGTTTCTGCTGGAATGTCCCTTCAATTTCTAAACTGGTCGACACTAGGTCAGACACTACATCGAGCGTAAGTTGATGCAGTTTTTCATCCCCAGAGACTTCAAGGTCAGCACTATCAACTTTTATGTCGTCATAGGTAATGTTGTTCGCAATAAGGCTTATGTTCGCTTTTGGTGCTGGCAGAGGCTTCACATCACCCTTTAAAGTGATCGTTTCTACGTTCGCCTGTTGCTGCCAGTTTATCTGATTTAAAGCGAGAGCAAGATTGATGTCTGGTTCTTTCAAGCTACCACGTAGTGCGACTTTACCTTGCATTTTACCTGCAAGATCCGGAACACTTTTCGCAAAATCAGGGAAGTTAACCTCAACATCCATCAGAATTTGCTTATCGATCTTACCCTTTGCACTCAGTTGGTTTGGACCATGAGAAAGCGCTAGACCCTGAGTGGTAAGTTGGATGTCTTCGCCTTTGCCGTTTTTATCAGACGCTTCAAGTTGCCCTTCAACATTCAGCGGATACCCTCGCAAAATGCCGTCAATGTCTAACTTAGGCAAACTGACTTGCCAGCCGCCTTGTTCTGTTAACGACCCCGAAGTCGAAAGGTTACCGCTGATATCCCCTTCAGCTTCTTTCCATTGTAAACCTGGTTGAATGTTTTTCAGGTTCAAGTCAGCTTGCCAGTTGATTGGCGCGGCCCAATTGGCCATGACTTTCCCAGAGAGTTCGCCCCCTAAGGTTTTCACTACAAGGCTTTCGAGGTCAATTTGCTCTAGCGTACCTTTGCCGTTTAGTGCGACATCAACGGCGGGAATATCTTTGCCCGAAGCTTTGGTTTCTAATGCGACTTCGTAGCCATCAAGTGAGCCTTTTGCCGCCAAGCTTGGTACAGAAACCTGGTAATCGCTTTGTCCAAATAGCGGCCATTGCGCCTGTACATTTTTAATCGCGACATCAAACGGCAACTGTGTTTTAAGCGGTTGAATATCACCTTTGATCTCCGCTTGTACAAGCTCAGAAAGCGTAGCATTTAGTGACAAATCACCAACCGAACCCGAGACCGAAAGCGACAGTTTTTGTCCCTTCGCATCCGCTTGCTTCACTAACGCGTCCAATTGCGCTTTGATAGGGTAATCAGAAGAAAGCGTCACTTGTGTGCTCAACTTGCCTTCCACTTCTGGCATGTCGAGCTCTAACGTTTTGACATCAACACGTTCACCGCCTGCTCTTGCAACCAAACCAAGATGATTGACGATCACTGGCGTTTCACCCGCCAGTTTGAAATTGTGAATATCAAGACGACGCGCTTCAACCGTCAGTGGAATCCATACTTCGGGTAACACAATATCTTGCGGCGTAACGTCAGTTTCTTTCGGCTCCTCGGCAGCCGCTTCAGGTTCAGCCTCACTTGGTGCTAAAGCCACATTAATGTCTTTCAACGCGGTAGGTGCAATCACCAAACGATCACCCTGCATCGACAAAGCGGTCGAGAATGTTTGCCAATTAATTTGATTGCCCAGCACATTGACATTGATGTCATTAAAGCTGACTTTATTAACAAAAATTGGCACTGGCGTACTGATAGAACGCAGTGGTGGTGTTTCCTCTTGCTCCTCGGTTGCTGGCGGTAGCTCAGGCATCTTAAAGTCAAGCCCCTGCAGTCTTAACTCATCGACACAGACCTTAGGGTCAAAGAAACAGCGGAAGTTCACTGCCAAAGCTAAACGCTCAACTTTGGCGTCGATATTCAAAGACTCATCGACAAAACTGACGTTATGCAGTTCGAAGCGAGGAAACAATGAACCCTGCACTTTTTCAATCTGCAATTGTGGTAATGCTTTTTCAGCTCCCCACAAGGCAAATTTGAGGCCTGGGTGGGTAAACAAAACTGTCGCGACAATAATGATGAGCAACAGCAATAGGCCAATCAAACTGAGCGACAGCCATTTGGTCCACTTAAACATCATTTTGATCATAGCTCAGGCCCCAATGAGAAGTGGATACGAAACTCTCGTTCTGGTTTTGCATCCAACCCCCATGCAAAATCAAAACTAACAGGGCCCACCGGAGACGCCCAGCGGATACCAACACCAGCACCTGATTTCCAATCTGGTGTTTCATTAAACGCATCACCAATATCGTAAAACGTTGCAGCCCACCAGTTTCCATAAACACGATATTGGTATTCTAATGTACTGCTAACAATGTATTTACCACCCGTCAAAGCACCACTCTCATCCACAGGTGAAATAGATTCATAGCCGTAACCACGAATATTATTGTCACCACCTGCGAAGAAACGCAGCGACGGTGATAGCTTTTCAAGTTCATCGGTAATATTCGCACCACCTTCTAAGCGGAACAAACCACGATGATTCTCTCCAATACCACGAATCCAAGAAGTCGAGCCAATTAAGCGGAGCACTCTAGTTTCAGAAAGCATAGCGGTATCACCATACTCAATAGTGATGCTTTGCTTGTCTCCCCACATTGGCATATTGCCCCCTCGAACCCTAGTCCGAGAAAATGTCGCACCTGGAAGTACGAAGTTGAATTCATCATCTTGTAAACCTTGCGTAAAGCTCTCGTACAAATGACGAACATAAACGGTATTATGCCAACCACCGTCTGCTAACCAATGACGCTCCACTGCAAGGTTAGACTCGATACTCTGCGTGTCACGGTTGTCTAGGTTTTTAAGCCCATATTGAACTTGATAATAATCGTTAGCGACATCTTCTAAAGGAATTTTGTAAGAAGCAGTCACGGTTTGCTCTGGCTTAGATAGGGATAAAGCGGTGTTGAAACTGTGTCCTCGGGAGCTCACCCAAGGTTTCTTCCACTTCAACGTCCCTCGAACGCCGACATCCGTTGAGTAACCAATACCCGTCTCGATCTGATTCTTGGAAGCAGGAGATAAAGACACTTTAATTGGCAAGTCTCGGCCATCATCAAGCCTATCCAATTCAGGCTCAACAAAAACTGAGGAAAACCACTCCGTATTTGATAGCTTCTGGTTAAACTCGCCCAGCTTCGAAACGTTGTATGGGTCCCCTTCTTTAAAAGGTTGTAATGATGCGACACGATCTTCCCAGATGTGGTTGCCAATAAAAGAAACGTCGCCAAAATTGAAACGTATTCCACTGCTGTAGTGCAAACGGACATTAGCTTCGTTCAGATCAGGGATAACCTCTAATCGACTTAGCGTAAACTCACCATTGAAGTAACCACGCTGAAGCGCCAAGTTACGAATGCCTGACTTAAGGCTGTCGTATTGGCCTTGATTCAAAACTTGACCAACTTTGAGCGGAGAGCGCTCAATAAGTTTTGCAAACTCTTCATCGTCCTTGGCCTCTCCAGTGATGGCCACATCCATGACTTTCACTTTCACTGGCAAGCCCGGCTTGATGAGCACAATTAACTCATCATTCGCTTCAGGAATAGAGTATGAAATTTTTGCATGATAATACCCAAGCGCGTTAAGCGCTTCAGTGATACTTTGATCTAATCTCGCTTGAAAACGCAGAGAAGTGGAGTAATCCTTCTCTGGAATAGATGATAGATACGCACTGACATTCTCTTCTAAAGCGCCATCAATGCCTTTCAAAGTCAAAGAAACATCGGCATAGGCACCATGAGAAAAGGCAAACAGGCCAACAATGGTGGGGAGAGCTTTTTTTATCATGCTTTTATGGCTGAATGAGGTTAAGTAAACGTAAATAATGATAACGCCAATTAGATTCTAAGTCTGTAATATTAATAGGTTTAACGCGGTCTATGTCATCACAGCATCAGATACAGACGAAATGAAAAAGTTCGCAAATTTAAGACACGTATTGAAGGACAAATACCATGCTCAACAAACAAACATTGATCAGTATAGAAGATGCCTTGCCAGGTAGAGATCAACCAATGCAGATTGACGATCATCATTTTGTAAATAAATCTAACCTAAAGGCGCCTCTTGCGTCACACCAACAGCAGATTTTGCTCGGAATGGGCTGTTTTTGGGGCGCTGAGCGCGTATTTTGGCAACTCGACGGCGTTGTATCTACTTCGGTCGGTTACGCTGGGGGGTACACACCCAATCCCACGTATGAAGAGGTCTGTACAGGTAAAACGGGTCATACTGAAGTCGTACGAGTCGTTTTCGATGAACGCGTCATCTCATTAGAAAAGCTACTGGCTGTTTTTTGGGAAAAACACGACCCAACTCAGGGAATGCGTCAAGGTAACGACTTAGGTACTCAATATCGTTCTGCAATTTACACTTATTCGACGGAGCAGCTCGAGAGCGCAGAGAAATCGAAACTCTTGTATCAGCAAGCACTGCAAGAAGAGCAACGCGCGAACATCACCAC
The DNA here is from genome assembly GCF_033339955.1 of Vibrio sp. 1731. Lineage (NCBI taxonomy): Bacteria > Pseudomonadati > Pseudomonadota > Gammaproteobacteria > Vibrionales > Vibrionaceae > Vibrio > Vibrio sp. 1731. Next base: position 40,261 of record NZ_JAWOVO010000004.1, on the reverse strand, counting down.
CGAAATACAACCAGCAGGTCCGTATTACTTTGCGGAAACCTACCACCAGCAATATTTGGCGAAAAACCCTGATGGTTACTGTGGCATCGGAGGAACGGGAGTTTGCTTCCCACCAAGCCTCCAAGGATAAACCTAACCAGCAACAAAAAGAGCGACCGATATGGTCGCTCTTTTCTAAATCTAAGTGGGTACCAAGCTAACTAAGCCGATAATGATGCTATCACTTGGTTGACTTCTTTAAAGATGGTGAGCCTTTTATGATCGTTGACGTCAGGTAGTAACACTTTGCCATTGTCGAACTGAAAACAGCCAACCCCCAACAATAAAAAACTGACCTTTGAACAACGTTTTAACAAAACGGGCCACTTGTAATGGTCGATATACAGCAAACTCACGTAGCATAACTCACCTCAATTCCTTTGAGAAAACACGGATTGCTTATTTTTCCTCTGCAATCTTAATGCGCAATTTGCGACGGAACTCATTTTAGCAAATTCTAAATATAACGCAAGATTACACCACTCCATACGTTAAATAAATGTTATCAACGGTCCTACAAATTTCTAGGTTCTGGATATATACTGGAAGCTTCCAAACCTCGTACGGAATATAACAATATGAAAACTAAGACTCTCCTACCTCTATTACTGGCCTTAACGCCAAGCTTGACCTTTGCACACAACTTGTCAGTGGGAAAAAGCGTTCCTCCTGTCAATGTTGCCGCTTACGGCGAGATTGTTTTACAAGGCGAAGGCGTTGCATACCAACCCTGGGCAACTCAACATATGCAAGGCAAAGTTCGTGTTATTCAAGCCATTGCAGGCCGTAGCAGTTCAAAAGAAATGAATGCCCCTTTAATGTCGGCAATAACAGCGGCAAATTTTCCACAAGAAAGCTACCAGACCACAACTATCATCAACCAAGATGATGCAATTTGGGGGACAGGCTCTTTCGTGAAGTCTTCAGCTCAAGACAGCAAAAAAGAGTTTCCTTGGTCATCCATGGTTCTTGATGAAAATGGCGTAGTTGCCAATACTTGGGGCCTGAAAGAAGAAAGTTCGGCCATTATTGTTCAAGACAAAACGGGCAAAGTTCTGTTCGTCAAAGAGGGCGCACTTGAGCAAGATGAGATAACAAAAGTCATTGAGCTTATTAAACAGAACATCTAGCTTCATTGAATGGCTCCTTGTTCTTGTTGTAAGGAGCTATATGAATTTGATTAGAAGCATGGGCAGTGATAACTCTGCTCTTTATAAGTGCGACACTTCCATCAGAGAGTATTACCAATATTTTTCGGCACGTATGTGTGGAGTTAAATTTTTCTGCTAGCCAACAAAAGAGTGAACTTTTATTCATTATGGGTGTTATATTATAACAGTCGGTAAGAGGAGCTCAGATGTACCACCACCAGCAAAAAACACTAAGATATTGGTATCGCACTGCTTTATTTTTCAGTGTTGCGTTGCTGATCGCTTGGAACTTTGCGGTTGTACTCCATCAAGTCGATCTGACGCCCGACCATCATACCCATCATCATTGCCAATTGTTTTCTGGTGTTCAGCACGGTATAGCAAAGGTACAACCTACCCTCTCTACACCGACTTTTGCGCGCGCCCAGCATCATCATGTTTTTTTGCATCTCGTGTACGGCGAAGAAGTTCTTGGCGCTGCTCGTGCCCCTCCTTATTTTGCTTAATTTCCAAACTATTCCACACTCAAAATTATTGAGTTCATTCCCGCACCTAGTGTGTCAGGGAACAATAACTTAGTGAAACTCGAATCTGAGCAATACCGCCTTTGGTTAATGCCAGTAAAATTAGGAAAAATACAATGTCATCAAAACACGTTTTAGCCCTTGCTATTGGCCTCACTTTATCGACAGCAGCGAATGCAAACGAATACCGCCAGCATGGTGCTCATGTGCATGGTCACGTCGAGTTTAATATCGCCCAAGATGGCAAAGATCTGTTAGTAGAGATCACAGCTCCTGGAGCTGATGTTGTGGGTTTCGAACATGCTCCAGAAAACGCACAACAAGAGCAAGCGCTTAAACAAGCCGTCGCTACACTCGAAGACAGCAACGCATTGTTCGCTATTAACTCACAAGCTGATTGTAATATTGAAGAAGCTTACGTGAGCCACAACCTAAGCGAAACTCATGAGGAACATGATCATAGTGAGCACGACCATGATGACCATGCACATCACGATCATGAAGGACACGAACACCATGATCATAATGAACATCATGATAAACATGACCACCATGACGATCATGATGAGGCGCACGATCATGGCGGTCACGGTGAATTTTCGGTGCAATATCGCTTCAATTGCGAACAAGTTAATCAGCTTAGCCAAATCCAAACCGATTGGTTTAACCAATTCCCAACTACAGAGTCCATCAGCGTCAATATATTCACTGATACCATGCAATCAGCAATTAAATTAAGCAAAGATAACACCCAAATCGTAATCAAATAACACGAGTGGCGTGTAAGTACCCACTTACACGCCACAGCTTTGGTGATTTAATATGACTGAAACCACACCAAATGTTGTCGAGCTAGAGGATGCCCAATTTTTCTGGCCCGGTTCAACCAACGCGACCATCCACATCCCCAAATTACACATTACACAAGGCGAACATGTGTTTATCAAAGGTCCAAGTGGCTGCGGTAAATCGACCTTGCTCGCTTTGTTGACGGGGATTAACACATTAACTTCAGGCTCTCTATCTGTACTCGATACTGACCTTGCTAGTTTAAGTGCCAGTCAGAGAGACCGCTTTCGCGCCAATCATATTGGCTACATCTTTCAACAGTTCAATTTATTGCCGTACCTTAACGTACTTGAAAACGTATTATTGCCATGTCAGTTCAGTAAAATACGACGTGACCGTGCCCATTTAGGTGCCTCATCTCAAACGTTAAATGAACAGGCTCAGGCCCTACTAGAACGACTGCACTTGCCAAACGAGCTTCATACACGCCCTGTCTCTGAATTGAGTATTGGTCAACAACAACGTGTGGCTGCGGCTCGAGCTCTGATAGGACATCCAGAGTTAGTGATCGCTGACGAACCAACCTCAGCTTTAGACTATGACAATCGTAAAGCATTTATTGAGCTCCTTATGGAGCAAGCGAATCAAGCCAATGCCACACTGGTATTCGTTAGCCACGACCCAACACTCGAACCCTTATTCGATCGCACGCTCAATCTACCCGACATTAATCAAGTATCTAGCCTAGGAGCCATATCATGAGTGCTGTTGTAAAGCTCGCCTGGAAGAGCTTGATGAACCGCAAAGCGACGGCAATTCTAACCATCATGACCGTTGCGATTTCAGTGGTACTCCTCTTGGGCGTCGAGCGTATCCGAACTCAAGCCAAGGATAGCTTCGCCAATACAATTTCAGGCACAGACCTCATTATTGGTGGACGCTCTGGGCAAGTGAACCTATTGCTCTATTCTGTGTTTCGTATTGGTAATGCGACCAACAACATCGATTGGAAAAGCTACCAAGAGTTTGCCAATCATCGTTCAGTCGATTGGGCTATTCCAATCTCGCTTGGCGACTCGCATAAAGGCTTCCGAGTTATGGGAACCAATCACAGTTACTTTGAGCATTACAAGTTTGGAAGTAAGCAACCACTAACATTCAGCAAGGGTAGAGAATTCAATGGTTTATTTGAAACCGTACTAGGTTCTGATGTCGCTAAACAACTTGGTTATGATATCGGTAGCGAAATCATCATTGCCCACGGCATTAGCGACGTTGGCTTTAGCCGTCATGACAATCTGCCATTTAAAGTTGTCGGTATCCTTGCACCTACAGGAACACCAGTCGACAAAACTGTCCATGTATCATTGGAAGCCATCGAAGCCATTCACGTTGGGTGGGAAAGTGGTGCGCGTTTGGGCCCGACACCCAAGGCACAAGATCTCAAAAACAGAGACTTTCAGCCCAAACAAATTACCGCTATGCTCGTTGGTTTGAAATCTCGTATTCAAACTTTCGCCCTGCAAAGACAAATTAACACCTACCCCAAAGAGCCGCTTAGCGCCATTATGCCCGGCGTTGCGTTGCATGAGTTATGGGGAATGATGTCGGTTGCAGAGCAAGCCCTAATGGCAGTATCTGGTTTTGTCGTGATTGCAGGGTTGTTAGGTATGTTAAGCAGTCTATTAACTAGCCTACAGGAACGCCGCCGTGAAATGGCGATTTTGCGTGCCATGGGAGCAAGGCCTCGTCATGTTTTCTCACTCTTAATTAGTGAAGCCAGCTTGCTTACTGCTGCTGGTATTATTACTGGCGTTACAGGGCTGTATGCTATTCTTGCTATCGCGCAGCCGATCATCCAACAGCACTATGGAATACATCTCACCTTAAGCATCTTATCTACTTATGAGTGGATACTATTAGGTTTCGTACAATGCGCTGGTATTGTGATTGGTTTCATTCCCGCACTCCGCGCCTACCGACAGTCACTGAGTGACGGAATGACAATAAGGATTTAATAAAATGTGGAAAAAAATACTCGCAAGTTGCTTGCTGGTCGTCGCATTCACAGCGCCTGTTATGGCCAGCGAAGAACCATTGAAGCTTGACTGGATTGACCTTGTTCCAGAAAAAGAGCGTAAATTGTTCGACAGTATAGGCATGCCTGCATCTGATCACAGTGGTGGCGCAGCGCAGCAGTCCAAGATTGGTAATGTTCGACCAGAACTGAACGGAAGCCAAGTTAAAATTCCAGGGTTTGTTATCCCACTTGAAGGTGATGCCGATACCGTCACCGAGTTTTTATTAGTGCCATACTTTGGAGCTTGTATTCACGTGCCACCACCGCCTCCAAACCAGATCATTTACGTGAAGTTTCCGAAAGGCGCGCCTGTTCAAGAGTTGTGGGATGTTATATATGTGGTTGGAACGTTGAAAACCGAGACGATAAACCACGAACTAGCAGAAACGGCTTACGTTATTGAGGGATCAGAAATAGAAGCCTACGACGATATGTAATTTAAGTCGTCGATAAGCCTCGCTACACCTAAGGCGTCACACTGGCGCCTTTTTTAGCTTTGTGCTACACGATATAACGAGATAAATACGCTAATACGCCCACATAAATAACCAAAAGAAACGCTATCGACAGGTGCTTTTTGAGTTTACCTGCTTCTGAGAACTTCATAGCCCCTCCAAAATAACGATAACAATTTTAACAACTCATTATCATTTTGAATAGCCCTATTCGTTCAAAAACTGAGAACTCCTGTCTGGTCGCTTGGTCAGATAAGGTGTAAATTTAAACGTGCGAACCGCGCAGTTCTTGGTAGGAAAACGAATGGCAGACCCGACAAAGCAACCTGTTGTCATCGAACATCAGTCAGACACAAAAAAAAATACGCAACAAGAAAAGAAACAAGGCTACATAAAAGACAGTGCTAGTAAGGTAAAAACCATTGCCCAAATACACGGTCTTGACGCCTTACTGCAAACCGGCCCGCCAGCCAAATCTGCGTTTGAAAGAGCCCAATTGCGAGAGCAAAGACGCCAAGAACAGCGACAAAAAAACTTAGAACAGATTTTAAAATTAGCGCACAGTTCATGCCGAGATGAGACAGCGGGAGAGCCAGACCAAGATTGGTTGCATCGATTTTTTGAGATGGCTCAAGACATCCATAACAGCGCGATGCAAAAGCTATGGGCTCAAGTGATGAAGCGTGAAGTGACCAATCCGGGTTCAACGTCCATGAAAGCGTTGAAAACCCTCAAGGATATGTCACCAAAGGAAGCACAAACTCTGCAAAGAGCCGCCTCTTTAGCGTGCAGTTTTGGAGGGGATCACAGCAGAAAACTGCTGATTGGTTACAAAGCGCAAGGAGGCATATTTAGCTTCGGCAAGCGAGACGTCGCTAACAGCCTAAATATGGGAAGTTTTCAACTGCCGTATTCAAGCTTGTTGCTCTTAATTGAATTAGGGCTGCTGCACAGTGCCGAACTTGAATCTGGCGAAATTAGTATCGAGACACCGTTGGTCCTCACCTACCAAGGTAAAAACTTATCACTGAACGTAAACAGCAAAGGTGTCCGCCTTTTATATTACCGATTCACACCCACAGGTAATGAGCTCTGTACCTTGCTCGGTAACAAACCACATGCCGAATACTACGACCAAATGCTTGCACTGTTAAATCATAGATTTAGTGTCCATAGTGAAGCTAAAAGTACGGTTCATCATACCGTCTAGCCAGCTTGAGAAGCATTTGACTACCTATGAGCCAAATACTTCTCCAGCTGTTCAAAGAGCTTTAGGTCACCTATGATCTAAATGCTTTTTTATCGGATCACACCGCGTTGTTTAAGATCGATTAAGCACAAATCCACCAGCTCATCGACACTCTTTTCTCCCGCGGGCAAATCGATTTCAGGGTTCTCTGGCGCTTGATATTCCGAATCAATACCAGTGAAATTAGGAATCTCTCCCGCACGGGCTTTACGGTATAAACCCTTAGGATCTCGACCTTCGCAAACCTCTAGAGATGCATTGACATACACTTCGATAAACTCGCCTTCTGGCAATAAATCGCGCACTAACTTCCGCTCTGCACGATGCGGTGAAATAAACGCCGACAGAACAATTAAACCCGCATCTGCCATCAACTTCGCCAGTTCACCAATGCGACGAATGTTCTCGCGACGGTCCTGTTCAGAAAAACCTAAATCGCTACACAAACCATGTCGTACATTGTCACCATCCAATAAATAGGTGTGGTAACCCAATGCTGCAAGGCGATTTTCCAACGCCCCAGCTACGGTTGATTTACCCGCTCCAGATAAACCAGTGAACCACAATACGGCAGGTTTTTGCTTCTTTAATTCAGCACGAAACTGTTTATCAACCGAATGCTGGTGCCAAACAATGTTTTCATCTTTTACCGTCGTTTCGGCAGTCATAACGTATCCTTGTAAATATCGGAATTAAAACGGGAAAAAGACCGGGATCAAAGTAAGTACTAATACAGAGTACACAATCGAAATTGGCACTCCAATTCTCACGTAGTCGGTCAATTTGTAATTTCCTACGCTGTACACCAGCAGGTTAGTTTGGTAACCGTAGGGAGAGATAAAGCTCGCACTCGCGCCGAACAAAACCGCCATGATGAATGGCATCGGATCCACGCCATAACCCACCGCCATGCTATAGCCGATAGGAAAAGAAAGCGCAGCCGCGGCATTGTTTGTCACCAATTCAGTGAGTACCAATGTCATGATATAAGTCGCCACCAAGGCACCAAATACTCCCCAGCCATTAAACGCTTCAATAAACATCACTCCCATTCTTTCTGACAATCCAGAAGAGATCATCAGTTGAGCAATAGACAAAGCGGAACCGACAATCACGACGATATCGATCGGAAAACGGCGGCGCAGTTCTGAAATCTGCACAATACCAAACGCAATAAGCGCGATAAGGTACGCAGCTAGACCTTTAATAATTGGCACTAACTCTAATAGAGCGCATCCAATTACGGCTGCAAAGCCCAGTAATACAATGGAAGACTTATTGGTATCAAGCCGAGCGCTAGAGTCCAAGTCATGCACTAAGACAAACTCTTTACGATGAGCTCGGCGTTCAGACTCAAAACGCTTGCCTGGAACCAGAACTAACGTGTCCCCTGGCGCTAAGGTAATACTACCCAAGCCACCTTCTAGGCGTTCGTGGCCTCGGCGAATCGCCACAACAACGGCATCGAATCGGTCGCGGAATCGGCTCTCTTTGAGGGTTTTGTAGCAAAATGTCGCCGACGAGCTCACCACAACTTCGATAAAGTTTTGCCCATTTAAGTGCTGCTGACCAAACAACTTGAGGCCCGGAATTTCTTGCAGGGTCGCGACGCTCTCAACATCGCCACAAAATAACAGGCGGTCTTTTGCATTGAGCACAAAATCCGGTCCCACAGAAGAAACAGTAACACCATCGCGCACCACTTCTGCAAGAAACAGTTTGCGCAGAGCACGTAAATTATTCTCGCTGATCGTACGCCCAACTAGCGGTGAGCCTGGCTCAACGCGAGACTCAAGAAAGTAAGGTAAATCTTCTTGGTTTTGATCATCATAATTCGGTAGCAAGTAGCTGAGCGGGATAAGAATCAGCATCCCTCCCACCAGCACAGCCAAACCTATCATCGTGGGTGTAAAAAAGCTCAGGCTCGGTAAGCCTGCGTCTTCGACAAAGCTGTTGATGATTAAGTTAGTCGACGTACCAATCAAAGTTAATGTGCCACCAAAAATGGCGGCGTAAGACAAGGGAATAAGTAATTTCGAAGGTGCATGCTGCTGATTACGCTTAATCGCCCCAATCAATGAGACAACCACAGCGGTATTATTCGTAAATGAAGAGAGCAAGGCTGTCGATACACCGAGCTTAGCAATCACGCTGCCTAACTGACCCTCAGAGATACTTCGGCTCACCCAACTGATCAGCAGTGTTTTTTCTAGAGCACAGGATGCAAGAATCAATAAAACCAGGGTTAACAATGAAGAGTTGGTAAAATTGGATGCGATAGTGGCTGAATCCATCATCCCAGCCATGAATGCAATAAAAGCGGCACCCGCAAAGACGTAACTAGGCTTAATTTTCGTGACAAGCAAGCAAGTGATAATGCCAAGCAAAATCGCTAACACAAACCCTTGTTCCCACATAGCCTTTCCTTACCAAATAGCCCCAAAGGGCACAACAACGACTCATTTATCCATGAAACACCGACAAACGAGTAAACAGACAAAAATCAGCGCAAGCGAAAAGAACATCAGAATGCTCGGTTTTCTTGGGCTCCACCGAAGCATTCTGGTATTAGGAGAATACCTAACGACATTTCGCAATTCAGTTAGGTAGCGACGCCCCAAGTACAACAGCAGACAGAGCCTGAAATTATCGTACTTGGGTAAGCCAGTTACTTTTTCAGAAACTGGCTGACGTCTTTTGCTTCCCAGTGTGGGAAGTGTTTACGGACAAGCGCATTAAGCTCAACTTCAAACGCAGAGATGTCCGTCAAATCGCGCTCAACCACGGCGAGGCTCTCTTTAACCATGCCAGCACCAACCGTCACGTTTGTCAGACGATCGATAATGATAAAGCCACCGGTATCTGCACAGTCTTGATAATTGTCCAGCGCGACTGACTCATTAAGAGACCATTCACACAAACCAATACCATTCAATGGCAGCTCTGCCGAGCTATGAGTCGAGAGATTATTAATGTCATATTGATGACGAATCGCTTCAACATGACCTACGGTTTTCTTACCTGCGATTTTGATGTCATAGTCACGACCCGGTTGCAGGGGTTGCTCTGTCATCCACACCACATCGGCAAGCAAATGGTTTGTGGTTTCCACTTGAGCATTATCTAGAACAATTAAGTCGCCACGGCTAATATCGATCTCATCGCTTAGCGTCAGAGTGACAGCTAATCCGGCACGAGCTTCTTCGATATCACCATCAAAGGTCACAATACGAGCCACAGTTGACGTTTTACCCGATGGCAATGCTTTAATGGCATCACCGACTTTGATCGAACCAGAAGAAATGGTCCCCGCAAAACCACGGAAATCGAGGTTAGGACGATTAACGTATTGCACAGGGAAGCGGAATTCACCCGCGCCTTTTTCTTGATCCACATCGACCGTTTCAAGAAGCTCAAACAATGATGGGCCTTTAAACCAAGTCAGGTTTTGGCCTTTATCCACCACATTGTCCCCTTCAAGCGCTGAGATCGGGATGATTTGAATATCAATATCCCCTGTCAGATTCTCAGAGAACTTCAGATACTCATCGCGGATCTCTTCAAAGCGCTCTTGGGAGTAATCCACTAAGTCCATCTTGTTGATCGCCACAACAAAGTGCTTCAAACCCAAAAGGTTGGAAATGAAAGAGTGACGACGAGTTTGATCGAGAATGCCCTTACGTGCATCAACCAGAATCACAGCTAAGTCACATGTCGATGCGCCTGTAGCCATGTTACGTGTGTACTGCTCGTGTCCAGGAGTATCTGCAATGATGAATTTACGTTTCTGCGTCGAGAAATAGCGGTAAGCCACATCAATCGTGATCCCCTGCTCTCGCTCAGCTTGTAAGCCATCGACCAACAACGCAAGGTCGGGCTTTTCACCCGTGGTACCCACACGTTGGCTGTCTGAATGCACTGCCGCTAGCTGATCTTCATAAATTTGTTTTGAGTCATGGAGTAAGCGACCGATTAATGTACTTTTACCGTCATCCACCGAGCCACAAGTCAAGAATCTAAGTAACGACTTGTACTGGTGTTGTGTTAAATAGCCTTCGATACCAAGCTCGGCTAATTGAGCTTCAACTGCACTGTTCATTATCTTTCCTTAGATCCTTTAGAAGTAACCTTGACGTTTCTTAAGCTCCATCGATCCTGACTGATCGTGGTCGATCGCTCGGCCTTGGCGCTCACTCGACGTTGCCACCAGCATCTCTTCGATAATGCCAGTTAAAGTGTTTGCTTCAGACTCGATGGCCCCGGTCAATGGATAACAGCCAAGGGTACGGAAGCGCACACTCTTCTCTTCAATCACTTCACCCGGTTGAAGCTCCATACGATCATCATCAACCATGATCAGCATGCCATCGCGTTCAACAACTGGGCGTTTGTCCGCGAGGTAAAGCGGCACGATCTCGATGTTTTCTAAATAGATGTATTGCCAGATATCAAGCTCAGTCCAGTTAGACAGTGGGAATACACGAATGCTCTCACCCTTATTGACCTGACCGTTGTACGTCTTCCATAGCTCAGGACGTTGGTTTTTAGGGTCCCATGTATGGTTCTTATCGCGGAATGAATACACGCGCTCTTTCGCCCGTGATTTCTCTTCGTCGCGGCGCGCGCCACCAAAGGCCGCATCAAAACCGTACTTGTTCAGCGCTTGTTTTAAGCCTTGAGTCTTCATGATGTCAGTGTGCTTAGAAGAACCATGAACAAACGGGCTACAGCCCATGGCTAGACCTTCTGGATTCTTATGTACCAAAAGCTCAAAACCGTATTTGGCCGCGGTGCGATCACGAAATTCAATCATCTCGCGGAACTTCCAATCGGTGTCAACATGCAGCAATGGAAATGGAATCTTACCTGGGTAAAAAGCTTTACGCGCAAGGTGCAGCATCACTGATGAGTCTTTACCAATCGAATACATCATGACTGGGTTATCAAACTCAGCCGCAACTTCACGGATGATGTGGATACTCTCCGCTTCGAGTTGTTTAAGGTGAGTTAAACGTTGTTGGTCCATGTTTTGTATTTCCTTTTTAAGCTTGAAGGCGCATTACGTCTCTAATCTTTGGTCTGAAATTATATGGAGTTGGCAATAGCACTTTTGTTGAATTCAGTACTAGACAAAAACCAGTCTAACTTTTGAGACAGTCGCACTACCTCTCCGACAACAATCAAAGATGGCGACTGTGCTTCCTTCGATAAATCAGAGAGTTGGGAGAGTTCTCCCGTAAATACTTTTTGTTGAATCTGCGTGCCACGCTCAATAATGGCAATCGGAGTCGACGCTGAACGACCATGCTTAATGAGTTGATTCTGAATATAGTGTGATTTCATCAGCCCCATGTAGATCACTAAAGTCTGATTCCCACGCGCCAACGTGGACCAATCCATCTCATCACTTTCTTCTTTCAAGTGGCCAGTCACAAAGATGGCCGATTGCGCATAATCACGATGAGTCAGTGGAATACCAGCATAAGCGGTTGCGCCAGCTGCTGCGGTAATGCCAGGGACAACTTGAAAACGAACGCCGGCATCAGCAAGCACTTCTAACTCTTCACCACCACGACCAAATACAAACGGATCACCACCTTTAATGCGTACTACTTTGTAGCCCTGCTTGGCAAAATCCACCAAAAGCTGATTCGTCTTCTCCTGCGGCACACTGTGATGCCCAGCTCGCTTCCCAACGCACACCAAAATCGTATCGCTTGGAATCAATGCCATGATTTCTTCAGACACCAAGTAGTCGAACAAAACCACGTCAGCTTGCTGCAAGCAGTTCAGTGCTTTCACCGTCAGAAGTTCAGGATCGCCTGGTCCTGCACCTACTAAGGCGACTTCACCAGGCTGTAGTGATTGCTTTGCAAAACGAGTAACACCAGCGACTGGGTTGTCAGAAACTAACCGGGGCTTTGGTTTAGGAAAAGAAGTGACTGAATCGTTCGTTGCCATGTGCTTGCTCATCGTCCATTGATATCGTTATGCAAGCATTATGGCGGGGCGTTTATATTACCTGAAATTCTAAAATTTCATTTTTTATTCAAAAATCTGCTAAGAAGTTTTTGTTTGGTCTCATTCAAAAGCGTGAAAAAGTCGGCGGTTAATATGAATAAGGTTCAGTAAACTGATTAATGTTCACAGTTTTCTGTATCTTTATCATCGAGTTGCATCTGTGTTTGATACATTACGCAGTACGATTTCCCCTTATCATTGAATTGGAGCACCAAATGAAAGTGGCAGTTCATCCTATTTCCCTCGCAGTATTAAGTGGCATGCTAACGCTTGCTGGCCCAGCAATGGCCGATACCATCAAGCTTCGTATTATCGAAACCACCGACATTCACACCAACGTGATGGATTACGATTACTACAAAGACCAACCATCACAGCAAATCGGTTTAAGTCGCGCTGCGACAATAGTGAGACAGGCTAAGTCCGAGACAGAAAACACGGTACTAGTAGATAACGGCGATTTAATTCAGGGCAGCCCAATGGGCGATTACATGGCGGCAAAGGGGATTAACCCCGACGACGTGCACCCAGTCTACAAAGCGATGAACAAGCTAGACTACGATGTGGGCAACATTGGCAATCATGAGTTCAACTATGGCTTAGATTTCCTACAAACGACGTTGAAGGGTGCAAACTTCCCTTACATCAATGCAAACGTATTTGATAAACAAACCGGTGAGTATTACTTCAAGCCTTACCTCATCAAAACTCACACATTTAAAGACACAAACGGCGAAGCGCATCAAATAAAAGTGGGTTACATCGGCTTTGTACCACCACAAATTATGGTGTGGGATAAGAAGAACTTAGAAGGCAAAGTCTTTGCTAAAGACATTAAGGAAACAGCAGAGAAACTGATTCCTCAAATGAAGAAAGAAGGCGCAGACGTGATTGTGGCGATTCCACACTCGGGCATTTCTACTGATCCATACAAGCTAGGCGCTGAAAACTCTGTTTACTACCTCACAGAAGTTGAAGGTATTGATGCAATTGCTTTTGGCCACTCTCACGCAGTCTTCCCAGGGAAAGACTTCGCAAACCTACCTGGTGTTGATATAGATAAAGGGACCATCAATGGTGTAACGTCCGTGATGCCGGGTCGCTGGGGAAGTCACGTAGGTGTGATGGATTTGATGCTGAAAGAGAAAGACGGCAGATGGCAAGTCATCGAAGGCCAAGCAGAAGCACGCCCTATCTTCGATAAAGTAAATAAGAAGTCATTAGCTAAAGCCGATGAAGATATTGTGAAAGCGTTAGAAGAAGATCACAAAGGCACTCGTGAATTTGTAAACCAACCAATCGGCAAAGCAAATGATGTCATGTACAGCTTCTTGGCATTAGTGCAGGACGACCCCACCATTCAAATCGTTAACCTTGCTCAGAAAGACTACGTAGAACGCTTTATTCAAGGCGACCCAGACCTTTCTGACATTCCAGTACTGAGTGCGGCAGCACCATTTAAAGTCGGCGGTCGTAAGAACGATCCGAATAACTTTACAGAAGTAGAATCCGGTCAGCTCACCTTTCGTAATGCGGCCGATCTTTACTTATACCCAAACACCTTGGTTGCGATGAAAGTGAAAGGTAAAGAAGTTCGCGAATGGCTAGAGTGCAGTGCGGGTCAATTCAACCACATCGACATCAACAATCCTAAACCGCAATCTTTGATTGATTGGGATAATTTCCGTACTTACAACTTCGATGTTATTGATGGGGTTAACTACCAAATCGACGTTACCCAACCGCCGAAGTACGATGCGGATTGTAAAGTGATTAATCCAGATTCTCAGCGTATTGTGAACCTGACGTTCAACGGTAAGCCTTTCAATCCGAAGCAAGATTTCATCATCGCAACCAATAACTACCGTGCATATAGCAATACTTTCCCTGGTACAGGCCCAGATTTCATTGCATTTGACGCACCAGATGAAAACCGCTCTGTCGTCGCCACTTATATTTCTCGCGTGAGTGAAGAAAAAGGAGAAGTGACACCAAGCGCTGACAACAACTGGTCTTTCGCACCGATTAAGTCCGATAACAAGCTAGATATTCGTTTCGAAACCTCCCCTAGCGATAAAGCGGCGCAGTTCATCAAAGAGAAAGGACAATACCCAATGAAACGTGTCGCGACTGACGATATTGGTTTCGCGATTTACCAAATCGATCTGATTGAACTACCACACCCCTAAAGGAGTGTGGATTCCTGTCGTCTGCGACATTTGCGCTCCATTACTAAAATCGAGTCGGCTTACATTGTCTCTTACAGGCGTTTAACGTGTTGGTAGTCCCTACCACCACAAATACTTAAGCTGCTAACCGTAACCCCTCTATGTGGATATTGTTAGCGGCATTCAAATCCCTGTCGTTTACAGAACCGCAGTCACATCGCCATTCACGAATAGCAAGTGACCATTTGCCCTGATATACAGCCCCACAACAAGCACACAATTTAGAGCTTGGGAACCACTGGTCAATCTTAGACACTATTCGACCATACCAAGCAGCTTTGTACTCTAGCTGCCTGACGATTTCGCCAAAGTTTGCGTCACTAATTGCTTTTACTAGCTTTTTGTTTTTCACCATGTTTTTAACTCGCAATGACTCGGTACAGATCACTTGGTTTTCGTTTATCAGTTTCGTCGTCATTTTATGCGTGAAATCAACACGACAATTTGCAATCTTCTCATGGATCTTTGCCACGATGATGCGTTGCTTATTGAAATTGTTAGAACCTTTCGTCTTCTTGGAAAGTTTACGTTGCGCTTTAGCCAGCTTCTTCTCGTACTTCGTGGTGTATTTGGGATTGTTGAATACAACGCCATCAGAACAAACCGCAAGTGATTTGATACCAACGTCTACACCAACAGTTTTGCTTGCAATAGGTAACGGTTGAATTTCGGTTTCAACAAGCATAGAAATGAAGTATTTGCCTGTTTTAGTTTTGGATACATAGACGGAAGACGGGCTGCCATTGAATAGTCTTGATAGTTTGACTTTCAGTGGATTTTTCATCTTGGCTAAGGTGATTTGCTTTGTATCAGCGTTGAATTTAAAAGCGTTCGCCATGTAGCAAGCAGATTGCTTACCACGTTTGTTTTTGAACTTAGGATAGCCAAATCCAGATTTGAAAAATGCTTTAAACGCTTTATCAAGATGACGGAGCGATTGCTGTAACGGCACACTTGATACGTTCTTCAACCAAGAAAACCCAGCATCTTTTTTAAGTGTAGTTAGATTTTTATTCCAATCGTTGAAGTTGGTTTTATTACCTTGTTCATACTGCTCTTTCGAGAAAGCCAAAGCATTATTGTAAACAAATCGCACGCAGCCAAAGGTATGCTCAAGCATTTCTGCTTGCTCTTTACTTGGCTTAAACCGATATTTGTAAGCTACTAATGTCATTTGGTCTTTCCTGATAAGATGCCTTATTATGAATAGACTTAAACAACAAATCAATAGTTGGTCTAATGACACATAGCCAAGAATATCCGATCCGTCGAGGTCGCCATTGCGTCAGCGTATTACACGCACATTTGGTTTTTGTTACCAAGTATCGGTCGAAGGTGTTCAATGACGAAATACTGATCCGTTTGGAACAAATATTAAGAGAGGTATGTAACGATTTTGAAGTTGAGCTAAAGGAGTTCAACGGTGAGAAAGATCACGTTCATCTACTGCTTGAGTACCCTCCAAAAGTGCAGTTATCGAAGCTGATCAATTCATTGAAAGGGGTTAGTTCTAGGCTTCTACGGCAAGAGTTCCCTGTCATTCATCGTTACTTGTGGAAAGGGGCGCTTTGGAGTCCTAGTTACTTTGCTGGATCTTGCGGAGGAGCAAGTCTTGAAGCTTTAACTAGGTACATTGAGAGTCAGAATCGTCCTGACTAATTTTTGCTACTTCGTAGCAATGGCTTACATCCTCCCCATAAATGGGGAGGTTTTACGCCAAAATGATAAAGAAAACCGTTTCTGAGTTATCACATGCACAGCGATCTTTTTTCAGACTTAGTCAATCATGGCTTCTTAGACACAGAAGCAAACCAACTTATCGAAAATGGTGAGTTACTCGAACTGCCTACGCGCCACATTCTTAACCACCAAGGAGAGTTTAGCTCGCACCTTTACTTCATTATTGAAGGGTTATGCCATGCAAGCTATCTCACTGAGCAGGGCAAAGAGTTCAGTAAAGAGTTTTATTGGGAGAAAGACTGGGTTATCGGCTTTGAGAGCATAATTAAGAACCAACCTTCGCCTTACTTATTGGAAACGCTGAGCGCTTGTCAGCTATTTTGCTTACCAATTGAAACGTTGCATCAATGGCGAGCAGAAAAACACGCCATTTACTTAAAGCTACTCGAAAACCAACTGGTTAATAAAGAGAACAAAGAACGCTTTATGCTGCTCTACTCGCCAGAGGAACGATACCAATTATTTTGCGCCCACTACCCAGACTTAAAGCTACGTATTACCGATAGCCAAATAGCTGCTTATCTTGGGATCACGCCTATCAGTTTGAGCCGAATTAAAGCGCGCTTAACTAAAGATCACACATCCAAGTAAACTCGAAAAAGAAAAGGCCCTTCAAACGAAGAGCCTTTCTATGCTATTTAAGCTATTTAAGAAGCCGCGCCCGGAACTGACGCCCTTTCATCTTGCCATTACTAATGGTTTGTAGAGCCTTTTTGGCAGCTGACTTCTCGACCGCAACGTAGGCGCGCATCGGGAAAAGGTGAATCTTGCCAACTTGAGAGCCTGGGATACCATTTTTTCCCGTCAGACACCCTAAGATATCACCCGGTCGTACTTTCTGTTTCTTACCGCCATCAATGTTAATCGTCACCATCTTCGCTTGGTATGGCTGCTGATTTGATTTGGCAGGCAATGTTGCTGGTACCACGTCCATATCTAGGTATTCTTCAATACGAGCTACACGCAAACCGTCTTTCTCTCCAAAGAAGCTGAACGCCAAACCTTTACTACCTGCACGGCCTGTACGACCGATACGGTGTACATGAACCTCAGGATCGCGCGATAGCTCAAAGTTAAAGACTGCATCAAGGTTATCTACGTCCAAACCACGCGCCGCGACGTCTGTTGCGACAAGGATAGAAACACTCTTGTTAGCAAACTGCACCAATGCTTGATCGCGTTCACGCTGTTCTAAGTCCCCATGGATATCGATAACGCTGAACCCTTTGCGATGCAACTCATCTGCGACACTTTGCACTTCTTTTTTGGTATTGCAAAAAACCACAGCGGACTCTGGTTGGTGAGTCAGTAGCAAGTTCGCCAACGCTTCATCACGCGCTTCCGAACCTTCAACTTTGTAGAAATGCTGAGCAATGCTTGAGGTATCATGAGTCGATTCCACCTTAATGACTTCAGGCGTCTGCATAATACGCTGCGCAATTTGCTCAATTTTCTCTGGGAAAGTAGCACTGAAAAGTAGAGTTTGACGCTGCTTTGGCGCTGCATCAATAATCGCATCTAATGCGTCTTGGAAACCCATGTCCAACATGCGATCAGCTTCATCTAGCACCAAGGTATTCAGCTCGCTCAGGTTAATTCGGCCTTTCTCAAGGTGATCCAAAATACGACCAGGAGTACCAACTAGGATATGCGCACCATGCTCCAGCGAACCAATTTGTGGCCCCATTGGCATCCCACCGCAGAGAGTAAGCACTTTAATATTATGAATGCCGCGACCTAAAGTACGAATTTCCTTCGCTACTTGGTCTGCAAGCTCACGTGTTGGACACAATACTAATGACTGGACACGAAAGCGTTTGACGTTGAGGTTCGATAAAACCCCTAAACCAAATGCAGCGGTTTTACCTGAGCCCGTTTTACCCTGCCCGATGACATCACGATGTTTTAGGATTGCAGGCAAGCTCAAAGCTTGAATTGGCGTCATGTGGGTATAGTTCAGGGAATCAAGTGTGGCGAGTAACGCTGGGTTCAGCCCAACTTGATCGAATGTTTGTTTGCTCACGGGGATATCCTCAGGTGAGATGGAAAGAGGGCACATTATCACCAGATTTGGTGGGAAAACCAGTGCTAATTAACCTTTGTTAATGAGTATGAGCTCAAAACAAAGTAAAGTCAGTCACTCGATTCTCATTACGGATAACAACATGCTCACTTGGATTACTTTGCCCTTTGCTCAGCTAACAACCACACAGCTGTATGAAATGATGAAATTGCGTGTGGATGTATTCGTTGTTGAACAAACCTGCCCTTATCCTGAACTGGATGGTAAGGACACACTCGAAGGCGTTTATCATCTAATAGGCTATCACGGTGATGAACTGGTTGCTTGCGCACGATTACTGCCCGCAGGCACCACGTATGACAATGTGAGTATTGGTCGAGTGGTGACAAAGCAAACCGCGCGAGGCGGTGGCTTAGGTCATAAGTTATTGGACAAGGCCTTGGCACAATGCGAAACATTATGGCCAGGGCTGACAATCGATATAGGTGCTCAAGAACACCTCATCCAGTTTTATGCAAGTCATGGATTCAAGGTTATCTCAGAGTGCTATCTTGAAGATGGTATCCCTCATGTGGATATGCGGAAAGAATCCGTAGCGCTATAAGCTTCAACTCGATTGGTTACTATGAAAACTAATCGCTATGAAAAACTGACTAAAAAGACGCGATATCTTCGCGTCTTTTCATTTGAAGCGTTTACTTGTTACGTCCAAAGGTCCCATCCGATAAACGGAAAAACATAACGGACCGCCCGCTTTTTTCCAGCTGTAGCATATCTAACTCACCTTCGTCACTAAGCTTAAAGCGAATCAACTGTCCCTGCTTTATTTGGCTTAGCGGCTTATCACTGCCTTCTATTTTGACCAGAGCGCTAAGATCCGCCATAGAGAGCTGATTGCTTCTGAAAACCTGCGCTAATGTATCACCATTTTTAACCGTGTACTCTTTCCAGTCTTCAGATTTCGGTCCAGAGTTCTGAGAGGTTCTCTGCTGGCTTAAACTCTGCGCGTTCAGCTCAATCGCTACGCGTTGATGATCGACCTCAGTCTGCTCAACTGGTTGATCTGTTTTATTTGGCAAAGGAATGACAAGGAGTACCAGAATCAATGGCACTAAGACCATCAAAGCACGCTGATGAAATTTAGGCAGACGCAACCAAAACTGCTTAACAGGCTGTATACGCTCCAACCATTGCTCTTTGTTGAACGGCTGCTTCCAGTCGATAGCAGCGAATTTTTGTTTAACCAATTCGACATAGTCGACTTGCTGCTTTTTCTTTCTGCGACGATTCATTGTAATGAGTCCCTTAATACTTCTACGGTCAGTATAAAAATACCGACGCGGAGAGTATATGTTTTTCACCAAACTAAAATGGAATTGGGATTAAATTAGCAGAAATTTCACTTGGAGTAAGAGATAAGTCACAACCTGGCCGCCTCAATTAAGCATTCAGTCGCAATCATTTAAACCTAAGCTCGAAACTGATATCCTGTTACCTTTATCACTCCTAATAAGAGCGACATTCATGTCTGAAATTAAATTTGAAACTGCAGAACAAAAAGCAAGCTACGGCATTGGTCTGCAAATGGGTCAGCAACTTGCAGGCTCTGGTCTTGAAGGTCTTAGCGTTGATGCTATCGCAGCAGGTATTGCAACAGCACTAACTGGTGACATGCCATCAATCGAAATTGATGAAATCAACAAAGCACTACAAGAACTTCACACTCGTGCAGAAACAGCTCGCCAAGAAGCAGCAAAAATTGCGGCAGCAGAAGGCGAAGCGTTCCTAAAAGACAACGCTCTACGACCTGAAGTTAACGTTCTAGACTCTGGTCTTCAGTACGAAATCATTTCTGAAGGTACTGGTGCAGTTCCTACAGCAGAAAGCTCAGTTCGCGTTCACTACCACGGTGAGCTAACTGACGGTACTGTATTCGATAGCTCTGTATCTCGCGGTCAACCTGCTGAATTCCCTGTTACAGGTGTAATCAAAGGTTGGGTAGAGGCACTACAACTAATGCCTGTTGGCTCTAAGTGGAAGCTATACGTACCACAAGATCTTGCGTACGGTGAGCGTGGCGCTGGTGCGGCTATCCCTCCATTTGCAGCTTTAGTTTTCGAAGTAGAACTATTAGATATTATCTAATTGAAACCATTTTCAATTATGATTAAATAAAACGGCGCACTAGCGCCGTTTTTTTGTCTAAACTGAATAGACTTTCTCACCTCTGAACCTTTCACTCTGATAGCCTTTAAAAATAAAATCACTTTTAAAAAACGCTCAACCTTTGGAGGTACTATGCGTAAAACACTCCTAACTCTAGCACTCCTATCAATCAACATTGGTAGTGCGCACGCATTCTTAGATTCAGTCACTCAAAAAAGTAAAGAAAGTGGCCTGATGGACATGGTCGGCAGCAGCTTGAACACCGAGTCGTCTCCATTAACAGACATGCTAACTAGCCAATTACCAGTATCCACTGAGCAAGCAGCCGGAGGCAGTGGTGCACTACTCGCTTTGGCTCAAAGCCAGCTTTCGCAAGAAAATAGTAGTGAATTACAGTCTTTGATTCCTGGACTTTCAAACTTGCAAGGAGCACAAAGCTTACTAGGAAATATTGAGAATATCAGTGCAGTAAAAAGTGCATTCGATACGTTAGGTTTAGACCCATCTATGATCAGTCAGTTTGCTCCAGTAATCTTGGATTACTTGAACAAGCAAGGCGCTAGCGAAGGGCTTCTAAGTTCGTTGGGCGGGTTGTGGAATACTAGTAAATAAGCGTAAGTGATAATCACTTTTTAAATTGCCAGTCTGCATGGGTTGAAATAAATGTAGGCTGGATATAAAGGTTTACTGAATTACAGATACAAAAAAGCCGAGCTAATGCTCGGCTTTCTCGTTCTTACGAACTGATTACTCAGCAGCTTCTTCAGCAGCTGGGCGATCTACAAGCTCAATGTAAGCCATTGGAGCTTTATCACCAGCACGGAAGCCAGCTTTTAGGATACGAGTGTAACCGCCCTGACGAGCAGCAAAACGTGGACCTAGTTCGTTAAATAGTTTTGCAACTACTTCGTTGTCACGAGTACGTGCAAATGCTAGACGACGGTTAGCAACACTGTCAGTCTTAGCTAGTGTAATCAAAGGCTCAACTACGCGACGTAGCTCTTTTGCTTTTGGCAAAGTAGTCTTGATAACTTCATGACGTACTAGAGAGCTAGCCATGTTGCTGAACATCGCTTTGCGATGTGAGCTGTTGCGGTTGAGTTGACGACCACTCTTACGATGGCGCATGACCTAATCCTTCTAACTAGTATCGATTAATCTTCAGCGATTGATGCAGGTGGCCAGTTTTCTAGGCGCATGCCCAGAGACAGACCACGTGACGCAAGTACGTCTTTAATCTCAGTAAGAGATTTTTTACCAAGGTTAGGCGTTTTAAGTAGCTCAACCTCAGTACGTTGTACTAGATCACCGATGTAGTGAATCGCTTCTGCTTTCAGACAGTTAGCAGAGCGAACTGTTAGTTCAAGATCGTCTACAGGACGCAGTAGGATCGGATCGAATTCTGGCTTCTCTTCCTTCTCCTCAGGAACTCGTACATCACGAAGATCTACGAATGCATCCAATTGTTCAGCTAGGATTGTAGCTGCACGACGGATTGCTTCCTCAGGTTCTAGAGTACCGTTTGTTTCCATATCGATAACAAGCTTGTCTAGATCAGTACGCTGTTCTACACGAGCTGCTTCTACAGCGTAGGCAATTTTGTCTACTGGGCTATAAGTAGCATCTACTAGTAGGCGACCGATAGGACGCTCGTCTTCTTCGTTATGGATACGCGCAGAAGCTGGAACATAACCACGACCACGTTCAACTTTGATACGCATTGCGATCTCAGCGTTGTCATCCGTTAGGTGACAAATTACGTGTTCAGGGTTAGCGATCTCTACATCACCATCATGGGTGATGTCACCTGCAACCACAGGGCCCGAGCCTGATTTGTTCAAAGTAATGAACACTTCATCTTTGCCTTCGGCAACGCGCACAGCCAAACCTTTAAGGTTTAGAAGAACTTCAAGAATATCTTCTTGAACGCCTTCTTTCGTGCTGTACTCATGAAGTACGCCTTCGATTTCTACTTCTGTTACAGCACAACCTGGCATAGAAGATAGAAGGATGCGGCGAAGTGCATTACCCAGAGTATGACCAAAGCCACGCTCTAATGGCTCAAGAGTTACTTTTGCGTGAGTCGAGCTGATTTGTTCAATGTCAACTAGACGTGGCTTAAGAAATTCTGTTACAGAACCCTGCATTGTGTCCTCTCTTTAGTTTAAACCTTACTTAGAGTAAAGCTCGACGATCAATTGTTCGTTGATGTCAGCTGATAGATCAGAACGCTCAGGCATACGCTTGAATGTACCTTCCATCTTGCCACCATCTACTTCAATCCAAGTTGGTTTTTCACGTTGTTCAGCAACTTCTAGAGCTGCTTTGATACGAGCTTGCTGTTTAGCTTTCTCGCGAATAGAAACAACGTCATTAGCCGCTACTTTGAAAGAAGGAACGTTTACAACTTTACCGTTTACTAGGATAGCTTTGTGGCTAACTAGCTGACGTGCTTCTGCGCGAGTTGCGCCAAAGCCCATGCGGTAAACTACGTTATCAAGACGACCTTCAAGAAGCTGAAGTAGGTTTTCACCAGTGTTGCCTTTTAGGCGAGCAGCTTCTTTGTAGTAGTTACGGAATTGTTTTTCTAAAACGCCGTACATACGACGTACTTTTTGCTTCTCACGAAGCTGAACGCCATACTCAGATAGACGACCGCGACGAGCGCCGTGTACACCTGGTGCGTTATCAATTTTACACTTGGTATCGATCGCGCGAACACCAGACTTAAGGAATAAGTCAGTGCCTTCACGACGGCTAAGCTTCAGCTTAGGACCCAAATATCTTGCCATGATTCTTCTCCAATTGTCCTAGAAACGTTATACGCGACGTTTCTTAGGTGGACGACAACCGTTATGAGGGATTGGTGTAGCATCAACGATGTTTGTGATGCGGAAACCAGCGGCGTTTAGTGCACGAACAGTAGATTCGCGACCTGGACCAGGACCCTTAACCATAACTTCCAAGTTCTTTAGGCCGTATTCTTTAGCCATTTCAGCACAACGCTCAGCAGCAACCTGTGCAGCGAACGGAGTAGACTTACGAGAACCACGGAAACCAGAACCACCTGCAGTAGCCCATGCAAGAGCGTTACCTTGACGGTCAGTAATGGTTACGATTGTGTTATTGAAAGAAGCATGGATGTGCGCAACGCCATCTGCAACTTGCTTGCGTACGCGCTTACGAGCGCGAGTTGGTTGTTTAGCCATTGTACTCTACCTTCCCGATTATTTCTTGATCGGCTTACGCGGACCCTTACGGGTGCGAGCGTTGGTTTTAGTACGCTGTCCACGTAGTGGTAGACTGCGACGATGACGAAGACCACGGTAACAGCCAAGGTCCATAAGACGCTTGATGTTCATAGATACTTCACGACGTAGATCACCTTCTACAGTGTACTTAGCTACACCATCACGCAGTTGATCGATCTGCTCTTCAGTTAGTTCACTGATCTTAACATTTTCAGCAATACCCACTTCAGCTAGGATAGCTTGAGAGCGAGTTTTACCGATGCCGTAGATCGCTGTTAGAGCGATTACTGCATGTTTCTGATCAGGAATGTTAATGCCTGCTATACGGGCCATTATTCACTCCTAAGTGTTTCTATAAAAGAATTAGCCGCAGCAAAGCCCGTTATGGATACGCTGCGGAATACTACTTCTTTTGCACGCAAAAGGTAGGCCGAGGAATATACTCGACCCAACCTTCATTTTCAAGTAAAAATTTCTGCTAATTAGCCTTGGCGCTGTTTGTGCTTTGGCTCACTGCAAATCACGCGAACGACACCGTTACGCTTGATTACTTTACAGTTACGGCAGATTTTTTTAACGGAAGCACGAACTTTCATTGCTAAACTCCGTAAATGAAACTGAGTCTACTGCCGGATTAACGGCCGTAGCCTTTCAGATTCGCTTTCTTCAACACAGAATCATACTGTTGAGACATCAGATGAGTCTGTACCTGTGCCATAAAGTCCATAATTACAACAACTACGATTAGTAGCGATGTACCGCCGAAGTAGAAACGTACGTTCCACGCGACCATCATGAACTCGGGAATCAGACAGATAAAGGTAATGTACAGTGCACCAGCAAGGGTTAGACGTGTCATTACTTTATCAATGTATTTCGCTGTCTGCTCACCTGGGCGGATACCGGGTACGAATGCACCAGACTTCTTCAAGTTATCTGCTGTTTCACGTGGGTTGAAAACCAACGCAGTGTAGAAGAAACAGAAGAAGATAATTGCTGCTGCATAAAGCATTACATACAACGGTTGACCTGGGCTAAGAGCCAAAGACACGTCAGTTAACCAACCAAACGCGCTGCTCTCACCGTTTTGACCAAACCACTGAGCCAATGTTCCTGGGAACAAGATAATACTTGATGCAAAGATCGCGGGAATTACACCTGCCATGTTAATTTTAAGAGGCAAGTGCGAGCTTTGCGCAGCAAATACTTTACGACCTTGTTGACGTTTCGCATAGTTAACGACGATTCGGCGTTGACCACGTTCCATGAAAACAACGAAGTAAATTACTGCAAAAGCTAATACCGCGATTAGCAACAGAAGAAGTACATGCAATTCACCTTGACGCGCTTGCTCGATTGTTTGACCGATTGCAGAAGGCAATCCAGCAACAATACCTGCAAAAATTAGTATCGAAATACCATTACCAATTCCGCGCTCTGTAATTTGTTCACCTAACCACATCAAGAACATGGTACCGGTTACTAAACTTACGGTAGCAATTAGCGTAAACATGGTTTGGTTGATAACAACCAGATTGTCGACCATGTTTGGTAGGCCAGTTGCAATACCTATAGCTTGGAAGGTTGCAAGTACAAGCGTGCCGTAGCGTGTGTATTGGCTTATCTTACGACGGCCTGCTTCACCCTCTTTTTTGAGTTCAGCTAACGCTGGATGAACTACAGTTAGCAATTGGACAACAATAGATGCCGAAATATACGGCATGATGCCCAATGCTAATATAGATGCACGCTCAAGAGCACCACCGGAGAACATGTTAAACATTTCAACGATGGTACCTTTTTGCTGTTCGAACAAATCGGCAAGTACAGCAGCGTCAATACCAGGAATCGGCACAAAAGAGCCGGCTCGGAATACTAAAAGTGCACCAATTACGAATAACAAGCGCGACTTTAGTTCACTTAAGCCGCTCTGAGCACTACGAAAATCTTGTCCTGGTTTCTTAGCCATCTGTACCTCGTTCCTCGAGATTATTCCTCGATTTTACCGCCTGCAGCTTCGATTGCAGCTTTAGCGCCTTTAGTCACACGTAGACCTTTAACAGTCACTGCTTTGTTGATTTCACCAGAAAGAACAACTTTTACAAATTCGATGTTCTTAGTGATGATGTTAGCAGCTTTAAGACTGTTTAGATCAACTACGTCACCAGAAACTTTCGCTAGCTCAGCTAGACGAACTTCAGCAGACACTAGGCTCTTACGAGAAGTGAAACCGAATTTTGGTAGACGTTGTTTCAGAGGCATCTGACCGCCTTCGAAACCTGGACGAACACTGCCGCCAGAACGTGATTTTTGACCTTTGTGACCACGGCCACCAGTTTTACCTAGGCCTGAACCGATACCACGACCTACTCGCTTCGCAGAAGTTTTCGCGCCAGCAGCCGGTGCTAGAGTATTCAAACGCATTCTGATTACTCCTCAACTTTAACCATGTAGTAAACCTTGTTGATCATACCGCGAATACACGGAGTATCTTCAAGTTCTACTGTGTGGTTGATTTTACGAAGACCTAGACCGCGCAAAGTAGCTTTGTGCTTTGGCAGACGACCAATTGAGCTTTTAGTTTGAGTTACTTTAATAGTTGCCATGGTGTTCTTACTCCGAAATAGATTCAACAGTTAGACCACGTTTAGCAGCAACCATTTCTGGTGACTTCATGCTACCTAGTGCATCGATCGTTGCACGAACGATGTTGATAGGGTTCGTAGAACCGTACGCTTTAGATAGTACGTTGTGTACACCAGCAACTTCTAGTACTGCACGCATCGCACCACCTGCGATAACACCAGTACCTTCTGCAGCAGGCTGCATGTAAACTTTAGAGCCCGAATGGCGACCTTTCACTGGGTGGTGAAGAGTGCCTTCGTTTAGAGCGATCGTAGTCATATTACGACGCGCTTTTTCCATTGCTTTTTGAATCGCTGCAGGTACTTCACGAGCTTTGCCGTAACCGAAACCTACACGACCGTTACCGTCACCAACTACTGTTAGTGCAGTGAAGCTCATGATTCGACCACCTTTAACCGTTTTAGAAACACGGTTAACTGCGATTAGCTTTTCTTGCAAATCATTCGCTTGAACTTGTTGTTCTTTAGCCATCTTCCAACCCTACCTTAGAATTTCAGACCAGCTTCGCGAGCAGATTCTGCTAGCGCCGCTACTCGACCGTGGTATTGGAAACCAGAACGATCAAATGCAACTGCAGTTACGCCCTTCTCTAGAGCGCGCTCAGCAATAGCTTTACCCACTGCTTTAGCTGCATCAACGTTACCAGTGTATTTCACTTGCTCACGGATCGCTTTTTCTACAGTAGAAGCTGCTGCGATAACCTCAGAGCCGTTAGCCGCGATAACCTGTGCGTACACGTGACGAGGAGTACGGTGTACAACTAGGCGAGTCGCACCCAGTTCTGCAATCTTACGACGTGCACGTGTAGCACGACGGATGCGAGATGCTTTCTTATCCATAGTGTTACCTTACTTCTTCTTAGCTTCTTTAGTACGCACATTTTCATCTGCGTAACGAACACCTTTGCCTTTGTATGGCTCAGGCTCACGGTAAGAACGAATGTCAGCCGCAACTTGACCAACTAGTTGCTTGTCAGCACCAGTGATCACGATTTCAGTTTGGCTTGGACATTCAGCTTTAATACCCGCTGGCAACTCGTGCTCAACTGGGTGTGAGAAGCCTAGTGTTAGACCTACAGCGTTGCCTTTGATAGCAGCACGGTAACCTACACCTTTAAGAGTTAGCTTCTTAGTAAAGCCTTCAGTAACACCAACAACCATGTTGTTAACTAGAGCGCGAGCAGTACCTGCTTGAGCCCATGCGTTAGCAACACCTTCTTTAGGACCGAAAGTCAGGTTATTTTCTTCCTGAGCGATTACAACTGCGTTGTTAAGAACGCGAGTTAGTTCGCCTTTCGCACCTTTTACAGTGATTTCTTGGCCGTTTAGTTTCACCTCTACGCCAGCTGGAATAGCGACAGGTGCTTTTGCAACACGAGACATAGTCTACTCCTTATTAAGCTACGTAAGCGATGATTTCACCACCAAGACCTGCTTTACGTGCAGCGCGGTCTGACATAAGACCCTTGGAAGTAGAAACGATAGCAATACCAAGACCACCCATTACAGAAGGAAGTTCATCTTTCTTCTTGTAAACACGTAGACCTGGACGAGAAACACGTTTAAGTTGCTCGATTACTGGTTTAGCTTGGAAGTACTTAAGTGTAACTTCTAGCTCAGGTTTTGCTTCGCCTTCAACAGCGAAGTCAACGATGTAACCTTCAGCTTTTAGTAGTGCAGCAATTGCAACTTTAAGCTTTGAAGAAGGCATTTTTACAGCAACTTTGTTTGCTGCCTGACCGTTACGAACGCGGGTCAGCATATCCGAAATCGGATCTTGCATGCTCATATGATTTACTCCAAATGATTAAGTGGCAATTACCAGCTAGCCTTACGAAGACCCGGAATCTCGCCTTTCATGCAAGCTTCACGAACCTTAATACGGCTTAGACCGAACTTACGTAGGTAACCGTGTGGACGACCAGTTTGGTTGCAACGGTTGCGCTGACGTGATGCACTTGAATCACGTGGAAGAGATTGCAGTGTAAGAACCGCGTTCCAACGATCTTCTTCAGATGCGTTTACATCGCTGATGATAGCTTTTAGCGCTGCACGCTTTTCAGCGAACTTAGCTACTAGCTTCGCACGTTTTGCTTCACGTGCTTTCATTGAATTTTTAGCCATAACAGTAACCCTTCACCTTACTTACGGAATGGGAAGTTAAAGGCAGCCAGCAGAGCACGGCCTTCCTCATCAGTACCAGCAGACGTCGTAATAGTGATGTCTAGACCGCGTACTCGATCAACTTTATCAAAGTCGATTTCCGGGAAGATGATTTGCTCGCGAACGCCCATGCTGTAGTTACCGCGACCGTCAAAAGAC
Organism: Vibrio sp. 1731; assembly: GCF_033339955.1. NCBI lineage: Bacteria > Pseudomonadati > Pseudomonadota > Gammaproteobacteria > Vibrionales > Vibrionaceae > Vibrio > Vibrio sp. 1731. The sequence goes on along the minus strand of NZ_JAWOVO010000004.1, from coordinate 11,578 downwards.
TTAGCGCTAACACCACGGAAGTCACGTACACGTGGAAGAGCGATGTTAATTAAACGCTCAAGAAAATCCCACATACGTTCGCCACGCAAGGTTACTTTACAACCGATAGGGTAGCCTTCACGGATTTTGAAACCTGCAACAGATTTGCGCGCTTTTGTGATAAGTGGCTTTTGACCAGAGATCGTTGCCATATCAGACGCTGCATTTTCTAGCAGTTTCTTATCGTTGATTGCTTCACCAACACCCATGTTTAGGGTGATTTTCTCGATTCTAGGGACTTGCATGACGCTTGTGTAACCGAACTGTTTGGTCAGTTCAGCGACTACAGACGACTTGTAGTAATCATGCAGTTTCGCCATAGTAGAACTCCAAATTACTTCTATTAGTTAGAAACGGTTTCGCCGTTAGACTTGAAGAAACGAACTTTTTTGCCGTCTTCAAAACGGAAACCGATACGGTCAGCTTTACCAGTAGCTGCGTTAAAGATAGCCACGTTAGAAACGTCGATAGCTGCTTCTTGCTCTACGATACCGCCTTGGATACCCATAGCTGGAACAGGTTTCTGATGTTTCTTAACTAGGTTGATACCTTCAACGATAACTTTACCAGTTGCTAGAACCTTAGTTACTTTACCTTTCTTGCCTTTGTCTTTACCAGCAAGAACGATTACTTCGTCATTACGACGGATTTTAGCTGCCATTTCTACGTGCTCCTTACAGAACTTCTGGAGCCAGTGAAACGATCTTCATGAACTTATCGCCACGAAGTTCGCGTGTCACAGGACCAAAGATACGTGTACCGATTGGTTGCTCAGTATTGTCGTTTAGCAATACGCAAGCATTTCGGTCGAAGCGAATGACAGAACCGTCAGGACGACGTACGCCTTTACGGGTGCGCACTACCACCGCCTTCAGAACATCACCTTTTTTAACTTTACCGCGAGGGATTGCTTCCTTCACAGTAACTTTGATGACGTCACCGATATGTGCATAACGGCGGTGAGAGCCACCCAGAACCTTAATACACATTACGCTGCGTGCGCCTGAGTTATCAGCTGCGTCCAGCATACTTTGCATTTGGATCATGTTAGTGCTCCGCTAAATATTAATAACTAGACCCATCACGGGTCGGGCTGCCTCTTTAAAAGGGACGCGAATTGTACCACCCTTTTTTGTGATTGGGTAGTCAAAAAATAAACGGCTCCAAAAATATTTTGGAGCCGCTTTAGTTTCATAGAATTAACGAGATTAAATCTTCGCCTTTTCTAGAACTTTTACCAAAGTCCAAGACTTAGTCTTAGACAGTGGACGACACTCTGCGATTTCAACTGTGTCGCCTAGGCCACACTCGTTGTTCTCGTCATGTGCGTGTACTTTAGTCGTACGTTTTACGTATTTACCGTAGATTGGGTGTTTTACGAAACGTTCGATAGCAACAGTGATAGACTTGTCCATCTTGTCGCTAATTACACGACCTTGTTGAGTACGTTTTACTTCGCTCATTATGCGCCTGCCTTCTCAGTCAAAACAGTTTTCACACGTGCGATATCACGGCGTACAGCTTTCAGAGTATGAGTTTGCTGTAGTTGACCAGTCGCAGCTTGCATGCGCAAGTTGAACTGTTCGCGTAGCAAATTCATTAGCTCAGCGTTAAGCTCTTCAACGCTTTTCTCGCGTAGTTCTTGTGCTTTCATCACATCACCTGCTTAGTTACAAATGTAGTTTTGAAAGGCAGTTTACGTGCCGCAAGACGGAACGCTTCACGTGCCAATTCTTCAGGTACACCACCCATTTCGTACATAACCTTACCAGGTTGGATTTGGGCTACCCAGTACTCAACGTTACCTTTACCCTTACCTTGACGAACTTCAAGTGGTTTTTCTGTGATTGGTTTGTCTGGGAACACACGGATCCAGATTTTACCTTGACGCTTAACGTGACGTGTCATTGCACGACGTGCCGCTTCGATTTGACGAGCAGTTAGACGACCACGGCCAACAGCTTTAAGACCGAATTCGCCGAAGCTTACATCAGTACCTTTAGCTAGACCACGGTTACGACCAGTCTGAACCTTACGGAACTTAGTACGTTTAGGTTGTAGCATCTGTCGACTCCTTACTTACGGCCTTTACGCTGCTTCTTAGGCTTGTCGCCTTTAGGCTCTACAGCGTTAGCTGCTGGCATACCACCTAGGATTTCACCTTTGAAGATCCAAGTTTTAATGCCGATCACACCGTATTGAGTGTGAGCCGAAGAAGTTGCGTAATCAATGTCAGCACGTAGAGTGTGTAGAGGCACACGGCCTTCACGGTACCACTCTGAACGTGCGATTTCAGCGCCGCCTAGACGACCGCTTACTTCCACTTTGATACCTTTAGCGCCTAGGCGCATTGCGTTTTGTACTGCGCGCTTCATAGCACGGCGGAACATAACACGACGCTCTAGCTGAGACGCGATGCTGTCACCAACAAGTTGCGCATCTAGTTCAGGCTTACGTACTTCAGCGATGTTAATTTGCGCTGGTACACCTGCAATTTTAGCTACAGCTGCGCGTAGCTTCTCAACGTCTTCACCTTTCTTACCGATAACAACGCCTGGACGAGCAGTGTGAATAGTCACACGGATGCTCTTAGCAGGACGCTCGATAACGATACGTGATAGAGACGCTTTTTTCAGTTCACTTGTAAGGAACTGACGTACCTTGAAGTCGCCGTCTAGGTTGTCAGCGAAATCTTTGGTGTTAGCAAACCATGTAGCATTCCAAGGCTTAACGATGCCTAGACGAATACCATTTGGATGTACTTTTTGACCCATTGCTTACTCTCCTAGTCTCTAGCGATCTGCTACAACAACAGTGATGTGGCTTGAACGCTTCAAGATACGATCCGCACGACCTTTAGCACGAGGCATAATACGCTTCATGGTTGGGCCTTCATCTACAAAGATTTTTGCGACATTCAGATCGTCAATATCTGCACCTTCGTTGTGCTCCGCGTTAGCGATAGCAGACTCTAGAACTTTCTTAACTAGTGCAGCAGCTTTTTTGTTGCTGAACGTTAGGATTTCTAGAGCTTGGTCAACAGATTTACCACGGATTAGATCCGCAACTAAGCGAGCTTTCTGAGGCGAAATGCGAGCAAAGTTATGTTTAGCAATTGCTTCCATTATCTACTCCTTAGCGCTTCTTAGCTTTCTTATCCGCAGCGTGACCGCGGTAAGTGCGTGTTGGTGCGAATTCACCCAGTTTGTGACCGATCATTTCATCAGTTACAAATACTGGTACGTGCTGACGACCATTATGGACAGCGATGGTCAAACCGATCATCGTAGGGATGATCATTGAACGACGGGACCAAGTCTTAATAGGCTTTTTGTCTCCGCTTTCCACCGCTTTCTCTACCTTCTTCAGCAAGTGTAGGTCAATAAAAGGACCTTTCTTGAGAGAACGTGGCATGGCGATTCCTCTTTATATAGATTACTTGTTACGACGACGTACGATGTACTTGTCAGTGCGTTTGTTCTTACGAGTCTTGAAGCCTTTAGTAGGCATACCCCAAGGAGATACTGGGTGACGACCACCAGAAGTACGGCCTTCACCACCACCATGTGGGTGGTCAATCGGGTTCATTACAACACCACGAACCGTTGGACGGATACCGCGATGACGTGATGCACCTGCTTTACCAAGTTCACGTAGCATGTGCTCAGAGTTACCAACTTCACCGATTGTTGCACGGCCTTCAGAAAGAACTTTGCGCATCTCGCCAGAACGTAGACGGATAGTTACGTACGCACCGTCGCGAGCAACGATTTGAGCGTAAGCACCAGCCGAACGAGCTAGCTGACCACCTTTACCAGGCTTAAGTTCAACGTTATGTACTGTTGAACCTACTGGGATATTACGCATTGGTAGAGTGTTACCAGCTTTGATTGGTGCATCAACACCAGACTGAATAACATCACCAGCTACAACACCTTTAGGTGCTAGGATGTAGCGACGCTCACCGTCTTTGTAAAGAACTAGAGCAATGTTTGCGCTACGGTTTGGATCGTATTCAAGACGCTCAACTGTCGCTGGAATACCATCTTTAGTACGTTTGAAGTCAACTACACGGTAGTGGTGCTTGTGACCACCGCCGATGTGACGTACTGTGATACGACCCTTGTTGTTACGACCACCGTTCTTAGAGTTTTTCTCTAGAAGAGGTGCGTATGGCTTGCCCTTGTGTAGGTCAGCGTTAACAACTTTAACAACGTGACGACGACCAGGGGAAGTCGGCTTACATTTAACAATAGCCATTTTTAACTACTCCTGTTATTCCGCGCCGCCAACGAAGTCAAGATCTTGACCTTCTTTCAAAGTAACGTACGCTTTCTTAACGTCGCTGCGGCGACCTTGGCGTAGACCTTGACGTTTGGTCTTACCCTTAGTGATAAGAGTATTTACAGACTTAACTTCAACTTCAAATAGCTTTTCTACAGCTGCTTTGATCTCTTTTTTAGTCGCATCTTTCGCTACTTTGAAAACGATAGTGTTCGCTTTCTCAGCTGCCATAGTTGCTTTTTCAGAGATGTGCGGTGCACGTAGAACTTTTAGGATACGCTCTTCAGTGATCATGCTAGCATTTCCTCTACTTGCTTAACTGCTTCTGCAGTCATTACAACTTTGTCAAACGCGATTAGAGATACTGGATCGATACCAGCAACATCACGTGCGTCAACTTTGTATAGGTTACGAGCAGCTAGGAATAGATTCTCATCTACTTCGCTAGTCACGATTAGAGCGTCAGTTAGCTCAAGCTCTTTAAGCTTAGCAACTAGCTCTTTAGTCTTTGGTGCTTCAACTGAGAAGTTATCAACAACGATTAGACGCTCTTGACGAACAAGCTCAGAAAGAATGCTCTTCATAGCACCACGGTACATTTTTTTGTTTACTTTTTGGCTGTGATCTTGTGGTTTCGCAGCAAAAGTAACACCACCTGTACGCCAGATTGGGCTACGGATTGTACCAGCACGCGCACGGCCAGTACCTTTTTGACGCCATGGCTTAGCGCCACCGCCAGAAACTTCTGAACGTGTTTTTTGAGCACGAGTACCTTGACGAGCACCTGCTGCGTACGCAACAACTACTTGGTGTACAAGAGCTTCGTTAAACTCACGTCCGAAAGTAGTTTCGGAAACAGTTAGTGCATCGGCACCTTTAACCATTAGTTCCATTACTTACTCCTGAGACGTTATGCTTTAACAGCTGGTTTAACGATCACGTTGCCGCCAGTTGCGCCTGGGACTGCACCTTTAATAAGAAGCAGGTTGCGCTCAGCGTCAACACGTACGATCTCTAGGTTTTGAGTCGTTACACGCTCAGCACCCATGTGACCTGCCATTTTCTTGCCTTTAAATACGCGACCTGGAGTCTGACATTGACCGATAGAACCAGGAGCACGGTGAGACAATGAGTTACCGTGAGTCATATCTTGAGTACGGAAGTTCCAACGCTTAACAGCGCCTTGGAAACCTTTACCCTTAGATGTACCAGTAACGTCTACTTTCTTAGTTTCGTTGAATAGTTCAACAGTTAGTTCTGAACCAACTTCGAACTCTTCGCCGTTTTCTAAACGGAATTCCCAAAGACCGCGACCAGCTTCAACGCCAGCTTTAGCAAAGTGACCTGCTTCAGCTTTGTTTACGCGGTTAGCTTTCTTAGAACCAGCTGTAACCTGGATTGCTGCGTAGCCGTCAGTTTCAAGAGTTTTCACTTGAGAAACACGGTTAGCTTCAACCTCAACAACAGTTACTGGGATAGAAACGCCTTCTTCAGTAAATACGCGGGTCATGCCCACTTTACGACCGATTAGACCAATCATACTTCTAATCTCCCTTAACCTAGGCTAATTTGAACGTCAACGCCCGCAGCAAGGTCTAGACGCATTAGAGCATCAACAGTCTTGTCTGTTGGCTCAACGATGTCGATTAGACGCTTGTGAGTACGGATTTCGTACTGGTCACGTGCTTTCTTGTTAACGTGTGGAGAGATAAGAACTGTGAAACGCTCTTTACGAGTTGGCAGTGGGATTGGACCACGAACCTGTGCGCCAGTGCGCTTAGCTGTTTCAACGATTTCCGCTGTAGAAGCATCGATTAGTTTGTAATCGAAAGCTTTTAGGCGGATACGGATACGTTGGTTCTGCATGAGACAGAGCTCCAAATTTAATAAATTACACAAACAATATCGCCACTCAAACTCGTCAAGACGAGAGAATGCCGATTGATTTATGTGAAACCGTAGCATCCAAGATTAGGACGCATTGTCAGTTAATTTTCGATTAACTATCCCTATATGCCAAAGTCACCTTTGAGGATAGTTTTTCCGAAGAAAAGATAGCTAATTGTATTAACCGCGAACATAAGCTGAGTATACATTACCTCACAAATCCTTAGATTTGCTCGCTCCTCACTGCTCATTGGTTCACAACTGGCTTAACCAGTGCGCTGCATTATACAGATCACACTTTAGGTTGCAAGCGCTGAGTGAAAAATAATCGGGAATATTCCAAACCCCATACATTCATCTTCGCTTGGTAGCCATTAAAACAAAAAGGACGCCGAAGCGTCCTTTTCTAAACTGTAATCGTAATAGCGGCTGCTATTATTTCTTACCGCTTGATAGTGCACCGAAACGCTTGTTGAAGCGATCAACACGGCCGCCTGTATCAACGATACGTTGCTTACCAGTGTAGAATGGGTGACACTTGTCACATACGTCTAGGTGGATAGACTCTTTACCTAGAGTAGAGTTGAACTCAAAAGAGTTGCCGCAAGAACAAGTCGCTTTTACTGCTTTGTATTCTGGGTGGATACCAGCTTTCATGGGATAACCTCAATAGTAGGCCGTGTCGCTATACGAATCTAAGCCGCACACCACACGCAATTAATAATAAAATGGGATACCGCATCAACTAATTGCCGAAGCCATATCTCAAGGCGCGATATAGTAAAGAATCACATTGCTCGGATCAACACATTTGGCAACTTTTTCGCCACTTTTTTAGCCAGACTAATCATAGAGGCACGATTCACGCTGAATCGCATTGCTTTACTCGAATTTCCATACCGATTTTAATAGACTCTCATTTCCTTTCCCTCTTTTTTAATAGCTAAGAATTTATGCGTCCAACCATTGCTAGAGTGGCATTACCCGTTCCGCTCGACAAACAATTTGATTACGCCATTCCGGGGCACCTGTTTCCGATCATTGGTGGACGCGTTTCCGTACCTTTTGGACGCCAAACCTTAGTCGGCATCGTCACCGCAATGGTGAACCACTCCGACTTTCCTAAAGAGCAGCTTAAGCCAATCAAAGCGGTATTAGACTCCCAACCGATATGGCCAGAGACGCTTTATTCTCTGCTAAATTGGAGCAGCCAGTTCTATCAGTACCCTCTAGGTGACACTCTACACAATGCAATGCCTGCCGCGCTGAGGAAAGGCAAACCGGCTGACTTTGCAACGCTACAAGAATGGCAACTGACAGAAGCAGGAAGAAATAAGCTCATGCAAGGGCTTGGACGTGCGATAAAACAACAGCGTGCACTCCAAATGATGGTCAACGGCCCAACCTCGCATCAAGAGCTCTTGGATCAAGAAGTAAACTCAACCATCTTAAAAAACCTCGAAGAAAAAGGTTGGGTCGAGCGCATCGAGAAAAAGCCGACCATTACGAAATGGAGTCAAAATGTAGAGTGTACGGTTGAGAAACCAAAGCTTAACCATGAACAAGCACTCGCGATTGCCAGCGTAAATAGCCAAACGGGCTTTGCTTGCTATTTATTAGAAGGGGTAACTGGCTCTGGTAAAACCGAAGTTTACTTAAACCTTATCAAGCCCGTTCTAGAGCAAGGGAAACAAGCATTAGTTTTAGTACCTGAGATCGGTCTAACGCCCCAAACCATCAACCGCTTTAAACATCGATTTAATGTCCCGGTAGATGTGATTCATTCCGGTTTGAATGAAACAGAGCGTTTGAACGCCTGGTTATCGGCTCGCGATAAAGCCGCGGGGATCATCATTGGTACGCGCTCAGCCCTACTGACACCTTTTGCTGATTTGGGGATTATTATCGTTGATGAAGAGCATGACGCATCGTATAAGCAACAAGACAGCTTGCGTTACCATGCCCGTGATGTTGCCGTCATGCGTGCCCATAAAGAGCAAGTACCGATTGTCCTTGGCTCAGCGACGCCAGCGTTAGAAACCCTACATAATGCACTGTCTGGTAAATATCACCATTTAACACTCACCCAACGAGCTGGCTCTGCCGTGCCAACCACCAATAAAGTGTTAGATGTAAAAGGTCAGTATTTAGAAAGCGGCTTATCCGCCCAACTGATTGCAGAAATGCGCAAACACTTAAAAGTGGGCAATCAGGTTATGTTGTTTCTTAACCGCCGAGGTTTCTCGCCCGCTTTGATGTGCCATGAATGTGGTTGGATTGCAGAATGTAAACGCTGTGATGCGTACTATACGTTCCACCATTACAGCAACGAAATACGCTGCCATCACTGCGGCTCACAACAACCTGTCATTCATCAGTGTCAGGGGTGTGGTTCAACTCAATTGGTTACCGTCGGCGTAGGAACGGAACAACTCGAACAACAATTGGCTCAGTTATTTCCAGAATACAACGCCATTCGCATCGACAGAGACAGCACACGTCGCAAAGGTAGTTTGGAAGATGCCCTTGAGTCGATTCGTAAAGGTGAATACCAAATACTGATAGGCACTCAAATGCTGGCTAAGGGGCACCACTTTCCAAATGTAACGCTCGTAGCTCTTTTGGATGTTGATGGCTCTTTGTATAGTAGTGATTTTCGCGCTTCGGAGCGATTAGCTCAGCTGTTTATTCAGGTCGCAGGTCGTGCTGGCCGAGCAAGTAAACCTGGCGAAGTGATCCTGCAAACTCACCATCCTGAGCACAGCTTGCTGCAAGCCCTACTTCAAAAAGACTATCGTCACTTTGCTATGACAGCTCTGGAAGAACGCAAACTGGCTCAGCTTCCGCCTTATAGTTTCTTGACTCTGTTTAAAGCAGAAGCAAACCAAAGTGAGGTAGTTGAAGACTTCCTGCGTCAGGTTCGCTTTACGTTAGAATCACACCCTCTGTTCGATGATTCCTGCATGGTGTTAGGCCCCACTCCTTCACCTTTGGCCAAGCGGGCTGGTAAATACCGCTGGCAGCTGTTACTTCAAACCCAGCATCGTTCATTGATGCAAAAGTTATTAACCAGTGCCAAACCTGCTATTGAGTTGTTGCCAAATGCCAAGAAAGTTCGCTGGAATTTAGACATAGAGCCACAAGATCTCAGCTAGCAAACGTTTAACTATGTAATGAATTACCATTTAATGTGACGAGCATCACGACGGGATTGCAATTTTTGTTAAACAGACCGTAACTTTCACTTTAGAAATGAATAGACTATCCAAATTAGAAAAGTCTAAAGTGACTTGTTCGCACAGGCTTAGATTAAAACAATGACTATTCCCACAAATTGATGTCGCAGTGAAGAATCCATTTTTCCACTTGTTAACACGAACTGAGCGAAGAGCAAACGCTGCTCTAACTCAGCGTGATTACTATGATTTCAAACCGGAATAACGTCATCTTGGCAAAAAATAAACGAGAGGTTAAAAACTATGGCGACAATGAAGGATGTTGCCCAGCTTGCGGGAGTGTCTACGGCTACGGTATCTCGAGCATTAATGAACCCAGAGAAGGTCTCTTCTTCAACGAGAAAAAGAGTAGAAGATGCCGTACTTGAAGCGGGTTATTCTCCAAACTCATTAGCGCGTAACTTACGTAGAAACGAATCAAAAACCATTGTCACTATCGTTCCCGACATCTGTGATCCTTATTTTTCTGAAATTATTCGCGGTATTGAAGATGCTGCCATGGAACATGGCTATCTAGTCCTGCTGGGCGATAGCGGACAACAGAAGAAACGCGAAAGTTCTTTCGTTAACCTCGTATTTACTAAGCAGGCGGATGGAATGCTACTGCTTGGCACAGATCTACCGTTCGATGTCAGTAAGCCAGAACAAAAGAACTTACCTCCGATGGTAATGGCGTGTGAATTTGCGCCAGAGTTAGAACTTCCGACAGTACATATTGACAACCTGACCTCAGCATTTGAAGCGGTGAATTACCTAACCCAACTAGGTCATAAACGCATCGCGCAAATCTCGGGGCCAGATACGGCAATATTGTGTCAGTTCCGCCAGCAAGGCTACCAACAAGCCCTGCGCCGTGCCGGCATCAATAAAGATCCACAATATAGTGTCATTACTGAGTTCTCTTTTGATGGCGGAGCAAAAGCCGTTCGCAAACTGCTCGAATTGCCTGAGCCACCAACGGCTATTTTCTGTCACTGTGACACAATGGCCATCGGCGCAATTCAAGAAGCGAAAAAGCTTGGCTTACGAGTACCGCAAGATCTCTCTGTTGTGGGCTTTGATGACATTAACTTCGCTCAGTACTGCGATCCACCGTTGACCACCATCTCTCAGCCTCGCTATGAGATTGGTCGACAAGCAATGCTAATGATGCTCGAGATGTTAAAAGGCCACGACGTGCATTCAGGCTCGCGTTTGCTTGAAACTAATCTCGTCATTCGCGGAAGTGCAGCGCCACCACAGCGCCCTTAACCTAAAAATTAAGTATCCATACCCAAAGCGGTGCTAAGGCGCCGCTTTTTATTTACCCCATCTGCTTTTTGTTTATCCCGCACAAATATAAGCTCGAACGGAAACACACTCCGACGTTGTCGCGCTTTAGCTATCAAGATTCTATCAATAGGGTGTTTTCTCAACTCGTTCTGGATTAACATATTTGCAAGAATCCTTGATGACCAGAAATAACCGTGGCAAATAGAGATTATGTAAGACGGGGGCGAGGTGCCCCAAAAAAGTCGACAAAAAAACAACCGCCGAGAAGAAAAAAACCTTGGCGTAGTGGCCTGCTCGCTATCTTGCTTGTGGGCGGTTTTGGCTATGGCCTTTACCTTTTGAGTAGCGACCCAGAACCAAAACCACCTGTCGTGAAACAGCCAACAACCACTGTGAGCAAACCAAAGCCGAAAAAAGATTTGCCGCCACCACCAGAAGAAAAATGGGAATATGTCGAGTCACTACCGAAACGTGAAGTTGAAGTTGTGGCCAAAGAAATTGAAGTTTCTAAGATTCCCTACATCATGCAATGTGGCGCTTACAAAACCCAGGCGCAAGCAGAAGAGCGCAAGCTTGCAATCGCGTTCCAAGGGATGTCGAGCAAGATTCGTAAGAAAGAAGGCAGTTCATGGTATCGCGTGGTGCTAGGTCCGTATAAGTTCAAACGTGATGCAGAACGTGACCGTCATAAACTGCAACGCGCGAAAATCGAGCCATGTGCGATTTGGAAAGAAAATCTTTAAACTCAGGCCCAAGGAGCTAAGATCCTAGGGCCTTTCTTTTGGTTCATCGCGGCTTTCCGGGGAAAGCCGCTTTTATCTTTAAGAAGAAGTAATCAGTATCTCGATATCCATACCCCA
>NZ_JAWOVO010000003.1:0-296402 GCF_033339955.1 Vibrio sp. 1731 | reverse complement strand
GAAAGCACCGGTCTTGAAAACCGGCATACGTTAATAGCGTATCTAGGGTTCAAATCCCTATCTCTCCGCCACTTTTAAAAAAAAACCGCTGTTCTTACAGCGGTTTTTTTGTATCTGCTGTTTTTTAACCGCTGTTATCGAAACTTCTAATTGATTTTTCTCTAGCTCTTTCTCCAAGTTTTTGCGTACCTACTTTGGGTTTAGTTTACGCAGTAATACCTTCAATCGAAGACATTTCCATACGTCTCATTTGGGCTTCAAATAGAGCTTTCTTAAGTCTCAACGTGGGATGCTTAAACGCATTTTGATAGAGTTCCAGTCTAAATACTGCGGATGCACTTGGAGAAAAAATGAAGCTACTTTACTGGTTAGATGAATGGCAAGCTCTTACTCAACAAGAACAAGAGATGGCTTTACCTATCTCTGGCTACGATTTACTTGATGATGTGTTTGTGAAGTATGAACTCGTCGATCTTAACAAGCCATTGTTGTTTACATTTTCTCCTTCCGGTACTGATGTGCAGGTACAAGATTTAACTCCGGATTTTTCTCCTTGGGGCTACGAGCTCGGAATACAACAACAAGTAAACATTATTGCCTTTCAACATTTAGGACAAAGTAATTGGTTCCGTAGTCGGAATTTGATTTTCTTTCTGGAGCAGCTATCTGAGTTACTTCATCCCTTCAAATGTCGTTTGGGTTATGGGCAAAGTCGAGGTGGTTTTGCAATTGGCGCGTTCGCTAACTTGCTGAAATTAGAGCATCTTTTGTTGTTTTATCCTGTTAGCACAAAAAGTAAAGCTTTAGTGCCTTGGGATGAGCGGCCGAGTACTGAGCTTGCTCAGCAGTTTGCTTGGGAAAGCGGCTACCATGATCGAGATTTGGGCAATGCCAAAGGTTATATTATTTATGACCCATCCAATCGCATTGATCGTCTTCATGCTGAACGTTATCCAGAGCTTACCCATTTAAAAGTCGTCGGTATGGGACACGGCACTCAATCCACACAATTAGATAAATTAGAATTTTTTAATCTGGTGGCGCAGGAGTTTGTTCGCCATCAAACCTTAGATATTGACCAATTTAATAAGCAAATTCACGCTTTGTTTTAAAAGAGGACTGATATCAGAGTCCCCTGTAACCAGGGGGAGATGATCACACACTAAAAACTAGATTTTTAACACAATTGCTAGGCGCAATTTAGATGGAGGATTAATGAAGTTACTGTACTGGTTGGATGAATGGCTGGCTCTTTCTCGTGAAGAACAGCAAACCAGGCTACCGATGTCCGGGGAGAACTTACTTGATGATGTATTTGTTAAGTATGAGTTTGTCGACCGCAATAAACCGTTGTTGTTCACCTTTTCCCCTGCTGGTACGAATCTACAAGTACAGGACTTACACTCAGACTTTGCGCCTTGGGGCTATCGCTTAGCCCAGAAACAAAAAGTAAATATTATTTCATTTCAGCATCTTGGGAAAAGTAACTGGTTTCGCAGCCGTAATTTGATTTTCTTTCTAGAGCAGCTATCAACTTTACTTGAGCCTTTTGAATGTCGTTTAGGTTATGGGCTTAGCCGCGGTGGTTTTGCTATTGGTGCCTTTTCCAATCTATTAAAGTTGGATCAAGTATTGATGTTTCACCCGGTCAGCACAAAAAACAGAGTTTTGGTGCCATGGGATGATAGGCCAAGTACTGAACTAGCCCAACAATTTGATTGGGAAGGAAAGTATCACGACCTTGACCTTGGCGATGCAAAAGGCTACATCATTTATGATCCAACTAATGAAATCGACCGCCTTCACGCCAAACGCTACCCAGAGCTCACTCACTTAAGAGTCTTCGGGATGGGACATGGTACCCACGCGACGTATTTGAATAAATTCGGTTTTTATAAGCAAGTGGCTGTAGACTTTATACGTTATCAGAAGATAGATATAGCGCAGTTTCGTCATCAGACTAAAACGCTGCGATTAAAAGAAGATTACTATCAGTGCCTTAACAAGGCGAATGCGAGTTCACAGCATCGTTTGAACTTACTGAGTACCGCTCATAATGTGTTAATTGAAGAAAAGAAAGAACATGTGAAGGAGCATCAAGCGCAAATCGATATTCAGCCACTTGTTGATATTGCGATGAAGCATGAGCATGACAATCCGCAAGATGCAGTACAACTTTTGGAAGTGGCTCAGCAGTTAGTTCCGAATGACCCCGTTGTGGAGCACAAGTTGCAGCAACTGTCGTAGGCGAGTAATGCAGACTGGCATTTTGAATTTGGTCAGTGGCTTTTGTCGCTGGCCTTTTTAAGAGCTTATGGGTTGATATTTCGATGAAATTTAATGAAGCAGTACAAAATAAAAAGCCCAAGCAAATGCTTGGGCTCCATAAATGTTAATGCGAGTTTTAAAACTCTTTTGGCGCAAAGCCTGTCATCACATCAAGGCGAAGTTCTTTACCAACTTTTGTTAATGGGTGAACGATTACTAAGCCGCGTACGCGTTTTTTCAGTTTGCCGATGTCCGCTTGTTCTGCTTTGGTGATTTCACGAGAGAAAGGCATATCAAGTAAGCTTTTACGTTCTTTGTTCAGCTCATAGTTTTGCTTGTGCTTTAACTGGTTAAGCTTTTTGGTAAGCTGTTCTACTTCATCCGTGAACTTTGTAATCATTTCGTGATCACCACGAGAACGTGCCGCATCAAGTTTACGTTGGCATGTATCTAAACGGTTGTGCAGCTTTTGAATATCAGTTTTTATGCTCATGGTAATTTGGCTCAAATTTTAAATAGTCGAGAAGTATAGCATAGCTGAGATCACACGCTCTACTATACTTCTCGATTGTCTGGCTTTAGTTAATCAGTTCATTGCCCGATACGTTACCAGAGAAAAAGGCTTCGACGTTATCAAGCGTCACAGAGGCAATATTATTCAGTGCTTCGTGAGTCAAGAATGCTTGGTGGCCAGTAAACAGCACGTTATGACAAGCCGATAAACGGCGGAAAACATCATCTACAATGACATCGTTAGATTTATCTTGGAAGAATAAGTCTTTTTCATTGTCATACACGTCTAGGCCAAGCGCACCAATCTTACCTTGTTTCAACGCTTCTATCGCCGCTAGTGAATCTAGCAACTCGCCTCGACTGGTGTTAATGATCATTACACCATCTTTCATTTGCGCGAAGGCTTTTTCGTTCAATAAGTGATAGTTTTCTTCACTCATTGGACAATGGAGAGAGATAATATCCGCATTAGCGTAGATTTCTTCAAGCGAACAGTAACGGGCTCCCATTTCTAGCGCTAATGGGTTTTCGTAGGGGTCGTAGCAAAGCAGTTCCATGCCAAGCCCTTTGAAGATACGCATCGTCGCGATACCAATCTTACCCGTACCAATAATACCAACGGTTTTTCCGAAAAAGTTAAAGCCAACAAGACCTTCTAGCGAGAAGTTGGCGTCACGTGTGCGTTGGTAGGCCTTGTGAAGACGGCGGTTTAGGCACATCATTAAACCAACCGTGTGCTCTGCCACTGCTTCTGGTGAGTAAGCAGGAACTCGAACCACTTGTAAGCCTAGTTCTTTGGCTGCTTGTTGATCAACTTTATCATATCCCGCGCAGCGCATAGCAATAAGCTTGGTCCCGCCCAGAGAAAGCTGTTTAAGGACAGGAGCTGAAAGATCATCATTAACAAACGCACATACGACATCACTGCCGTGCGCCATCTTGGCTGTTTTTTCGGTTAGTCGGAAGTCGTGATAGTGAAATTCAAAATCGCGGTTATTTTTAATTTTATTAAAAGAGGCTTCGTCGTAGGATTTTGCACTAAAAAAAGCAATGTTAATCATGGTTCCCTCTCAAAAAGTGCGGACTTTATAAATAAATATGCTTATAAAGTAATGCAACTTAGCCGCAATGAATAGAGAAATCTTCTCTTTGACTTTTGTTGTATCAAATAACAATAAGAAGTACGCCTTTCAGCGAGTGCTATCTTACGGTTCCGCATTAGATACTGTTTGCTTTACGAGCATTAACTGACTAGCATTATCGCTCTTTTCTTGTTCACTTTATTAGCTTAGGCGTTACGACAATGTCAGTAAAATGGTGCTCTATGTTCTTGTGTTGTGTGTTTGCTTCTGGCACTCACGCAGCTGTTGACCTCGTTAAAGTCGACAAGTCTAAGCGTCGAATGTATTTGATGGAACAAGGAGCAGTGCTAAAAGAATACCGAATTGCTTTAGGAGCGAACCCTCAAGGACATAAACAAGAAGAGGGAGACAATCGCACACCAGAGGGCGAATACACTCTAGATTATGTTATAGAGGACTCTGCTTTTTATCGTTCTGTGCATATCAGTTACCCTGATGCGATTGATACGTTGGAAGCGAAGCGCCGAGGTGTCTCCCCTGGAGGGAACATCAAAATTCATGGCTTAAAAAACGGTGAGAGTCAGTTGCCGATTTATATCCAAAGTTTTGATTGGACTAATGGGTGTATTGCGATTACCAACGAGGAGATGGACGAATTTATCCAGCTTGTCGAGATGGGGACACCAATTCAGATTGAGTGGTAATAAAAGGTCCCCTTTAATGTTCTGGCTCTTATAGGCTATGGCATAAAGCGCTGTGGATGATCACTAAAAATACCGTCTAACTGAGGCAGGTATTTCAGTTTATTTGGATTGTTCACCGTATAGCACATCACTTTGTAACCGGCTTGTTGGAGTTTGTTTATCTGGCGAGTACGAACCCAGTTAATGTTTAGGTTGCAGCTATAGGCACTAACTTCTTCCAAAAGGCGTTTATCTTTTCTCGTAAAGAATTCACTTAACACACCCAATCGGTAGCCACTGCAGTATTTGTGCATCGCTCTAATGATGTCATGACTAAAGCTCGATAGGAGTACATTCTCTTGCGGCATTGGACTTTTTGCTAACGCATTGGCGAGAGTCTGCGCCACTTCTTCCGCTGGATGGTTGTCTACTTTAACTTCGATATTCAAGTTAAGCTTATTCTCAGTAGCTAAAGTGAGCAGTTCATCTAGTGTCACGATCTTCTCGCCTGAAAAGTCTGTGCTAAACCAACTACCGAAATCTAATGCTTTTAACTCTTCCAGGGTGAGCTCATCAACACGGCCTTGTCCATTGCTGCATCGATTGACGGTATGATCATGGCAAACCACGAAAACATTATCTTTGGTAGGCTGTATATCCACTTCCACCCACTTCAACCCCAGGTTAATGGCTGCTTGAATGCTTATTTTTGTATTCTCAGGGTATGAACCTGCCACGCCACGGTGACCAATTAATAACGTTTCCATTCGCTTTATCTTTTGCATTGCGGTTGCCAGATTGTACTCGTTTTTTCTATGAAGATATATCTAGGTGCATATTGTTAGGAACCTTTAGTAAAAGTGAACATTAAACTCTAATGGCACGTTGCTGCTTCTTGGACTGAGTCCTGTGGACTTAAAGCCTTAGAGTGTGTAGTTGTTTAATTGGTAAATGAGTAATAAAATGCGAACCATTTTTATTTGAATGGTGAGTGGTAATGTCACGAGTTTTGATAGTCGATGATGACGTTCCTTTGTGTGAGCTGTTAGAAGCGGTTTTGCAAGAGGAGGGCTACATCGTATCTTCTGTGCATTGCGGTGAAAGTGCGCTGCAATATATGGAAAAAACGCCTGTAGATCTTGTATTGCTTGATGTCATGTTACCAAACCTTAACGGCATGCAAGTTGCTCGTAGGATCTGTCAGCGCTTCGCGACACCTATTCTAATGCTTACCGCTCTCAACGATGAAAACTCGATGCTTGAGGGTTACCAAGCGGGGGCCGATCAGTATATCGGAAAGCCCTTTAATGTCGCTGAGCTTCTAATGCGCATCAAAGCGATTCTTCGTCGTGTTGGCTTGGAACGTCAACGTCAGACGATGTGTAGTACCGTTCAAACGATCAGCGACCAGCTTAATAGCTTACCCCTCACAAGTACGGAAGCTGAACTATTGAGCTACTTGGTAAAAAACCAAGGAGTCGTGATTTCAAAAGCAGAGCTTCAAACTGAAGTGTTAAAGAAAGAGCTGAGTCCTTTTGATCGCAACCTTGATATGCACATCAGTAACATACGTCGCAAGTTAGTTGAAGCGGGGCTTTCCAAGCAACATATCAAAACCTTCCGTGGCAAAGGTTACAGTTATTTAGAGGCTGTAAACCGTTAATGAAGCTCCGATGTCCACCTTTTATTGCAAAACGTAAAGATAGCTTAGCGTTCAAGTTATTTAGTTGCATGACCGCAATTGTCATTAGTATTTTGGTCGTGCAATCCTTAGCGGAACAAGCTCTGGTGAAAGCCATGTTGAAAGTGCCCGATAGTGTGCGAGAAGAAATGCTAGACCTTGCACATCAAGCCAATGTATTGATTGAGCACGGAGACATGGACGAACTTGCTGACTGGGCAAATGCGCAAAACTTTTATTTATTTGTGTTGAATGAACATCAGCAACCAGTTACGCACCGTCTGATGCATCCGCACTTCGAGTTCAAACTTCAATTTAAGAGAAGCATTGATGATCAACTTGAGGGGAAAGTGAATCGCCCCATCATCAATATTCCTTTAGTTCATGGCAATACTTTAGTGATTCAATTGCCACATCGACTGCACCCTGCAAATGACTTCATTCTGTATTTCTCTATTCTCAAAGTCGTGATTGCAGTGGTTATTTTGGCGCTCTTTTCGCTGCTAATGGCACGTAACTTACAGCAACCATTGGATCGATTGAGAGAAGCAAGCAAAAAGCTATCTAATGGCGATTTTAATGTCAGTGTCGTGAAAGAGCTGAAGTCGAGCACGCGTGAGTTTAACGAGTTAGCGCAAGATTTCGATCACATGACGCAACAGATTCATTCTCTCGCTGAAAAGCAGCGACTGCTTATAAGAGATGTCTCTCACGAATTGAGAACGCCGTTAGCGAGGCAGAACTTGGTTCTGCATCTTTTGCGAAAGCGTGTTGGAGAAAGTGAGCAAAGCCTAGTGGCAAGGCTAGAAGATGAAGCAAAAGAGCTAAACCATTTGATCAGCGATATATTGGAGTTCAGTCGCTTGGAAAATGCGCGCTTCGACAAAGCCACGAAACGCTGTGATTTAGAAGTTTTGCTCTCCCCGCAAGTAGAACGTTGCAAAATAGATTTGAAGTCAGAACAGACGTTGTCTTTCCGCTCAGAAGCTGTATGTGCTAAAGCCATTTGTGAAGAAACGCTGGTCATTCGTTGTTTGAACAATCTTATTGGTAATGCCATTAAATATTCAGGACCAGCATCTCAGATAGAAGTTTCTCTGGAAAATTATGTCAAAGAAGGGCAGCAGTTCACCACCATGTCAGTATCTGATGATGGGCCTGGTATTCCAGAGAACAAGCTGGTCGATATTTTTGATCCGTTTACACGCTTAGATGCTTCTAGAGATAAAAAGCTTGGTGGCTACGGTTTAGGTCTTGCGATTGTCAAAGAATCCATGCGTATTATGGGTGGAGCAGTCACGGCGAAAAACCGTGAGCAAGGCGGTTTGAGGGTTACTTTAGTGTTCAAGCAATAAGTATGATTAAGTCGTAATTTTTGTGATTAATGTCACATTATCATGGCGCATCATCAGAGAGTACTTTACAAAAGTTTGCAAATGCAAAGAATGTAAATTTAATGCAAATGGTAATACTTATCACTTATATTCACCCGCGAAATAATTAAGAGGGAATCGCATTCAACAAGTATGTGACCCGAAAAATAATAATCGGAGTGAAAGGATATGTTTACTAAGAGCCATTTGGCGTTAGTGATCGGTGCAGTGTTAGCAACACCTGCAGTGGCGGAAGTTCAAACAGACGAACATGTAGTTGTAGAAGGTCGAGAGTTCGGCTACAAGGCAGATACAAACAGTACAGCAATGCGCATGGAAATGACGCAGCTGGAAACGCCGGGACAAGTAGCGGTTATCGATGAAACGGTAATTGATGAGCAGCGTGCAAGTACACTTGGTGAAGTGCTACGTAACGATGCAAGTGTTAGCGCGGGTGGTACAAGCCGTAACCGCGAACGTTTCTCTCTACGTGGTTTTGAACTTAGCAGTTCAGACGGTTTTCTTCGTGATGGTCGTCAACACTGGTCACACTACCGTCAGCCAATTGAGCTTTTAGAGCGTGTTGAAGTGCTTAAAGGTCCATCAGGTCTGCTATACGGTAAATCTGAGCCGGGTGGTTTGGTAAACATGGTTTCGAAAAAACCAACAACTCAAACACAAGCAAGTTTGAGTCAAGATCTAGGTTCGAATGATCACTCACGCACTGTGCTTGATGTGAGTGGCGCGCTAAATGATGCAGAGACACTGCGAGCGCGCGCAATTTTTGCCAAAGAAAGCTACGGCTCTTGGCGCAGGTACGGTGATGGCACTGAGCCTAAAACAGATCGTACGGTAGCTGGCCTAGTGGTTGAGTACGATATCACAGACAACTTTATGGTATCGGCTCATTACGATCGCACGAAAGACGACGGTAGCGTGGACTCTGGCGCATACATTGTTGATGGCAAAGCGGTTCGCGGTGATAAGTACATTTGGGATGCGCAGTGGTCTGAAATTGATAACGAAGTAGAAAACTACGGTGTCGATATTAATGCGCAAGTCACGGATAACGTGAACGTAAAAGCAGGTTACAACCGCCAAGACTTTAAGCGTTTTGATGTAGAGTCTTACCCTAAGTTTGATCAGTATGAAGAGTTAAATACGATTAAGCATCGAGGCAACGATCGCTCCGATAATTGGGTATTTGATACTGCATATATAGATGTGACGACGGACTTTACTTTGTTCGGTACGGAAAACACGTTGTTAGTGGGCGCTAACTACTTAGATTACAGTTATGATCGCTTTATGGCATTTCATAATGAGGCGAGTATTGCGCCAGGAGAAACGGTGCCTAAGCCTAGCTATAGTAGTTCGAGGAAATCACCAACAGCTGAGTACGATACTTGGGGTATCTACGCGCAAAATATGATGACGATTAATGATTACTGGCAAGTGCTTGCAGGTGTTCGTTATGACGAAAAGCGTGATGATGAACTGACCGAAAACCAAGTTTCTCCAAAGTTAGGTGTGATATTCCACCCATCGACGAATGGCTCGGTTTACGTTCAGTATTCTGAAAGCTTCATGCCTCAAGGTGAAGTCAGCAACGGTAGTCGTACCTACATCAATGAAGGTGAGAAACTCGACGCTGAGCGTGGTATCTCTTATGAAATCGGTACGAAGTGGGAACTGTTTGATCAGCGTTTATTTGTATCTGGTGCTGTGTTTGATATCACGTTAGAGAACATCTCGCTGGATGTTGAAAGCGGCAAAGACGCGGGCGGCAATCTCCTACACAAGAAAACGCAAGGTGGTGAGCAAGTTCACAAAGGCGCTGAGTTAATGGCTCAAGGTTTTGTGAACCCAGAGTTGTCGCTAACCGCTTCTGCAATGTATTTGGATGCAGAGCTTAAGAAGGCAGAAAGATATGAAGGTAACCGCCCTGTAGACGTGCCAGAGTTCTCGGCAAGTCTATGGTCTAGCTACAAGGTTCAAGACAACACTAACTTAAACCTTGGTTTGATTTATGAAGGTGATCGCTACGGTGATGCAAAGAACACCTTCAAGAAAGATGGCTACGCTCGCGTTGATATGGGCGTGTCATACAAACATAAGTACGATGAGAACTTGGATATTATTGCTCGATTCAATGTCGAAAACTTATTCGATACTGACTACTTCGCAGGTGGTGGTAGCACGAATGGCGAGCAAAAAGGTGCGAGTGGGGTTGTGGTTGGAGAAAGCCGCAACTACATGGCAACAATCCAGTTCAAGTACTGATAACAATTTGATTATTAAAGGGGAAGGGTAGTCTTCCCCTTTGGTCGTTTTTGGAACACAGAAATATAACTCGTATGAATCTAATGAAATCAAGTATCGCTCTGTTGATATCATCGGTTTTGATTCCCGCTCACGCGGCGAACTTAAACGATGCACAAGCTGTGCAGAGTAAAACAAACCAGTCGTCGGCGGTAAGCCAAAAACGTATTGATGCAAGCGCAGAAAAATCACTTACTCTAGAAGCTGAAATTGAGCAGCTGCAAGAGGAAGTCGGTAACTTGAAGATTTATCGCGATCATCTTGCAAGCCTTGTTGAAAGTCAAAATCAAGAAGTTGATAGCTTGAACGAGCAAATTGAGCAGATTGCTCAAACTCGTCAAGGTGTCGTGCCTTTGATGTATCACATGCTTGAGGGCTTAAAAGTGCTCGTCGCTAACGACAAGCCTATACGCAAAGCGCAACGTGAGGAGCGAATTGCAAAGCTGGATTCCATGATGACGCGTGCAGACGTTGCGGATGCAGAGAAGTTTCGTCGTATTTTAGAAGCGTACCAAATTGAAATGGATTACGGCACCAAGCTTGGCGTTTACCAAGGCAAGATTAACCTGGGTGACAATGAAGTTGTGGAGGCGGACATTCTCTATTTAGGCCGTTTGTCTTTGGTAGCGCGTAGCTTATCTGGTGACACATTTTGGAGCTGGTCGCAGCAACAACACGCATGGCAACAAGTGGGTTCTGAGCAAAAATCAGAGCTAGACAAAGCGTTCGCTATGGCGAATAAACAGATCGCGCCGAGCATGTTAACTCTGCCAGTGTCGTTAACCGCTGCGGAGGGCAAATAAATGATGAAAAAATGGTTATCGGTTGCATTAATCTCGACAGCCGCATTAATGCCTCATACAACTTTTGCTAGTGATGCGTTGTTACAAAAGGCGCAGCAAGAAAATCGTCAACAGCAATCGCACAATGTCGCGCGTGAATCAGGTTTTAAGCAAACAGAGCAAGAGCTACAGACTATAAAGAATAAATTGGTGGCAGAGCGGGCTGCTCTTCAAGCAGAAGCGGACTCATTAAGTGTTACCTTCGGTGAAAATGAAGCAGAACTGGCACAGCTAGAAGAAAAGTTGCGTCTAGAAACCGGGAGCCTAGGTGAGTTATTTGGCGTCGTTCGCCAGAACGCAAAAGAGCTAGAGTCTGAGCTAAAAAGCTCAGTAACCGGTGTTGATGCAAACTCATATCAGAAAGATATCGATGCTATTGTTGCGGCTAAATCACTGCCAACGTTGACCCAACTTCAGGCGATGTGGCGCAGCATGGAAGAACAAATCAAAGCAAGCGGTGAAATGGCAAACGTCTCTTTCACACTGCTAAATGGCGAAGGTCGTGAACAAACGGTTAATGGTGTTCGTCTTGGTTCTATGGCGCTGCTGGATAAGACTGGCTACGTTAAGTGGAATGGTCAACGCGGAGACGCGGTAAACTATCTTCGTCAGCCTGAGAACGGTCCAACAGCGAATACTATTTCCTCTGGTGACATTGATGCACTTGTCATTGATCCGTCACGTGGCATTCTTCTTGAACAGCTTGCAAACTCACCGACTTTGGCTGATCGCCTAAATGCGGGTGGCGTTGTCGGTAAAATCATCCTTGGTTTATTGGCTATCGGCCTATTGATTGCGCTCGTACGTGGTGCATCACTGATGATTTCGCGCCAGAAAATCATGAAGCAACTGAAAACCCCAGCGCAGCCAGGAGACAACCCTTTGGGTCGCGTGCTAGCGGTATACCAGAAAGACAAGCATCGCAGCGTAGAAGCGTTAGAACTACGTCTTTTGGAAGCTGTTGTTGATGAGCAAACCCACCTAGAAAAAGGGTTGTCGATGCTTAAGCTTCTTGCAGCTCTAGCTCCTATGCTTGGCCTACTAGGCACGGTAACGGGTATGATCGAAACCTTCCAGGTCATCACTCAATTTGGTAATGGTGATCCGAAAGTAATGGCGGGTGGTATTTCAATGGCACTTGTGACTACCGTACTTGGCCTTGTTTCAGCCATGCCTTTGCTATTAGCGCACAACGTATTGAGCTCTCAAGCAGAAAATATTCGCAGTATCTTAGAAAAACAAGGCATCGGTTTAGTTGCAGAACAAGCTGAGCGTGATATGCCGAGTAACAAAAGCCATTCTAACACCTTAGCGGAGAACGCAGCGTAATGGAGCAGATCCTACTCAGCACATTGGGTTTGATCAGTGAGGATTGGGCCACAACCTTGATGAGCTTTATGCAGCAAGGTGGTCAAATCCTATGGTGGTTGGCCGCCGTCGTGGCGGTGTGCTGGCTGTTGGTTATGGAGCGAGTTATTTATCTCACAACGGTTTTCCCTGGGGTAAAAAAACAGCTTTGTGAGCAGTGGCAAGCAAGATCAGAGCACCACTCTTGGTACGCGCATCAAATTCGTGAAGGATGGATTGCAAAAGCGCAAATCGAACTGCGCCAAAACCTATCGACTATTAAGCTACTTGTGGCGGTTTGCCCAATGCTAGGGTTGTTAGGGACGGTGACAGGCATGATTACGGTGTTTGACGTAATGGCATCGCAAGGCAGCAGCAATCCGAAATTGATGGCTTCTGGTATCTCACTTGCTACGCTGCCAACCATGGCGGGTATGGTAGCAGCGCTTGCGGGCATGTTTATTCATGCTCGCCTTAGCAAAGTGTGTGAACGAAAAGCTATCCAGTTAGAACAATCTTTAAGGAGTCAAAAGTGAGACTCGGACGCAGACCTAACCAACAAGATGAAGCTCAAGTCGATTTAACCTCGATGCTTGATATCGTCTTCATCATGTTGATCTTCTTCATTGTGACCAGTTCGTTTGTACGTGAATCCGGTGTAGAAGTGAATCGCCCTCAGGCTTCTAATGTAGTAAGCCAAAAAGACGCGGGCATTTTTATCGCAGTAACGGCAGCGAATGATGTGTACATCGACAAACGAGTGGTTGATATTGAGCGTGTTGAGGCCTCTATTGAGCACCTGTTACTTGATCAGCCTGATGCTTCGTTAGTTATCCAAGCTGACGAGCATGCTTACAATGGCACTGTCGTGAAAGTGATGGACGCTGCAAAGGCGGCAGGTGTGAAGAACATTGCATTGGCGGCGGAGAAACCTTAATGGGCAGGCTGTTACTTGCACTACCAGCATCACTGTTAATTTCTGTGAGCTTGTTTAGCTTTATGGCGTGGATGGTTGATAAAGGCAACCAGCGTGCGCCAGAAGCTTCAGAAGCCGTTCGTTTTGATATGGTGATGGTAGAGAATGAAGCAGACGTGCAGCGTCGTCAACGTTCAGTGCCGGAGCAACCAGAACCACCTCAAGCGCCGGAGCCAATGGATCTGTCTCAAGCTGACACTCAAATGGAACCAATGAGTCAGATGACGCCAGTCAGTGCTTTAGGTTTAAACACTGCCCTTGAAGGCATCGCGATTAGTGCACCAAACTTGAAGGGAACAATGGGCAACCAGCAAGCACTGCCGTTGTATCGTGTTGATCCTCGCTATCCAAGTAAGGCGCTGAAACGTAGAGTGGAAGGTTATGTCATTATGCGTTTCACGATCGATGCAACTGGACGACCAAAAGATATTGAAGTGATCGAGGCTGAGCCCGAGCGCATGTTTGAAAGGGAAGCAATCCGTGCGCTTAAAAAATGGAAGTATCAGCCAAAAGTTGAGGATGGTGTGTCAATTGAGCAGTTCGGACAAACCGCTAAAGTGGAGTTCAAGTTAGCCAAATGATGAAAAAATTCTTAATCGGTACGGTATTAAGCCTGAGTGCACTCTCAACCATTGCCAGTGAGTTAAGCCAATACACCGCAGCGAGAGTTCAACGAGCACATAATTTGGCTCAAGAAGAGAAACTGAAAGAAGCGATTTCATCTCTTGAAGCTATGGAGCTTTCTCGTGGATATGACCAAGCTTATGTCGCTCGAATGTTGGGTATTTTTTACTGGCAGAACGAGCAAACTCAAGCGGCGATTAAGCAACTTGAGTTGGCAGTCAATAGTGGTTTGCTACAAGATGAGCAAGCATGGCAAACCCGAAAAATGTTGGCTGATATACTGCTGAACGAGCAACGTTTTTCTAAGGCTTTACCTCATTACTATGCCTTGAGCAAAAACATTCCTAAAGGTCAAAAAGCGCATGAGCTATGGCTGCGTATTTCCCAATCTCATTATCAACTGAGTCAGTGGCAAAAAGTGCTTTCAGCAATGGCTCGTTATGAGAAATTTGGTCAGCCAGACAAGCTTGGCGCATTGTCGATAAAGCTTTCTGCTGAGCTAGAACTGAAAAAGTGGAAGCCGGCAATCTCGACCATCAAACGCTTAATCGTGATTGAACCTGAGCGAATTGAATGGTGGCGTCAGCTTGTTGCTCTATACCTACGGGTTGATGACAACAAACGTGCCCTAGACTCTTTGGCGTTGGCAAAACTGAAAGGGTTACAACTTAGCCAAGATGACTTAAAGCTGCTGGCACAATTGTACGCGAAACGAGGTATTCCTGAGAGAGCTGCGTTGGTGATGAACGAGCTAGAGGATGTAAACTCGAATAGTAAGCTAAAAGCTCAGCAAGCAACGTATTGGCAAATGGCAAAAGAGTGGGAAGAGTCTATTGATAGCTGGCGTATTGCAGCTCAGCTAGATAGGCAGTATTACTGGAACTATTCTCAACTGTTGGTGCAAGAAGGCCATTATAAAGATGCCATTGCCGCGCTCGATAAGGTCAGAGGTCGTAAAGCGGATGTTGCACTTATCAAAACTCGCGCTTACTACAAACTTAAGCGGTTTGACGATGCGCTCGCTAATGCCAAAAGAGCGAATGAGATTAAGCCATCGAATCAGGCAAAGAGTTGGGTTAAGTATCTATCACAGCTACGCAAAGTAGAATCGACGCAGAACTCATAGCGAACATTTTTATTAAATACCCGAGCTCAGTCTCGGGTATTTTTTTGTTTAAAGTAAACAATGTAAATTAAATGCCAATACGAATGATTATCACCTAAATTATGCCCCACATTTATTGGTGATGATTGTTTCTATGTTGCTTAAAAGCAAAGGTGTTCAAACTTGGGCTCGCCGCCTACATATCTATATTTCGATGGCTCTTCTCTTAGTTACGCTGTTTTTTGCAGTAACTGGTATTACCCTCAATCGCCCCGAATTGTTTGAACGCAGCGAACCTATCATTCAACAACATACTCTGACGGTTCCGCACTCAGTTTTATTCTCACATTCAGATACCTTTCAACCTAATCGTGAAGGGCTGGTGGCTTTCTTGACTAAAGAAACCGAGCTTCGCGGCACTCCCTCCGCACTAGATGTGTATACCGAAGTTGAGCAAGGTGAGTTGTTACTCGGAGAGCTTTCTATGGATTTTAAAGGCCCGGGTTATAACGCTACGGTCTTTATTGATATGACTACTGGTGCAGCAGACGTCGAAACGACGCACTACGGTATTGTTGCGCTGCTGAACGATCTACATAAAGGACGCAACAGTGGTGGGATTTGGAAGTGGTTTATCGACGTCACTGCGCTTTTTATGGTGTTTTTTGTTCTTACAGGCGTGTGCTTATTACTGCCTAAGAAGAAGACGCTCAGAACGTCAATGCAATGGATGAGCTTTGGTACGTTACTGTCGCTCGTAATTTATTTTGTTGCTGTTCCATAACAGCTTTTTTAGAGAACACTTATGTTGAACACAGGAAGATTTTTCCGCCGTAATCACTTTTGTAAAGCCGCTTTGATCGCGGCTTTTGCTCCTTTCTCTCTTTCCGCGGCGCCTATACCAGATAACGCGAAGGTCGACTTCGAACTCGAACTTCCAAAGATAGATACCTCAATGTATGCACGCCCTTATGTGGCGGTTTGGGTTGAAAACGATCAGCGTAAACCGGTTAAAACCATTCAGTTATGGGTAGGGAAAGACGAATGGTTAAAAGATCTACGCAGCTGGTGGAGAAAAGCGGGTCGTTATGATCGTGAACTTGTTGATGCGGTGACTTCTGCAACACGTCCTGCTGGTCAATACCGCTTTGTCTGGGATGGAACCAATGACGCAGGGAAGCGTTTGGAACAAGGAAATTACACGTTGTACGTCGAGGTCGTTCGTGAACACGGTGGGCGAAACTACTTACGTCAAAAAATAACGCTAGCGGACAGTGACGTGCGCTATGAGCTTAAACCAACACAAGAGACGGGTGTCATCACCGTCAATTATCAAGTTAAGTGATTAAAGGACACAACAATGAAAACCAAAATGAAAGCAGTGGCATTGGCGAGTGTAATGGCAATGGGATTGGCTGTAACCACCACCGCACAAGCACATCCACGTTGGGTTCTGCCCTCTCACTTTACGGTTTCTAAAGAAGGCGGTGACTGGCTGACATTTGATGTTACTGCCTCTCACGGAACGTTTGTTTTTGATAAGCCTGCGGGTAGTGATCAGGCATTTGTGGTGATGCCGGATGGCCGCTCTGAGCGTCCTAACTTTGTTGTTCGTGGCAAGCGTCGCTCTATGTTTGATTTCTTTTTTACAGAAGAAGGCACGCACAAAGTCGCGATTAATAATCAGCCGAGCTACTACACACAATACAAAGCGGGCCGTCGTGATACGGTGAAATGGGCGCGAGCAAACAAAGCTGAGCGTGGTGACGTGCTTCCTGAGCAAGCGCGTGATGTGGTTACTCAACTAAGTTACACCCGAGCAGAAAGCTACATTACGGTTGGTATGCCAACGGACAAAGCGTTGGAGATTGAAGGCAAAATGCTGGAGATGAAACCGATCACGCATCCATCGGACATCATTGAAGGTGAGCCTGTGACTTTCCAGTTTTTCTTTAACGGAGAGCCACAAGAGGGCGTTACTGCTGAGATTACACGTGAAGGTACCATGTACCGAAACCATCAAGAACAAATCGATGTGGTGAGCGATAAAGATGGCAAAGTGATCTTCACGCCAGAAGTCGCCGGGCGCTACTTAATGAAAGCGAACTACAAAGGTGAATTAAAAGATAATCCATTGGCGGATAAAGCGAGTGCCAATGTTCACCTTACGTTTGAAACTCAACTTAACTAATCGAATTAGGCTCAGCAATTGCTGGGCCATTTTGGAATTATCATGAATAACACTTCTCTTCTAAAAGCGGTTTTGCTTTTTTCTGGATTTGCGTCCTTTCACGCTGCTGCACATTTTCCTCTGATGAGCTGTCACTTGGCGCAAGATAAAGTGATTTGTGAAGCGGGCTACTCGGATGGATCGACAGCGGTCGACTACGATGTCGAAATGTACGATTACGACGACAATCTGATCGCCAAAGAAAAAACAGATAAGCGTTCCATCGCAGAATTTACTCACCCTGAAACAGATTTCTATTTGGTATTTGATGCCGGACATGAAAGCCCGGTGGAAGTGGATATCGTTGAGCTGAAAGAGAAATGAGTGTACAGAAAGTTCGCCCTGATGATGGTAACCGAGAAGGAAAGTGGGTCGCACTGACAATCGCAGCAATTCTCAGTTCAGCAGCCATACTTATGCCCTACCATCAGGTCGCGACTGAAAAGCCAGACATGCAGTCTCATCAAGTGTTAATCACGGATTTACATCAAAATGAGTTGGGGTTGATCGCTGAGCTTAAGCTCGCTCATGAAGAGATTCGTGATTTGCAGTTAGATACCGGAACTTGGCCTGAGATCTCTGATATGGAGGTGCTTTGGATTGCTCCGTTCGTGAAAGACCAAAACTGGAAGCGTAAAGGTTCTCATCAGTGGCAACGAATTGATGACGGTGTCTACATTGGCGTGAAGACCAGTGCCCAAGGCTCTGCTTCCATGCTGTTGGATAGCCGCAGTTCTCAAGCTGATATTTGGTTTAATGATTCTAGCCGTTCGTTAAATGTGGAGGGACTAAGCGATCTAGCTAAACGCCACGATTTCGGGTGGAAACAAATCGTTCTGTCAGACTCTTCCTCTCATTCTCACGCCCATTAAGACAACATAATTGATAAGTACTATGATCAAACGCTCTCTTTTACGTCGTATTCTTACAGCCACCGCGTTATTGACGGTGTCTTCTACTGGCTTTGCTGCCGATAAACTCAGTATTGGTATTACGCTTCAACCTTATTACAGCTATGTTAAAGCCGTTGTTGGTGAGAAGGCGGACATCGTTCCTTTGGTTGATGCTGGTTTTAATCCTCACAACTATTTGCCACAACCTAATGATCTTAAGCGCTTAAATGAAATGGACGTAATAGTGATCAATGGTATTGGTCATGACGATTTTGCACTGAAAGTGATCAAGGCTTCTCAGCGTGATGATCTCGTGGTTATAGAAGCGAACAAAGAAGTGCCTTTATTGCCCGCTATGGGGCAGTCTGTTGGTCAAGGAGCAGTGAACCCTCACACCTTTGTCGGTCTATCAACAACCATTCAAAAGGTTTACACCATCGCGAGTGAGCTAAGCCAATTGGACCCAGACAATGCTACGTTCTATCGCCAAAATGCTCGTAAATACGCGAAAACATTTCGCCTGATGAAGCGTGATGCAATGTTGTCTCTTGGTGAGTTGGACACGGCTGGTATGAAGGTGGCGACAACCCACAATGCTTACGGATATATCCTTCAGGAGTTTGGTGTTGACGTTGCCGCTGTCATTGAGCCTGCTCATGGTGTAGAACCAAGTGCAAGTCAGCTACAGGAAACGATAGAGAAAATTCGTGAATCGGGCATTGATGTTCTGTTTTATGAGCTCAATATGCCGAATCGCTTTGTTGATACCATCGAAGAGGCGACCGGGGTGCAGCTTTATCGCTTTTCTCACATGACTCACGGTGAGTATGAGGCTGATAAAGTCGAGGTTGAGATGCGAGATAATGTGGAAACACTAATCGAAGCCATGAAATTTGTGGCGAGTAAGCGAGCAGGGGAAAAGGCGTGATGACTGGACCTTCCGTTTCCTTAAGTAACGTGGGCATAAAATACGCCGACAATATCATTTTGCAGAACATCAGCGCCGAATTCGAGAACGCGAAATGTCACGTGATTATGGGACCGAACGGCGGTGGTAAAACCTCTTTGCTTCGTTCGGTACTTGGACTCACGCCATTTTCGGGAAACATAGCGCTCAATTGGCCAGAACCATCAGCTGCATCGGGGAAGATAGGGTATGTGCCACAAAAAGCGATGTTTGAAGCAAGCCTCCCGTTAACCGTGATGGATTTTGTACTGCTTAACCAAACTCGTATCCCTCTATTTTGGCGACGTAAAACGAAACAAACTCAACATGCCCTGGCCCAGCTGGATCGCGTGGGTATGGCAACGCGTAGCGACCGTCGTATGGGGCAACTCTCTGGCGGTGAGCAACAGCGTGTTTTGTTTGCGCAAGCTTTACTGGATGAGCCCAATTTATTGGTTTTAGACGAACCTACAACTGGCATGGATGAGCAAGGTGTTCGATATCTTGAAGGTTTGATTCATGAAGTCGTTGGAGAAGGCAAAACGGTACTGGCAGTACACCATGACGTGACCGCAGTGCGCCGTTTAGATGCGCAGGTCCATGTTGTAAATCGTCAAATTGTGGCGTCAGGGCACCATTCAGATGTACTAAGTCCTGATCGTATAGAAACATTATTCAAGCACTACACAGCAAAAGTGGAGGCTGCATAATGGATTGGTTGCGAGAGTTAGCGGTTAGCGGCGTTGAAGCTGGATGGTTAAGCGATAGCTTTTCTTATGCTTTCATGGTGAACGCAATTGTTGCAGCGCTGATATTAGGACCATTACTTGGTGGTCTTGGTACATTAGTCATCGCCAAGCGACTGGCTTTTTTCTCTGAAGCGGTTGGGCATGCTGCGCTTACCGGAATCGCGATTGGTGTGTTGCTCGGTGAGCCGCCAGAGAATCCGATCATCGGATTGTTTAGCTTTTGTATGATTTTTGCGCTGTTGCTTCACTTTGTTCGTAATCGTACGAATGTACCTTACGACACACTGGTTGGGGTTTTTCTTGCACTAGCGTTAGCGGTTGGTGCTGCGCTGTTAATGTACGTTGCTCGCAAGATCAACATTCACATGTTGGAGAACGTGTTGTTTGGCTCGATCTTGACTGTGACGGACAACGATATCCTTATTTTAGCGATCAGTTGTTTGATCATATTACTGCTTCTTATTCCAACGTTTAACCGCATTTTGCTGACTTGTATTAGCCCGGATATTGCACGTGTACGCGGCTTTAATACCAGCTTTTATGATTACTTATTTGTCATGATGATCACCTTGGTCACCATCGCCGCGGTAAAGATTATTGGCGCTGTATTGGTTGGTGCATTGCTACTGATTCCTGGTGCAACGGCTCGGTTATTGACTAAACGCATGGGCAGTTTTGTTCTCCTTTCTTCTTTATTGGCAACCATTGCGTGTTTAGTAGGAACCATACTGCCGATGGAGCTTGAGCTACCAGTGCCATCAGGCGCATCCATCATCATTGTTTCTGCGGCATTTTTCCTAACAGCAACGGTTTACCGAATTATCCAAAAAGCGTAACCCTTTTTATAAAGTAATGAACATGAAGATAAAAAAATTAGCGATAACTTTTGGTTTGGTTATAGCGACAACACTTCCATCGTTGGCAAGCGCCAAAGACATTTTAACCAGCACTCCCGTCACGTACATGTTGTCTGAGCAACTCATGAAAGGTACAGGGATAGAGACTCAGTATCTGCCTCCAAAGCGTTACGGCGTTGAGCGTCTTGAGAACTGGTTCGCAAATAAAGGTACAGAGCAAGTTAAGCAAGCGGGTCAAGCCGCGACGGTTGCTATTACTCTTGGTGCGATTTGGAAACAAGACCCGACTTATGTTTACGCTCGACAGGGCAACATTCACTTGATTGAAATCGATGCATCACAGGCCATTTCTCCTAGAGCTCAAGGAGTTGCAGTACTGACATTGGAAAACGGGTCAACATCGAAGTACGCATGGCTGAACCCTACAAACTTAATCCGAATGGCGGGTATTGTTGGAGAGGATCTACAACGTGTATATCCTGAACACCAAAAGACGATTCAAACGAATCAACAGGCTCTTATGCTCAATGTGCGTGAACTGATCAACCAACAACAGGCAGAGATCTTCGATAAAGGCATCGATTCAGTGGTACTGATGAGTGAGTCACTAGAGGACTTTGCCTCTGGCAACCAATTGTTTGTGGTTGGGCGCGAATTTAAGCCGGAACTCGAGTGGACAGAAGAAGACAAATTATCTTTAAAAGCTCAGTTTGAGCAAGATAAAACGCTATGGTTAGTGACGGATAAACGACCGTCGAAAACCTTGACATCGCTTATTAAACCGAGCCGCATACTGCAAATTGATGTTATTGACCGCTGGGGCAGTAACGGTATCAAAACTGAGAAGCCACTCGCACGTTGGGAGATGTGACACGTAAAAAGCCACAGATTTTATGATGGGGAATGAAAAGTTCCCTATTTTTTTGTGATTAAGTTCAAAATGTGAGCATTGATACCACTGGTTGCATAAGAAAGTGTTTGTTTCATTTCTATTTCATTACTACTTTGTTATGTGTTCGTTGCGATTGATTCGGATTTAATCTGTTTCTAAGCGAACCGGTACAAACAACTATACGGATGTTAACAATGAAAATGAAAACTCTAGCCGTTGCAGTGGCGGCACTAGCATGTGGTTCACAGGCCTTCGCAGCAGAAGTTTACAACAGCGATGGTACATCTTTATCGATCGGCGGTCACGTTTCAGTTGGCGTGGGTGAGTATTTCGAAGAAGAAGTAAAAGTTCACCAAGTGTCTCCACGTATCAATGTTGCGGGCAAGAAAGACATTGGCAACGGTATCACTATCGACGCTAAAGGCGAATGGGCACTTAACTACCTAAATGGTGGTAGCCAGTCGTTTTCAACTCGTTTGGGCTACATCGGCGCGACCCACCAGCAGTTTGGCCGTTTAGTGGGAGGTACACAGTGGTCTCCGTACTACGATGTCGCTGGCGTTGCGGATCTACCAATCGCGTTCGCGAACGACTTTTTGTACGACAATCACAACAATCTAGGTACTGGTCGTGCTGAAAAAATGATCAGCTACCGTAAAAGCTTTGAGTTTGGCGAAGGTTTTGCTTTCAACCTAGGTCTTGGTTGGCAAGGTGAAAATGATGATAGAGGCCTATCATTACAACAAAACCCTAACACAGGTCTTCCAGAATACGTTTCTAAAGGCAGCAAGTATGACCAACGTGGTCAAATCGCACTGAGCGGCTCTGTTGCGGGCTTTGGTCTAGGCTACGTATACAGCGGCGGTGATGTTGAGAATTCTGGTCTAGGTACTAAAACTGCTGAATCACACCTTGTTTCTGTAAATTACGGTGAGTATGGCTCTGGTCTGTACGCAGCTGTTGTATATGGCATGAACGAATACTTCTACGAGATGCGTGAAGAAACTACTCAGATTGAGGGCCTACTAGCGTACGGAGTCAACAATTGGACGTTCAGCGTTAACTACGAAGGTGTAGAAGACGACAAAGACAACAAGACAGTTTCAAGCGAAACTGCGCTACAAGCAGAGTACGCAGTAACTCCTGCATTCGTTACTTTCGCTGGTTACCAGTTTGACCTAGGTAACGACTACAACAATGAAGAGAACGACTACTGGACTCTAGGTGCTCGTTACTACTTCTAATAAATAGGCCAGTTTCTACTGCCTAAACACATTTATTGTGTTAACGCCTACTCGTTGTGAGTAGGCGTTTTTCTTTCTGCTTTCCTTTGGCTATAAGAGACGCTGGTCGTTCTGTGCTTAGGTAACCCCACTCCTTGTTTAGAGAGTGCGTCTATAAAAAATGCCCGCAACTTGCGGGCATTTTTGTTGTTAGAAGAGATGCAGTTCTATTAATACGCTTATTTTTTATCGAGTAAATCGAGGAAGAAGGCATACTCTAGCGCATCTTCTTTTAAGCGCTTAAATCGACCAGATGCGCCGCCGTGTCCGGCTTCCATATCGGTTTTGAACAACAAGACGTTATCGTCTGTCTTCATTTCACGAAGTTTGGCGACCCACTTCATTGGTTCAAAGTACTGTACTTGAGAGTCGTGCAAGCCAGTCGTTACCAAGATGTTCGGGTAGTTTTGCGCCTTGATGTTGTCGTAAGGCGAGTAACTCAACATATAGTCATAGTATGTTTTGTTATTTGGGTTACCCCATTCATCATACTCATTGGTGGTCAATGGAATTGATTCATCGAGCATAGTGGTTACCACGTCCACAAACGGAACATGTGCACCGATACCGCGGTACAGTTCTGGTGCTTGGTTGATGATAGCCCCCATTAAGAGACCTCCTGCAGAGCCACCAACAGCGAAGACTTTATCTTTCGCGCCGTAGCCTTGTTCAACCAAACCTTTAGTCACATCAATAAAGTCGTTGAATGTGTTTTGCTTGGTTAGTTTTTTACCGTCTTCATACCAAGGGCGGCCAAGCATTTCAGATCCACGAATATGAGCAATGGCGTAAACAAAGCCGCGATCCAACAGACTCAAACGTGTCGAGCGGAAAGTTGGCTCAATGGTTGCGCCATAAGATCCATAACCATATTGGTAGAGTGGATTCGTACCATCTTTCTTAAATAAGTCTTTACGATACACCAAAGAAACGGGTACTTCTTTACCGTCACGGGCTGTGACCATGATGCGTTCTGATTGGTAATTGTTAGGATTAAAATCACCAAGTACAGGTGTTTGCTTCATGACTTCTGACCCGCCCGTTTTTAGATCGAAATCGTAGTAGGTTCCTGGAGTGGTTAAACTGCTGTAATAAATACGAACTTTCTCGTTATCCAGCTCTAGGTTACCTGTCAAATAGGCAGCAAACGCATCGTCATTAAATGTGAGGGGGAATTCTTTTCCTGTTGAAAGCTGACGTACAGTGACGCTTGCTAGGCCGTTAGAGCGCTGCTCATAGACGATGTGATCATCGAATAACTCGAAGTCGACAAGTTGAGTGTTGTTGTCTGCCGCAATCACATCTTGCCATTTAGAGCGGTCATGCATGTCATTTTGATGAACTTTCATCAAACGGAAGTTGACGGCTTGATAGTTAGTATAAATGTAGTACCAATCGCCTAGCTTAGAAATACTGTATTCAATGCCATCTTCACGAGGATAGAACGGTTTCGCCTTTGCTTTAGGGTTGTTCGCATCAATAATAGAGACCCCACTGGTTTCTGTACTCGAATGCCAGATATAAATATCTTCGCCATCTTTGCTTTTGCTTAGTGAGGTGTAATAGGCGCTGTCGGTTTCCTCAAAAATCAGCTCATCGCTGCTTTGTGGTGTGCCCAATACATGACGATAAACTTGGTAGCCCAATAAGGTCTGTGGATCTTTTTTGATGTAGTAAAAGGCGTTGTTATCGTTCTGCCATGCGACAGCGCTTGAGGCCCCTTCGATTTCATCTTGTAGGTAATTGCCTGTTGTCAGGTCTTTGATCTTAAGGGTGTACACGCGGCGGCTTAATGTGTCTTCGCCATACGCCAATAAGTTTTCATTCGGACTAACGTATAGGCCGCCGATACTGAAAAATTCATGTTCTTTTGCTAGTTCATTGACATCTAAAATGATTTGTTTGTCTTTGCCTGCAAAGTCTTTAGCTCGCAAATGGACTTCGTACTCGTTATCTCCGGTCACTTCACTGGAGTAGAAGTAGTTGCCTTTACGAACAGGTACTGAGTTGTCGTCTTTTGCGATACGCCCTTTAATTTCTTCAAATAGCGTATCTTGAAGTGTTTCAGTGTGCTTTAGAACGGTTTCTGCGTACTGATTTTCTTTCTCTAGGTGCTGTAAAATTTCAGGGTCTTTACGTTCGTCGTCACGCATCCAGTAGTAGTTATCAACGCGGGTATCGCCATGAATAGTCATCGCGTGAGGGACTTTTTTCGCAACCGGAGCTTGAGTTTGTTGAGCAACGATCTGTGTTTGGGAGTATTGAGTCATGCTAGGAATTCCTTGATTGCTGCATCCGGCGACAAGCGCGACCGAGACGGCCAACGTAGTTAAAGTGAAACGCATCTGATTTTATCCTTATTGTACACCCAAGTGGCCTCATCCTGAGGGCTGGGCTTTCATTTTGTTAGTGGTTTTCAGTTGTCCATTCTTTGTTATGGGGTATACCGAAAAAGTGAGAATCCTCAATATTTCCGAGTTGGATACTCAATTTGAAGAGAGCTGAAAACACATTGTGTAAGCAGCTGTTATTTTTAACAAATATCAATTCGAAAGTTAAATCATTCTCATCGGGAAATCGATATAGTGTGATATGAAAAAAGGGACACACTTGTTGAGTGTGTCCCTTTTGGATTTTGAAAGTAAGCTGATAATGATCAGATAACTTGCGGTACTTCGTTTGAGTGATTGTGTGCTCGATTCACCCACATTAACCCAAGCATTGCAATTACCGACATTGCCATCATCAAAATGCCCAAAGGCATCTGGTTATGCGCTGGAAATAGTGACGCGAGCAAAGTTGCGACACCTGCCCCCAAGTTTTGCATGCCACCCAATGTCGCGCCTGCTGTTCCTGCATGGTATGGGAATGGCGCAATCGCTCCAGTTGTTGCTGCTGGGAAGAGAATACCCGCACCCAAAAAGTACACG
Organism: Vibrio sp. 1731; assembly: GCF_033339955.1. Lineage (NCBI taxonomy): Bacteria > Pseudomonadati > Pseudomonadota > Gammaproteobacteria > Vibrionales > Vibrionaceae > Vibrio > Vibrio sp. 1731. The sequence continues at coordinate 270,806 of NZ_JAWOVO010000003.1, read as the reverse complement.
GTTGCGCCTCCAACCAGCGTTAACGCCGTGGTCAAACCAAACAAGCCTGGGATGAGCACAATAGCAGAGCCCACAAAAATAGAGACCAAGCCTACGTTTAAAGCACGACGCTCAGAGCGACGTCTTGCGATGTAGCTAGATAAGCCTGCGCCCACCAAGTAACCTGGGATCGGCAATATAAACAGCAAACTTACCGTTGTTGCAGGTAATTCTAATACCCCACCCAATAACACCCCAGCCGCCGCTTCGAATACACCCACACCAGCGAATGTTGCAACCAGGCAAATCAAAAAGCCTTGAAATCGACGGTCAGACAAAACGTGTTTGTAGCTTTTGGCTACTGGTTCGAATTTACGTTTCTCTTTTGGTAGCGTCTCCATCATGCTTGTCATCATGGTGATCACAACTGCGATAGCAAATAGCGCTAAGAACAAGTAGCTCGACCGCCATCCGAAAGCTTCTGTTAGGTAACCGCCTAATACTGGTGCCATTAATGGTGAGAAAATCACACACATGCTAATTAAGCTGTTTGCTCTGTGTAGATCAGAGCCTTCAAAGCAATCGCGAGTCAGAGTGCGTGACATCGCACCGCCGCAGCCAATACCTAAGCCTTGGATAAAGCTACCAATCAAGAACCATTCAAATTGATGTGCAAATAATGCTACCAGTGTACCCGCGATGTAGATAAGCAGCCCGACGATGATGATCGGTTTGCGTCCCAAGCGGTCCGATAGTGTGCCATACGCAAATTGCGACAAGCCATATGGGATTAGGTAACAAGCCATCACAGCTTGAAGTGATGACGCAGATACCAAAAACTCGCCCGCCATATGACCGATTGAAGGCACGTACATTGTCTGGGTCATTTGACCCACGGCAGTCAATATAGCGATTAAAAAGGTAAGTTTCGCTAATGGAAACGAAGCAGACATTTGCGTATCTCTCCAAAAAATTTAAGACGTAAAAACCCTTAGCGCTCTTTTACAGAGTGCCAACTGAATTCTTGTTTTGCGGGGGTATTTGCGCGAGATAATAGTGCTTGCTTGTATAATTAGCAATCGAAAAGTGTGAAGTTGAGCAAGATAAAAATCTATGATTTCAATTAGAAAAACTAATCCGATTTTGTTTTCAAAAAGCGGTGCATTTCTTTGTCTAATTACGTTAAATCTTTTACTTTTCGTGAATAGAATGAGCCTTATAGGTAACTGGTTTTAATGGTTAAAGTGCAAAAATAAAGCGTCTGCTCGGTTGATCTGAGTTCAAGATGAAACGAGTGAATAAAAGGTAGAGGAAGGCATCAGAAAGAAAAGGGAGCCGAAGCTCCCTTAGAAATGATTATGTCTATTCGCGCTCAGATGCGTATGCGTAAAGCATTTCTAGTGCGATGGTTGCTCCCGCTAGTGCGGTAACATCACTGTGGTCGTATGGAGGCGATACTTCGACAACATCCATACCCACGATATTCATGCCGGCTAAACCACGAATAATTTTCAGCGCTTTGTCTGAGTTCAAGCCACCACAAACTGGTGTACCAGTTCCCGGTGCGAAGGCCGGGTCTAAGCAGTCGATGTCAAAAGTGACATATACTGGCTTGTCTGCGACGGTGCGACGAATTTCTTCTAGGATCTCGTTCACCGACATGTCATTCGCTTGCATCGCATTAATCACATTGAAGCCGTGATCTTGCTGTTTGTACTCCGTACGAATGCCGATTTGTATTGAGTTCTTTGCTGAGATCAAACCTTCTTTCGGCGCATGGTAGAACATCGTACCGTGGTCGTATGAACTGCCATTTGCATAGGTGTCCGTATGAGCATCAAAGTGAATCAAAGCCATTTGGCCATGATGCTTCGCATAGGCACGCAGGATAGGTAGCGTGATGAAGTGGTCACCGCCCAATCCCAACATGGTTTTACCACTTTTTAGAATTTCACAGGTTGCCGCTTCAAGGCGGTAAGTAAAATCTTCCGCATCACCGCAATCGAACACGAGATCACCTGCGTCGATCACTTTCAGTTTATCCAATACGTTGAAGCTCCAAGGGAACTTCTTACCTTCCCATGCCAAGTTGACTGAGGCACGGCGAATTGCATCTGGACCCATACGCGCACCTGGACGACCAGATGTTGCCATGTCCAGAGGGACTCCCAACACCACAACGTCTGCGTCTGCCGATACCGGGTTACGAATGTACGGCAGACGTAAAAACGACATAGAGTTGGAGTAAAGCGAATAATCAGTTTTAGTAAACAAATCATTCATATCAGAAGTCCTCTAAATAGGTGTATCCTGCTAGACCTTGTTCTAGTTCTGCTAGGATTTGTGCTTGTTCATTGGCTTCAACTCGCTGTGAAACCAATTGTTTATAATTGTCACGAATCGCATCCACGTCGATATGAACGTAGCGCATCATGTCTTCTACACTATCACCTTCGTTGATGTAACTGATCTCAAATTGACCACGTTCATCAACATTGACTACAGCACTGTGGGTATCACCAAATAGGTTGTGCATGTCACCAAGGATTTCTTGGTATGCGCCTACTAGGAAAAAGCCCATTAGGTACGGTTTGTCTTTGCTCCAAGCTGGTACAGGTAGCGTGCTCTCGATGCCTTGACCATCAACGTAGTGATCGATCGCGCCATCAGAGTCACATGTGATGTCCAACATCACTGCACGACGCTCTTCCGCCTCGCCAAGACCAGAAAGTGGCAGAACAGGGAACACCTGATCAATACCCCAAGCATCTGGTAGAGATTGGAAGAGAGAGAAGTTCACGAAGAACTTATCTGCAAGACGTTCGCTCAACTCGTCCAGAATCGGACGGTGGAAGCGATTCTTAGTGCTCATCTTTCGGCTTAATTCGAAGTAAATGCGTAGTGACAATTGTTCTGCCCACGCACGTTGTTCCAAGTTAAGCACGCCTGTAGCAAATTGAGAGTGCACTTCTGCCAAATCACTTTGGGTATCATTGTAAATCTCAATTAACGCACGAGCGTCTGTACCATCTTGTAAGTTTTCCCAGTTTCGCCACATGTTTTGTAGCAAAAGCGGAGCGTCATCATCAAGCTCATGTACTTCTTCCGGTAGGTACGACTCGGTACCAATTACGTTAGAAATCAATACAGCGTGGTGCGCTGTTAGCGAGCGACCCGATTCCGAAATGATCACTGGCATTGGTTGTTCGTATTGCAGACACACATCGCCCACTGTGTTCACGATATTACGTGCGTATTCTGCAAGGCCGTAGTTCATCGAATTCGATGATTGGCTGCGTGTGCCGTCATAATCCACTGCCAAGCCGCCGCCCACATCGAAGTACTCGATGTTTGCACCGAGTGCGCGTAGTTCGCAGTAGAAACGTGCAGACTCGTTCACACCATTGCGTACATCACGGATGTTTGCCATCTGTGAACCAAGGTGGAAGTGAACCAGTTGCATCGCGTCTAGGTTGCCTTCGCGTTTAAGACGTTCAATAACGCTAAGCACTTGCGATGCTGATAAACCAAACTTCGATTTTTCACCGCCACTTGCTTGCCATTTCCCTGCGCCTTGAGAGGCGAGGCGAATGCGTAAACCAAGGCGCGGTTTTACACCCAAACTTTTCGCTTCTTCTAGTACCAGATCCAGCTCAGAAAGCTTCTCTAGTACGATGAATACCTTGTGACCCAGCTTTTCACCGATCAGTGCAAGACGCACATACTCACGGTCTTTGTAGCCATTACACACGATCACGGAGCTACCTTGTTGAGCCAATGCAAGTACCGCCAACAACTCTGGCTTGCTACCCGCTTCAAGACCAAGCTGCTTGGTTTCTAGTTGAGCTTGGCTCGCTAGAATTTCATCCACCACTTCACGTTGTTGGTTTACTTTAATTGGGTACACCAACAAGTATTTGTTTGGATATTGGTATTCTTCAATTGCTTGGTTGAATGCGTGGCAAATACCATGCACACGTTGGTGCACGATTTGCGGGAAGCGTACTAATACAGGCAGATTTAACTGCTTCGCTTCTAGCTCATTTACAATAGCGCTGAAAGGGATTTGATGTGCACGATCACTACGTGGTGATACATATACTTCGCCTTGGTCATCAATGCCGTAGAAACCTTGGCTCCAGTAGTGAACGTTGTAGTCCGCGCGGATGCGGTCTAATTTAGTTGCTTTTTCCAACTCGATTCTCACAAAAATGTACTTAACTCCTTAATTAATTAGAAGGAAAAGTACAAAAAAGCAAATCATGAGGTATTTACCTCATACCCTGACACGAACTCCGTGTGCGCGCATTAACGGATAAAAGGGCCCTTGAGTCTAATGATTAAAATCTATCATCTCGATTATGATTTGTTGTCGTCGCTACGTGTGAATATTTGTTTACCGAAGCGTCCATTCTGCTGTTATAGTTGGTCTGACCAGTAAGGATTCGGTCATGAAGCATCTCACTAAAATAAGGACATATTTTGCAGCTGCACAGAATTCAGGGGTACATTCAGACCATGTATCTCGCCGAATATTCCGATAAATTATTGTTGCTTGATGGTGCCAGTCGAGCAGACATCCCTCATCTTAAAGACTTTATTGAACATCAACTCCATCGTCCTTTTTCTGACCTAAAGTTGGTTGTTGTGACCCACATGCATCCAGACCATGCTGGTGGTGCGCACAAACTACGTGATTTAACAGGATGTAAGCTATTGGCCGCAAAGCGAGAGAGCCAGTGGTATAGCGGTGTAGACGGTTGGCTAATGCATTTGACCGATTTAATGTTAGCACGCTGGATGGCGAATCGGATGCGTAAACCAAAGCAAAACCTGTGGTATTCCCGCAAGTTAAAGCCAGATATTGAACTTATTGATGGAGAGTTTATTCCTGGATTTGATGATTGGCAGGTGCTAGAAACGCTAGGGCATACTGATCGAGATCTGTCGGTTTATCATTCTGAACAAGATGTGCTGTATGTGGCGGATTTAATGGTGCAGGTGAAAAAGCATCTGATTGCGCCGTTTCCCATATTTCATCCGAATCAATATCGGCAATCATTAAAGCGTGTGTTTGAGATGAATCCGCAATGTTTGCTTCTGGCACATGGGGGAGAGGTGACTTTGGATGAAAAAGCGTATCAGCACATTTTGAATACAGCGCCGACTAAGCCAATGACGCACTGGCGAGTGACAAAAGTTAAAGCGAAGGGATTGTTGTTTGCGTTATTTCGTAGGAAGTAGGCGAAGATAAAGCCAGACGAGTGATGCTCAACAAAAACGTTCGATCACTCATCTGAAGCTACGGGGTTAAGATGCCAATAAGTGAGATTGGCTAGGATCAACGAGCACTTTGTCTGCCATGCCTTGACGACCTAACAACATCATGTAAGTCATTTTTTCACGGTTAGTCAACGTAATGTCGATTGGCCATTGTTGGTCGCCCATACGCAGCATCGTCGTGATCACGCAGCGGTGCTCAAAAGTACCGTTAGAAGATTTAACCTTACGGTTTGCTTTTAGTTTCGCTGTGCAGCGAACCACTTGTTCTAAATGGTATACATCTGGGTGCAGATCGAATGCAACATAAGACTGACCATCTTTTTCAAAGCAATCAATATTGTCTACATGTAATGAAGAGGTTTGAGCGCCTGTATCAATACGCGCTTCAAGGTGAGTAATCCCTAACTCTGGCAAGCAAATAGATTCGGCATTCCCAATGATCATTTTCTGATTCATAGTGTCATCCTAGCGACGAGTAACAAGAGAGCCGGTTTTTGGCTCTCTTGTGCGTTAAACAAAAATCAACCTTTACCGCGAGTACGGTTTGAATTTGGCTTAGCGTTTTTCTCGATAAAATCGAAGATCATACCTGCAATGTTTTTACCAGTTGCTAGTTCGATGCCTTCTAGACCAGGGGAAGAGTTCACTTCCATTACCACTGGGCCATTTTTAGATTGAAGGATATCCACACCACAAAGGTTCAAGCCCATCACTTTCGCTGCATTTACAGCGGTCGCACGCTCTTCTTTGCTCAAACGCACGAGTTGTGCAGAGCCACCACGGTGAAGGTTAGAACGGAACTCGCCTTCTTTTGCTTGGCGCTTCATTGCGGCAATCACCTTATTACCGACAACAAAACAACGGATGTCCGCGCCTTTTGCTTCTTCGATAAATTCTTGCACCATGATGTTAGCTTTCAAACCCATGAAAGCTTCAATCACGCTTTCTGCCGCTTTATTTGTTTCAGCAAGTACAACACCAATGCCTTGAGTGCCTTCTAGCAATTTAATCACTAGAGGTGCGCCACCAACGTTTTTGATCACGTCCTGAATGTTGTCAGGATGGTGAGCAAAGCCAGTGCGTGGCAAACCGATGCCTTTACGTGATAGCAGTTGTAATGAGCGCAACTTGTCACGAGAGCGGCTGATCGCGACAGATTCGTTGACACAAAATGTACCCATCATTTCAAACTGACGTACAACAGCAGTGCCGTAAAACGTAATAGATGCCCCAATACGTGGAATAACAGCATCGTATTGCGGTAATTCTTCACCCTTGTAGCGGATCTTAGGGTTGTTGCTCGTAATGTCCATATAACAGTGAAGCGTGTCGATCACATCGATTTGATGCCCACGTTCTTCACCCGCCTGTTTTAGGCGCATGGTTGAATATAAATTCTCATTACGAGAGAGAATAGCAATACGCATGGCAATTCCTTAGTAAGTCAGTACCAAATTAAAATATAAGTATAGAGCATAGAATGCAGTAGGCAGGTGATCATGTTATGACATAACCTACTTACTTCAACGATTTAGAATTGTGGTTGAACAACCACGTCGTCAGAGGTGCGCACCTTAGGGCGTTTTTTTGTGAGATGAAAACGAAAAAGCATCGTCGACACGACAAAAATATTTTATCGAACGCTCACGCCTTGCGGTATGAGACTGTCAAGGGTGAGATAAATAAAATTGAGCAAAAATTTCATCGCTTTGTCACGAATTATCGCTTAAAAAAGCGGCCAATTTGACCGCTGTTTTTAGCTGTTTTGATAGTGACTTAAAAAAAGTTCCGCCGTTTGGGTAGCTAACAGCCTAGATTCTTCATTCGACAAAGAGGGGCGAATTCCCATTAACTGCGGCCAGAATGCACTGCCTTTAAGTAAGTTGTGCAATTGAGTGCTTGCTATATGTACATCATCAATTTGCAAAGCGCCACTGTTCGATTTCTCAGTAAGCCAGCGGTATAGGGCGGTTTCCTGTTTCGACATTTGTTCTGCTTGTTCTTTGAGATCTTCCGGCTTAAATAAGAAGTGCCCAAATGCCACTTTTGCCAGCTCAATATAGTTTGGTTCCGTTACCACAATGATCTCGCTGTAGAGTAATTCAATCAATTGATCTTTGAGTGGCAGAGTGGCCAAGCGTTTAATATCGCTTTCCATCATTGACGAACGCCAAAGCTCAGTCAGCAACTCCGTCACGATCGCTTCCTTAGAAGGGAAGTGATTATAGACCGTGCGCTTAGAGACTTGTGCGATTGCAGAGAGCTTATCCATGCTGGTGTTTTGCACCCCAAACTCTTGGAACGCTTGCCTTGCCGCGCATAAGATGGCTTCTCTTTTGGTTTCGCTACGACTTTTTCTTTTTACATTCATAAGCTTGCTAATTTAAGAAGATCATTTCTTGATCTATTTTACACTAAGTAGTTTACTTTTGATAATTAGAATGTAAACTGCACTGTGTAGTTTACTTTTGTTCGGGTTAACTTTTTATGAAAAAAACTTTGCTAGCCACAGTAGGAGCGTTCGCGATGGGTACATCCATGATTTCTTGTTCTAATGTTGATACTGAAAAAGCGCCAACATACCCGGACAAATTTGCAAATACAGAGTTGGAATACAAAAGCGGTTTGGGCGACATGTTCGAAATCATGAAAGCGTATTTTACGACTGGGCGCCTTAACCCAACACCAACGATTGAAATTCCAGTGCATGCGATCACAGCGCGGCAACTGTTAGAAGAGCAAGATGACCTCATCTATCGTCTGGGTCACTCAAGCGTATTAATGAAGCTCGATGGAAAACTGGTGATGACCGACCCTGTATTCAGTGATCGCGCGTCTCCTGTGAAATGGGCTGGGCCAAAACGTTTTCACAAAACTCCCATCACGATAGAAGATTTGCCAACTATCGATGTGGTGGTGATCAGTCATGACCATTACGATCACCTAGATAAAGCTTCTATTAAAGTGCTAGGCGACAAGGTGGGCACTTTCTTGGTGCCGTTAAAAGTTGGCCAATTACTGGTGAATTGGGGTGTACCCAAAGAGAAAGTGATCGAACTAGACTGGTGGGAGTCACACTCTGTTGACGGCATTGAATATACACTAACTCCGACTCAGCATTTCTCTGGTCGAGGTTTGACAGACCGCGATACGACTCTGTGGGGCAGTTGGGTTATCAATGCACAACAACACAAAGTGTTCTTCAGTGGTGACTCTGGTTACTTCAATGGCTTTAAAGAGATTGGCGAAAAGTACGGTCCGTTTGACTTCACCATGATTGAAACAGGTGCGTACAATGAACTCTGGTCAGACATTCACATGTTCCCAGAGCAAAGCGTTCAAGCACACATCGATGTGCAGGGCAAAGTGATGATGCCGATCCATAACAGCACGTTTGATTTATCAATGCACGATTGGAATGAGCCAATGCAACGCGCGTTAGATATTAGTGAAGAGCGCGGTGTAACGTTAGTGAGCCCTGAGATTGGTCAACGCTTGGCGATTGCGGAGCCTCAGCCTGCTCAGGCATGGTGGCAATAATTGCTGAGCTAAACAGTCAAACACCAGAATAGTTAAGTCACTTATCAGTAGTTACTATTAGTAGTTATGTGGTCAGGGATAAGGATAAAGGTGCGATGAAAGCAAAGTGGACGTTGTTACTTACATTAAGCATTCTGCCTACCTTTGCACTAGCAGGGGTAGAGCAAGATATTTCGACGTTGATAAAACGAGTTGAGCAATCCTCTTGCACCTTTATCCGCAACGGCAAGGCGTACACTAATCAAGAAGCGGCAGAACACATGCGCAATAAATGGGATTACGCCAAAGATGACGTTGATTCCGTGGATGTGTTTATAAAAGAGGTCGCGTCAAAGAGCTGGTTATCTGGCAAACCATATTGGGTGGATTGCCAAGACAAACGCATTACCAGCGAAGAGTGGCTAACATCATTGATGCGCACCACCGATCACATCCAATAACACTTCTTTGATGGTCTGATAGCGCAGAGGTAGAGCACGACTGCGCTTACGAACTAGAAATAGCTCTTCACATACAGTGTTTTTCAATTGAGCAATGTGTAACGTGTCTTTTAGCGGAAAATTGTCGACCGCACTTTGAGGCAGCACGGTGAAGCCAAGTCCTTTGCTGACAGGTAGCAAAATTTGGCTCAATTGATTTACGTAGCCGGATAATGGTAAATCGCTCATCTTAATTTCTTGGAGCTGTGGTTCTTCACACTGGTCAAAAAACAGCGTCATGTAATGCTCAGCATCAGGGTGGCTAATGACACCACAGTCATGCAAGAGTTGTGGCGTTATCTGCTTATTTTGATAATGCTTTGGCAGAACCAAGCACAACCTCTCTTTACCAATTCGCTCACTGTGAAACAGACCTTTGTTGGGAACATCAGTCACGATACCAATATCGATGTGCCCTTGCGTTATGGCGTTGAGAATAGATTGATTTGGCGCGGCTTCTAAATGTAACGATAAGCTCGGGTGCTGTTTTTGCTTCTCCAAAATGGGCCCATACAACATTAACGCCATTGCACCAGAACAAGCCAGTTTACAGTGGCCTGAAAACGCATCATCAAAACTGAGCTCTTCGAGCAGCTTCTTCTCTCTATCTTCTAACTCGAGCGCATATGCGTAGACAATCCTGCCTTGTTCGGTTAATTCGAAGCTTTTGTTTTCGCGCTTGATCAAGGCATGCTGACAACTTTGCTCTAATTTTTTGATGTGTTGGCTGACGCCAGGCTGAGTCATAAAAAGTTTTTCTGCAGTTTGCGTAAAATGACCGACTTCAATCAATGTCTTAAATGTATGTAACCAAACAGGATTAAGCATAGTGTGTGATTTTCTGAGAGCTTCGTTGGGAGACGTAAAGAAAATGATAGCACGGTGTTTTATGAAAACAGAGAAGACTTAAACGATAAAGATGAATCGCTATCAATACATTACAGACAAAATAAAACCCCGCCTGGTTTCCCAGACGGGGCTTATTCTTTTTCGCAGCAATCCAGCTACTAATAGGTGCTCCCTGCATCTATCCTTGATTGTGGCTAAGTCCTTTAACCGAGTTCCTTGTTCATCGCCTTCCTAGCGGTGTCCATTCTTGCCTATCATCCTGACGGGCGAACTCTATCCTAGAGCTTAACTACTTCCTTGCTGACAACTCATCCTAAGCTATCAAATCTTCATCCTGAAGATACCCAATCCTTTAGGCTTTTTTCCTGTTCCCGCCAACATCCTGTCGACAAGTTGAGTATTGATGTTTTGCTGATTTGACTCAATTAACTTTTCTAAATTATTTTTACTTATTATTTTAAGTGAATTTAAATATTACTTTTAAATCATATATTTAATGTTTTTTTCTGGCATTGATCTTAGAGGTGATTAATCTATTTGCTTACAACTCTTGTAAGAGATCTCGCACAAGTTTGGTGGTGAATGTATTAATGTGCGCTTTTTGTTCCGAGTTCTGTGGATTGAACTGGATCACAATGCGTTAAAAGGGAGACGATAAAGATGAAAGTGAATTGATCTTGAGTAGAGATTTGTTTGAAAAGAAATAAAAATTCTTGCGGTTTTTATAAACAGTATGGTAAATCTGAAATGCCCACCTTGTTAATCCTTATTAAGATTCAATGACAGTATAAGTAGGGAACTTGATTGCCATTTTTCTGTCATATCTGGTGAGTAAGTTAACTGTGTCAGATAGATAATATGCCGTTTGCCAGTAAAAACAGGCTGCAAGATATCGGTAATTATCATTATGTTGTGAAATTGGTCACGGTTAAATGATTGATTCCCTTATAGATTGAAGGGGATACGACCTTAGACAATAAGCTCCATGAGGAGCGTTACTTATATAAGATGAGGGACTTTACTATGAAAAAGACTAGAAGAGCTCAGCTACATCGTGTGCGTATTCAATACTGGAAAGACACGAAAGACGCCCCAGCTAAAAAATCATAGTTAATTATACCTAAAGGCACGAGCTGGCTGTGGAACGCAGTTTCCCGTTGATTGCCAGCTCAAAAATGCCACAATCACTCCGCGCAACTTCCCAAGCACCCTATTTTTAATATCGCATTCTTCCAAAAATAAAAAAGCCAGTCTTAAGACCAGCTTTCTCTACCATTTATTGAGCTCTGCGTATTACAGGTTGCCCTTTAGTTACAGGTAGTTGGCGTCAACTAGTTCGCCCGCTTGCGCGCTTTTCACTTCTGGGCGTGCTTCTAACCATTTGATAACTTGCGCTTTCTGTTCTTCAGTCGCACTGCCGTAACGGTTAGTAGAACATAGGAAGCCTTCAAACAGTTCTAGACCACCGCCACCGAAGCAAAGACCAAGCTCGTCAATGTAGTCGATAAAGTCATCAACGAATGCATCGTAACGGTCGAAGTCGTTAATGTCTGTTTCACAGCTGATCTCGAAACCTAGGATTGCGAACTCACCTAAGAACAGCTTTTTACGGATACGACGGCTCTTGTTATCGATCTTGTCTAATTTCATGATTATCTCTCGTAGATGATTTGATTTCGTACACCTTATACCTTCTATCATACTTTAGCCCAAGTAAAATCAGAATGAAGCGATACAGTTGGTGATTATGTGACCAGAATTTAATTGCTTCGTTAGCTGTGTTGGTTGGTTTGCAGTATTGTTGAAACACAAGTTTCATATGTTTTAAGCACTTTTGTCATTTTTCTTATCCAAACTTCTTGCCGTTCAACTAATCACTTATTTATTAATTAAACTATAAGATCGGGAAAGTAAAAATGAGCAAGGAAACCTTTGACGCGACGCGTTATAACCAAAGTGAAAACAAACCATTTGAAGAAGTATTAGAAGCGAGCCTATCTCGACGCAGCATTCTAAAAGGTGGTTTAGGTATCAGTGCGATGACAGCGTTTGGTGCTTTCGGATTGGCTGGTTGTAACTCGTCTGACTCAGGGAGTACAGTAAGCAGTGGTTCGGGCGCATCTAAAGCCGTTCTTAACTTTGAATCTATCCCTGGCTCACTCACTGACGCAGTTTCAATTCCACAAGGCTACACCGCACAAGTACTAGTACCTTGGGGAACACCACTTAATGCGCAAGGCAGCGCATGGCAAAATGATGGTACCAACACCAGTACCGATCAGTTAAATGCGCTAGGCATGCACCATGACGGCATGCATTTTTTCCCATTGAACGATAGCACTACAGATGGCTTGCTATGTATTAACCACGAGTACATCGACACATCAGCACTGCATCCAAATGGTCCGACGGTTGAAAATGGCGTACGTACCATTGTAGATGAAGTGCGCAAAGAGATTAACGCGCACGGTGTGTCAGTGGTTCGCATTCAACTGGAAGACAACATGTGGAAGTTGGTTGATACCGATCCACTAAACCGTCGTTATACTGGTGCGACAGTCATGGATTTGTCTGGCCCGGTGGCCCACACATCTTTAACTGTCACTCGTTTCTCGCCAGATGGCAGCCAAGCGCGTGGTACGTTAAACAACTGTGGCAACGGCTACACGCCGTGGGGCACGTACTTAACGTGTGAAGAGAACTGGCCAGGTTACTTTGTTAATGCCGGGACTCGTACAGAAGAGCAAGATCGCATTGGTGTCGATGATCAAAGTACACGCTACTTGTGGGAGACATTAGCAGGAAATTCAGAAGAGCGTCTTGATGAGTTCTCTCGCTTTAATGTGGCTCCAACAGGAGCAAGTGCGATGGATGATTACCGTAATGAAGCCAATGGTCACGGTTACATTGTCGAGATTGACCCTTACACGCAAAACTCACGTGCGAAGAAACGTACTGCGCTAGGTCGTTTCCGTCACGAGGGCTGTACTTTCGGTAAGCTTGAAGAAGGCAAACCAGTGGTATTTTATTCTGGCCACGATTCTCGCTTTGAATACCTATACAAATTTGAATCTGCGGCAGCGTGGGATCCAGCAGATGCTAACCCTGATAACCGCTTGGCGATGGGTGACAAGTACATGGACGAAGGCACACTGTATGTGGCGCGCTTCAATGAAGACAGCACAGGTACTTGGTTACCATTAACGCTTGATAGCGTAACAACCGCTGGTGGTACGTTAGCGGATCACTTTGATTCACTGGCTGAAATTATCATCAATACTGCGGGTGCGGCGGATTTAGTTGGGGCAACACCAATGGATCGACCAGAGTGGTGTACGGTTGATCCATTCACGGGTTCAGTATATTTAACATTGACGAACAATACGCGCCGTACAGATGAAACCAATCCTGCGAATCCACGTTTGAATAATAAGTTTGGTCATGTTATTCGTTGGGATGAAGGTGCTTCAGCAACTGACTTTACTTGGGATATCTTTGTGTTTGGTTCGCCAGCAAATGGTGATGCAGATACCAACCGTTCTGGCTTGAATGAGTTAAACCAGTTTGCGAGCCCAGACGGATTAGCGTTTGATGGCCGTGGTATTTTGTGGATTCAGACTGATAACGGCGCAGATGAAGTCACGTCTTACACCAATGATCAAATGTTGGCTGTTGTTCCATCTAAGCTAACAGATGAGAATGGTGATCAAGCTGTGATTGGTGCGGATAATCAAGCTGAATTGAAACGCTTCTTTGTCGGACCAAATGGTTGTGAAGTAACAGGCTTTACCATCAGCCCTGATTACAAATCATTGTTTGTGAATATTCAGCACCCAGGTAACTGGCCATACAGTGAAGATGCAGCCGAAGAAACGCCTGCTGGTGTTTCTGTGCGCCCACGAGCGGCGACAGTGGTTATTCGCCGTGAAGACGGTGGAGAGATTGCAGTTTAATCTCTAAATGAATAAACACCTTAAAATTCAAGCCCTGCAATTGCAGGGCTTGATGGTTTAGGCGAATGCCTAGTTGCACTTTATACCTAGACAACAGGCTTAGCTTTTCAATGAACCGCCTGAAGTACGAATCACGTCTTGATACCAGAAAAAGCTTTTCTTACGTTTACGTTCTAGCGTTCCTTGCCCATCATCATGACGATCGACATAGATAAAGCCGTAACGTTTGCTCATCTCAGCGGTTGAATTCGCGACCAAATCGATTGGCCCCCAGCTGGTAAAGCCCATCAACTCAACGCCATCCAGAATCGCTTCGTGTGCTTGCACAAGGTGGTCGTTCAAGTAAGCGATGCGGTAATCATCTTGAATCTCACCGTTTTCATCGATTTCATCACGTGCACCTAAGCCGTTTTCTACGACAAACAGTGGTTTTTGGTAGCGATCGTGAAGGAAGTTCAGCAGAATGCGCAGGCCTTTTGGATCGATCAACCAGCCCCATTGGCTCTTCTCAAGATATGGGTTTGGTACGCTATCGACGATGTTACCTACTTCCTTCTGTTTCGGGTCTGCACTTGCACAGCCACTTGCGTAGTAGCTGAATGAGATGAAATCGACACTTGCCGATGCAATTTCTTCTAAGTCGCCTGCTTCCATCTGAATTTCGATGCCGTTTTCACGGAAGTAACGCTTCATGTAGCCAGGGTACTGACCACGTGTTTGCACATCACCGAAGAACAACCACTTGTTGTTTTCATGCATTGCTGCCAGCACGTCATCAGGATTACAGGTGTATGGGTAGTTGATTGCGCCAAGCAGCATGTTACCAATCTTGCCGTTTGGTACGATTTGCTGACACAGTTTTACCGCTTTTGCGTTTGCGACTAGCTGGTGGTGAATCGCTTGGTAAATATCTTGTTCATTGGCGTCTTCTTGCAAACCAACACCAGTAAATGGTGCGTGTAGAGACATGTTGATTTCGTTGAACGTTAACCACAGCTTCACTTTGTCTTTGTAGCGTTCCAGCACTGTGCGAGCATAACGTTCGAAGAATTCGATGACGCGACGATCGCCCCAACCGCCATAGTTTTCAACCAGTGCGTAAGGCATTTCGTAGTGAGATAAGGTCACGAAAGGTTGGATGTTGTGCTCGGCAAGTTCGTCAAAAATTTTATCGTAGAACGCCAAACCTTCTTCGTTCGGTTCTAACTCGTCCCCGTTCGGGAAGATGCGGCTCCAAGCTAAAGATAGGCGCAGACAGTTAAAGCCCATCTCTTTGAACAGCGCGATGTCTTCTGGATAGCGATTGTAGAAGTCGATCGCCACGTCTTTGATACCCGGTGTACGCTCTTCACGGGTTTGATGCGGACTCAAAATACCGTTTGGCAGCATGTCTGATGTCGATAACCCTTTACCCCCAAGGTTGCACGCCCCTTCTACTTGGTTTGCAGCAATGGCACCGCCCCAAAGAAAATGTTCAGGAAACTTAATCATGTTTCTCACTCTTTATCGTTCGGAAGTTATTCGTCTTATTTGCTTGAGAATAGTGTAGGTCAAGGAGGGATTCTTGTATCGAGATCGTGTTTTTCTCAAACAGCGGGGATGCCTAGTTCTAATGATGATTTTGTAATCAATATCACCTTAGGCTGATTTGAACAATAAAGTGAAAGTCAGCCCATTTTGTTCATTCTTATGCACAGTAATTTGTCCGTTCATATCACGCATATTGTTGGCCGTAATCGCTAAACCCAGCCCCAATCCTTCACCAATTTTCTTTGAGGTTTGGAAGGGTTCGAACATGGATTCAAGCATCTCATCCGACACGCCGCAGCCATTATCACTGATGATCAGTTCGACCTGATTGCTGGTTGGGTTGACGATCAAGCTGAGCTGCGGGTTGGTGGTATTGTTCATTGCGTCTAGCGCATTCGAGACAAGATTACCGAGCACCTGAAGCAGTCGTTGTTCTTCACCCATGATATTAGGTAAATCATGAGGAACGCGCACACGCACATCCACCTTGTCTAATTGGGATTGATAAACGCGTAAGGTCTCTTCGAGTGCGGAGGTAAGAGAAATCGCCTGTAGGCTTTCTGGTTTGTTGTAGGCGAACGTCTTTAACTGACTGGTCATGCTTGCCATGCGATCAATCAGCTTCTGGACCAATACGTTGTTGGCTTTCATCATCTCGGTTTCACCGCGTTCCGCTAGTAGCTCGTTCGTGGTGAGCAGGGTGCGCAAGCCCGTCAGTGGCTGATTGAGCTCATGAGTGATCGCGCTCGACATGCGACCCAAAGCGGCCATTTTGCTCGATTCAATTAATTGGCTTTGTGCTTCTTTTAGCGCTTGAGTACGCTCTTCTACCCGCTGCGCCAGTTCTTGGTTGACCTGTTGCAGTGATTGCTCGGCTTTTTTCCGCTTGCTGATGTCGATGATCGTCGCAAGGAAATACTGCTCGCCATGCCAAGGGAAACTGGTTAGCGAGAACAAGACAGGGAAGACGCTTCCGTCACTGCGTCTGGCAATGGTTTCGACCGTGCTGATCTCTGCGAGCTCTTTATGTTTAGGTAAATCCTTGAGCAACTTAAGTGTGGTGGAATTGGGATTGCCTGCGTCGAATAATTCCCAAGCAAAAGCATGTCGATTGACGCTTTCTGGTAAACAGAACAAACGCTTCGCCATTGGGTTGAGATCGAACAGTTGACCTTGTTCATCAATCAATAGCAAACCAACGTGGGTCTTATTGATCATCTGTTTCAAGCGGCGTTGGGACTCTTCCAGCAGGGCTTGAATTCGTTGTTGGTTGATGTGTTTTTGGCGACGTTGTAGACCAATGATGACGAGTAATACAACCAACAAGAGCAGCGTCGCTACGCTCCAACCAATCACGTTGATGGTTTGTTGAATCGGCTTAGAAGGGGTGAGGTAGCTGACGTACCAATTCAAATCATCCAATTTAACGGTGTGCGCAAAGTAGCGTTGCTGGTTGAGCGTCCACACACTGATGTTGGTGTTGTCGTATAAGCGCTGCGTTTCTAACTGAACGGTGTTGCTCGGTTCGTTAAACCAGTCAGCGTTATAGAGCGAGCTACTCGATAGGAAAAAGCGTTGCTGGCGATTTTGCAACGTAATGATGTCTTGGCTAGTAATGGTCTGTTCGGTTAATAAGCTAAGGTTGATTTGCACCACCACAATGCCAGCGATATTCAGACCATTGTAGATAGGGGCTGCAAGATAATACAACGGGCTCGAACCTTTGGTTTTGTTCACCAAGGAAACACCGCCGCCTTGATTGTGAATTTGTTCCACAATGGCTTTTCGGTCAGACAGGCTAAAGCGCTCTTCGATCAAACTTGAGACCAATACTTCGCCAGAGTTAGACAGGATTAGCCAACCTTCCGTATTGGCGGCTTTATCGAGTTGAGTCAGCTGGGTTTGCAACGGCTCGTAATAAGTCAGATTCCCTTTCACAAACGCGATGGTTTCTGGATTGTTGGTGACGAGGTAAGGCAGGTGATAGAAGCGTTTAAGTGCACGACGAACTTCACCAATATAGTCGAGCAGTTTTTGTTGAGCTTCGGTTTGAGTTTGTACACTCAACCACTGACGGGCAACCTCTCTGCTGGCGCTATAGCAAGACAACATCAGCACTGCCGCAATTGCGACCACAAGCCATGTTTTGCCATTCCTTTTGCGCTGCATACTGACTCCATTCAGCTAATGCGTTCTCATCGACAGTCATTAAAGAGTGCGCCTAACTGGTTGGATGTTAAAGACTTGTAAGTAAGAAGTGAGATCTAGCTCCTTTTCTCCTCAGTGGTTTTTGCTACCGTTAATAAAGAGCGATTTCTTTCCTACCCCATAAAGCAGGCAGTAACTCATGGCTTTTGACGACATCCCTAAAATTGCACTTATCGAAGACGATGACATTGTTCGTCAGGCTACCAGCCAATGGCTGCAACTGGCAGGGTTTGACGTGACCGCATTCAGTTTAGGCGAAGAGGGCAAAGCGGCCATTCTTAGCCAAGAATTTGATGCGATTGTCAGTGATGTTCGCCTGCCAGACACCGATGGTTTGTCGATACTAGAAAGCCTGATTGCCAATCACATTCCAACGCCAGTTATCTTGATCACCGGACATGGTGACGTTGATATGGCGGTAGGCGCATTACAAAACGGTGCGTTCGATTTTATCGAGAAACCTTTCCAACCGGAGCGCTTATCTCAACGTGTGACCGAAGCGGTTGAGAGTTATCGCGCACAAACGTCTACTCAAGATCGTCAAGAGTACCTTTCTAGCGTTAGCGGCTTAGAAGAAGTGTTGATTGGGCGAAGCCGAGTTATGCAACAGCTTAGAGAACAAGTAGCCAAGTTAGCGCGCATTGATACTAACGTGATCATTTACGGCGAAACCGGTTGTGGTAAAGAGCTAGTAGCGACCAGTTTGCATAATGAAAGCCAACGTAGAACCCATCATTTTGTGCCAATCAACTGTGGCGCGATTCCTGAGAACCTGTTTGAAAGTGAGCTGTTTGGGCATGAAGCTGGAGCATTTACCGGAGCGGGTAAAAAGCGCATTGGTAAATTGGAATACGCGGATAAAGGCACCTTGTTCTTTGATGAAATCGAGAGTATGCCGCTGTCGATGCAGGTGAAAGTGTTGCGTTCATTACAGGAACATACAGTAGAGCGCGTTGGGGGCAATCAGCAGATCTCAGTTGATTTGAGAGTGATCGCCGCCGCGAAAGAAGATCTCAATGATCATGATGAGTTTCGTCAGGATTTGTATTATCGACTCAATGTGGCGCAGATCTATTTGCCACCGCTACGTGAGCGAGAAGAAGACGCGTTGATCTTGTTTGAACACTTTGCTCTGAAAAGTAACCCTGAGAGTCGTCCACTGAGTGAAGCTGATAGAAAGGCCATTCTTGCTTACTCTTGGCCTGGTAACGTACGTGAGCTTAGGAATGTAGCGATGCGTTTTGCATTGGATGAAACCGTCTCCGTGATGGAAATTATCTCCAGTCGACCATCCTCAACAACCGAAGAGACGCATGCGGGCGTGCCGTTGGCGATTCAGCTACATAACTTTGAACGTAAGGTGCTACATGATTCTTTAGTCAGGCATCATGGACGCATCAATGAGGTGATGCAGGAGTTGGATTTACCACGTCGAACCCTTAACCAAAAGATGCAGAAGTTTGGTTTGAATCGCTCCGACTATACTTAGTGCGATTTCTAGCTAATGTAAAATCATTGGCATAACAAACACGTTATGCGCTTTTGGCTGGAGCTGGGACAAACTTATAATTTAGGTCTTTCCCTTCTCCAAACAAGGTAACGAGGTTCCTTCCAGTATGTTTAGAGCTATATAGCGCTTCGTCTGCTTCAGCAAGCGCCTCTTGAAGTGATTGCCCCTCAGATAACTGACTGATACCAAAGCTCATGGTCACTTCAGTTTTAAATGATTGCAAAGCGGTTTCAGTTTCGACCGCAAGGCGAATTTGCTCTGCGAAAATTTTGGCTTGCTGTGCTTTTTCGAGCAAAACAATCATGAACTCGTCACCACCAAATCGCACAATGCAGGCTGACTCAGGAAGATGCTTTTTAAAAATAGTGGAGATCGTTGCCATGACGGAGTCGCCAACCGTGTGACCATAGTGATCATTAATCGCTTTGAACTTGTCTACATCAGTCATAATAATGCTGATTGCTTGGCTTTTTTTATGTGCTTTATTAACCAAGTTTGGAACGATTTCTTCCATGGCTCGACGATTATATAGCCCTGTGAGTGCATCTAAATGAGAGAGATCATTAATGGATTGCACCAAGCGTCCGTTAATTAACCACAGCATACTAAAGCTCAAAGCAACGATCAGGCAGATGCTAAATAAGAAAGTCAGCTGATGGATAAGGCCTGCGACCATAAAGCTTGGTAACTCACCTGAAAAAGTACTCCAAAGCGCCCTAAATCCCATAAAAAAACTAAATCCAAAGAAAGAGTAAGCCATTGCTTTAACAGGGAGCTTTAAGTCCTTTTGGGTACCTTTAAGCATAGCGACACCACTAAAGAAGGTGACGATACAAATATACATGCTCAGATAAATAATACGGCTTTTGATAGAAGGATCATGGAAGGTGAAATAGTAAAATGAACCACTGAAAACAGGTGTTAACAAGGTGAGACAGTGAGCCAATTTTAAAGGGTATTGACGAAAAATGCTTACGCTATATAGCGTAAGCAAGAAGCCGACTAATATGAGAGTGTTGGCTATGACGATGGTCAGCCAGTCTGGCGCAGAGCCTCTAAAGCCAAGTAAAAAAGGGCCTAAACCAATGAACAGTAGTGATATCGAGAAGGTTTTTAAGCCTTTGACTCTACCCTGAGTGTATTGATAACAAAGCAGACTAATAGAGTAAATGCAAGAGAACAGAATAACGATAAAGTTCAGTGTTCTGATGTCTAGATACTGATTATCCATAGGCGACCCATATCAATCTTTCATTCAGGCAACTCCTTTGCCTGATATCAATAAGCGAGCTACATAGTAACTCACTTATTGAGCGATGTCTTATGTTAAATGGCTATTCATTCACCAGCTCGAATTGTTCGGTTTGGTTGGTTTTCGTCGTAAACAGCAGACCAACAATCATCATAAATACGCTAGGCATAATCCAGCTAGCAAAGTCATTGTACAGAGGCATGTAATTACCCATCCACTCATCGGTGGAATCTGGCATGTAACCTAGGATGTGCAGCGCATCAACACAACCAAACGTTAAAGCAGTGAACGCCGTCGCTACCACCATGATTTGTGACATCTTGTTGCGCACTGGTGCCATGACCATCAACGCAATCGCGACTGGGTGAAGCGCCACAACCGCTGGCAATGTGATAGCCAATAGTTGCTCTAGACCTACGTTAGCGATCAAACCTGCCAATACCATGGTCGTGATAACGCAGCCTTTGTAGTTCACTTTGCTGAAAGTGTTGTCGTAGAACTCACTGCCTGCGGTGGTTACGCCGATAGCAGTAGTCAAACACGCCAATACCATCACGGCCCCTAGTAATAGTGAGCCAAATGCGCCGAAGTGGCTAAAGGTGAATGCCGTTAAGATGTCGCCACCGTTACTGAATTCAGAGCCTAAGTATGAGCTTGTTGAGCCAATGTAAGCCAATGAGATGTAAACAAATGCCATGGCAACCGCGTACATTAAAGCAGCAATTAGTGTGTATTTTGCAGTGGCTTTCGGGCTATCCACACCCATGCTGCGAATCGCGCGGAAGATAATCCAACCAAAACCGATAGAACCTAGCGCATCCATGGTCATGTAGCCTTGGGTCAAGCCTTCAGCAAATGCACCAGATAGGTATGGTCCCGTTGCGGCAGTTAGCTCACCTGCAGGAGAAACCAAAGCCGTCACAGACATGATGATCAAGATTGCCATCAAGGCAGGCGTTAAGATCTTGCCTAGGTTGTCGACCAATTTACCCGGATATAGGGCAAATAGAATGGTGATAGCACAGAAGGCAATAGTGAAAGGCACCAAAGCTGCATCACCAAACATTGGCGCAAAGCTAAATTGGTAAGCCACGGTAATTGCACGTGGGATCACGAACGCAGGGCCAATCACGATAAACACCATCACCCAAAAACTGGTCGCCAAAGGTTTAGGTAGGGCAGCGGTTAATTTGTCTGAACCGTTTACGATAGCCACCATCACCAGTGCCATCGCAGGCAGACCTACACCCGTCAAGAGGAAGCCAGACATCCCGCTCAGAAAGTTTTCACCTGCTTGGTAACCCAAAAATGGAGGGAAGATCAGGTTACCCGCGCCTAAGTACATGGCGAAAGTCATGAAGCCCAAAGCGGCGATATTGCGTGCGCTTAACATTGTTATTCCTCTTATGTTTCGCTTGGAAGAAACTGAAAGGAATGGGAGGAGTATGTGGTGTTCCCGTCAGCTTCTTCTCAAGCTGACAGAAAGTTTAGATATAGCCTGTCAGCTCTGAATCAGTTTCAGAGAGAGCAGGAGGATCGCAGCAGCAACGCCAGATGGGCGTTTTAAAGCGAATTGTAATTGCGCAGTTGCTGACATGGGTGATCCTTAAAGACGAAAAAATACCAAGGAATACGTTTGCCTTGGCGTGTTGTTACACTAACGAACATAGGGCCATTGGCACAACCCCGAAGTAGAAAATAAGTTGATACGGTCAATGTTTATTTCTGAACTGGTGGATCGAGCTGCTTTTTAAATTAAAAATTAGAATAAATGACTTTTCATTTTTGTAACATGGCTTTCTTTGCTGTATTTTTGTGCTATTTGTAGTCGTTTAGGCTATAAACCTCAGCTGATAAACTGAGCAGTTTAGAATGATGCGCTTTTTCTTCTTATTGTTAAGACGCTCATTAGTTGCAATTCAATCCAAAATTGCATCGGCAAAATATTGCTTATTAGTGAATCGTGCATTTATTTTGTCTTGATCACATTTTATTAACCTTTTGCGATCTAGGCGTGCAACCTTCTCCTCTTCAATGAGCAAGATCTTGCTCATTACTTTGCTATCAAATCAGCATGATTTTGCTCATTTTTGATGTCTTTCAGCTCTTAGTTCAATAAATACAAAGGGTTAAAAGTTGGCATTTCAATTGCTCTAGGGAATGTGTTGTTAATAAAGGTTTAACATGATGTAAATCCCCAATGGTGAAACGACTACACGGAGAGTAATAATGAAAATGAATAAGCTGGTAAAAGCTTTGGCTGTCGCTGTGACTTCTTTTGGTATTGCTGCTAACGCTGCGGCAGAAGATCGTAGCTATATTCTTGCAACGGCATCGACAGGTGGTACTTACTACCCTGTGGGCGTAGCGTTGGCGACGTTAAGCAAAGTGAAGTTGGCACCAAAGCACCACTTCTCCCTTTCTGCAATCAGCTCTGCGGGCTCTGGTGAAAACGTTAAACTGCTGAATGAAAACGAAGCACAGTTCGCGATTCTACAAGGTCTTTACGGTGCGTGGGCTTGGTCTGGTGAAGGTCCTTATGAGAAGAGCGGTCGCCAAGAACAACTGCGCTCAGTCTCTATGCTTTGGCAAAACGTTGAGCACTTTATTGTTCGCTCTGACCTAGCAAAAACGGGCACAGTGACTGATCTGAACAACCTAGATGGCAAGAAGTTCTCTATCGGTAAGAAGAACTCAGGTACTGAGAACTCTGGTCGCCAAATCATGAAAGGTCTGAAGGTCGACCCTGATAAATTCAATCTTGCTTACATGGGTTACGGCGGCAGTGCGAGCGCACTTCAAAACGGCACCATTGACGGCATGAACACGCCTGCGGGTGTACCTGTTGGTGCGGTCACTCAAGCTTTTGCTGCGTTGGGTAAAGACATTTCGATTCTTTCGTTTACTGACGAACAAATCAAAGAGGCGAACGGCAATTACAACCTATGGACGAAGTACGAGATCCCAGCGAACACGTACCCAGGGCTAGATAAGCCGATCACCACCATTGCACAGCCAAACTTCTTGGCAGTTCGTGAAGATATCTCGGAAGAAGACGTTTACCAGCTAACCAAAGCGATCTACGAGAACCTGCCTTTCCTACAAGGCATCCACAAAGCAACAAAAGCAATGGCGATTGAGAAAGCGATCGCTGGCTTGCCAGTGCCTCTTCACCCAGGTGCGGTGCGTTACTACAAAGAAATGGGCATCGAAATCCCATCAGACCTAATGGCGAAATAACGCCAACTTCGCCCCGAGTTTCGGCTCGGGGCATTTTATCCCTACCGATTTCTAAGATGGAAAAAGCCGCCAGAGCTTGGAGTATGAGATGAGCGACTCAATAGAAAAGGAATTGCAGAAGTTTGAGCTGCCCACGCGCACTGATTTTCCGTGGGTAACCACCACAATCACAGTGTTTGGCGTGGTGTTGTCTGCTTTGCACATTTGGTTTAATACCTTATCGACGTTACCAGAGTTATGGATTTCCGCGACCCACTTTGCTGGCTTTGCGGTGATTTGTGCGCTTTGGTATCCGGCTCATATCTCTCTCAAGCAGAGTAAGCTTGCACTCGGCATCGATGTGTTAATTGCTATGGGCGCGGTCGCGTGTTTGCTCTACATTCCCTATGCCGAAGATGCGCTGTACGAACGTGGCGTGAAGTTCGTGACCAGCGATTGGGTCTTCGCCATCATGGCAATCCTGATTGTGATTGAGCTGATCCGACGCACCATGGGCTGGTTTATTCCTGTGCTGATTGTGGTGTGTCTGAGTTACGTTGTGCTTTGGGGTGAGTGGGCGACAGGTATTTTCCATTTCCCGGGTTTGAGCATGGAAACCTTGCTCTACCGTAGCTTCTATTCTTCTGAGGGCATGTTTGGTTCTATCTCGCGCATCAGTTGGACTTTCGTATTCATGTTCATTCTGTTTGGTGCGTTTCTTGTGCGCTCTGGTGTCGGTGATTACATCATCAATGTGGCACGTGCTGCGGCTGGTAAAATCATCGGTGGTCCCGGTTTTATCGCAGTGATTGGCTCGGGATTGATGGGCTCAGTATCTGGATCTAGTGTGGCAAATACGGTTTCAACTGGTGTTATCAGTATTCCTTTAATGCAAAAAGCAGGTTTCCCTTCGCGCTTTGCAGCGGGCGTTGAAGCTGCGGCGTCGACAGGTGGTCAGCTGATGCCACCAGTGATGGGCGCGGGCGCTTTCATCATGGCGTCTTACACGCAAATTCCTTATGTCGATATCATCGCGGTTTCTTTCATTCCTGCTCTTATCTATTTCTTGTCCGTGGCGTTCTTTGTGCGTATTGAAGCCAAACGCAGCGGCGTTCAAAAAATCACGACAAGTGATGAATCTCTATTAAAAGTGCTGATCAGCGGTTGGCACAACCTTATCCCACTGGCGGTATTGGTCACTTTGTTGGTTCAAGGTTTTACACCGACTTACGCTGCAGGTTTGTCAATCATTTCTGTGGTGGTGGCTTCTTGGTTCTCGAAAGATCATAAGATGGGACCAAAAGCGATCATCGAAGCGCTATCGCAAGGTGCAAAGAACATGGCGACAACCGCCGTATTGCTGGTGGGTATCGGTTTGGTGATCAACGTGATCAGTACAACTGGCATCGGCAACACCTTCTCACTGATGATCGACGGTTGGGCGAATGGCGACTTGTTCATCATGATCGTTCTGATTGCGCTCGCTTCTCTTGTTTTAGGTATGGGTTTACCTGTGACAGCGGCGTATATTGTATTGGGTACTCTGTCTGCCCCTGCGCTTTACAAGTTAATTGCCGAAAACCAATTGCTTGAATTGATGGTGTCGGGTCAATTGCCTGAACAAGCAAAAGCTATCTTCATGTTGGCGGCGCCAGAAAAGTTGGAACTGCTTAATGCACCAATGGCGTTGGAAACCGCGAAAGAAATGGTGGCGCTAGTACCTGCGGACTTTATGGAAACCCTACTAGAGCAAAGTTTGGGTATGGAAGCGGTAGGCTTGGCATTGCTGGCTGCTCACCTCATCATCTTCTGGTTATCGCAAGACAGTAACGTAACGCCTCCAGTGTGTTTGACCGCATTTGCAGCGGCAACCATCGCGAAAACACCTCCAATGCGTACCGGCCTGATGGCGTGGAAAATCGCTAAAGGTTTGTATCTTGTACCGCTACTTATTGCCTATACAGGCTTGGTCAGTTGGGATGTGACGTCGGTAATTACCGTAGGCTTCTTTGCCATCATCGGTACCTATGCATTGATTGGTGCGATTGAAGGCTACTTGGAAGGTCCTCTAAACATTCTGACGCGTCTCTTGTTGGTAGTGGTGGGTACATTGCTGGTTTGGCACGATATCCCAATGTTGGTTCGTGTGGCAAGCTGCGCGGTATTTGTCGCGGTGTTCATTTACAGTGGTCGCAAGTTCAAATTGCAACAATCTCAACTATCGGTTTTATAAGAGGTCGTATGAAATCAGTCTATGACTACATCATTGTTGGTGGCGGTATCGTTGGTGTGTCGACAGCATGGCAACTACAGCAACGTCATCCAGACAAATCCATTTTATTGGTTGAGAAAGAGTCCGGTTTTGCCCAGCACCAAACCGGACACAATAGCGGCGTGATTCATGCCGGGGTGTACTACGCACCGGGCAGCTTAAAAGCGGATTTTTGTAAGCGTGGGGTAGAGCGAACCATTTCGTTCTGCGCCGAGCACGATATTCCGGTGGAGAACTGTGGCAAGTTACTGGTTGCGACCAATGAGCAAGAAGTCGAACGCATGAATGCCCTCTATGAGCGCTGCCATGTCAACGGCATCGACGTAAAGCTACTCGATGAAGTTCAACTTAAACTGGCTGAACCAAACATCACGGGATTGGGCGCGATTTATGTCAAAACCACCAGTATTGTGGACTATCGTTTGGTCACTGAGCAGATGGCGGAAGAGTTCAAAAAGCTCGGCGGTCAAATCAGCTTGAGAACCAAAGTGGTGGCTGCCGAAGAGAAGGACGAAGAAGTTCAACTGACCTGTATTTCAGACGGTCAAACCATGCAGCTCAATGCTAAGTTCTTGGTTACTTGCAGCGGCTTGATGGCGGATCGCATGACGAAGATGATGTCTATTCCGACCGATTTCCAAATCATCCCTTATCGTGGTGAATACTACCGCTTAGATAGCAAACACGACCAAGTGGTGAATCATCTTATTTATCCAATTCCCGACCCTGATTTGCCATTCTTGGGCGTCCACCTGACTCGCATGATTGATGGCAGTGTGACCGTAGGTCCAAATGCGGTGCAAGGCTGGAAGCGAGAAGGGTACGACAAGGTTAACTTCAGCTTGCAAGATACCATGCAAATGCTGAGCTTCTCCGGTTTCTGGAAGGTGACACAAAAGCATCTAAAAACCGGATTGGATGAGTTTAAGAACTCGTGGTGGAAGCCGGGCTATCTCAAGCTGGTCAATAAATACTGCCCAAGCATCAAGGTAGACGATCTCAAACCATATCCTGCGGGTATTCGTGCGCAAGCGGTGTTATCCGACGGAACCTTGGTTCATGACTTCTTGTTTGCCGAAAGCGCCAGAAGCCTGCACGTTTGCAACGCCCCCTCTCCAGCAGCGACATCTGCAATGCCTATTGGAGAGTACATTTGCGATAAAGTAAATGAGAAGATAGAGGCGAAAACCGAGACGGTTTAACAGTAAAAAGCCATGTTAAAATATATGAGCGAAAAGAATGCTTTTCTAGAATATTGACTGGTATGTTATTTGCCGCACAATAATGTAATTAGTATGTAAGAAATGGTTTTAAAATGTCGTAATACAATGTCAACTTCAAATTTTATAGGTGATTTTTTGTTCTTTCAGTTTTAATCTTCATCAGATGGAGGGACTATGATTACAAAACAGCACCTTAGAAAAGTATGGAAGAATGAAACTAAAGTTTCAGAAGACTATTTAGTGATTATAAGCAAAGAACTTTCTATGAAGATCTCTGAATGTAAGTTAGACAGTGAACTGAGACTGTCACACTTTGTCGCTCAATTAGCAAAAGAGGTTGGTCCTGGAATGAGAATGGAGGAAAACCTGAATTATTCAGTTCAAGGATTGAAAAGCACTTTCAGAGTCTATCGGAATAGGCCGGCGTTAGCTGAAAAGCACGGGAGAAAAAATGCCATCAATCAAAAAGCAAACCAAGAAGCGATAGCAAATAATGCCTATGCCATGAAAATAGGCAATGGTGATGCAAGTACCGGAGATGGATGGAAATATCGCGGTAGAGGAATGATACAGTTAACAGGGAAAGGAAACTATTTAGCGACAGAAAGCATACACGCAAATATTTGGAACGAAAATACGAGTTTCTCTTCTTCGCCTCAGTTAGTTGCTCAACCTAAATATGCCATCAGGACTGCTATGATTTTTTGGCTGAAGAATAAGCTATATTTAAAAGCCGATAAGGGAGCATCTAGAACGGTGACTGATAGTATTACTAGGGTTATTAATAAAAATACAGATTCATATGGACAACGACATGAGATATTTACCGAACTGTATAAAAAAGGCATTTTCAAAGAAATTTTTAAGTAGGGCTTTTGGAGCTTGTTTGATAGTACATTACCCTGCATTTTCCTTTCAGTTAACTAGTGTCGACGATGGTTATTTGCTGACTGATAATAAGTTTGAATCGGATTATATGGTATATACTCCGGGCGCGAAGGAAGCGGAAATTACTGATGCATATGACTTCACTTGTGTTGGTAGCAAAATCGAAGTGGTTAAAGTTAGAAGTGAAATTAACAATGCCGTGACTCATGGAGAGCAGCTCCAATATTACTTTTTTCTTGTTACTGAGAATAAAGCTTACTGGCCACTTAGAATTGTTGAATCTTTCCAGACCGTGGACAAAGATTCCCAGGAATTAGTGTCAGAACATTTACCTTTCACAAAAAATGATGACCTTGGGTTAGCTTGTGATTTAGTTAGGCCTCAGGTTGAAAGCTATTACTTTTCCCAAGCTTTTGAAGCGATACCTAAACATACCAACAATAAAGGCGACTGAATCAGTCGACTTTATTGTGTCGTAAAGTTGTAGTGTCTATTGCTATTTAGGGCAGAGTTCCCCTTTCTTGGCGTGTCTTTCTATCATGTAATCGCCTCGGGCACTGTGCAATACAATTGCATTCCAGACCTGACCATCTTGCAACTCGAACTCAAACGCATAATGGGTGCCGCCGACCATTTTCGTTCTCACCTCATGAATTGCTTTCAATTTATCATCGGCATTCATTTGATAAAGCACCATGTTGAGTGAGCGTCTGGCGTCAGGAGTTGCTTCAGCAAGTTGCCAATGGCCCTGCTCGTCTGTTGCGGAGCAAATAGACCGCATTTTACTTTTCATGACGGATGACATCTGCTTGTCTACGGCCAATGCATTTGGTGAAAACAGTGGAACCGTCAAAAGAATCAAAGTTACCAGAAACCGCTTTAAGGTCATAAAAACACTCCGTTGTTTTACTCTTGCTTGAGTATAGACCTCAATGGCTTCAGATGTGGTGCAGTAGACTCTGGGCCTACAATATCGCAGTTCGTATCAACGAACTGATGATAAACAAGGCGACCACGCTTGCCAGCCAAATGCCAATGAACCACAAAATGGGTTTTAGTTTCATCAGTGATATCCTTCTCCACGTTTCATCTTGCCGCGGAAAACCCAGTACGAATAAGCCGTGTAGGCTATGATCAGAGGAAGTAATACCACCGCACCGGCAAGTAAAAATGCCAAACTTTTGTCTGGCGCGGCGACGTCTTGATAAGTGAGTGCGAATGGGACCAAGTAAGGGAATGTACTGACACCGAAACCCATCGCGGACACAAGAAACAGGCCGATCGCAAGAACGTAGGCTCGGACGGCTTTGTGGTCGAGTAAGGCTTTGAATAACTGCCAAATAAGTGCCGCAGTAATAATTGGTAAAATGAAAAACAGTAGCGAGTTTGGTAATGAGAACCAACGTTCAAAGACGATATTTTGGCTCAATGGCAGCCACAAACTGGCGATGAATATACAGGCTACCATCGCTAGTCCCCATCGTCGCGCGACCACGTAATAGCGCCCCATCAGCTCTTCTGGAAGCTTGATTAATAACCAGCATGAACCGAGCAGAATATAAGCACAAACAAGCGCCAGGCCACAAAATACGCTAAATGGTGAAAGCCAATCAAACCATCCACCTGCGTATGCTCGTTCACTAACCTCTATACCTTGGAGCAGGGTTCCGAGCATAATGCCTTGCATCAATGCCGCGGTGAGTGAACCAATGAAAAAAGCGCTATCCCATAAAAACTTTCCGCGTTGTGTTCGGAAGCGATACTCAAAAGAAACCCCGCGCAGAATTAACCCGAGCAGCATTAAAATCAGGGGAGCATAGAGTGCTGGCATAATGACCGCGTAGGCGAGGGGGAACACGGCAAAAAGCCCACCACCGCCAAGAACTAGCCAAGTTTCATTCCCATCCCAAACAGGAGCGATGCTGTTCATCATCATGTCGCGCTCTTCATCGTCATTAGCGCTGAGGAATAGGATACCAATACCGAGATCAAAGCCATCTAACACGACATAAATCAGAACGGCGAGCCCAATCAAAGCGTACCAAATTAATGCGTAATCCATGAGTTAGCTCCTAGGTTAGATGGTTAGAATGTGTGATGGCATCGGTTTTCGTGCCATCAGGAAGTCGGCTATCTAGGCCTTCTTCATATCGAGTTGGAGACTTACGCATCAAACGTAGGAGATAGAAGAAGCCAGCTCCAAAAACCACAAAGTAAACCACGATGAACGCCGTCAGGGAGACGCTCACCGCGGCGGCATCAATAGGCGATGCCGAATTGGCTGTGGTTAAAAGACCGTATACGGTGTAAGGCTGTCGACCGACTTCGGTAGTTATCCAGCCTGCTAAAACTGCAATGAACCCCGCTGGGGCAAACAGGACACAAATACGTTGAAGTGCCCTTGAATCAAAAAGTTTGCGACGTTTTCTTAGCCAAAGGCTCCACAAACCAATAACAAGCATGCCAAAACCAAGCGCGACCATTACTCGGAAAGACCAGAAAACGATAGAGACAGGAGGGTGTTCCTCCTCTGGAAAAGCATCTAATCCCTTCACTTCACCGTTGAGGTCATGAGTTAAGATCAAACTACCGAGTTTGGGGATTTCCAGTGCGTATTCCATGCGTTTTTCTTCATCGTTAGGGATACCGAAGAGGATCAATGGCGCGCCTTGGTGAGACTCATAGTGCCCTTCCATCGCGGCGACTTTGGCGGGTTGATGTTCAAGGGTGTTTAAACCATGCATGTCTCCAGCAACGATTTGAATTGGTGTCACGATGGCAGCCATCCACATTGCCATCGAGAACATAATTCTGGCAAGAGGGTTATGGTTTGCTTTTAGCAAGTGATAAGCGGCAACGCCGGCTACAACAAAAGCAGTAGTAAGGTAAGCGGCGAGCAACATATGAACGAGCCGGTAAGGGAAGGAAGGGTTGAAGACAATCGCCCACCAGTCTTCTGGGATAAACTGTCCGGCTTCGTTGATACTATAGCCCGCTGGTGTTTGCATCCAACTATTAACCGAAAGTATCCAAAACGCAGACAAAAACGTCCCGAATGCAACAATACAAGTCGCGGCGAAGTGAAGCTTCTTACCCACCTTATCCATACCGAAAAGCATCACGCCTAAAAACCCCGCTTCGAGGAAAAACGCAGTAAAAACTTCATAACCCATTAGTGGGCCTAGGATTGGGCCTGTTTTGTCGGCAAACACGCTCCAGTTAGTACCGAATTGATAGCTCAACACGATGCCACTCACCACACCCATACCAAAACTGATGGCAAAGATTTTGAGCCAGTACTTATAGATTTGCATGTACTGTTTGTTGCCCGTTTTTAAGTACAAGCCCTCTAATACAGCGAGATAACTTGCCAAACCAATCGTAAAAGCTGGAAAAATAATGTGGAAAGAGACAGTAAAGGCAAATTGGAATCTAGCTAGGTCAATGGCGAGTGTGTCCATGAGCGGTCCCTTTTTCGTTGGATAAACTGTTCGCCGGATTTAAAGAGGAGACAGAAGAGTGGCGAACAAGGTGAAATACGAAGAAGGAAGACGAAGAGATTAAAAAACGATCGCTTTTTACACATGTGCGTACCATCTTTTAAATAAAGGAGGAGTGTTATGAGCCTTAAAGATTACTTTGAGAAAGCGACACCTAAGTTTGGTCCAGGTGGGAAGTATCACAAGTTCTACCCACTTTTCGAAGCTGTCGAAACCATTTTTTACACGCCTGGTAAGGTAAACCAGGGCATGACTCACGTTCGAGATAGCATTGATTTAAAACGTATTATGATCATGGTGTGGTTGGCGGTCTTCCCTGCCATGTTCTGGGGTATGTACAACATAGGCCAGCAAGCGAGTGATGCCTTGTTGTATGGAATGGATCAAGCCTCAGCTCAGCAAGCGCTTGTTTCTTCATGGCAACTGAGTTGGGTATGGGGCTCGTTAGATGCGGTCTCACAAGCGGGGTGGGGAAGTAAAATGTGGCTTGGTGCTACTTACTTTCTCCCGGTTTATGCGACGGTGTTTATCGTTGGTGGTTGCTGGGAAGTTCTGTTTGCTATTGTGCGAAAGCATGAGGTGAACGAAGGTTTTTTTGTCAGCTCTGTACTCTTTGCGCTGATCCTTCCCCCGACAATTCCACTATGGCAAGCGGCTTTAGGTATCACTTTCGGTATTGTTGTGGCGAAGGAGATTTTCGGTGGTACTGGACGAAACTTCCTAAATCCAGCTTTAGCAGGGCGCGCGTTCTTATACTTTGCCTATCCTGCCAACATGTCCGGTGGTGCCGTGTGGGTCGCGGCTGATGGTTACTCTGGCGCTACTCCACTTAGCCAATGGTATGAAGGAGGGCAAAGTGCTTTGATAAATAATATGACGGGAGAGCCAATTTCATGGGGAGATGCTTTTGTTGGTAATTTACCAGGCTCGATGGGTGAAGTCTCCACGTTGTTGATCGCACTAACAGGCTTGGTTCTCATCTTTATGAAGATTGCATCGTGGAGAATTGTTGCGGGCGTGTTGGTCGGTTTAATCGGATCTTCATTACTATTGAATGCGATCGGTTCAGACTCTAACCCCATGTTCTCCATGCCGTTCTACTGGCACTTCGTGATTGGTGGGGTTGCGTTTGGTACCTTCTTTATGGCGACAGACCCTGTCTCGGCAGCTTTTACCAATAACGGGAAATGGGCATACGGACTATTAATCGGTGTGATGACGATTTTTATCCGAGTGCTGAACCCGGCTTATCCAGAAGGCATCATGTTAGCGATTCTATTTGCTAACTTATTCGCGCCACTTTTCGATTACCTAGTCAAAGAAAGTAATATCAAACGCAGAATGAAAAGGGCGAGACCTTCTTAAAATGAGGGTGACCTCACTGAAAATTGATTGAAAACTGCACTATATTGAAAAGGTCAGAGACATAGGGTTTCTGACTTTTTATTTTTATCAGGAGGACGAAGACGATGAGAATAAAGGATATTCTCGATAGCCGTTTGGTGCTGTCGTTCTGGTATAACCTAGACTACTGCTTGTCTCTTCTTAGTAAAATCTCTTCTCGTTGATTTCCTCAATGCAATTGCATTGAAAAGCATTCTATCTATTTGTTTTTTAGTCTTACGTGAAACTGCGTAGGGCAATGCGTATAAGGAAATTAACAATGAAACGTATTCCAGAACCTTTCCGTATCAAAATGGTTGAGCCAATCAAAATGACGACTTTGGCAGACCGTGAAGTCGCGTTAAAAGAAGCGGGCTATAATCCATTTCTTCTTCGTAGTGATGATGTTTATATCGATTTGCTGACTGACTCTGGCACTGGTGCCATGAGTGATAATCAGTGGGCTGGCATCATGATGGGGGATGAATCCTATGCGGGGAGTCGAAATTACTACAACCTGTGTGATGCAGTGGAGCACTTCTTCGGTTATAAGCTCACCGTGCCTGCACACCAAGGGCGTGGTGCCGAGCAAATTTTGTTCCCAGCCTTGATTGAGCGTATGCGTCAGGTGCGTGGTGGCGAAACGCCAGTATTTATCTCGAACTACCATTTTGATACCACAGCGGGTCACATTGAACTCAATGGCGGTAAAGCGATTAACGTGGTAACGGAAGAAGCATTCGACACCACTACGCCTTATGATTGGAAGGGCAATTTTGATATCGATAAGCTGGTGGCAACAATTGAAGCGCACGGTTCGCATAACATTTGTGCAATTATCACCACGATTACTTGTAATAGCTCCGGTGGTCAGCCTGTGTCGATGGAAAACATGCGCAGTGTGTACGAGATTGCAACCAAGTACGATATTCCAGTGGTGATTGACTCGGCTCGTTACTGTGAGAACGCCTACTTTATCAAGCAGCGTGAAGCGGGTTACGAGAATAAATCGATTCTGGAAATCATCCGTGAGATGTACCAGTACGGTGATATGCTCACCATGTCAGCTAAGAAAGACCCGATGGTAAACATTGGTGGCATGTGTTGTATTCGTGATCATAAGGAGTTGTTCCAGGCGGTGCAGACGCGCTGCGTACCCATGGAAGGATTTGTAACATACGGCGGCATGGCTGGGCGTGATATGGAAGCGCTCGCTCGCGGTTTGTATGAAGCCGCGGACGAGGATTTTCTTCACTATAGAATTAGCCAAGTTCAATACTTAGGTGAGCGCTTACGTGAAGGCGGTATTCCGATTCAATACCCAACGGGTGGTCATGCGGTGTTTGTGGATGCCGCTAAGATTTTGCCACATATTCCAGCGGATCAGTTTCCTGCGCAGGTATTGTGTAATGCTTTGTACTTGGAAGCGGGTATTCGAGCAGTAGAGATAGGATCGTTGCTGCTTGGTCGAGATCCGGAAACGGGTAAACAAAAAGTGTCAGAGCTTGAGTTGATGCGTTTGACCATTCCACGTCGTGTCTACACAAACGATCATATGGATTACATTGCGGATGCGATTATCGAACTGAAAAATCGTGCACATGAGTTAAAAGGGCTCACTTTCGAGTACGAGCCACCAGTGCTGCGCCACTTTACTGCTCGATTTAAAGAGATCGATTAACTCAAGTTTAAATCTAGATAAGCAAAAGGCCGCGAGTTTCACGGCCTTTTTCGATTCGTTTATTTCTTAGCGTTACAGTTACGCTAACTCTAATGTGATGCGAACGAACTGGTCGTCTTGATACTGCACTTCATAATTGAAGGTACCACTGGCGTAAATGCTGCCAAGGAAAAGTGAGCGTTGACTCATTGGTCCGCGGAACAGCATCGAAATAGGAGCGATTAGGGCGTTATTATCATCGAAGTGCTGATTTAAGTTCTCAGAAAGCACACACAGCAAACAGCCGTGTTGGTCGTGAGATAAGTCGACGTCTTCCGGTCGCGATAATAACACGGTAGTCCCCAGTTTCTTCTCAATCTCGTTGATCAGCAGCAAGTAGCTATCTAGATCGGGTTGAGGATTTCTGGGTTTGTCTGCACCGACGCAGCGCTCGAGTAATTCTTCCAGATTTCCGTTCTCACCTTTTGCCTGCTGAGTCAAAGATTTTAACGGCTTTTTAATCAGCTTATAGCGATTACTCTTCAGTTTTGGTTTCAGCCATTTCTGAAGTAAGTCATTACGTTCTTTAAGGGAGAGGCCATGCGAGGACGCGTGAATTTTAAAGTGCAGGTGTAATAAAGCGTGAACCGCAAGCTCACTCAGAAGTTGGTTAGCATCTGTAGACTGTCTTGCCTGCTTAGAACTTTGCATTACACTCGAACAAAATTAGGGAAGAAGGATAATGGTGCCGAGAGAGGGACTCGAACCCTCACACCAAAGGCACTAGCACCTCATGCTAGCGTGTCTACCAATTTCACCATCTCGGCATCATGATGCTCTGAATACTCAGAGGCCTCGAAAGAAGCAACGCGAATTATAACCAAAATCCACCTGTTGGCGAGAGCAAAATGACGAATTTTGGCTCTTTCGAGTTTGATTGCATATTTATTGGTCACTTTTATGTTTTTTACCATCAACGCCTATCCTTATGCCCTTACTTTTATTAATGGTATGACGACAAAAGAGTACTTTTGCCTAAATTTTGAACGCTTGAACGTTTGCGTAAATAAATGTGATGAATATCTCTTTTTGTTGGCTATACTTGCGTCCCGTTTAAGCGGGAATTAGGGTTTAGTTGTTCAAGACCCTTACCCATACAAGCCGTCACATGGAGCAGGCCAAGCAACATGCTCGCCAGCAGTGAATGACCCCACGGACCGGACCAGCTACGTTCAATTGCTTGTATAAGGTAAAAATAAGATGTCGAACTATTCGTTCTGTCTACATTCTGGATCTAAAAGTGAGTTATCACTCGCTGCGTTGTCCCTTTCTTCTGCCAATTCCTTTGGCTCTTTTTTCTTTTTCAACGTTTAGTAGGTCCAGCTCATGAGTGTTCTATTTAGTCTATTTGGTATTGTTGCACTGCTAGGTTGTGCTTTCCTACTTTCTGAGGGTCGTTCTTCCATTAATTGGAAAACTGTATCTCGCGCCTTGATGCTACAAATGGGGTTTGCTGCTTTGGTGCTCTATTTCCCGTTGGGTCAAGCGGCGCTGGCGAGTTTAAGTAATGGTGTCGCGGGGCTACTCAGCTTTGCTGATGAAGGGATTAAATTCCTCTTTGGTGACCTCGCTTCTTCTGGCTTTATCTTCGCTATCCGTGTCCTTCCTATCATCATCTTCTTCAGTGCTCTTATCTCCGCCCTTTACTATTTGGGCATTATGCAAAAAGTGATTCAATTTATTGGCGGCGCTATCCAGAAGTTCTTGGGTACGAGTAAAGCAGAGTCTTTGGTTGCAACAGGGAACATTTTCTTATCTCAAGGCGAGTCACCACTTCTTATTCGTCCATTTCTTTCTAACATGACTCGCTCTGAACTGTTTGCCGTGATGGCTGGTGGTATGGCTTCAGTGGCGGGCAGTGTGCTTGGTGGTTATGCTGGTTTGGGTGTCGACCTCAAATACTTGATCGCGGCAAGCTTTATGGCAGCACCAGGTAGTTTGATGATGGCAAAAATCATCGTTCCTGAGCGTCAAACGCCAAGCGATTACAACAATATTGAGCTAGATAAATCAGAAGAAAGTAACGTTATTGATGCGCTAGCAAGCGGTGCCATGGGCGGTATGAAAGTTGCCGTTGCTGTTGGTACCATGCTTATCGCTTTCGTGAGTGTTATCGCGATGGTGAACACGGGGCTAGAAAACTTGGGCGAGATACTTGGTTTCTCTGGCGTAACGCTACAAGCGATTTTTGGTTATTTGTTTGCACCTCTAGCGTGGTTGATTGGTGTGCCAAGCCACGAAATCCTAGCTGCGGGTTCATACATTGGTCAGAAAGTGGTGATGAATGAGTTTGTTGCGTTTATCGATTTTGTGCAGCACAAAGCGACACTGTCTGAGCATACTCAAATTATTATCACTTTTGCGTTGTGTGGTTTTGCGAACATTGGCTCAATTGCGATTCAGTTGGGTTCTATCGGCGTGATGGCACCTGAGCGCCGCAAAGATGTTGCAAGTCTAGGCCTAAAAGCGGTTGCTGCTGGTACACTCGCTAACCTGATGAGTGCGTGCTTAGCGGGCATTTTTATCTCTCTCTAATTTAGATTGAAGATACACACTAAAAACCCGCCTAAATGGCGGGTTTTGTTATTTCTAAGGCTTGGGCATTAAGCCGTAAGGTATCGATTTAAAAGCCTCTGGGTGCTCTTGATAAGTTGGCGCTTTATGTACCCCTTTCCAATCGAGCAGCATGATGGCTAGCACGTTACGGTGTTCGCCGTACTTGAGATCAAAGTTACCGTCGACCGACGGAATCATCCCTTTTTCTGCGTTGATTGCGTGACGAATGGCTTGGCGGGTTTTCTTTACGACCGGATCATGGTCCAAGCCTGCTAACAAAAACGAAATGCCGACTTCCGCAATCACGTCTTCTTTGGCGCGCAGTAGGATAGTGTCGATGTTGTTGCGAAAGTAATCATAAATCCATTGGTGTTTCTTCTCGCTTACTCGCTCCTGATAATACTGTGAATCGGCAAAGATGATGTGCGTCATACCATAGAGTTTGTTCCAATACTGCTGAGCTGAAAGCATCTTATCTTTATCGTCGGGGTAGGTGTTCCGGAAGGTTTGAGTGAATTCCTCGACCACATCTTGCTCTCCTAGCTGACGAAGCCAGTATACTTGGTTTGCAAGCTGAGCTGCCCATGCCTCTATCATCTCTTTGTCCGTAACGTAACGCGAGAAATCGTAGCGCCTAATAATTTTTCTCAGCGTTTTGTCTTGTTTATGTTGTAGGCCATATTCGTTTGCTCTTGCCATTGCGCCAAGCAAATCCACACCAAGATAAAGGTACTCAGGATGGTGTTTAGTCACGGTATAGCGTCGCTGACCTCGTTCGGTTTCTTTCTCTTGATACGTGGTCAGCCTTTGAGATGAATAGAGAATGATGTCTTCTGGTTCAACGACTTCATTAGCAAATTGGTTTAACCGGCTGGCTACTTGTGCCATGTCGGTCCAAATGGCAGCGTGATATTTCTCATCTAATGTTTGGCGGTACATGCGTAAGCCAAAATGGCCCTCTTTAAACGCCGGGAAAGTGAACAGTTCTTGTTCGTAGGTACTACGAATCAACTGCGCTGATTGAGTATTATCGAGAAGCGGTACGTCTTCCTGTGATGCCTGAGCAGCAAAGGTAAGTGAGCAAGAGAGTAAGACCGCTAAGCTAAGAGGTTTAATACGCATAAATCCATTCCCTATGAAGTCCTGAACCTAAACCTACCATCAATATTAATTGAGAATGTAAAAGCTGAGTCAATAGTTAAAAATTTGCCTAAAAGTCAGGTTGATACGTTCATCTTTGGTTTTCGCGGTTTTTGGTACGCAGTGCTTCCAGTGATGCTGGAGCTCGCCAGCCATAATCAGTAAGGAGCCGTGAGAAAGCTCGCATTCAATCTCAGTTTTACAATGTAAATTTCTAAGCAAAAATCGACGTGTTTCACCTAAGTTCAAAGATGCGATAACAGGGTCTCTACCTAACTCTGGTTCATTATCTTGGTGCCAGCCCATTGAGTCTTGGCCGTGTCGATATAAGTTAGCGAGAACAGAATTAAAAGTGACATCAGCAACTGATTCACAACGCACTTTCAGCTGAGTTAACTCAGGAGTCCAAGGGTGAGGCTGCATGGTTAAGCCTGAGTAAGTATATGCTGCATCACCGTGCCACGCTTGTAAGCGAGGTTGAAGTACTGATTTGCCGAACATAGTAATGTGTTCTTGGTGCCATGGCAGTGTCTTTCGAAGTTGGTCAAAGTAATTATCCGCCTCAAGATGGTTAAGAAATTGAGGATCATAATAAAGCTTTCCTCTTTCTACTTCTTGCCATAGATCGCCGCCAAATAAATCGCCTTGTTGATGCATCATCTCACACCTAAAACATAAAAGTTGTCAATCACTGTTACCTTTCTGATTATGATTGGTTATTCTTGTGATAATAAGAATTTTAACAATAAATAAAAAATCTCGTAGTTGTATACGAGTTGTGGGGAGAAAATGCGTTATTTACCCAGAAAACGATGCTATTTTGCATTGTTCTTCCTCACCTTTTTCGCTTTGTGTATTGGGGTTATCGAGCTGTTAAATCGAAACCAGCAAGAGCTTCACAAAGAGCGAGTTCAAGTTGAGGCCAAAGAACAACTTTCCATTCTCCGTTCCAATTTGGAAGCGGTACTTATGGCGGATATCTACAAAGCCAGTACTTTAGCGACACTCATTACGTTACTTCCTAAAAACCAAGAAGAAGAATTGAGTATCGCCGCTCACCGAATCCTAAATAAAAGTAAACATATTACAATCATCGGTATCGCGAAAAATGATGTAATTAGTCATGTATTTCCACGCCAAGGTAATGAGCGCCTAATCGGCCTTGATTACCGCGCAGTGCCACAGCAGTGGGTACAGGTGCAAAAAGCCAAGGATGTACAAGAAATTTTCATCGCAGGGCCAGTGACTTTGATTCAAGGTGGCCGAGGTTTGATCGTGCGTGTGCCTGTTTTTCTTGATCCTCCAATGAATCAGGACTACTGGGGAGTGATCAGTGCGGTGATTGATTTCGATGCTCTGATGAGAGAAACCGGCGTAATTGATTTCTCGTATCGTTACCCTTTAATGATCCGTGGTTACGATAGCGGTGGCTCATTTGGTGATGCTTTCTTTGGCGCGCAAAGTGTAAATAGCATGGCATATGCAAAAGAGATGGTTCATTTTCCTTATGGTGGGTGGAGTATGGTGGTTTTCTCTGGAGGCAAAGCTGATCGCCAAATCTCTTGGCATCAGTTGCATTTAGCTAGAGTAATCGGCTATCCCATTATATT
Source organism: Vibrio sp. 1731 (assembly GCF_033339955.1). Taxonomy (NCBI): domain Bacteria; kingdom Pseudomonadati; phylum Pseudomonadota; class Gammaproteobacteria; order Vibrionales; family Vibrionaceae; genus Vibrio; species Vibrio sp. 1731. The sequence goes on along the minus strand of NZ_JAWOVO010000003.1, from coordinate 230,712 downwards.
CGCACTTAGCCTCGCGCTGTTCGCCATTTATCGACTGTATACCATTGCAGATGACAGAGCTTTACACGATGAACTCACGCGTTTACCAAACCGTCGCTATTTTATGAAGTTTTACAAGCAGCAGTTTGAAATAGCGAAACGTTATAAAAAGCGTTATAGCTTCGCCTTAATTAATATTGACCTAGATAGGTTTAAACACATTAACGACACCTATGGTCACGACGCAGGTGACAAAGTTTTAATCGCTACGGCTGAAAGGGTAAAAAGCTCTCTGCGTAAATCAGACATCGTGGCCAGAATGGGCGGTGATGAGTTTTTAGTTGTAGTCCATCACCCTGGAACGGAAGAAAATGTTCAGTCCCTTCTACAAAAACTTCGATTAGCGCTATGCTCGACGCCCGTCATTTACGATGAAACGCTTATCTATTTGAAAGCCAGTATTGGGTACGCGATATTTGACCCGAAAATGTCATCTCCTGAGCAAATGATGAAAATAGCCGATGAGAGAATGTATCAGCAAAAGCATGGCTGATGAGCCTGAGCCCAGTTTCAATAAGGGGTTAGAAGAGTGGTAAAGTTGGGAGCCCGAAATCTCATCATCATTGAGATACACGAATATGTGACTTCATATGTTCACAGACACTTTGCTGAGAGAGTCGTTATTAGCAGTGCATTAAGTGGCATATTTGCATAACTTTGCATTTTGCAAATGCAGTTTGCGAAATTAATGGTTAATAAAGCAACGATATGCATCTGGATCTACTAAAAAACGGCTTTTTTAAAGTTGGCACGCATCGTGCTTTACTTAGAGTGACCCTTATTAAGCCGAGGGTCACCTAGCCAACTGACGTTGTTAGTGAATACAAATTGTTCACAAGTATATACCGCCAATCACGTTTATTGTGATTGGCGTTTTTTCTTTCTAAAGCCCGATGATATTCACGTCGCTGCCCGTCTCATCAGCTTCTCCGCACTTGCTGTAACAACTAGGTTGTCTTGGACAAACCGCCCCTCTGGAGCAGATTAACCTTGCTTGGGTTTGAATCCCGCGCTCTATCCAGTTGATGTTTAATATCTTAGCGATAGTCGTTAAGTCTTTTTTGATGTGGGGAGGAATAACACTACTTCCGCCGGAAGCGACACAAAGGGACTTAAGTTCTTCCGCTATGGAAACGGCATCGCCACCTTGTGCAGAAATGGCAGGGTTAAGATCAATACCGGCACATAGCACGCGATTATTCCCCGCAGGATCAAATACGTTGACCGATTCGCAGCAGTAGATACGTGGCTCGTCGCCAACATTTAAAATCGAAATTTGCGCTGAACTGGTATCCAAAGGCTGGGAAAGGCGTCGGAATACCGCCCAGTGCTGGCAAGGGTCGTTCACTTTGCGCATGTTACCCCAAGGCAATGGAATACCATTTCCGCGATACACGGCTTTTAACTTGCCAGGGCCATAGGCATCAAAATAGTGCCAATGAGGGTAAGGCGAGACCACCGTCATGCGACGCATTGCAACGGAAGGAGAAACGCCGGCCTTTTTGTGAACATCAATTTCGTAACCGGAGCGATCAAGCAACTGACGAAAGGGTACTTTGGGGCAAAGCAAGGCACCAGCAAAAAAGCTGGACTCAAAATCACGCCAAGCTTGCAGGATATCTTGCGAATTGAGTTCAGAGTTCGACACAGGGCTGTCCATTTGCTCCCAATTGTTTTGATGCCCGATAGATAAAACGTTATTCATTGCATCGCTGCTATGGAGCACTCGATGGCCGATATATACCGCCAAGTCATACTTCAATCGGGTTGGATAGTCACGCATTCGTTTATTGAGATAAATAGTCCCAGGTGGCTCCATGAAAGACGTAATCAACTGTTTGGCGCTGACGCCCAGTTCATCAATCACATCTTGTGGTGCTCGATCTACCCAGCGGATATCCAATCCCATACTCTTTGCAATGTCTACGAGATCTTCTACAGATAGATTCAGCCGCTTCAAGCCGACCTCTTCGGCGGCGCGCTCTAAATCAGGAAAATGGTTTTGATGGTTTTCTTGGTGTGCGCGGATCAGTAAGTGGGCGAATTGACGCCCCGTGATACCTGTTTGGGAGAGCATTTCTGGTATCGCGATTTGAAGAATATCATTGGAGAACAGGAAGCTCGGCTCCAACGCCATGCCACTAATCCCGCCACGATTTCCTTTGTTGGGTGTGATGGCTTCTAATTCGGGTTCATCATCTAAAAACCAAGCAGGATCTTTTTGAAAAACTTCCGCGATCACTTCGAGCATATCGATACTCGGTACGCGTTTTCCGCGCTCAATCATTGAAAGGTAAGAAACCGACGGAGCGTACTCTGGATTAATTCTTACACAACGGGCAGACAAATCTTCCATCGTTAAATGGTTGTTTTTTCTTAGGTTACGAATTTTCGTACCAAGAAAATGAGACTGACGAATAAGGCTTTTTGACACAGACATTTTGTAAAATTCACATTGTAAAATTTTTGTTGTGAAATTGTAGTCAATATTTCGCTAGTCTACATAATGAGCAGGCAAGGAAATTAACCATCCACTTCACAGAATTGCCTGAAACTTAAATAAAGGATTTAAGTTTTTACTCTAGGACGAGTTTTTAAGTGCGAGGATATGACGATGAATATGCTGAACTTCGATAAAAAAGAGATGCAACAACAACAACGCCCATTTATCGCTGAAGCCGTATTTGCCGTCGAAGCGGTAAGTGCTGAGCAGCAGAGTGAGAAACAAGTAAAAGCGAAGCAACTGCTTGACCGCATGTTCCCATTGGAGAACGGGTCGCACCAAGATGTATCAAGTTACGTGATTGATTACCGCCATGTTTTGGCTTATTTCAAAGACGGTACACACAGCGGCCTGAAAAGCCCAAAACACTTCGTGGCGTACACTGGTGAAAAGGAAGATCCAAAATCGATTTTGTTTAAAGATGATTCGGGTAATCATGTAGAAGTGCTGTTTGGCTGTCACAAAGGCACTGGTTGCGTGGAATTAGTGGACATTGACGATATTCAATTGGAAACTCGCACGACGTTTCATCCTGAACTAACTGGCAATGCACCAACCGCGATGCGCCATTGGATAAGTCTAATCAAAGGCGACAAAAAAGGTAAGCCGATGGCATGCAGTGAAGATAAAGAATATACCGCAAAAAATGGTGACGACTACATTCTAAGTTACTGTTACAGCGTCGATTAAGATACTCATGATTGGATACAAAAACCCCGCACTTTACAGCGCGGGGTTTTCTTTTTCATCATAAAAGTCGTTTTCGCTTAGCCAGTTTATTTAAATTGGCATCACGCGGTTACGACCGAGTTGTTTTGCTTCATAAAGCTGTTTATCGGCTTTATTGATTAAGGCTTCAGGCGTATCACCCAGCTCAAATTCTGCTACCCCAAAAGAAGCGGTAATGCTGTGAACTTGTCTGCCTGAGCGCTTATCTCTGATACGCAGTTTTTCTATCATCCGGCGTAGTGTGTCTGCATATTGGCGAGCAATTCGCAGAGATTTGTTAGGTACAATTAACGCGAATTCTTCACCACCAAAACGGTACGCACATATCCCATCTCGACAGCTTTGTTGTAGCCGGCGGGCAATGGCTTTTAACACTGTATCGCCAAAAAGGTGCCCGTAATTGTCGTTAAATGATTTGAAATGATCGATATCAAGCATGATCAAGGTCATTGCCTGATTTGATGCGATAAGTGAAGAGAGATCTTTGTCAAATGCTCGGCGGTTGTATAGGTTTGACAAACCATCGAACAACGCATCTTGCTGTACTTCAGCCAGTTGGTTTTTGAGGCGAGAAATTTCTTCGCTCGCGTTAGTCAATTGGCTATTCAAAAACTTTGTTGAGTGACGAATTTCGTGTGACTCTGCGACAAGTTGACGAATCACCACCATCACTTCTTCAATGCTTAGGCTATTGTCCTCAACTTTTTCCAGTTTATTAAAGCTTTTGTCTACCATCTCAGAAAAGGAGGAAGTATCTGAAATCGTATCGCTCATTGAACTGGATACTTCATGTAGCAGAACTTCTACATTGGTTCTAAGATCTTCAAGGCTGGTTTCTGCTTTGCTGGCCACATAGTTGTTGTAAAGCTGTTTATTGGTTGCTGGCGGGCAAATACCGTAGTTTTCTAACACCGTGTCTAACTCAAAGTTGAGTTCTGGAATGGTCTTGTCAACGTAGGTATACCAAAGCGCGTAGTTGGCTGGCGTGGCAGCAACATGGTTTTTGATCATCAGTGGGACCGCTTTTTTTAAATTAGCGGTTGATTTCTTAAACTCGTCGGTCATTTCTGCGATGGTACTAGCAAAATGGGATTGGGCTTAGATTAACGGATATTAACTAATGTCGCTTTAATTTTTATCACTTTTGCATGGTTTATATAGAAAATGAGTGATTAAGATCGTGATCAATACCGTTGGATTTAAATTTTATAAAATATCAGTATGAAACATGTACAGGCGTTTGGTGGTATTGCGTGTTTTGAGATATCCAGCAAATGGATTCCGTGTGAACGTTAGTAACCTAATGATCGTCAAATTCTCGTTTTCGTATAAAAGCAAGTAAATCAAAAGGCTTAACGTCAGGGTCTCCGTGAAAAGAACTCGTAGACGAAGAATTAACATCTGAGGGTGCGAATTGAAAAAGAAAATAGGACTTTATTGGTTCACGAACGACTTGCGATTGCACGACAACCCACTGTTGAAAAGCGCCAGTGTAGAAATGGACGAGTTGATTTGCTTGTATTGCTACCCTTCAATGACGCCTTACTTGCATCACTTTGCGCAGGAAGTCTCTTTCGGGCGCGCGAAATTGCAGTTTCTCGACTTATCGCTTAGTGAACTCAATCAATCTTTGAATCACCTTGGTCAGCGATTATGGGCGGTTGAACTAACGCCCGATCAAGCAATCAAGTATGCTGTTAATCGCTTCGGCGTCACACATATATATGCTGACGCCTTTCCCGCTTCGGATGAGCAACAAGCGTTAGATCGCGCAGTTGAAGGCGCGTCTCATGTAAAAATAAAACAGCAAGTAATCCGGACCCTGTTAAGGGAAGAACAACTGCCATTTGACTTGAGCAATCTGCCTACGATTTTCACGCAGTTTAGAAAGCAAGTTGAAGGTTTAGACATCTCTCGGCCCCACGAGAGTATCCGTTCGTTACCTCCAATTCCTTTAGGTGTGAATCTTCCTTCCGTTACTGCATATTACTTTGACACAAAAGCTGCGTTTCATGGTGGAGAAAGCCGCGGGCTTGAACATTGTCGCCAGTATTTTGCTTCCACACTAGCCAGTGAATACAAACAAACACGCAACGGTTTAGATGGCATGGATTACTCCACTAAGTTCTCTCCTTGGCTAGCTCATGGGTGTGTTTCTCCGAAAACTATTTATGCCATGTTGAAACGTTATGAAGCGGAGAATGGTGCAAATGATTCAACCTACTGGATTTACTTCGAACTGCTTTGGCGTGAATACTTTTATTGGTATGCCCGTCGACACAAGCGACAGCTCTTCCGATTCGGTGGCATCCAAAATCGAGCACCACTCACCAGCTTTTACGCGCACCGTTTTCAACAATGGAAGAAAGGTGAAACGCCATTTCCTATCGTCAATGCGTGTATGCACCAACTTAATGAAACGGGTTATATGTCGAATCGTGGCAGACAGTTAGTCGCCAGTTGTTTGGTGCATGAACTTGGCCTTGATTGGCGTTATGGCGCGGCGTACTTTGAGTCACAACTGGTTGATTACGATGTGGCATCAAACTGGGGAAATTGGCAATACCTAGCGGGCGTTGGTGCTGATCCGCGTGGTTCACGACAATTCAACCTCGACAAGCAAACCGAAATGTACGATCCGCACATGGAGTTCATCGATAGGTGGCAAGGTCGTTGTGCTGGCGCGCATTTGGATAGTGTAGACATGGTCGATTGGCCTATCGTAATGGGCAGCAGTGACAAAGCTTCGTCATCGGAGAAACCGTAATGCAATTTGAAACCGTACGATTGATCTTGGGCGATCAACTTAACAGTGAGCACTCTTGGTTTCAGCAACCGGATGAGCAAGTGCTTTACCTGATTGCGGAGCTCAAGCAAGAGAATACTTACGTCACGCATCATATTCAGAAAGTGTGTGCGTTCTTTTCTGCAATGGAACAGTTTGCGAAAGAGCGTCAGAGTGAAGGTCATCAAGTTCTGCATCACACACTGGATGACACACAATCCTTCGACGATCTTGAGCAAGTCTTGCAACACTACGCGAGTGAAGTTGGTGCAAGTAAGTTTGAATATCAACGCCCGGATGAATACCGTCTGCTGGAGCAGTTAGCCAAACTAAAGCTTGATGGGGTCGTGACGCGTTGTGTCGATTCGGAGCACTTTTTGTTGCCGTTTGAGGAAATAGAATCGCAGTTTCCTCAAGGCAAACACATCATGATGGAGCACTTTTACCGCCGGATGCGCAAGCGCTTCGACATCTTGATGCAAGACGGAAAGCCCGTCGGCGGAAAATGGAATTACGATGCCAATAATCGTAACAAGCTCAAAGCCAAAGACATTGAACAACTGCCACAACCTTTGATGTTCAGTACCGACGTGCGCGATATTACTGAGCGGTTGGCACGACATGACATCAAAACTATCGGAAATCTTGAAGGAGACTTGTTGTGGCCGATTAATCGCGCGCAAAGCCTCTCTTTACTCGCGCATTTCTGCCAAGTCTGTCTGCCGTTATTTGGACGTTTTCAAGATGCCATGACAGGCCAGCACGATGCTAAGTGGAGCTTGTATCACAGCCGAATTTCATTCTCGCTTAACAGCAAATTGCTGCACCCGAGAGAAGTCATTGATGCTTCACTCAAGGCATTTCATTCCAACGCAGACATCGACATTTCTCAAGTCGAAGGGTTTATTCGCCAAATCTTAGGATGGCGAGAATACATCAGAGGTGTCTACTGGGCGAATATGCCTCATTACCCGAAAAAGAATGAGTTGGGCGCAGACAGAAAGCTGCCAGATTTCTTCTGGAATGGTGAAACTAAAATGGCCTGTATGCGCAATGCAATTGGTCAGTCCCTCGATTACGCCTACGCACACCACATTCAACGTTTGATGGTCACAGGTAACTTTTGTTTGCTAACCGAGATAGATCCAGACCAAGTGGATGAGTGGTATCTCGGTATCTATGTGGATGCAATTGAGTGGGTAGAAATGCCGAACACTCGTGGCATGGCGTTGTTTGCGGATGGCGGCATTGTTGGCACCAAACCTTATGCGGCGAGTGGCTCTTACATCAACAAGATGAGCGACTATTGCAAAGGCTGCCATTACGACAATAAAGCGCGCAGTGGGGAAGGATCGTGTCCGTTTAACAGTCTTTATTGGCGCTTTATGAACAAGCACGACAAGCGTCTCGCAACCAATCCACGAATCGGGATGATTTTCCGCTCTTGGGACAACATGGAAGAACAGCAGCGCCAAGCGATACTCGATACCGCAGAGCATTACATAGAAAACGTGGAGAACTTGTGATGGAAATACTCATCGTCGGTGGCAATGGTGGAATTGGTTTGGCGATGGTTCAAGAAGCCGCAGCTCGGTTCCCTCAAGAGCACGTGCATGCCACTTATCGTAAGCAGCAACCAGATTGGCAACATCCAAATGTCGTTTGGCATCAAGTGGATGTATCGCAAGACGAGCAGGTAAAAGCGTTCAGTGAGCAGATTGAACACGTCGATTGGTTAGTGAACTGCGTTGGTATGTTGCACACCCAAGAGAAAGGCCCTGAGAAGAATCTTAATTCGCTCGACGCTGACTTTTTTCAGCAAACCATCACGGTTAATACTTTGCCAAGTTTGCTGTTGGCGAAATACTTCACGCCCAAACTAAAATGCAGTACTGCACCTAAGTTTGCGACCATTTCAGCCAAAGTTGGCAGCATTAGCGATAATCAGTTAGGTGGTTGGTACAGCTATCGAGCATCGAAAGCCGCATTAAACATGTTCCTCAAAACCATGTCGATCGAATGGCAAAGAATGGTCAAACATGGCACGGTGCTGTCACTTCACCCAGGTACTACAGACACCGCTTTGTCGGCACCTTTTCAAACCAATGTGCCAGAGGGAAAGCTGTTCACACCAGAGCGAGTCGCAAAGGATTTATTAGGCTTGTTAGAAAAAGCAACTCCGCAAGATAGCGGGGCGTTTTGGGCTTATGATGGGACGTTATTACCTTGGTAAGAGAACGCGTACAAACGTTAATACAAAGGGAATAACATACTCCAGAGAGGGTCGGAGTGACCTACGTTTTCGTTGATTTATTTCTTCGGCAACGCTCAGAACAATAAACGATTTCCTCCCAATTTCGCGCCCACTTCTTTCTCCAAGAAAATGGGCGCTGACAGACCGGACAGACTTTCATGGGAAGGTTGGCTTTAAAACCTTTCATCACGCTGAATGTTCACTCCTAATTTGGTTAAAACTACTTATCAAATAGGTACAGGTAATCGCCGTAGCCTAAACTCGCCATCTTGTTCACAGGTACAAATTTCATCGCAGCAGAGTTCATGCAGTAGCGTAATCCTGTTGGCTTCGGACCGTCTTTAAAAACATGACCAAGGTGAGAATCGCCAAACTTACTGCGAACTTCCGTTCTTGGATAAATCAGCTTGTAATCGGTTTTTTCAACGATGTAACCTGGGTTGATTGGTCGAGTAAAGCTTGGCCAACCTGTGCCAGATTTGTATTTATCAGTAGAAGAAAATAGCGGTTCACCGGTCACAATATCAACATAAATTCCCGCTTCTTTGTTGTCCCAGTATTCATTATCAAACGGACGCTCCGTGCCTTCTTCTTGCGTCACGTAATACTGTAGCTCTGTTAAGTTTGATTTGATTTCAGACTGAGCAGGCTTACTGTACGCTTTCACTTTCGAAAGCAGCTTTTTTTCTTCAATCAACTGTCGAAGTGTTTTAGGACTTTCTTTTCGATCTTCACCAAACACTTCGTCGAGGTATTTATCGCGACCTGATGCGTAGCGGTAGTATTTGTACTTTAGGCTACTCTTCTTGTAGTAATCCTGATGGTACGACTCCGCAGGGTAAAACTTTTCAAACTCGATCAGCTCTGTTTTCAACGGTTTTGGATAGATCATCGCCTTGTCGATTTCCATCATAAACTGCTTAGCAATCTGCTTTTGCTCCGCATTATGATAGAAGATCGCCGGACGGTATTGAGGACCACGGTCAACAAATGAACCTTTATCGTCGGTAGGGTCGATATGTCGGAAGAAGTAATCCAGCACTTGTTCGTAGTTCACAACAGCAGGATCGTACTTCACCTCAATCACTTCAATATGACCAGATTTACCAGAAGAGACTTGGCGGTAAGTCGGGTCTTCAACATGACCACCAGAATAGCCTGATACGACATCGACTACGCCGGGCAGTTGCTCTAAATCCGATTCTGTACACCAGAAACAACCGCCAGCTAGCGTTGCGATTCTTGTATTCTCTGAAGCCTTCAGCTTATCCATCGTATCGGCGGTACCTGTTTTACTCAATAGTAGAAACAAGACTGGAAGTGCGAAGGAGAAACCGGCCAATAACTTAGACATATTCTTCATAGCTACCTCATCGTTATTTTTGTAGAAAGTGTTACTTGAATAAAAAGTGTTACGTATAGAGAAAGGTAACCGAGCGAAAAAATTACAGTAATGTTGAAAATTCCGTTGCCCTTTTATGCGATAGAGCTAAAGTATCGACAAGAAACACACCGCTAGTAAGGGCAACGATGCCTTGAATAAGCGATGCTAAATGAGGTAAATCATGCAAGCTGAAGTTAAATGGATAGAAGATTTTAAATTCCTTGGGCAATCTCAGTCGGGCCACTCCGTAGTGATGGATGGCAATGGTGGTGCAACCGCACCAAGCCCAATGGAAATGGTACTAATGGCTGCTGGTGGCTGTAGCTCTGTCGATGTTGTTGATGGTTTGAAAACAGCAAGCCAAAAGGTTTCGTCAGTTAATGCCAAGCTAACCACAGAGCGTCGTGAAACCGCACCGCGTATCTTTACGCAAGTGAATATCCACTTTGAAGTGTCAGGTGACGAGCTTGACCCAGAAGTCGTAGCAAAAGTGGCGGCTGACTCGCTAGAAAAATACTGCTCGGTTTGCTTAATGCTAGGCGAAGGTGTTGAGATGACCCACAGTTGGGAAATTGTGTAAGTCGACAAACTCCACAAAATATCAAAACAGGAAAGAGAAAAGTCCGGGCTTTTCTCTTTTTTTATTTCGCAATTCACGTACCTTGTGAAGAATCTGAAAGCAGTAATTGCAGGTTGTAGGAGTCTTCCAGTGACAGAACTAGAAAAAATGATGTCTGGCCAGGTCTTTGATGGCATGGACAAAGAAATTGACGCCATTAGAAGCCATGCTCTTCAAGCACTTAGAGCACTTAATAATAACACCGACGAAAGTCAGCGCGACGAATTGCAAAAGCAGCTATTTGGCAAGGTAGGCCGTTGTATTGTCCAGTCCCCTTTTCATTGTGAATTTGGTAAGACCATCGAAATAGGTGAAGAAACCTTTATCAACATGAACGTGGTCATGCTCGATGGCGCCAAAATTACCATCGGGAACCACGTGCTCATTGGACCGAGCGTGCAATTCTATACCGCTTCTCATTCTGTTGATTACCGCAGTCGCCGACGTTGGGAAACGTTTTGTAAACCCATCACGATTGAAGATGATGTGTGGATTGGCGGAAATTCCGTTATTAACCAAGGTGTAACAGTTGGCGCTCGCTCGGTGATTGCAGCGAACTCGGTAGTCAACCATGATGTGCCGCCAGATTGTCTATACGGAGGCACGCCAGCTAAGTTGATTCGTCGTCTCAACGAAGAAGAGTAGAGATCAGTATGCAATAACACTGGCGATTAGAGAGTTCTGACTGAGCTCTCTTCGTCGAGTACATCGTTATATTTTAATGTTAATTCCTCATTCAATTGCTAAAAGAATGGCCCCAATTGATAAAGTCAGGGCAACGATAACAGAGTTCACAATAATAATACCCAGTAATAGAATCGACAAATAACGATACCATTCTGGTACTTCTCTAGAAATATTAGGTAATTTTCGCTTTTTACCTGAGCTAGGTTGAACGATTAAACGAACAAACATCAATGTTCGGAAAAATGCGTAAGGCCAACCTCCAAATATAGTTGGTCGTGTATAAAATGGATAACGTGTAATGGCGAGATGTAAGCCTTGCACAACTAACAAAGGTTGGTTAAACAAGGCTAATAGTCGGTTATGGATGAATAACGATTTGTTGCTCCTCAGTCATCACAAGTGTCGCTTTGCTTTGTTCGATAAGTTGGGCAGCATAAGAAGGGGTAACGGCCTGCATATCACCTTTAGATCGAAGAGTTAAAGACTCCCACGCTTGATCTCTATATTTCCCTGCTTGGGTGTATTGAATCAGTACTTTCATAGCTTCACGCTCCGGTGTGGTTGACGTGCTACTTAAGTTAACGATCTTAGGTTGGTTGCGCATCTGTTAAAAATGAAACATTAGTTTAACCAAGTGTGCCTTTCCAAATATCGCGCATTGGGCAGAGCAATTTAGAATCCTTGTGATGAAGGGATGAAAAACACTCAATCTTTCGATTCATACTGCGCAATATAATGTTTGAGAGATTTGGTTTCCGCACTCTGAAACTCTTCATCGTGCATACGCAGTGCTTGGATACGGTCGAGGCGGAACTGGCGGTAGTCATCGCGCAATTCGCACCAGGCGACCAGCGTCCAGACTTTGCCCCAAAAGAACTGGCCTAACGGTTGGATTTTTCTTTCGGTCACTTGTCCGCTTTCATCTTGGTAATCCAAACTGACCTTAAACTGATGATCAATCGCGTGGCGCAGAAGCTGCCCTCGTTTGGCAGTCTCGGATTGGGTGTGATAATCGGGCACAATCAGCGGACAATCTTCCACTTGTTGTTTGAGCTTATCGGGCAATACCGAAAGTATTTTGGTGGACGCAGAGTGAGACGCTTCGGCGAGTTCAACATCCGACCAGGCTCGAACCATCCGCATACCCAGTTCAAGCGCCATCATCTCTTTTTCTGAGAACATCAAAGGCGGCAGATGAGAGCCAGCTTGCAACAAGTAGCCGACACCTGCTTCACCTTGAATAGGAACACCAGAACTAAGCAACGACTGAATATCGCGATAAATCGTACGTTCGCTAACTTCCATTCTTTCTGCGAGCTCTTTGGCTGTCACGGCGTAACGCTTTGCGCGCAAAAGCGTCAGTAGCTCAAACAGTCGTTCTGATTTGCTCATGATGTTCCTTATCTAGACCTACTGGTTGTTAGTGGTAGTGTGGCTGATTACTTCTCTAGCTCACTGCACATTTTTAAGTTGTGATGTTTAGGCTCGAAGCTTTCGCAGTCAATCATTGATAACAGAGGCTGAAATTCAACGGCTTGCTTAATCTGTTTTCCCGCCTGTTTTGCATCGTCCATTGAACGCCAGTAAATGATGTCTGTCCACACACCGTCCGTCGCTTCGTGACTGAGCGATCGGTACAAAAAGCCCGGCAGATTCTTCACAAACGTTTGTGACTGTTTGGCAGCGGCGATCACGTCTTGCTCTGTTGTGCCTGCGGTTAGACGAAATTGCACAGTTTCGATAACGGTTTCCATATTGTGACTCCTTATTGGTTTTGGCGGATTGCCTGTTGAGTTCCAAATAAGGTTACGCGGATGGAATGTCAGAACATGTCAGTAGTGAAATCTCACTCACTTATCATCAATATGGTTATTTTTCTGGGCTGTTGTAACGATCCCAGTAAGGTAAATCTGTACCGAGTTTTTCGCTGATAAAATCGATAAAGGCTCTTACTTTCAACGGCATGTGCTTGCGCTCAGGAAAAACCGCATAAATGGCGTGTTCTGGTAGAGAGTACTCTTCCATCACCGGTTTTAGATTTCCTGCGGCAAAGTCTCTTCCTGCAATAAATGTTGGCAGTTGCGCAATGCCCGAACCTCTTAACAGCAACTGGCGAATGGCTTCGCTGTTATTGACGATAAAGTTTCCTTTTGGAAGTACCTTGTATTCGCTGCCGTTGTTGATGAACATCCATTCGACGCCGCCACGGAAATAGGAGTAGCGCAGGCAGTTGTGACCGACTAAATCACTTGGTTTTTGTGGTGTTCCAAACTCCGCTAAGTAATCCGGTGAGGCACAAAGCACACTTTTACAAGGGGCGAGACGTTTTGCGATTAGATTGGAAGAGGTGAGTTCACCAATACGGATCCCCAAATCAAAACCGTCTTTAACCAAATTGACCATTTTGTCTTCGAGGTTTAAATCCACTTCAATTTTCGGGTAACGAGCGAGAAACTCGCTGATCAAAGGCGCGATATGCAGCACACCGAAAGACATCGGCACGGTAATTTTGAGCCGACCTTGTGGAGATCCTTGCAGCTCCGATACCGCGTCTACACCTTGTTGGGCCAGGTTGAGCGCTTGAGAAGCGTACTCAAAATAGCGTTCTCCTGCTTCGGTCAGGCTCAGCTTACGCGTAGTTCGATTAAGGAGACGAATGCCCAAATCGTCTTCTAGTTGGTTGATGCGTTTACTGATCGCCGATTTCGTCAGATTCAGCTGTTTGGCCGCAAGGGAAAAGCTGCCGCATTCGACAACAGCAACAAAAACAGGCAGGGAGGCAATCGCGTTCACATCAATCTCCTATTATCGTGAAGCATTTATTGTTGAGCATAAGGATACAATTAATTTCCAATTATAGAGATTATCTTCAAGAAGAAAACAATCTAGACTATGCACCAGTATTACGACCTTGATTTTGGGAAGAAGAAAATGAAGTACGATTGGATCCTGTTTGACGCTGACGAAACCTTATTCCACTTTGATGCTTTCAAAGGTTTGCAGCTTATGTTTTCTCGCAAAGGCGTAGATTTTACTGAACAAGATTTTGCTCATTACCAAACCGTAAACAAACCGCTTTGGGTGGATTACCAAGATGGCAAAGTAACGGCAGATGAGCTAAAACATAAGCGTTTTACCGAGTGGGCTGAGAAGCTGAATACCACAACAGCAGATCTCAACAGCGCATTTTTAGAAGCAATGGCCGATATTTGTAGTTTGTTGCCAGGTGCAAAAGAGCTGATGGAAGCGCTGCAAGGCAAAGCTAAAATGTGCATCATCACCAACGGTTTTACAGAGTTGCAAGCAATTCGCCTTGAGCGCACAGGGATGACTGAGTACTTCGATAAAGTGGTGATCTCTGAACAAGTGGGCGTAGCAAAACCGGACTTAGGTATTTTTGAATACGCGATGCAGCAAATGGGCAACCCATGCAAAACGCGCGTACTGATGGTGGGTGACAATCTGCATTCCGATATTCTGGGTGGTAATAATTTTGGTATTGAAACTTGCTGGTTAAATACCACAGGCGCAAGCGTCGATGAGCGTATCGCACCAAATTACACCGTTGAGTCTTTGAGTGAACTAAAGAACATTTTGGTGGCGTAACCGAATCGGGTATTATTCCGCAGTAACCCTCAGAAAAATCAAGGAATAACCATGTCAGACATCAAACAGTTAGACAGCAAAGTCGTTTACCAGAACAAGTGGATGACGGTGCGTGAGGACAAAATTTTACGTCCGAGCGGCGCAGAGGGCATCTATGGTGTGGTCGACAAACCTGATTGTGCTGCGATTCTGGCTATCGATAACGGGATGATTCACTTGGTTCAGCAGTACCGTTACACCGTAGGTCAACGTTGTTGGGAGATCCCACAAGGGGCGTGGGAATCAAACCCAGATGCGGATCATCTTGAGCTTGCCAAAGGCGAGCTGCGTGAAGAAACGGGCATGCAGGCGAGCGCCATGGCGTATGTCGGCGCGCAGTTTATCGCATACGGCTTTTTGAATCAGACATGTCACGTCTACTTCGCCAGTGATTTAACGGACGTGGGCAATCAACTCGACAGTGAAGAAGAGGATTTGATCACTCGCGCTTTTTCTGTTGAGGAGTTCGAACAGATGATGATCGACGGTACGATCAAAGATTGTGTCACCATCGCTGCTTATGGTTTGGCGAAGCTGAAGAAATTCATTTAGTTATTCATGACGATTTTTTAATGAAAACAGCGGCCTAGTGCCGCTGTTTTTAGTTTGGGTGAGTTCGTTGAGCCATTGCTTACTCGTCGATTTTCTTACCTAAGATTTCCACTTGCGCTTTTTTGGTCACCCCCGCGACTTGCAGCGCAGTGCTGCCAACCGATTCATAGTTCAACTCGATTTTGTCTAACTTCGCGTTATCTTTTGTTGGTAGGCTTAAGCTTCTTGATGACATGCCTTTAGTCAGAACACCTAAACTGTCGAACGTCTTTTCCTGACCATCTTTCATGATTACTTTAACGCTTTTCAGATCGACCGTACCTTGCGTACATTTGATTTTGATGTGGCTGAAACGAGCGTTAGCAAATGGTGACAGTGGATTGACTGTGTCGGTTTCCGATTTAAAACTGACGGTTTTATCTGCAATCTTGTCCCAACCGTTGTCTCCAGCAATCGATTGGAAAGAGGCTACAGCCGCTAAAAGACAGAGCGCGATGGTGTTGAATAGTTTCATAACTTTTCCTTACCTTAGGTTTAGATATTCTGTTTAATCAGTTCGATGACGTGTGTGACTTCGTCTTGAGTTAAAGCCCCTTCTTTCACGAATAAAATTTCGCCTTGTTTATTTTGTACGATAATCGCAGAACTTTCTTGCTGCAGATCCCAAGTTGTTGCTAATACGCCATTTTTGTCTAACACCATGGAAGACCAAAAGAATGTCTTTTTGCTGTCCTCTGCCGACGATTTTACAAATGTACCGGTTCCCCATATGGCGTCTTCTTGGTTGATTACGGTTGTGGTCTGATACTGATCTTCAGGAAAGTGAGCGGCAGTGATTGCTGACATCAGCGGCGCGTTCATCTCTTTAGCTTTACTACGACCTGCAATGGCTT
Source organism: Vibrio sp. 1731 (assembly GCF_033339955.1). NCBI lineage: Bacteria > Pseudomonadati > Pseudomonadota > Gammaproteobacteria > Vibrionales > Vibrionaceae > Vibrio > Vibrio sp. 1731. The sequence continues at coordinate 214,622 of NZ_JAWOVO010000003.1, read as the reverse complement.
GTATCACACGGACTTTGCCTAACATCTGCTGAGTTGCCCAAGGTTGATAAGCCACATCGTCTCCTTGCAGCGTCATTTCGCCATAGGTATCAATGCTGACGGATGGGGTAGTTTGACCGACAGAAAGGTTATGAGAGAAGGCGAGTGTCGGGGCGAGTGCGAGTAAGAGTGACAGAACAGATGGAGTTTTCATTGGGGGTTCCTGTAACGAAGTGAGGTTAGAGCGAATCAAAATAAGGGGCAAATACGATGCCCCTTATCGGATGTGGCGTTTAGTTAGAAAGTACAACGCGCGCATTTAGCGGTTGCAGCGGACGATTGTTTTGTCCCATGACTTCCATCAGTTTCGCGGCTTGATCTTTGGATAAGGTTTGAGTGTCTTTAAGCACAAACCAGCGCACACCTTCTGAACATGGCGGTGTGGTTAAAGAGCCGTTAAATCGATAGTAGTTTGCAGTTTTTGGCAGTAAGTCATTAATCTCAAAAGTATCTTTAAAGAGCGTGGTTTGATTCTCTTGTGGGATTGCGTTGATCAGTTTAGACAGCGCTGCGTTTTGATCGCCAGCATCAAACATCACCGAAATTACCGCCAACTCGCCGTCTGCGTTGGCGTGTACAAAGTGCGCTTCAAGTGGATATTGGCGGCCTTTGATTTGGTTTTCTGAAGGTGTGTGGAAATGGAACTGTTGCAGCTCGAACGTCTCGCCATCGATGGTGAAGCTGTTACGTCCGTTCACTTGCGCTTGCAGCGTATGACCATTGTTGGTTAAACCAATGACCTGACCAGTGTACGAAAGGTTCAGTGCTTCCAGTTTTGCGTCGGCTGGGTTGTCGATGTTGATTGGGCTTTGGTTTTTCGTGGTAGCGCAGTCTTTGGCGATTTCTCCCCAGTGTTCTGGCCCGTGTTTTTCATTGCCATAGCCCCATTCCGAAGCCTGAGCCGCGCCTAGAGTGAGAAGTGAGAGTGAAAAAGCAAGTAGTGTTTTGTTCATAATAATGTCTCTGTTCGGTCGCCTTGATAAGCGTTGTTACAAGGCAATGACCTAGAGGTCTGATCACTGCCTGACAAATTAGAAACGGTGGCTGAGCTGGGTACCAATTAGGAACGCATTTGAATGGGTAACGCCCGTCACCATCGGTGCAGGAACACCTTCATACGCGTACTCTTCTACGTTGACATCTTCACCAATCAAGTACGTCATGCCGATGTCAACCGTGGTATCTGATGACCATTGGTAAGAGGCACCCGCAGATAACCAGTGACGGTTTGAATCTGGGATAGAAAGCGAAGTCAGCTCATCGACAGGTGTTTTGTCGAACATGTAACCCGTGCGAAGTGTCCAACGTTCATTGGCGTACCAAGTCGCACCGATGGAGTAGTGCGCGGAGTCTTGCCACTGAAAATCTTTTAGCAACTGATCATCAGCTTTCAAGCTGTCAAATGCTGACCAACCAATCCACTGCACAGAATAGTGCAGGGCAAATTTAGGTAAGACGCGGTGATAACCGGAAAACTCCGCAATATCCGGTAGCGGCATAGCAAGCGAGTCGTACGATTCGCCAGCAAAGTGGATGTCACCCTTGGCATCAATGTTAGGGCTGTGCTTGTAGCTTAAACCTAAGCGATGACGTTCGTTAAACTCGTACATCATGCCAATGTTCGCGCCCAGCCCAATGCCGCCAGCCTCCACATCAAGTGCGTTGCCTTTTACGGATCCACAGTGTTGTTCTAGTTCGTTTCCAAGTATGTTCCCACCAACGCAAACACCCACGTCCATATCGCGGTACAGCTCACCAGAGCCGTAAATCACATCAATACCACCACCGATACTAAAACGATCGTTCACCTTGTATGCCAAGCTTGCGCCAAGGTTGACACTCGCTACGCTGGTGACACCGCCAAAAACAGGTGCGCCATAGTTTGGTTTAAACTCCATGTCGGTTCCGAAGTTGGAATATGCCGATAAGCCTAGATACCAGTCGTCGTTGATAGGGTGAATAAAGTAAAAATTGGGTACAACGGCTGGTTGACCAACGCCATCGACGTCATCAATGTCGGTCACGGTTTGAGAGAAGGACGGGGTAATGTCAACTTGAGGGGACGGAGGAAAACCGCCCATACCAACATTGACATCTGCATTAATATTAGCTCGATGATATTGCGCATTTTTAACGGTAACGTCAGGTTTGACGTAAGTGACACCGAACGATAAGGCATTTTGTTTAAACAGCGTCATCGCTGCGGCGTTGCGGCTGACTACAGATGCATTATCACCAATGACGGCATCACCAGCAAAAGCACGACCAAGACCCGTCGCAGAATGTTCGTTAATTTGAAAACCACCGGCATACGCCGTCGAGGAGGCTAACCCGATTAATAAATAAATCGGTGAAAGAGTTAATTGTCGTTGCATGTTTTTCTCATGAATTAATTAGAAGTTGTATTGCAACTAAAATTAGTAAAATAAACAAATCTGACCAGTGTGTTTAGGAGTAAAACTAACAGTGTGCTGACAATAAGTAAATTTAACTTAATAAATATTTATTGTTGAATTTATTAATGCTTCATGGCGTGAATATAGTAGTTATTTTAAGTGTAAATTAAACCCTGAACCTCTATTTTTATTTTTGCGGTATTACTTCTCTATTTTTATTGTGCTGACTGTTCCCTAACAAATAGAGGGAAATCCAGCGATAAAGTGTCCGTGATGGAAACTCTGAGTCATTTGTATTTCCATTGCATCCCAACGTTGGTAGTTCGAATCAGCAAGAGAACTATCGTTTAAACCCACATGACACACTCCTCTCGGTCTTACCTGTGTTATGTGGGTATTTTTTATTTAACTTGCCACTTAACTCCTCTTGAAATTCAATAATTAAAAATGGCCATAATGAAATTTTAATGGATTGCATATTGAATAAGTTAAGATTTTTACTGGTTTGTTGGTATTTAAAAGTTTTGTTTATAATACTTATAACTTGAATTTCTATATTAAAAATGGTCTTTGCTATACGTATTGAATAATAAAGCTTTGAAGTGACTATAATATCTCTGATTTTTCACGTTAGTGAAGTTATTCATTCAGTTTCTTGACGTTAATTTACCTATCTTTACGTCTCGTACCCTGTACGGCTAAGACAAATAGCAGTATAAAATCAAAACGATTATTTACTTCACTCCTGCTATGAAACTCAATAAAAAATGGCTCGTTTTGTGTGGCCTACTTGCTATTGGTGCTGGTGGTTATCATTATCTGCAACGTCCAGAACCCATTTCTCCTTACGCGACAGAAGTCGTTCGCAAAGGCAATATCGAAAAGGCGGTATTAGCTAACGGCATGTTGCAAGCGTCCAAATTGGTGAATGTAGGTGCGCAAGTATCTGGGCAAATTCAACGCCTCGCTGTGAACTTAGGGGATGAGATAAAACAGGGGGACTTGATTGCACAGATTGACAGCCTGACTCAGCAAAACAGCCTCAAAGAAGCCCAAGCGTCTCTTAATAGTCTCAACGCTCAGTACCAGGCTAAGCAAGCGCAGATTAAACAAGCAAACTATGAATACGTGCGCCAAAAAGGCATGTTGGCAGCGAAAGCGAGCTCACGAGCTGATTACGAGAATGCCGAAGCGACGCTCGCCATCTACAAAGCCGAGTTAGCGCAATTGGATGCCGAAATCGAGAAAGCCAAAATCAACGTCGACAATGCGCAGTTAGATCTCGGTTACACCACCATCAACGCACCGATGGATGGCACGGTGGTCTACACCGCGGTGGAAGAAGGACAAACCGTAAACGCCAATCAAACCACGCCAACTATTATCGAGTTAGCCAAGCTAGATACGATGACGGTGAAAGCCGAAATTTCGGAAGCCGATGTGATTTTTGTTCACCCAGGCCAAATGGCGCTGTTCACCATTTTAGGCAAACCGAATCAGCAGTTTAAAGGCACACTGCGCGCCATTGAGCCGGGGCCAACCATCATGGATGGCGATGACAGCTATTTGAGCATTTCAGATAGCGACGCCATTTACTACAACGCTGTATTTGATGTGAAGAACCCGCAAGGTATTTTGCGTATTGGCATGACTGCGCAAGTTTCGATTGTCCTTGAGCAATCGGAAAATACCTTGATTGTCCCTTCACAAGTGCTGCAAAAATCTGGCGGCAAAGGCAACTATACCGTGCCAGTGCTTGAACAGGGCCAAGTGGTGGAAAAGCCCGTGACAGTGGGTATTAACAACAAAGTGAACGCAGAAATTCTCTCAGGTTTGAAGGAGGGTGATCAGGTTGTTCTTGGCAATGCTATGGATGGAGAATCATCAAGCCGAAGTGATCGTCGTCGATCTCCAATGAGGTTCTAAGATGAGTGACGTGCTTTTAAAAGTTGAGGATTTAACTCGACGATTTGTCTCTGGCGACGAGTCGCTTACTGTGTTGAACCACATTAATTTAGAGATAAAACGCGGTGAAATGGTCGCGATCGTGGGTGCATCAGGCTCTGGTAAATCGACGCTGATGAATGTGCTCGGCTGCTTGGATAAACCGTCCAGCGGTCGATACTTCATTAATGGGCAAGATGTCTCGACGTTGGAATCCGACCAACTGGCGGAACTGCGCCGCGAGTATTTTGGCTTTATATTCCAGCGTTACCATCTGCTGGGGGATTTAACCGCGGTGGCAAACGTGGAAGTACCGGCGGTTTACGCGGGAGTTCCTCATCGTCAAAGAACGGAGCGAGCGCAGTCGTTATTGGCTCGCTTAGGGCTGGAAGATCGTTTCACTCACAAGCCCAGCCAACTGAGTGGTGGCCAGCAACAGCGCGTGAGTGTTGCTCGTGCACTGATGAACGGCGGTGAGGTGATTCTCGCTGATGAGCCCACTGGCGCATTAGACAGTCACAGTGGGCAAGAGATGATGGCACTGCTTAAAGAGTTGCATCAACTTGGGCATACGGTCATCTTAGTGACTCATGATATGAACGTGGCGAACTTTGCGGATCGCATCATTGAAATCAAAGATGGTGAAATCATTGCAGATACGCCAAATGCACAAGTTGTAATCAATGAGCAAGCAGTACAGACACCGAGCACGTCTTTTCATCGCCCAGCGCAAGTCGCCAGTAAGTGGTGGAAGTGGGACAGTTTTATTGACGCGCTCAAAATGGCGCTGCTGGCGATGTCTAGCCACAGAATGCGCACGTTTTTGACCATGCTCGGCATCATTATTGGTATAGCCTCGGTGGTTTCCGTGGTGGCACTAGGTAATGGTTCACAACAGCAAATTTTGTCGAATATTTCATCCATGGGAACAAACACCATTGATGTCAGGCCGGGCAAAGGGTTTGGTGACCGCCGCTCCGGACGAGTGAAAACGCTAACCGCCGACGATGCTAAATCGTTGGAGAGTCTACCTTTTGTCGACAGTGTCACGCCGTCTTTATCCAACAGCTTAACCGTGCGTTACGCCAATCAGGATGCAACCGCGTCTGTGGAAGGGGTTGGGGAAGATTATTTCCGTGTGCGCGGTTATGAGATCGCCAAAGGTCAGTTTTGGGATGAAGAGAGCGTGAACTCACTCGCCCAAGAAGCAGTGATTGATGACAACACCAGAAAGGAAATGTTTGCGGATAGAAATCCGATTGGTGAAGTGATTTTTCTTGGTTCATTGCCAGTGCGTATTGTGGGTGTCACGCAGAAAAAAGAAGACGCGTTTGGCAACAGCGACGCGCTGAAAATTTGGGTGCCATACACCACTATGTCGGGACGCATGATGGGACAACGCTACCTCAACGGCATTACTGTACGGATTGATGAGAACGCCCCAAGTGCGGCGGTAGAGCAGAGCATCATCAACTTGTTAAAAATGCGCCACGGTACAGAAGATTTCTTCACGATTAACACTGACACCATTCGTCAGAGCATCGAGAAAACCACCGCAACCATGACGTTACTGATCTCAGCGATTGCGGTGATCTCCCTAATTGTCGGGGGAATTGGCGTAATGAACATCATGTTGGTGTCGGTGACAGAGCGCACGAAAGAGATCGGTGTGCGAATGGCTGTGGGTGCGCGGCAAGCGGATATTTTGCGTCAGTTTTTGATTGAAGCGGTATTAGTGTGTTTGTGTGGTGGTATTGCTGGTATTGGCTTGGCGTTTTTGATTGGTTTTGCATTCAGTACATCTGGCAGCAGCTTCCAAATGATTTACTCAATGAACTCGATCATCTGGGCGTTTATTTGCTCAACGTTGATTGGCATCGCTTTCGGCTTTTTACCCGCTCGCAATGCCGCCAAACTCGATCCGATAGAAGCGCTAGCGAGAGACTAAAAATGAGTAACACAATGAAATTCAAAACTCGATTGGTCGCGGCTGCCTTAAGCGCAGTGTGGTTGTCAGGTTGTGGTTCGCTTATGCGTAGCGACTATCAAGCTCCTGAGGTGCAAGTGCCTGCAAATTGGCAACAGATGCATGTTGCGGGTGATGTCAGTATGGATCCTTGGTGGTTGGCGTTTAACGACCCAACGCTTAATCAATACATTACTCAGGTGTTGGCTCAAAATAACGATTTGACGCTGGCAACGCTAACGCTAAAGAAAGCGCGTTTACAGCTGGGTTTAGCGCAAGATGACCTTTTCCCTACGTTGAGTTCTTCCACATCAGGACAAGCTCAAAAATCTCTTGATAGCGGGGAATCGGCAGATAGTTACAGCACTAACTTATCCGTCAATTACGAGTTGGATTTATGGGGAAAAATCTCGGCAGACGTTGACCAAGCCAAGTGGTCGGCGATGGCAAGTCAACAAGATCGCGAGGCGACCGCACAAAGTTTGGTAGCAACGACGGCATCGCTATATTGGCAAATCGGCTATCTGCAACAGCGCTTAAACCTCAGCCAGCGTAATGTGGTAGACGCAGCTCAAACGCTACAATTGATTGAAAAACAGTACCAACTTGGCGCTGTGGATCAGTTAGATGTGCTTGAAGCCAAACGTACGTTGGCAAGCTTACAAGCGCAGCAAAGTGAGTTTGAACAGAGTTTACTTGAGGCAAACAACGCCTTTGCGATTTTGTTCAATCAACCGCCGAAGAGCATCAGTGCAAACATCCAAATGCTGCCTGAAGGCGATATGCCATCGTTGAGTGTTGGTGCTCCGTCTGATTTATTGATCCGCAGACCCGACATTAAAGCAGCGATTTATGACGTCAAAGCCGCGCTAGCAAATAAAGACGCAGCAGATTTGGACTACTTGCCTAAGCTGACGCTCACTGGGGCTTTGGGGGGATCGTCACAAGCGCTCAAAGACCTGCTTTCCAACCCGATCGGCAGTTTAAGTGCGGATATGACGCTACCGTTTTTGCAATGGAATGAGATGAAAAACAGCCAAGCCATTGCCGATTTAGACTATCAATCGGCTATTGTGAGCTATCGCCAAGTGTTGTACGCCGCATTCCAAGATGTCGAAAATGCCTTGTCAGCACGAGAAAAATTGAAGTATCAAGCGGCGCGTTTACAAGAGCAGTATGATGCCGCAAGTGCTGCTGAGTCCATTTATGCTGCGCGGTATCAGTATGGCTCGACATCGATCATAGACTATTTGAATGCACAAGAAGACACCAGAAACGCGCAAGCTTCTTTGTTGGAAAACCGCTACAACCAGTTTCTCACTCAGGTTACGCTTTACCAGTCTTTAGGAGGAACCGACGTTGCGCCGTTGTAATTAGGTGTCAGCTCACACTAGCGAAGCGCCATGCAACAAAGCCTTTTTGAAGGTATTACTGGTCCCATCAATGGGACCAGTAATAAAAGCTTAAGTTACTTGGCGAACTTCTTGAAAGGTGCATCAACCGGGGTGTCAGCTAGGTGATTGGTGTAGTTACTCATCACTTTTTGCGCTAGACCAAGAACAATTTCAAGCAGTTGCTGCTGTCCGTAACCCGCCGCAAAGAATTTCTCTATCTGAGACTCTTCCACTACACCACGTTGGCGCACCATTTGAAGCGTTGTCTCTCGTAGTGTTTCAAGTTTTTCGTCTGCCAATGGTGTTTGGTTGACGAGAGCATCGACAATCTCCTGATCCACTTTCATTGACGCCGCGATCGCACTATGAGCAGGAACGCAGTAGTGACAACCATGTTCAACGTTGATGGTTTGCCATACGACGGTCAATTCTTCTGCGTTAAATGATGTTTGTTGAAAGAGCTCATGCACAACTTGATAACCCTCAAGCAAGGTTGGCGCTTCAGCCATAACAGCATGAAGATTTGGTAGCATGCCAAACGCTTTGACTGAATTTTCAATCAGGTGCTTTGATCCTTCGGGTGCGTTTTCTGCGGTATACAGTTTAAATTCTGCCATGTTTAAATCTCCTGTAATTGGATATGAGCGGATTAGGCAAGAACAGGATAGTTGATTTTGAGCGGTCGCTCAATATAAAATTGAGCATATGTTCAAAATTGATAATTGCTCATGGCGAATACAAAGAAATTCCAACGTGATGAAGTGGTGAAAGCCGCCTCGGATCTATTCTGGAAGAAAGGTTTTCATGCAACATCTACACGTGATTTACAAGATAGCGTTAATCTGCGTCCTGGAAGTATTTATGCGACGTTTGGGTCAAAAGAGGGGCTATATTGTGAAGCGCTAAAAATGTACGTTGCGAACTTACAAGCCCTGTTTGAGTTGCATTTAGCTCAGAACACAACGGTTCTAGATGCAATAGAAGCTTTCGCGATTGATGTGGTTATCAATCAGCGAGACTCCAATCCCAGTGAAGTGTGCATGTTAGTCAAATCAGCAAGTGAATTTGCTGAGGATTTTAATGCGCTGCGCAATCAAACAAACAGCTTAGCAAACCAATTTGAATCTTTTCTTGCAAAGCTGTTTGAGCGAGCAATCGAGAATGGCGAAATTGAAGCCCAGGATACATTGCTTCTTGCTCAGTTGTTCCAGGTTCAGTTTACGGGTATACGAGCCTACTCATACCGTAGTGATGATGTAACCTTAAAGACGTTGATCTCTATTATGGTGGACAGCTTCCGCGGTAACGTATCAAAAACAGAAAGCTGAATGAGGCTGCTCAAAGTCAACGTCTCTAAATCAACGGCTTGAACTAAGCGAGCTCAAATAAACCCGTTATCGGGGGGCGATATCGATAAAAAATGACCACGAAGCATCGTGGTCATTTTTATGCAGATTAACTTGCAATGAACAACAACGGCTTATTAAAAGCGAAACTCTTCTAAGTTATTGCTGCTTTCTAACATTTTTTCAGCCACATAACGATGCGTTGCTGTGGTTGGGTGAGTCACATCCCAGAACACGAACTTATCTGCGCCAGATGCTGCACATTCAGAACGTAATGAGTGAGTGTACATGTAGTCAACAGAGGATGAACGGTTGATGTCTAAGCAAGGGTCGCTTGCATTTACGAAACCGTGTTCTTCTGGTGCCGAGGTTAACTTCTCAAACAGTGCGTGTGTATCAAACAATGCGATGTTGTAGCCTTGGGCTTTGTAGTACATCGCTTGTGCTTTGATGAACTCGTTCATTTTCAATACTTTCGCACGAATCGTTTCAATTTCTTCCTGTGTTGAGTATTTGAACTGTGGTGCTTTGGTTGCATCAGGCAGTGTCATCAACATGAAGTTCTTAGCGCCAGCGTCTGTTAAACGAATCAGAGCTTCAGCGTAATCCGCTTTTACTTCCGGCACGCTACGGTTGTAGTTCATGAAATCATTTAAACCAAACTCTAACGTAAACAATGTGTTAGCAGGGTTGTAGTTCTTCGCCAGCTTTGTGTAGGTTAAGTAAGAAGAAACTTGTTCGCCGACACCAGTTAGCGCGATGTATTGGTTTTCACCTGCTGCGCCACCAACTGCCCAGTTGTATAGCGGTAAGTTTTTGGCTTTAGCAACGTATTCCGTCCAAACAAAACCGTTTGAGAAGTGACCCAAGAACCAGCTATTCGGGTTAGGAAAGCGCCATTGGGACGCGTTAAAGATGTTGCCTGTATCAGACAAGCTATCGCCTAAAGCCACTACTTTGTTTATCTGATCTGGTTGCATTGCAGCATCATTGCTCCAGATCGTGTGGTTATAAGAATAACGATTGTCAGCAGCAAAAAATGTAATGTCTGCGTTCTCGTTCGCTAGATCTAGTGTTTCTTCACAACGCTGACGAATTACGTTTTGTGAGGTATTGGTGTAGAACATGTTTTTAAATGAAACAGAGCTCCACCAATAGCCATCGATAGTGAAGTCACTACCATCTTGGTTTTTTGCCCATTTCCAATCGGTAGCCGCATCGTCCTTAGAGTGGCTCGTACGATACCAGCATCGAACGTACGTATAAGTTTGATTTTCTTGCGCGCTAACCACTTCAGCCGCAGAAACCATTGCTGGTGATAAAGTTGGCTCCTCTGCAATGGCGGAGGCAAGCGGAAGTAATGCAGTTAATAGTGTGATTGTTTTTTTCATCATTCACTCTTCTTGTAATGGTTATTGTTCCGAATGCGTGAATACGCTCGGCTATAACAGTATTTAGATGAGAATTTTTCTCACTAAACCTTCTAATTCTGAGTAAATGCTCAAGACAGTCAACAACTAAATATTCAATATTTCAGTTTTGGCACCACGGTCAAAAAATCCATTCAGCATAGCAATCGATTAAATGGGTGATATTTAGAATAATTACTCACTAACATTAATTTAACATTCACTTTTTGTTAATTAAGTAATTGCTTTATAAGGTTTTGTCGGTGATTTTTAATGTTAACTTAAAGTGTTTATTGAATGATCTTTTGTACAAATTTGTATATTCATGAAACAAATTGTTTGGCATTTTTGCTCTGTAAACTATAGCTGAAGCTCTCATGCAAACATCATGATGATGACTTTTCATGAGAATATAGTGAATAAAAATTAGCTCAAATAAGGAATAGGGCAAATGCACTACACAACAAGTAAAAAACAAGGCTTATTTTCGTTGTCTGCCGTAGCAATAGCACTGACCACTTCGATGTCAGCGTTTGCGGCTCCACCAATGGGATTTGATGAATCTAAGTTACCGACGAAGTACATCGTCAAATTCAAAGAAGATGCAGTCAGCCGTTCTTCAATGGGTGGTAACTCATTCTGGGGGCCACGAATCGCGCAGGAGTCTGTTCTAGAACAGGTGAAGGCACGTAAGGTGGAAAAACTAGGCAATCGCGCCATTTACAGCGTTGAATTGGATGGCGATGACTTAGAGCCGCTTCGCAATCGTAGTGATGTGGAATACGTGGAAGTCGATCCACCTCGCTATTTGCTCAGCGAAACGACCCCATGGGGATATGAAGCGGTTAATGCTCAACTGCTAGCTGACTTCAATGCGGGTAATCGCACTGTATGTATTATCGATTCAGGGTACGACATTTCGCACAACGACCTAAGCGGTAACCGCGTTGCTGGTACTAACGATAGTGGTACGGGATCATGGAGTGATCCGGGTAACAACAATGCCCACGGTACTCACGTCGCGGGTACGATTGCTGCGATTGCCAACACCGAAGGTGTAAAGGGTGTGATGCCAAACCAGAATGTTAATTTGCACATCGTGAAAGTATTTAACGAATCGGGTTGGGGTTACTCATCTGGGCTTGTTAAAGCTATCCAGACCTGTGCCGATAATGGTGCTAACGTTGTGAACATGAGCCTTGGTGGTAGTCAATCAAGCCGAACTGAGCAAAATGCACTGCAAAATATTTACGATCAAGGCGTTCTATTGATCGCCGCTGCGGGTAATGATGGCAATACAGCGCACAGCTATCCAGCTTCTTATGACTCAGTGATGTCTGTTGCGGCTGTTGATAATCAAAATGATCATGCAGCGTTCTCACAATCTACTAATCAAGTTAAGATCTCAGGCCCGGGTGTGGCGATCTTATCAACGGTTACGGTAGGTGAAGGTAAACTTTCTGATATTACCTTGAATGGTGTCAGTCAGTTTGATCGTGGGATTGTTCCTCACAATCGTTTGATCAATAACGGTTCTTCGTATGTTCCGGATCCAATCGCGGGTTCAGTAACGGCAACGCTAGATAGCTGTGATGTCTCTGGCGGTAACTTTAACTGTGGTGATATGTCGGGCAAAATTTGTTTGACTGAGCGTATCGGCAACCAGTCTTCAGGAAACTACCCTGAAGTAGATGCGGTTCAGGCTTGTTACAATGCGGGTGCGCGAGCTGCAATCGTATACAGCAACTCTGAACTACCTGGTTTACAAAACCCTTTCTTGGTAGACACAAACAACGCTTATCGTATGGTTTCGGTAACGGTTGATCGTGCATTTGGTCAAGAGCTATTGGGGTATGTTGGTCAGGAAATTACTGTTGCAACAACCTCTGGTGAAGATTACGAGTACTACAATGGTACATCAATGGCGACACCGCACGTAACGGGCGTAGCTGGCTTGGTGTGGAGTTACCACCCAACCTGTACAGCAGCGCAAGTACGTAATGCCCTAGTGAAAACTGCAACAGATATTGATGTTGCTGGTCGAGACAACCGTACTGGCCACGGCCTAGTTAATGCTGAAGCGGCGAAGCTGTTCTTGGACGCTGGCTGTAATGGACCTGATGGTGGTAGCTCTTCGGACTCTAGCTTCTCAAATACCAGCCCTGTTGCGATTCCAGATAATAAATCTTCTGGCGCAATCAGTGCAGTAGAAGTCGATCGCTCTGGTGATTCAGGCACAGTAAGTATTGACGTTGATATTAGCCACACTTACATCGGTGATCTACGAGTGACTTTAACGTCACCGACTGGTGGAGAAGTTGTACTTCACAATAATACTGGCGGCAGCGCTAACGATATAAAAAACACGTTCCAAGCGGACTTCTCTGGTTTTGAATCACAAGGCACATGGGAACTTAAAGCGGTGGACAATGCCAGAAGAGACACAGGCACCATCAACAGTTGGACTCTGACCTTTCAATAAGGAGTGACTATGAAGAAGTTGACCTTACTTTCTTTGCCTGCGGTAGGCGCTACCGCACTATTGGCAATCGGACTGAGCTCAAGCAGCTTGGCAAACAATCAAGGATTTCCTCTCGTGGATGAACGCCAAGATCAAGCCGAGCAGCAACCTGCACGTTACTTTGTTAAGTATCATGAAGGAAAAGAGAGCGAAGTGAGAGCGCTTCTTCGTCAGCACAACATTGAAGTGGTCGACGCTCTGGTGAAACAACACGTGTTGGTTGTGGTGGGTGAACAGGCGGAAGTCGATAAGCTCGCCGCTCACGATGCGGTCGAATACACTGAGCAAGAGCCGACAAGAAAGCTGCTATCTAACGGAAATACGCTTCAATAAGCCAAACCTCCTTAAGATAGTGCCAAAAAGAAAAACGCCCCTCACGTGAGGGGCGTTTGTTTTCTTTCTACGATTGTTTTGTATGATTATTTTTTATGACTGGTTTCTTCTAAAGCTAGTCGCTTGCTATGACTAGAGATTCTTGAAGATTGATGCCGATGAGCCTATTCCCGCATCAATCAAGCCAGTTCTCAGCTAATCATATTCAAGCTAACCACTTAGCGAACAATCAGACCCAGTAAGATACCAACAGCGCCGAAGTCTGCGTCACTAAAGGTCGTGTTAGCAAAGCCTAGGTCGCCCAGTACTGGCATTAGGAATACTGGTAGGAAGGTAATCAGTAGACCTTGTGCAAAAGCACCCAAAATTGCACCGCGACGACCGCCTGTAGCGTTACCAAATACACCTGCCGCTGCACCTACAAAGAAGTGTGGAACGACACCAGGGATAATCACAGTAAGACCCATCACGTAAAGTAGGAACATACCCAAAAGACCCGCCGCAAAGCTCGATAGGAAGCCAACCAATACCGCATTTGGTGCGTATGGGAATACAACCGGACAATCAAGCGCAGGTTTTGCGTTTGGTACTAGTTTGTCTGAGATACCTTTAAACGCTGGAACGATTTCTGCGATAACCATACGTACACCTTGAAGGATGACGTACACACCACCGGCGAATGTGATGGATTGCATCAATGCGAACATGAACCAGTGCTTACCACCACTGACTTCGCGTACAAAGTCACCGCCAGCGAAGATACACGTCACCATAAAGATGATGCCCATGGTGAATGAGATTGCTACTGGCGTATCACGTAGGAACAACAAGCTCTTAGGTACGTTCATCTCTTCAGTAGAGTGTTCTTTGTTACCGAACTTGCTGCCAATAAAGCCCGCTAGTACGTAAGAAAGGGTAGAGAAGTGACCAATAGCAACGTCGTCAGAACCTGTTACTTGCTTCATGTACTTGTGAGCAATCGCAGGGAAGAACACCATCACAGAGCCCACAACCAGAGAGCCAAGCGCGATCAGTGGAACACCTTTCATGCCGCTAGAAGCAAGGATCGCTGCTACCATCATCGACATAAATAGTGTGTGGTGACCCGTTAGGAAGATGAATTTCCAAGGCGTGAAGCGAGCGATCAAGATGTTCACCAACATACCGAAGAACATGATCATCGCCATCTCTTTACCAAACGCTTCTTGCGCGATAGAGACGATAGCTTCGTTGTTTGGAACCACGCCTGTGATGCCAAATGCGTGTTGGAAAATTGTCGCAAAGTCACCCAGAGAAGTTACAACCAGACCTGCACCCGCGCCAAGCACGATGAAACCAAGAATGGTTTTTACCGTGCCTTTAATGCACTCGGTGACCGGTTTTTTCTGGGCAATTAAGCCGATTAGGGCGATAAGACCTACCAGAACCGCCGGCTCTGATAGGACATCGTTCATCAAGAAACTGAAAAATTCCATAACGCCACCTTATAGAGCGCCAAGCTCTTGAAGTGCTACAGATAGACGCTCTTTCATTGCCACTTTGTCGACCATGTTATCAAGCGCAACGATGCGAGGTTCAACGCCAAGTGCGTTCAACTGTTCAACGATGTCGTTAGTACCGATGAAGATGTCACAATCCGTACCTTTTGCAGAACCTAGATCGATATGATCCACTTCTGCGTTTACATTCAATTCTTTCACGATGCCTTTGATGCTCATTTCCATCATTAGGCTAGTACCAAGACCGTGACCGCAAACAACCATAATTTTCATAATTCAGACCTTTTCTTTTTATAGGGGGGTATGCCCATTTCGAAGGGCACATCAGGAGTTAGTATTTTTCGATGACCGCGAGAACATCTTGTGTGTTTTGAGCGGTGCAGATGGCTTCTACATGCTCTTCATTCATAAACAACTCAGCTAGTTTAGAAATCGCATCCACGTGCGAGTTACTGTCTGTCGCGGCTAGCGTAACCAGCATTTTCACTGGATCGTTACCTTCAGAATCGAAGTTCACGCCGCTTTGAATCACTGTGATTGCAAGAGACAAACGGTTAACGCCATCTTCAGGGCGAGCGTGTGGCATTGCCATACCAGGACCTACCACGTAGTAAGGACCGAGCTCTTCGTGTGAGCGGTAAATAGCGTCCACGTAGCTTGGCTCAATCGCGCCATTTTCAATCAGTACTTCACAGGATTTGCTCACCGCATCTTTCCAGTCAGTAGCATCAGAATGGATGCGAATCACATCAGAGGTAATCAGTTCACGTAGCATTGGATCTTTCCGGTTTGTTGTTTTGTTGATGGGTACTTTATCGATCAATTTGTCAGAAAAACCTGAGAATGATCACAAATGGTAGCGCTATCTGATAGCGCTATCATAAATTGTGATAGCGCTACCATTTTTATCAGTCATCCGAGTTTCATATGCTTGTGATCGAGTTCTAATGCGCTAATATCAAAACCACTAAAACGCTGTGGTAAGATGTCGCGGCAGAAAATAGAGAACACTAAATAAGAACAATGAGCGAACCTCGCAAACGAAGAAGTACTGGCAATGTCACCTTGGCGGACGTCGCTAAAAAAGCCGGCGTAGGCACCATGACGGTGTCGAGAGCATTACGAACGCCCGAGCTAGTATCTGACAAGCTGAGAGAAAAGATTCAACAAGTGGTTGATGAGCTCGGCTATATCCCGAATAAAGCGGCAGGGGCTTTGGCGTCTGCTGAAAGTTACTCCATCGCTCTTATCATTCCTTCCCTGTTTGAAAAAGCGTGCGCGCTTTTCTTACCGAGCTTTCAACAAGCGTTGAACAAGGCGGGTTATCAATTGCTGCTTGGTTACAGCGACTACTCGGTAGAGCAAGAAGAGAAACTGCTTTCGACATTTTTTGAGAGCCGTCCAGCCGGAGTGGTGTTGTTTGGTAATGAACACAGCCAACGTACTAATCAGCTTTTGGAAGCCTCGAACACGCCAGTATTGGAAATTGCTGAGTTAAGCTCGAAAGCCAGTTACCTCAATATCGGCGTTGACCATTTTGAGGTGGGTAAAGCCTGTACCAAGCATGTGATTGAACAAGGCTTCAAGAACGTGGGCTTCATTGGTGCGCGTGGCGATCACTCCACTTTGCAACGTAAGCTACACGGCTGGCAAAGCGCGATGATTGAGAACTACCTTGCACCGGACCATTTCTTAACCACCCACGAAGCGCCATCTTCACAATTAGGTGCGGAAGGGTTGGCAAAGTTATTGCTGCGCGATTCAAGTTTGAATGCTCTGGTATGTAGCCATGAAGAGATTGCGATTGGCGCGTTGTTTGAGTGTCACCGCCGAGTGCTGAAAGTCCCGACCGACATTGCGATTATCTGTTTGGAAGGCTCTTCCATGGGTGAGCACGCCTACCCAAGTTTGACCTGCGCGGAATTCGATTACGAACGTATGGGGACGAAAGCCGCAGACAAGTTACTGCAAGCCATTAAAGGTGAGCCTGTAGAGCATGCAACGGACATGGGCTTTAAGCTAAAACGCCGAGCTAGTACTGCGATCAACTAACCTCATTTGGTTAGAAACTAATACGTGATACAAAAAACCTCTCGATGCTGAGAGGTTTTTTTATGCGTGAGAATAGTGACTGTCGACTAAGGACGCTCACCTGCTGCTAGGCGACGTTCGATATCTGCAACCACTTCTGGGAAGTCAGCAATGGTGTCGATAAGGTAGTGCGGCGAGCTCTTGATCAATTTTGTACGCGCTTTTTCACGAGCGGCATCAAGCGTTGCTTCGTCCGCGGCTTGGTATTCTTCAAACGTTAGACCCGCTTCGTTACCAGAAAGCAGCAAACCAACGGTCCACATACCGGCGTTGTGACCTTCATCGATGCCCGGTGCTGCGTCATCCACTTTGATGCACGCATTAACGTCAGTTACATTCAGCTCAATCACATTCTTCAGTGCCATAAATGGTGCCGGGCGACCACCTTGAGGCAGGTCATCCGTTGCTACCACGTAATCCGGTTTGTAGCCGTAATCCGCTGCAACAGGAATCAGCACATCCATCACTTCGCGAGGGTAACCAGAACAAGAACCGATCTTGATGCCTTTGTCTTTCAGACCGTTCACAACTTCAATCACATTAAGGATTGGGTCTGCATGGTCTGCCACTTTTGCTTTTTGCAGAGGCATGAATGCTGCGTAGATAGCGTCGATGTCTTCGCTGGTCATTGAGCGACCAAACTTCTCATTCCAACGCTTATCAACCGCAGGGATGCGACCCACAGCTTGGATGTGATCCCACTTACCAAGTCCCATTGGTTCGCGCGCTTCTTCAAGGTCGATTTCAAAATCAAAGCCTTGTTTGAATGCTTCCACAAAGATGCTGGTTGGCGCAAAAGAGCCGAAATCGACGATAGTGCCAGCCCAGTCAAAGATCACTGCTTGAATTGGTGAGTTGCTCATGTTCAATCCTTTTTCTTGCTTGCTAGAGCGCTTGCCTATACGTTGGAACCGCGCTCTGGATAAATTGGTTTTGAGGTTAGAAGTAGTTAAAGTCTTTGCACACTTTGGCGATGGCTTCTTCAAAGATCGCCAACGCTTCTGTCAGTTGTTCGCGAGTGATGATCAGCGGTGGGCTGAGTTGAATCACATTGCCTTGCGATACCTTGAAGCTCACGCCGTTGTTGAGGCATTGGTACAGCACAGCTTCCGCTTCGTCATACGCGCGCGATTTGCTTTCGTGGTCAGTGACCAACTCAATACCCCACAACATGCCAATGCCACGCACATCACCAATCACTGGGTATTTGGCTTTCATCTCTAGCAGCTTTTCACGCATGAACTGGCTGTCGGCTTTGACTTTATCTAGCAAGCAGTCTTGTTCAATGGCTTCCATAGTTGCCAGTGCTGCAGCACAACCGATAGGGCTTTTCTCATGAGTGTAATGACCCATTGAGATTTGCTCAGCAGTGTTGTATTTGTCTTTGGTTACCATGGCAGCGATAGGCACTAACCCTCCGCCCAAACCTTTACCGATGCAGAGCATATCTGGCTCGATGTCATAGGCTTGGTAGGTAAACCATTCACCGCTGCGACCCATGCCGTTAGGGATGTCGTCGATGATCAGCATGACATTGTGTTTGTCACAGATTTCGCGGATGCGTTTCCAATAGGCTTTACTCGGCACTTGTACGTCGGTATTACGAACCGCTTCTGCGATAAACGCGCCCACGCCACCTTCTTTCTCAATCACGTATTCAAGGTAGTCGGCGTAATGCACGTCGCTGCCGTCCGCGACTGGGAAAGCACCACGGTAAGATACGGCTGGTGGAATGCGCTCAACACCTGCCATTAATGGCCCCATGCCTTGTCGGAAACACGCTTCGCCACCTACTGAGATGGCATCCAATGATGCGCCGTGGAAGGAATCCCACAGAGACACCACCTTGTAGTTGCCCGTGATGTGGCGTGCTAATTTAAGAGCCATACCAACCGCAGATGTGCCACCCGGAGCAAACAGCACACGGTTCAATTCACCGCCACAGATTTGGGTGAGCTTTTCGGCACATTCAATCGCGGTCTCGTTGGTAAAACGACGTGGTGAAAACGGCAGTTTGGCAATTTGCTCTTGCACGCGTTTCATCACATGCGGGTGACCGTAGCCCAACTGGTGGACGTTATTGCCATGGAAGTCCATGTACTTTTTGCCGGTGGCATCTTGGATGTAGATGCCTTCTGCTGCTTCCAAGGTATCTAAGCAAGGCGTCGACATGGCTTGATGAAGAAAGACTTCCGAGTCACGCTTCAATAATGCTTGCGTGCGTTCGTCGTCCATCGATGCATTCCAAGCTTGGCGCGCTGGTGTCGTGTTGACATCACCTTCGCTGCGGAAATGAGTCGGTTTGATATTCTGAGTCATAACGCTCTCTCAATCAGAAGGCTGCTTTACGCAACTTGCCAGTACATTGCTTTTTCAATTGCACCGATTAAGCGCTCGATATCTGCTGGGTAAACTTCGCCAATGTTGCCGATGCGGAAGCAATCTGCGTTCGATACTTTACCCGGATAAATCACGAAGCCTTGCTCTTTCAAACGCGTGTAGAACGCTTTGAACTGGTAATCACTGTGCGTCGGAGAGTAGAAAGAAGTGATGATTGGCGAGTGAAGGTCATCACTCAGTAGTGGCTCAAACCCCAAAGAACGCATACCTGCAACCAGTGTTTTCTGGTTAGTTTGGTAACGGTTATGACGAGCTTCAATGCCGCCTTCTTGTTCCAGCTCTAACAAGGCTTGGTAGAAAGCGCGAACCGTGTGCGTTGGAGACGTGAAACGCCATTTACCGTGGTTCACTTCCATGCAGTGCCACTGGTCGTAAAGATCAAGGCTCAAAGAACGTGCCTGACCTTGGCACTTTTCTAGCTCAGTTTGTTTCGCAATCACAAAGCCAAAGCCCGGCACGCCTTGAATACATTTGTTTGCAGAGCTGATCATAAAATCGATGCCTAGCTCAGCGATATCGATAGGAATGCCACCAAAGCTCGACATGGCATCGAGAATCACCACTTTGCCGTGTGCTTTTGCTGCAGAAGCAAATTCCTCAATTGGGTTAAGCATGCCAGTGGTTGTCTCGCAGTGAACAATCGCCACGTGTGTGATCGCAGGATCCGATGCCAATGCAGTTTCCACCTCGTTCAAGTGTGGCTGTGATGTTTCGCCTGGGGAAACTACAT
The DNA here is from genome assembly GCF_033339955.1 of Vibrio sp. 1731. NCBI lineage: Bacteria > Pseudomonadati > Pseudomonadota > Gammaproteobacteria > Vibrionales > Vibrionaceae > Vibrio > Vibrio sp. 1731. The sequence continues at coordinate 194,554 of NZ_JAWOVO010000003.1, read as the reverse complement.
GGCATGGAATATTTAGGTAATCAGCGATCTGAGCGATACGCGCACCGTAAGCACCGTTGTCGACAACCAACAATTTTCCATCTTTGCCAATGGCGCTGCCAATCGTCGCTTCTACTGATGCGGTGCCACTACCTTGCATTAGTACGCTGGTGTAGCCGTCTTGCTCCGTCGCCAGTTTTACAAGCTTAGTGCGGATCACTTCTACAATGTCTTTGTTGTATTCATCATCCCAAGTACACCAGTCTTTCAGCATGGTTTCGCGTACTGTTTCAGAAGTAGATAGAGGACCTGGAGTCAGTAGTAGGTATTCGTTTTTCATCTCGATTTCCATCAGAATAAGCTAATTGGTCTACACCAAAATTTGAGTTCACTCTAGCGAGGAAGAAAAGGGCAGTAAATAGGTGAATCTCCAATTTCATAAAACTTTAATATCCAGAAAATGGCGGATCAATTGAACGATTATTTATCGCAAATTTTCGTAAAACTGCCATTTAATGGTCATGATTTCGTCACAAAGGCTCAGTAGGGTGTATATCGTCAACTGGTACAGACCAAATTGAAACTTAGCCAAATTAACTGGAGAAAATGATGAAAAACCGTTTGATGAAAGGATCGCTGGCTGCACTTGTCTCTCTGCTAGCTACGAATGCAATGGCAGCACAGGAAGTCACGGTTTACACCGCTTTCGAAACTGACATTCTTGCTAAATACAAGTCTGCGTTTGAGAAAGATAACCCAGATATCAAGATTAAGTGGGTTCGCGATTCAACCGGTATCATGACGGCGAAATTGCTGGCAGAAAAGAACAACCCTCAAGCGGAAGTGGTTTGGGGTCTTGCTGGCTCGTCAATGGCACTGCTTAAAGATGAAGGTCTTCTTAAGCCTTACACACCAAAAGGTTTGGAAGAGCTGCACGCGAACCTAAACGACCCTCAATCAAACCAAGCTTGGTTCGGTAACGATGCGTTCTTTAACGCAGTTTGTTTCAACGAAGCGGTAGCGAAACAACTTAACCTACCGAAACCAACGTCTTGGGAAGACCTCACAAAGCCGGTTTACAAAGGTCACATTGCAATGCCGAACCCAGCTTCTTCAGGCACTGGCTACATGCAGGTTTCTGCTTGGCTACAAAACATGGGAGAAGATCAGGCATGGAACTACATGCGTGACCTAGACAAGAACATTGCACACTACACGCACTCGGGCTCTAAGCCATGTGTTCAAGCGGGCATGGGTGAAGTGGCTATCGGTATTTCGATGGCAAGCCGCGGCGCGAAGCTGAAAACACAAGGCGCACCACTAGCGGTTATCACACCAAAAGGTATCGGCTGGGAATCAGAAGCCGTTGGTCTTGTAAAAGAGTCGGATGCAGCGAAGCGCGTTGTCGACTGGTCAATCTCTAAAGCAGCAAACGAGCTTTACGTAGAAATGTATCCGGTGGTTGCACATAAAGAAGTGAAAGCGACTGTGTCTAACTTCCCTAATGTTCAAGAGAACATGGCGAAGATGGACTTCGCGCAAATGGGCAGTAAGCGTGCAGAGATTCTAGCAGCATGGTCTGAGAAGTTCGATGCGAAATCAGAGCCAAAATCTTAATTGAATTTGCTTTGAGTTGAATGCTGAAATCCACCTCGGTTGAGGTGGATTTTTTGTTTTCTCTGTTATTTCAGAGTTTGCTGAAAGTAGATTCCTAGTCTCACCTAGGTTCGCTGGAATGACGGACTTAAGAAAGTTGGGAGCTTCTATCCGCACTTACAACGTCATTCTCGAGAGCGACGAAGGAGTGAGTCGGGAATCTCTAATTGTCACCTAAACAAACCTCATCGCCCTTCATCTATTTGTCATCTTCTGGCTATAAATTTGTCATTGGAACGTAACACTCCAAAACTAAAGTTGGTATATACCATTTGGAGCGTGTGTTATGTCAACTAACCAACATTACCTAAATATCGAAAATGTAGTGAAGCAATTCGGACAATTCACTGCATTAAAGAAAATCTCGCTAGCGATTGAAAAGGGCGAGTTCGTTTGTTTTCTTGGTCCTTCTGGCTGCGGTAAAACCACTCTGCTACGTGCCATTGCAGGTTTAGACTTGCCAACGTCTGGTGCGATTTTTCAAAACGGTCAAGAGACCACATTCCTACCACCAGAGAAGCGCGATTTCGGCATCGTATTCCAATCTTACGCGCTGTTTCCGAACTTAACTGTGCAAGAGAATATTGCGGTGGGTTTGAAGAACCAAGGCATGTCGACCAAAGAAGCGTTAGAGAAGGTGGATTATTGGTTAGAAACCATTGGTCTTCCAACCTCTGGCGAGAAATTCCCGAACCAACTTTCCGGTGGTCAACAACAGCGTGTTGCTTTGGCTCGTGCATTAGCTTTGTCTCCGGGTCTACTGCTGCTTGATGAGCCATTATCGGCGCTGGATGCAAAAGTACGTGTTCACTTACGTGATGAGATTTGTAAGCTGCAACGCAAGCTAGGCATTACCACCATCATGGTTACGCACGATCAGGATGAAGCGTTGTCGATGGCGGATCGTATCGTGGTAATGAACCATGGTGTGATTGAGCAAGTCGGCACACCTCAAGAGATCTACCAACAACCAGCCACGCGCTTTGTCGCTGAGTTTGTCGGCAGCATGAACTTTATTGAAACCTCAGTCGCAACGGACTCCCAAGTACGCATTGCAGAAACCCTAATGCCAGCGCCAAGCTTGACCAATCGTAAGATCCAACGTGGTGACCGCTTTGACCTTGCGGTGCGTCCTGAAAGCATCAAGTTCGTTGAAAACTACAACAACTCTTTACCTGTGCGAGTTACCGCAACCGAGTTTTTAGGGGCGTTTTTCCGCATTGATTGCGTATTGCAAAACGACAGCTCAACGAAAACCATCGTCGTGGATGTGCCTGTGGAAACGGTTCAAAAACTCAATATCAAGGCGGGCGATGTACGTTACATCCAGTTTGCTGAAGAAGGGCTACATGGTTACGCCGTGCCCTCGGTTGATAAAGCGCTAGCAGCGTAGGTGTAAACATGGATGCGAAGACAATGACGATGAATAGCCTGACCACACAAGACAAAGCAAAATCCTTACTCGGACGTGTTAGCCGTGACAACCTTGTGTTGTTCGGTTTGCTCGCTGGTTTGTCGACCATGATGGTGCTGTTCATCTTAATGCCGCTTTGGGCAATGTTGACCAAGAGTGTGCAAAATGCCAATGGCGAATTTGTTGGATTGGCCAACTTTGCTACGTACTTTTCTTCTTCAAGCTTATGGGTGTCGGTGGGAAACACCTTCACTTTGGGCGTGATTGTGACCTCGGTAGTGGGTGTGCTTGCATTTGGCTATGCCTACGCGCTGACTCGTTCACGCATGCCGTTTAAAGGTTTGTTCCAAATCCTAGGTACTGCGCCAATTCTTGCGCCTTCGTTGCTACCAGCGATCAGTTTGATCTTCCTTTTCGGTAATCAAGGCATTGCCAAAGAGATGCTGTTAGGAAACTCGATTTACGGCGTGATTGGTATCTCGATGGGTTTGATTTTCTGGACCTTCCCTCATGCATTGATGATTTTGACGACTTCGCTGCGCACTTCAGATGCCCGTTTGTATGAAGCAGCCCGCGCACTGAAAACTTCACCCATCAAAACTTTCTTTATGGTGACGTTACCTGCGGCGAAATACGGTTTGATCAGTACGCTTATCGTCGTCTTTACGCTGGTTATCACGGACTTTGGTGTGCCGAAAGTGATTGGGGGCAGCTACAACGTTCTGGCGACTGATATCTTCAAGCAAGTTGTGGGGCAGCAAAACTTTGCCATGGGTGCGGTGACCAGCATTATGTTGTTATTCCCTGCGGTAATGGCGTTTGGCGCAGACCGCTGGGTACAGAAAAAACAAAAGAGCTTATTCGACACTCGCTCGGTGCCTTATCAGCCAGAACCTAATAAAGCGCGCGACAGCATCTGTTTGGTTTACTGCAGCATCATTTCTATCGCAGTGCTGGCGGTGCTTGGTATGGCGGTGTATGGCTCGTTAGTTACGTTCTGGCCTTGGAACAAAGCGCTGACGCTAAACAACTACAACTTTGCCGAAATGAGCACTTACGGTTGGAGCCCATTCTTCAACTCGCTAACGCTAGCAGGTTGGACGGCAGTTATTGGTACAGCCATCATTTTTGTCGGTGCTTACTGCATTGAGAAAGGGCGTGCGTTCGATCCAATTCGCCAGGTGATGCAAATGCTTAGCGTGGTGCCAATGGCGGTACCGGGTATGGTGCTTGGTTTGGGTTACATCTTTTACTTCAATGATGCGAACAATCCTCTGAACGTGCTTTATGGCACCATGGCATTCTTGGTGATTAACACGGTAGTGCATTACTACACCGTGGGTCACATGACTGCACTGACAGCGCTAAAGCAGTTGCCATCGGAGATTGAAGCCACGGCGGCATCGGTGAAGCTTCCTCAATACAAGTTGTTCTTTAAAGTGACATTACCTGTGTGCTTACCTGCGATTTTGGACATTGCGACTTACTTGTTTGTTAATGCATTGACCACCACTTCTGCGGTAGTATTCCTTTACTCAACCGATACGATTCCGGCTTCGGTCTCGATTCTGAATATGGATGATGCAGGTCAAACTGGCGCTGCAGCGGCAATGGCTGTGATGATTATGATGGCTGCCGCAATTGCGAAGATTGTTCAGATGACTTTGGGTAAATTGTTAGAAAATCGCACACAAGCTTGGCGCAAAAGATAAGGACACTTCGTGCAATACGTAAAAATTAAAGATTCGATTGTTGAACAGATTGAAGCGGGCATGCTATCGCCGCGTCAAAAACTGCCAGCAGAGCGTAAGTTGGCGGAGTCGTTCGATACTACACGCGTCACTCTGCGTGAAGCTTTATCACTGCTAGAAGCGGAAGGTCGAATCTATCGCGAAGATCGCCGAGGTTGGTTTATCTCACCTGAGCCATTGCGTTACGACCCAACCCAAACGCTGAACTTCCCGAACATGGCGAAAGCGCAAAATCGTGTGCCAAAAACGGAGTTGGTCGCAGCAAAAGGGACGCTGGCAAACAAACAAGCCGCGCGCTTGTTGGACTTGCAACCTTTCTCGGACGTGTATCGAGTCGACCGAGTGCGATACCTTGAAGACAGGCCTGTGGTGTTTGTAACAAACTACATTCGTCCAGAGCTGTTTCCGAACCTGCTGGATTACGATTTATCAAATTCACTGACGGACATTTACCGCGAGCATTATGGCGTGACGTATCAAAAGATTCGCTACCGCATTTCAACCAGCACTTTGTTGGGTGAAATGGCTCAGGCACTGCGCGCGACAGCTGGCACTCCCGCGATGGTGGTGGAGCGCATCAACTACAACCAACACGGTGAGTTGATTGATTGCGATATCGAATATTGGCGACACGATGCCATCAGCATTGAATCTCTGGCGGAACTCAATCGTTAAGTGGATTTTTCCATCATCTAAGGCTCCATCTCGGGGCCTTTATTTTATTCAGACAGGAACATTGAAATGGATATGTTGGCGATTGGTCTCGTCGTTTTCTCTGCTGTTCTCCATGCGGGTTGGAATATCCTTGGTAAAAGCAACTCAGGTTCTGGACTCGCGTTTACCATGGCCGCCAGCTTCTCTGCATGTTTCATTCTTACCCCTTATTTGATTTGGTATTTGGCGACCATTGGCTGGACATCATTACCGAGCGAGTTTTGGGGATTGCTGCTCATTAGCGGCATTTCACAAATGGTTTATTTGATCGGTTTGATTGTCGCTTATAAGCACGCGGACGTGGGTGTGGTTTATCCAATTGCTCGGGCACTGCCAGTGATGATGGTCGGCGCAATCAGTGTGGCATTGGGGCATGAATTATCCAGTCAGCAGTGGCTTGGATTCTTGCTGATTACCCTTGGTTGTATGCTGGTACCACTGACGAACTTTCGTCAAATGACATTGGGCTCTTATTTGAACGTTGGTGTGTTCTGGGCATTGATTGCCGCAATAGGCACAACGGGTTACTCCGTGGTTGATAAAGAAGCGCTGAGTTTACTCACAGGGCAAGCGTCAGAGATCTTGAATGATCAGTACAGTGCGATCTTTTACTTAGGCGTGCAGTTTTGGGCAATTGGTATTCCTGCTCTTGTTTGGTGCTTGGTTACAGGCAAGCCAGATGAGATTAAGACTGCGTGGCAGATCCGCAAAACAGCCAGCATGGCGGGGGTAATGATGGCATCCACCTACGGTTTGGTGCTGTTTGCGATGACCATGACCGACAACGTGAGTTTGGTCGTAGCACTAAGGCAAATCAGCATTGTGTTTGGATTGTTTATGGGGATTTGGTTTCTGTCTGAGAAATGGTATCTCACCCGAGGGCTTGGCGTTACTTCTATCGTGGCGGGGATCATTCTCGCGCTTGCGTATTGACCTATATTCACGAAAAAAGGCAGCGAATGAGCCTCTCGCTGCCTTTTGTATTAACTTGTAAGCCTTGTTTAAAAACGCAGTTGCGCACCAAACATCACGCCGCTAGAGTCAAAATCGCTGTTTTTTGAGTACACATATTCTGCATTCAAACCAAAGTGTTTATAGCTCCAGCCGATACCGCCAGCGGCTTCCCCTCCGACACTTGAGTGTTCGATGTTCTTGCTCTGACCGTTCACTTTATAAGTGTATTCGAGAGTGTAGAGAGTGACACCTGCCTTGCCGTACAGTTCGAAACCTGAACCCAGAGGATAGCTAGCATAGCCACTCAAGCGAGGTCCGGAGAAGCTCGTATCGGTGACTTCTGAAATCGGACTCACGAGTATCGAGCCGATACCGTCAAACGCGCCTTTATAACCTGCTTCGATACCAAAGTTATGTGTTGGCATGTAGCGGTAATATATTTCACCTAAGAACATGTCGCCTGATTCTTTGCTTGTCGGAGCATCGTAGTTCACATCGCCATAGCCAATGTTTGTACCTATGATGTGCTCACTGGTTTCTGCATTGGCTGACAAAGAAAAAGCCGACAACACTAAAGCAGTAATGAATGAATAACGCATGAACGCTTCTCCTTAGCTTTTAGCTTGCTCGCCTTTTAATATTTGTTCGAAAGTGATCTTGGTGTTGTCTAGCCATTCATAACGGCGACGATACATCGAACGCTTAGAGCGCGACATGCCTTCGATATCTCGACGGGGTGCATTTACATCAATTGAGTAAAAATGACGATTGTATTCGGTGCCGCCCAATTCTTGCCAGAGTGCATCGTAATCCGTTTTGATTCGCCCTTTGCTGTAGCGCTTAGCTGCGTAAGTATGCGACTGCGTTTTCACTGCTAGAATCGTGTTCACTTCCCAAATTTGTGCGAGCAAAGTGAGCAAGCTCACCATCAAGCTTTTTGGTCTCTGTCCGTAAAGCTTACGAGTTAGCTTTTTAATTTTCGCGTTGTTTTCTTCACTGCTTCGCGGTCCTTGTAAGCCGCCAATCATAATGCTGCGTCCAGATTCGATGTGACCGAGCGTAAAAGAGAGCGTGTAGAAGTTGCCATCTTCAGCGCTGTGCAGCACTAGGCTCATGTCGCCTTCTTTTTGATAACGTGCTTCGTATACTAATCTCACCGAGTACAGTATTTCGTCAATTTCAAAAGAGGCTAATGTTAGGCCTTTCGAGTCTGTGTAGATTTCTTCGATTGTTTGTTTAGAAAACAGTTCTGAAATCGTTTTATAGTGATCAACTACCAAGTTAGAACGATCGAACGCTGAGTTGTTTTTGATGATATACGGACGAAACGGTTTCTCTAAAAACCGATGCGTACGTGTACAAAGCAACTCTAACAATGACGATTCAATATTGTCTGAAAGGTGCTTAAATGCACGTTTGTAATAAAGCGCACGTAAGATGAACTTAGCTCTGTAGGTCCAAATTGGCTTGTAGACATCAGCATAATCATCTGAGTAAATCGATTTGCTATGGTAAAAAATGGATTTGTTTGCGGTCATTTTCACTCCAGATTAACTTGTGCTCAATAGCGACAATTAAGAACCGACGGACGAGCAGCGAAGAACCCGAAAAGGAGGAATGCAAAGCACGACTGAAAAGAGGTGGTTTTTGCTGTGTCCGACGTTTGTGTAAGGTTTTGAACACTGTTCTTTTGCTGGAATTCTAAGAGAAAATTGACCTTAGGTATTGTATGGTTTGGTAAGGAAGTGTCAGGTTGAAACCCATTGTTCAAAAGAAAGAAAATGCGAATGTCGGCTGAATATGACGTTGAGTTGCTAAGTTAATGTGAAATAAGTTGAACGAAAATTGAACATTATTTGAAATTGTTTTGACGTGTTTTAGGTCTTTATACGTACCTTATAAGTATCGAGCCAATTTTGGCCCGATGTAAAGGTAAGTAAGGAGAGGTTTATGAAACGCTTAACAACTTTAGCAAGTACGATTGCTCTGATTGCTGCACCTTCTATGGCTCTTGCTAGTGGTTATCAGTGGACAAACGATACCGAAACTATCCATGGCGACGTAATGGATAGCAAACAAGCGGCTTATGAAATGGGCCGAGACATGATCCAAAGCTACCAAAATAAATCATCTGGACAACTCCGTGATGAGTTTACGAGCCTTACAACGTATGTTGATCGCCAATCGTTTTCTATCACTGACTCAAAAGTCATGGTAAATGAGTTCTTGCAAAGTGACGGGCAAGTTGTTTACCAGCCTATTCTCAATGTTCAATACGAGTACCGCATGCGTGATACCGGTAAATACTAACCAGTAAGACGGACTTGAATTGTTTACCACTAATATTTTTTGCTGTTTGTTTTGGGGAGCCACGAGCTCCCCATTTTGTTTTTGTCGAAAGCGAAAATTTTCACACTCTCAGTGCAACATTTTCTATCGCTCAGCGTTAGATTTTCTTGCTCGTTGATTGTCATCATCGTTTGTAAAGTGTTTGCGGAAATGGATGTAACGCACTAACGAGGATACCCGATGACACATCATTCATATTGGTTCAAGCAGGCAATTGAAGCTGAGCAACCAGAAACGCCACAACCGTTACAGCAGAACATTAATACTGACGTTGCGATTGTTGGTGGCGGATACACCGGACTTTGGACCGCGATTATGATTAAGCAGCAATCTCCGGAAAAAAAGGTAGTCGTGATTGAAAAAGGCCTTTGTGGCAGTGGTGCATCGGGCGCAAACGGCGGTTGTATGCTGACTTGGTCTACCAAGTTTCCGACATTGAAACGGTTATTCGGTGAAGAACATGCTGCTTGGTTAGTAAAAGAGTCGGAACAAGCAGTGCTAGAGATTGACGACTTTTGTCAGCAGCACAACATTGATGCGCACTTATCGTTGAAAGGGGTTTATTACACTGCAACCAATCAGGCTCAAACTGGGGGAATGCAGCCAGTTGTGGACGAGTTAAAGCGATTAGAAGTGAACAGTTGGCGTCGTTGCTCGGTGGAGGAACTGCGTGCCAATGCGGGTTCACCTCGACATATAGAAGGCTTTCACTCTCCAGTTGCAGCCAGCGTTCAACCTGCATTATTAGTGAGGGGGTTACGCCGTGTTGCTATTGATCTGGGTGTAGAAGTTTATGAGAACACGCCGATGACGCGTCTAGATTATGGAAAACCTGCCACTGTCTGTACACCTAAAGGAAATGTTCAAGCGCAGCAGGTGGTATTGGCATTAAATGCATGGATGGTGGAGCAGTTTAAACAGTTCAAAAACAGTATCGTGGTGGTCTCTTCCGACATGGTGATCACCAAGCCCCTTGGTGACGCACTACCTCTATCTGGTTGGCAGGCAGGTTCTAGCGTGTTGGATTCACGTATCTTCGTCCACTATTACCGAGATACGCCAGATGGCCGTTTGATGTTGGGGAAAGGCGGCAATCAGTTTTCTTTCAATAACCAAGTCGACGCAATGTTTAACAAGCCAACACGCTACCAAGGTCTACTGCGCAAGTCGTTCGATAAGTTGTTTCCTCATTTGAGAGGAGAGGAGTTTGCTTATTCATGGACGGGGGGCTCTGATCGTTCTGCTACTGGTTTCCCTTTTTTCGGCGAGCTAGATAAACAGAGCAATATCTTTTACGGATTTGGTTATTCAGGCAATGGTGTAGCGCAGACTCGAATGGGCGGAAAGATCTTATCTTCATTGATATTGGGAATCGATAACGAGTGGACGAACAGTGGTTTAGCCAAAGGACCGTTGGGGTATTTCCCACCAGAACCGCTTCGCTGGACCGGGGCTATGATAGTGCGCAACGCGGTACGTCGAAAAGAGGAAGCAGAAGATAACGAGAAAACGCCGTTTATCTGGGATAAGTGGCTAGCAAAACTCGCGGGACCAGCAGGCAAAGCGGATAAGCTTGACTAAACTGAAGACTTTAGCCACAAACGAGACAGTTTGCAGTGAAAGTCATTGGGGCGCGATGAAGCCTTGTGTTAGCCTCTGTCTTTCAAGCTCAGATTTAAAAGGTGAGTCATAAAATGAAAGTATTCAGCAACTTCGATAGCGGCAGCATTCACGTAGTGAAAGCGGACGACAAAAACGACATCCAACTCAAAATTCCTAACGACAATATGTCGGAATTCTACCAGTGGTTCCACTTCCGTCTTGAGACAGAAGCCGAGCAATCACACACCATCAAATTGCTTGATTTGGCTAAATCGGCTTATCCAGAAGGATGGCAAGGTTACGATGTGGTTGCGTCTTACGATCGTGAAGAATGGTTCCGAGTACCGGCAGAGTTCGATGGCGACACGCTGACTTTCACTGTAATCCCTGAGCGCAGCTCAATTTACTTCGCGTACTTTGCGCCATACACGTACGATCGTCATTTAGACTTGTTACACATGGCACAAAGCGCGCACCACTGCCAACTAGAGACGCTTGGTCATACGCTAGATGGCAATGACATGAGCTTGCTTACTTTTGGTGAGCCAGAAGAAGGCAAAAAGAAAATCTGGATGATTGCACGTCAGCACCCAGGTGAGACCATGGCGGAATGGTTCATGGAAGGTATGATCCAACGTCTGTTAGATGAAAACGACACGGTTGCGCGTGCATTGCTTGAAAAAGCGGTGCTTTACGTCGTACCAAATATGAACCCAGACGGTGGTATTCGCGGTCACTTGCGTACCAACGCAGTAGGTGTAAACCTAAATCGTGAATGGCAAACGCCATCAATGGAAAAGAGCCCAGAAGTCTACCTTGTGCGTCAGCGCATGCTGGAAACGGGTGTTGACATGTTTTTAGATATTCATGGCGATGAAGCGATTCCGTATAACTTCGTCGCTGGCTCAGAAGGTATTCCTTCTTACGATGAAAATCTTGCCGCTTTAGAGACATCATTTAAGCAAGCGTTACTGACTATTACGCCAGAGTTCCAAGATGAGATTGGTTACGATAAAGATGAGCCTGGTAAAGCGAATTTGACGGTGGGTTCAAATTGGGTTGCAGAGCAGTTCAAATGCTTGTCTTACACAATCGAAATGCCATTTAAAGATAACAACAATCACCCAGATCCACTTTACGGTTGGTCTCCTGAGCGTAGTGTCTTGTTTGGGCAAGATGTATTAGCTGCAACGTTAACCGTAGCGGATAAAATTTAGCGCGACGAGTTAACGCTTTTTCATTATTTCGAAAACAGCTCATTTAAATGAGCTGTTTTTTGTGCTCTCCAGATCCACGCTCCCCTGTAAAAATTTGTTGCCATTCACAAGCTTAAATGATGATTCTTAAATTTGAGAAAGTGGCTTTTTATGGTGATTTGCGTCACAGAAAGTTGGCTTCTTTGTGATATTCTCCGCAACGAATTGACTATGGCTAAACCAACGCAACGAACTTTGTTTTTCGGTTGGGTATGCGGATGAAGCTCATGAATAGATGGTCTTGAGGTTACCTTTTTCCGTTTTACGTCATTGGCGTTTGAATATCATTTTTGATTCTTTCCTACGCTATTTAGCTATTTCTATTCGAAGAAAAGAGAAAGTTACGGCTTCATATTTTACGGCAGTATGCTGCCGCGATGTGTTGCTTTGTGTACAAGAAAAAGGAAAAGAATAATGAAAAAAATCGCTATAGCAGTGGCTACTGTACTTGCTGGTGGTGTGATCTCAAACGTTGCACTTGCTGACACTTACATGGGCGGTAAAGTAGGTTACAACTCTCTAAACGATGCGTGTTACCTAAACGAACCTTGTGACGACGACAGTTTTGCAGCATCTATGCACTTAGGCTACAGCTTCAACAAGTACGTTGCAGCAGAGTATGGTGTTGATTACCTTGGTGACTTCACTGCAAACTTCAAAAAGCCTGGCCTAAACACCGTTGATGGTGATCTTTGGGCGTTGACGCTTGCTCCTAAATTTAACCTACCGCTAACGGATTCTTGGAATCTATTCGCGAAAGTTGGTGCTGCATACATGATGGCTGGTGACGAGAAAGATTTCGTACCAACTGGCTCTCTGGGTGCTGAATACCAAATCAACTACAACTGGAGCCTACGTGCTGAATACCAACGCTACCAAGATATGTCTGATGATGTAATTGAAGACATGGATTCAGATTTCTTCGGTATCGGTTTCAACTACAAGTTTGGTTCTGAGCCTGTCGTTCAAGAAAAAGCCGTTGAAGAGGTGGTAGAAGCACGTCCTGCAACACGCATTGTAGATCACGTTTACCCTGCTCAAACAACAGCGACAGTACAATTCGACTTAGAAAGTGCAGAAGTGAAAGACGCGTCGAACCTTTCTGGTACCGTTGATTTGATGAATACTTACCCACAAGCTCAAGTTGAGATCACGGGTTACAGCGATACGACAGGTTCTGCTGCTTACAACAAGCAACTCACAGAAAAACGTGCGAAAGCCGTTGCTGACGAGTTCCAAGCAAAAGGTATTGCGGCTGAGCGTATGACAGTGAAAGGCATGGGTGAAGCTAACCCAGTGGCAAGCAACGAGACACGTCAAGGTCGTCAAATGAACCGTCGTGTTGAAGTGGTTGTTCCTGCGTTTGAATACCAAACAACTGAAAAAGCAGAATAATTCCTGCTTAAGATAAAGTTCCAAAAGCCAGCGTGTATCACGCTGGCTTTTTTGATCCCGCTTAACAAACTAAGTAGTTGTGTAGAAACATAATTATATCGGGACGCTTTGACATGTGCTCAACATACGTAAACTCAGCACCTTCATCAATTTGTCATCACCAGTTCATAGCATGACAGCCAAGTGTTTGGGAGAATTATATGCAAAGTTTACCGCCGCTCAATTTGCTCCGAGCCTTTGAAGCCACGGCGCGACTACAGAGTTTTACAAAAGCCGCAGAGGAGCTAAATGTGACTCGTGCGGCCGTAAGCCAACAGGTGAAATCGCTAGAGTCACAGCTCAATGCGACGTTATTCGAGCGTAAGGGCACTCACCTTACGCTGACCTGCTCCGCGCAAGAATACTGGCCAGTGGTTAATCATGTGCTTCAAACATTATCGACCACGACGCAGCATTTATTTACTCGTCCCAAGAATACGCAAGTTAACTTACATGTCGCTCACAGCTTTTGCTCTCAATGGTTAATGCCAAGATTGGCTGATTTTCAGCGACAATTCCCAGACATCTCCTTTAAAATCTCGACTACTGCTAGTACAGTTCCAAGCGCCAGTGCGATTGCGGATATCGAAATTATTAACGGAGATGGAGATTGGCAAGAGCAAGAAGCCATACGATTAACCCAAGAAAACTGGATCGTTGTCGCAAGCCCGGGCTTTATGCATTTAAACCCGATAAATGACCTCTCGCAGTTAGCTAAAGTGCCTAAAATCTGCACTAGCGGTTATCATGAATCTTGGCAAGAGTGGCTTGCGCACCAAGGTTATCAAGGGAAGGTGAGCAAAGTCGTCGCCGAGTTTGAGCATTCATTGCTTGCTATTCATGCTGCGATTAATCAACTTGGCGTGTTGTTGGTAAGAGACTTTCTTGTTGAGGATGAGCTGCAACAGGGCGTATTAGTCCAGGTTGGAACTTGGCATATGCCAAGTTCTGGTGCACATTATATGATGGTTCGAGCATCCGAAAAATCACACGTAAACACCTTTGCTCAATGGTTAATGCAGAGTCTTTAACGTTCGTTCAGCGAGTGAGTAGAGCGCATGTGTGGTTTGGCTATTATTAGCAGTAGCAAGTCATCAGTCTAGGACTGAGCGACATGCTTAATGACATCTAATAACCACTGATTTACCGGATCTTGCTGTTGAGAGCGACGGCAGCTCATCACGTAGCGAACATCAAGCTCTAGCCCAGCAGGAAGCGCGATACTTCGGCAACCCTTAGGAACATGTCCACTCATCGTTATGCCAAAATGATTCGTTTGCAGAAGCACTTTTTGAATCATCGCTGGATGCTCAATTTCCACTTTAGGTGTGGTTCTAAAACCCATATGTTTGAGCCTTTCCAACACTGGGTATCGGTAGTCGTTCCATCCCGGCGTTTTAAAAAGTATAAAAGGGTATTCTTCTAGTTCTTGGGAGTTTTGAGCGGGATGATCTTGTCGAACAAAAAATACCGCTTTTCCTCGCCCTAGTTCGGTCTGAACAATTGACTGTGGCAGATCTTCATCAAAGTAATGAATCGCAATGGCGTTTTCACCGTCAATTAATCGTTTTTTTGCTTCGCTACCCCAGCGCAAACATGAGAATTTTGCGTTTGGGGCGTGCTTTAGTAACTCCAAGTAAAACTTGTCACCAAAGTACTCCCAAAACAATGTGTTGGCATAAATAGTGATTGAACCGTCAAAATGAGCTGGTGAAAAATGCTGTGGTTTGATGGAATCAATACTGTTGATTATTTGCTCAAAATGCGCAATGTTCGCTTCCACAAAAGCTGTTGGTTCAAAGCCATTTTTGGTCTGAACGAATAGCGGATCATTGAGCTGAGTTTTCATCTTTGTCAGATTTTTGCTGATTGCTCCTGACGTTTTACCGAGTGATTCTGCGACTAACCGGACGTTACGTAACTCATACATCCGTTTTAATACCAAAATATTTTGAATATCCAGATTAACGCTCATACATTGTCTCGCTTGGCTTTTGTCGACAAATCATATCGCTGAATTTCTTAAGAAAAGACAACGCTCGGTCAATTTAAGTTGCTGCCTTATCCCTGATTTATTGAAGGTAACGATAAGTTATTCTTGGTTACATCAGTTTATTAGCATGGATTTCCATTTGGTAAATAATGGCTTTCCTCGTATGAGCGCGTTTCTGTTGTTACAGTTTTTCCACCGACAGAAAGTAAGAACGATAATAGAGGTGATGTATGAAAAAACTAATCGCACTTGTTTTGATGGTTTGCTCAACAAACGTAGCATTTGCTGGTGATGGGTCATACACGGGCACGATTGATATGACGATGGCAACGAAAAATCAGGTTGACGTAGAGCGTTCAGATTCTCAATTGACGCTGAAGGGTCGCAATGAAATGGCCTATGGCGGTGTAACAATCCATTCGGATGCTGCAACTCAAAAAATTGAACTTCGTGGTCGACGTGATTAATCGAATAGTTTCTTGTTAAGAAAATGCCGCGAAGAACGCGGCATTTCTATATGTAATATCATCAGATCATAATTACCAGATAAGCGTATGGTGAGAAGCTAAGCGCAATGACCACCTGCCATTATTCGCATGGCGGTGCCATATGAATGACAGCTAAGCCCCCCAAAGAGGTTTCACGGTATTTTTTATTCATATCTTTACCAGTCTGATACATGGTTTCGATAACTTTATCTAAAGAAATTAAACATTTACTTGTGCGCTTTAATGCCATACGCGATGCATTAATCGCTTTCATTGCTCCCATGGCATTTCTTTCAATACAAGGTACTTGAACCAAGCCGCCAATCGGGTCACAAGTCATACCCAATGAATGCTCCATCGCAATTTCCGCAGCAATACAAATCTGCTCGTTACTGCCCCCTCTTAGCGCTGTTAAGCCAGCGGCAGCCATGGATGAAGAAACCCCAACTTCTCCCTGACACCCCACTTCTGCACCAGAAATTGACGCGTTAGTTTTATATAAGATGCCGATAGCGCCGGCGACTGCGAGAAAGTCTTTTAGCTGTTTAACATCGAGCTCTTTGATGAAGCGATGGTAGTACATCAATACCGCCGGAATCACCCCTGCTGCACCATTCGTTGGAGAAGTGACGACTTGCCCTCCTGCTGCATTTTCTTCACTAACCGCAAAGGCGAAGAGATTGATCCAATCCATGATCTCCATCGGATCGTTTTCAACTGCAGCGTTGGCTTCGAGCTTTTTCAAAAGGTTTGGTGCTCGACGAGTGACATTTAGACCACCTTCCAAAATCCCTTCCGTATCGAAGCCACGTTGCATGCAGAGCGACATCACTTTCCAAATTTGCTCTGCTCTTTGGTTAATTTCTTCGTCTGAGCGAAATGCGAGTTCGTTTTGGAGGATCATGCCTCCCAAGCTGAAACCGTTCGTCTCGGCTTTTTCCAGCATCTCATCTGCGGATGTAAACGGAAATGGTACTGCGACCTCATCTTGTTGCGTGCCGTTCTCTAGTTCGTCGGCGGTGGCGATGAATCCGCCCCCAATGGAGTAATAAATTTCAAACGCTACTTGATCTCCAGCAGCGTCTAATGCCGTAATCGTCATGCCATTTTCATGCAGGGGAAGGTTGTCGCTATGAAAGACGATGTCATGGTCGTAGCTAAACTCAATCTGGTGTGTACCGGCGAGCATGAGCGTATTATTGTCTATGGTATTTTGTAGCGCACTTTTGGCACTGCTCATTTTGATGGTATCAGGTTTATTTCCCATCAAACCAAGGACCGTGGCTCGGTCTGTATGGTGCCCTCGACCTGTCAGTGACAATGAGCCATAAAGGTCCACTTGCACCCGATGCACTTTCGCCATAGAGTCGCTAACTAGCTGAGTGAAATGGAATCCGGCAAGCATAGGACCATTAGTATGGGAGCTGGATGGCCCGACACCAATTTTAAATATATCGAAAATCGACAGCATAATTGACTTCCTTTAGCAGTGAACCTTTATAAAGGTCTCTAGAACAGTGTTGTTAACTAGATGTTAAAGCTTGTGGGTCGGGAGTGAAAGAAGATTTTTGTAACACTGCCAACTAAGCGCGAGATTTTAAAATGAAGTTAGACAACATCGTCATCGTTTTAGGTAAACGCCTCGTCAATAACAAATTGACCTCTGAGGGCATAACCAGAGTCGAAGTTTTGTCTTGTAGGACTGCATCACTACCGACAGAGCGAACGGCGATTATTTTTTGTGGCGGAGTAACGCAAGGACAAAGCGTTTCTGAAGCAGAGGCGATGTACGCGTATTTTAGAACCCTAAACGCAGACTCTGTGAATCCGTTCCCTGAACGTCATATACTCTTAGAAACGGAGTCGTTGAACACGTTTCAAAACATGCGTTATGTTTCCCAAGTTTTGTGCAAAAGTGGGTTGTTCGAGTTATGGTTGGGGCATCCGGTTGAGGTTATCTTGCTATCTAATGACTACCACCTCGAACGAATCATTGATATCCAGAATTTGATGGATGAGCAAGGCTTATTACGAGTACTTAAATCCGATTGCGAATCCATTGGGGTGACTCTCAATATTCCACTGGATATCAGCAAACATATTCGCGTGCCATACCCACATAAAGGGCTTATGGCGGAGACATTCTTGCTACTCGATGAACTCACAACCTACCGAGTTTATTTAGAAGGGGTCAAGCATGGCGCATTTTTCCGAGATTTATCAATTGTCCGAAAAAAGCCACTTATGATCGCAAGAGATGCTATTCACAAATTGCTCTCTTTACCGCTCGATAAAGAGGCTTTGCAACATATTGAAGAAATGAAAAAGGCCGTCGAAATGACGGCCTTGGATGAATCTGTAGGTGCTGCGGAAAAGGCATTAAGTATCTTCCATCCGATACTGACTGCATTGAACCGTCGCTTTGATCCTGAGTCTATTCATTAAGCTCGCGTTTTGTACGGACGGCGCTTAATGCGATCAAGCAGTAGCAAAGCAGTTCTATACCTTCTTCTGAGATATTTTTAACATCACGGATGTAATTTTCATCCATCACTTGTTGCCAAAAACTACCCATACCATACAAACGAGAGAAGACTAATAATAGCATTACAGCACCAACTAATAGCTTCATATGTGGCACCGTTAAAATGGTCGCCATTTCGTTCATGGTACCTTTACCACCTTGGTAAGCTTTGGCGCAAGCCAGTGCGGTGACAGCAAGTGCTGGGAAAACCCAAGAGCCATGATGAATCATATCTGTCCAATAGTCCGTTTCGCGAATAATCAGTACTGCAAAAAATCCTGCAATCAAAATAGCCGCATGCTTTAGCTGAGGCTGTTGTTTCGATAAGCTGAAAAACGACCATGATGCAATAGCAAGCATCACAAGCTGGAGCGTTTCTGTAACGGAAAGCTCGCCAAGGCTTGATCCCAACACGACATAATCAAGACGAAGACTAAGGTTAACGAGAATACTTATAGCGACAATCATCAAGGCGTTTAAACTCGATTTATAAATAATGCGCTTTGATTTTTCAGTAACAACGTTGCTTGGGGCTGACTCGGCTTCTTTTACTATTTGTGTTTTCATCTTGCTCACCTGTCCCAGAAAATGTGGAAGAAATGTGAATTAGTGTGATCTGTGTTTGGAATTTTATTGTCCAAGTGGAAAGTTATGTCAGGGGAATGTCAAGAATAGAACACTGTTCGATATAGGGTCGATGTGCGGTAAAGTCAGAGATATGTAAAAACAACGTAAGAACACTTTGATAAATCAAATAAAAAAGGAGCCCAAAGGCTCCTAAGTGATAGAGGGAAGGTGACGTATCGATAAAAATAATTAGTAGTTGTCACCCTCATTTTCTTTGTGATTCTCGCGATAGTATTCCCATTGCTCGACGCGTTCATTGTCCGACAGCACACAGTAAGTGACACGTTCGCCGTTTTCCGACACGGTATCCAGCTCACCACCTTGCTGAACACAGTATACGGCTGCGGGATTTGCAACGGAGGTATACTCAGTTGATCGGGTCGCTCCCTCGTAAGTTGAACAACCAGCCAGTACCAATGTTGCAGCCATAGCCATCATTAAATTTGTCTTTTTCATTCTTTATCTCCGCATGGGGTGGGCGAGTATTGTATTGATTATAGGCAACTTTAAGAGATTATTGTCTTATCGATGTTAAAAGTAAGAGGGACGTATAAGAATTTAGATATTCTCATTTATTGCTGATTAGCACGTCACACTTCTGTTCTTGGCGTATTGTTGTGAAGGTCATATCAATCACTTCCTGACAAGCGCTCGAACGTACCTGGCCTACAACAATGATTTAAAGTGTGAAATTCGGTAATATGCGCACAAAACATTGACCGTGGTATTTTCGATGAGACATTTAAAATCGACCGTTCATCCAGACATAGAGCATTTGGATGACAAAATTGTTTTTCAGCGCAATGCAGCGCGAGCCATTGTACTTGATGGTGAAGATGTGCTGTTGCTCTATACAGAACGTTACCATGACTACACGCTACCAGGCGGTGGTATTGATGATGGTGAAGATGTCATTGCTGGATTAGTCCGTGAATTAGAGGAAGAAACGGGCGCCCAAAATATACATGGTATTAAGCCTTTCGGAATCTTTGAGGAGTTTCGTCCGTGGTACAAGGATGACGCTGACGTGATGCACATGGTGTCGTATTGTTATACATGTAAAATCGAACGTGAGCTAGGCGAAACGGCGTATGAAGATTACGAAGTTAAAAATGGAATGCGCCCGGTATGGATGAACATACACGAAGCAATTGCACACAATGAAAAAACGATGGCAGAAAGCCCGAAAAAAGGCATGAGCATTGAGCGCGAAACGTTTTTGCTTCAGTTGATTTCTAAAGAATTACTATAAACAGCTAGCTTGCATCATTACGACTTAGCTTCTGTTGGCGCTATTGTTGGTAAAGATTTTAGAGCAATAAAAAAGTCCGGACTCCCCCCCGGAACCCGGACTTATTCCAGACGCGCAAGCGAAGCGTCATCTTGATATGTTAGATTTGTTTCGAACTATGAAAACAATAGCTGTTTTACATTTAGTGTGTAAATAATTATTAGGTCTGACCATTGGTTTTCATGTTTTTTGCAAACGCAATGTGACGCATATCTACCCAATTGCCAAGCGCAATTGGGGCGCTTTTTAGTAAACCACTACTCTTTCTTATCTTTGAGATACCTTACCTCAACTTTTTTGCACACGTTTGCATAGAGATCACGAGTTTTCAAATTCGCCGAACAGGATCTTGTAATTTTACGTTTCTCTGACATTGAGCTCTGTCGTAGCTTTTATCACAAATTAACTAGCGGAGGCAGTCGGCTAAAGTCGACCAGCGGTTGTGAAATCATAGGAGTGTCTGGAGCAAACAAGAGTAAAGGTTGAAATGATGAGGATTGTAACTGACCGATATCTATCAACTTTTCCAATGCATAGAAGCGGCTGACATATTGGCGAGTCTCGTTAGGCAGCGTGAGTTGTTGGAAATCTCGACTTCCTGCTCGCTGAATAGCACGTGCAACACGTCCTTCTCCGGCATTGTATGCAGCTAAAGTGAGAGCCATATTTTGATCGAATTTGTTGTATAAAAACGCCAGGTACTTGAGCGCGGCCGTTGTGCTGGCTTCTGTGTCAAAGCGATCGTCTTGTTTTGTATTTATCGTTAATCCGAATCGTTTCGCTGTGGTTGGTATCAATTGCCAAAGTCCGGCGGCGTTAGCGTGAGAAACGGCTTTGGGGTTGTATGAAGATTCTAACATTGGCACTAAGGCTAGGCTATTTGGTAATGAGTGGTTTTGAAGCTGTTTGAAAATGTGGTTAATTACCGGTTTGGATGAATCGAGACGCTTGGCAATTTGTGGCTTGTATGGTGCTAATACTTGATACTGCGTTTGAATATCGACAGCATTTGGTTTTGCCTGGCATGTGATTGGAAGGTAGGACAGAAAGGCAATAAAAATAAAAAGGCCTACAGTACTCAGCCGAGATGGCGACTGAATCTGTAGGCAAGACGAACATCGTTTAGAACGATTTATCTTCATAAGTGTGTTGCACAGGTTGTTTGAGTTGACTGACCAACTCATGGAACGCCGCAGAGCTGTGGCCATTGCTCTGATTGTATTGTTGGCACTGACTTACCAACGTTTCCAATAGCGCCCATTGTTTTCTAGCTTGCATACCTATTTGGGCAGGCAAAGCATTGAAAATTCGTTTTACGCTGGCGTCATTACACGCTAACCCCAGCGCTCGCATACACTGGCTTCTGTCATTGGCGGAGCGGCTGAGTTTATTGAGTATCGGCATTTGTTTCTGAACATTGTCGTTCAGTGCCTCTCCATCAAACTTTAAGTACAATACCTTTTGCTGCTGCAGCAAAGGAAGCAGTTGTTGATAAAGCTTAATATCCTCAGATATAGAGCGAACAAATTGTTGAATTCGCTGCGATACTGCGCTTGCCATGATGTCTTCCTAGCGTTTTATTACTCGTGACCTGTATGGAACTGCATGATTGCCTTGGATAACACTTTTGTATCTAGGCTAAGTTCACCACGCGCTAATGCGTTGCGTACTTGTTCTACTTTTTCCATATCAACATCAGGTAGTGATGCCATTTCAGCTTGAGCGCGATCTATCGCTACGGTATTCGCTTGAAATGCAGGCTCGTGTACTTTGCTCTGTTCGACGACGTCGACAGGCTGTTTGCTTGCTTGCTGTAATTTTGTTTGTGGGACATGACCGCCCGCGACTTTGTCGATTTTCATGCTGTGGTCCTCATCATCATGTTCTAAATTAAGTAGGCGGTTAGAATGTGATAAACATTAAATATTTTTTTTGTACTCGAAGTTCAGTGTTACTGACGAGAGCCAAAATTAAAAAATGTTACCTCGAGTCAAAAAATCAAAATTGAGTATGAACCTGGTTTAATCCAGTTACGACTGCTCTTATGACCTTGCCCGAACTTGGGTTTTCCACGTCAATTTGTTGCCCTTTCGCTCCATCTTCTAAGGCGACTCCTTTTGTGCTGGCACTAAATCCATTTTTGCTCGCAATGACTATGACTTCATTGCCTTTCTCGATTAGAGGTGGGGCCGACAAATTGGATGGATTAACCACTTGTCCAGCCCGCAAACGACGAGAGGTTTCTAAGCCTACTGCTTGCTCGGGGCGAGTATAAAAATCGTCTTGGCGAGAGATGGTTCGGGTTTCAAGCTTTATGTGTTTAGCCGTTACGACTTCATTTCGGCCAACCGTGGTTGTCGCGACCAAAACAGGCAGAGTCAGCGAAGACTTTATCGTAACGTTAATTCGCCATGGTGATGCGATATTGTCGCAGCTGACTGAGCGCTTGAGGTTACCGACTGGCAACGTGTTGTTGTCACGACCTGTGATAACTAAAGGAGATTCACATTCTGGCAAGTGATTGGCTGAACCGGGCACCCACATGTCGAAGTCTAGTTTGTACTCCCCCCACTGATTGGAGAGCGCTACGCGATCCACCTCTTGTTCGAAATCAGTTGCTACAACGGACCTTATCTCTTCAACGCTTAGGGTTTTGTCATTGGTGTTGGCGAATGCTTGTTCTGATGTCAAAGCGAGTAACGTCAGCATTATTGTTGAGGAAGTGGACACTTTCCTCTTGTTTTTAATGCTTTCCGAGAACCGGAAGTTTGGCTTCCATCCTTGTTTGTAAATCATTGATATATATGGCTATTTTTTATGGCACGTATCTTGTTTGTATGTTGGCGTATTCGAGCCAACTGTAAGGAAGATGCATGGCGATCACATTTGAAAATGCTTTAGGAGTACATCCAGAGGCACTTAATTTTCGCGTTCAGCGTACCAAAGTCCTCGCCAGTAACCTAGCAAATGTTGACACCCCTGGGTATTTGGCGAAAGACCTAAGTTTCACCACCGTAATGAACCAAGTAACGGCAGGTGGTGTGAACAAACCGGTGCCAAAGTTCCAGGTTCAGGCCCAATACTCGGTGCCTTACCAGAATAGCAAAAATGGCAACACCGTAGAGCTTGGTGTTGAACAAGCAAAATTCACGCAAAACAACATGGACTTTCAAACTAGCCTGACGTTTCTCAACATGAAATTTAATGGCTTAGCGAAAGCGATTGAGGGACGTTAATTATGTCATTCACTGATATTTACTCGATCACTGGTTCCGCGATGACAGCACAAACTGTGCGTCTGAATACGGTAGCCAGTAACTTAGCAAACGCAGATGCAGTATCTGCAAATCCAGAAGATGCTTATAAAGCGCTTAAGCCAGTATTTGCGACTGTGTACCAAAAAACGCAAATGACAACAGAAAATGGAGCTTATCCCAATGCAGAAGTTCGCATTGTTGACGTTGTTAAAAATGCTGGAGATGCAGAGAAGCGTTTTGAGCCGAACAACCCACTGGCTAATGATGAAGGTTATGTGTTTTACCCAGATATTGATGTAGTTGCTGAAATGGCAGACATGATGTCCGCAACACGCAGCTTCGAAACGAATGTTGAAGTATTAGCCAATGTAAAAAGTATGCAGCAAGGTCTGCTTAGATTAGGGCAGGGTAGCTAATGAGTATTGCACAATACACCCCTTTATCGTCTGACGCTCCAGTAAATACAAAAGCAAAAGACAGCAACGGTATCTCACCAAACCCTAAAGACATGAACAGTGCTTCTTCATTGGAGAATGAGTTTATTTCTTTGATGGTGGCTCAAATTCAAAACCAAGACCCACTTAACCCCCTTGATGGTACGGAATACGTTGGTCAATTGGCTCAGTTCTCGCAGGTACAAAGTACCGAGAATATGTCTAAGACAATGCAACAGAGCATGGTGTTACTGGACAACATGCAAGTGCTATCAACAGCGGGCCTTGTTGGGCAAACGGTTTACGTCAACGCGGATGAATTTCAGCTTGGTGAAGACGTACAAAACGGAAAAATCGAACTCGCTCATAGCTCAAACCAAGTCACGTTAGTTGTTAAAGATGAATTTGGTCAATCAACTAAAGTGCCACTAGGTGCTCACGGCAAAGGTGACGTCGACTTTTCAATTAATCCTGAAGAACTTGGTCTTAAACCAGGCAAATACTCAGTGGCCGTAGAAGTGCAAGAAGGGCAAGCAAGTCCAAATGTGCTGATGGCAGGCACTGTTGAGCAAGTGCGCATTCCTAATACCGGTGGCGCAGCATTAGTCAATGTCCATGGCGTTGGCAACGTTCCTTTCTATCAAATCACTCAGTTTGGTGCTTAACCAAATACGGAAATCAGAGGTCTATTTATGAGTTTTAACATCGCACTAAGTGGTCTGGACGCGACCAACACAGAGCTAAACACAATCAGCCACAACATTGCCAACGCATCAACGTATGGTTTTAAAGGTGGGCGCACAGAATTCTCCGCTGTATACAACGGCATGCAACCTGGTGGTGTGGAAGTCGCGTCAATTTCACAGAACTTCGACAAAGACGGCAGTATCACAGGAACTGGCCGTGCGATGGACCTAGCTATTAATGGCGGTGGCTTTTTTGTTACTAAAGATAATATGGGTCAAATGTTGTACACACGTTCAGGTGTGTTCTCAACGGATAAGAACAACTTTGTTACGGCTAACAGCGGTGCAAAGCTTCAAGGTT
This sequence comes from Vibrio sp. 1731, assembly GCF_033339955.1. Taxonomy (NCBI): domain Bacteria; kingdom Pseudomonadati; phylum Pseudomonadota; class Gammaproteobacteria; order Vibrionales; family Vibrionaceae; genus Vibrio; species Vibrio sp. 1731. Next base: position 169,784 of record NZ_JAWOVO010000003.1, on the reverse strand, counting down.
ACAGTGTCGATAGCAACAACAACCTAATGACAGGTTCTGTGGGTAATATTCAGGTATCGACTTCCTCACTGAATGCTAAAGCAACAGACAGCTTAGATTTTGTTGCGAACTTCGACGCAAGCGCGTCTGTTATTGATAAAGCCGTAACGCCATTCAATCCAAAAGATCCAAGCTCATTTAACTCGTCTTACACAACAAAAGTCTACGACTCATTGGGTAACTCGCACACGGTAACTCAGTACTTTACTAAGACTGCTTCTAACTCGTGGGAAGTGAACGTTCAAGTAGATGGCGGTACGACGCCAGTAGCAACTGTGCCTGTAACGTTTGGTAAAGATGGCTCGCTTTCAACACCAACTGCGCCGTTTAATGTTTCATTCCCTGCAGCAGGCGCGAACGCGATGAGTGTAGACATTAACCTGAAAGGCAGCACGCAATTTGGTGCAGCTTTTGGCGTAAGTACTAATAGTCCTAACGGGTACACATCAGGTGAACTTGCAGGTGTACGCGTTGAAGGTAACGGCATGGTTTACGCGACTTACACTAACGGCCAATCACAGCTACAAGGTCAGGTTGTTCTTGCTGATTTTGCAAACACACAAGGCTTAGCGAAAGTGAGTGGAACATCATGGACTCAAAGCTTTAGCTCAGGTGCTCCAATTATGGGTGTTCCGGGTTCAGGTACGATGGGTGACCTAACTCCGGGTGCATTAGAAGGTTCTAACGTTGACTTAACCAGCGAGCTTGTTGCTCTAATGACTGCACAACGCAACTACCAAGCAAACGCAAAGACAATTTCTACCAGCGACAAGCTTACTCAAGCTTTGTTTAACGCGGTGTAATGGGAGTTTTGCATGGATAGTTTGTTATTTACGGCAACGTCGGGTGCCAGCCGAGTTCTTAAAGCGCAGCACGTTCGTTCAAACAACTTATCAAATGCTGATACTGCGGGTTTTCGAGCGGATATGGAGCGTGTGCGTAGTGTAGAGATGCAAGGCCCAGGTTTTGATGGTCGCACTATGGTTGTGACCAACTCTGCCTCAACACGTTTCGACGCTGGCGATATTGTGAAAACAGGACGTCCGTTGGACGTTGCGGTTATGGGTGAGGGGTATCTCTCTGTAGAAACCCCAGCGGGTAACGAAGCTTACACCCGTGCAGGCAATATTCAGGTCGATACTTTTGGCGCTCTAACAATCAATGGGTTCCCTGTCCTCGGTGACAATGGTCCTTTGGTTGTGCCGGATTATCAAAAGATTGAAATCAGCGAGCGTGGTCAAGTCTCAGTGATCCCACCAGGTGGCGGTGCAGAAATTGTGGCAGGCACTTTGAAGTTGGTTAAACCGGAAATTAATCAACTGCAAAAAGAGAGCGATAGCTTGCTGCACAGCGTAGATGGCGTGCCATTCGCGGCAGATGAAACCGTGCAACTCTCTCCTGAGCACATTGAGGGCAGTAACGTATCTGCTATTGATGAATTGGTTAGTGTGATGTCGCTGACGCGCAACTTTGAAATGCAAGTTCGCATGATGAAAACGGCGGAAACTCTAGCAAAAGCTGGTAACAAATTAATGGCGGCGAGCTAAGTCTCGCCCCGCAAGGAGTAAAAAATGCATTCAGCATTATGGGTAAGTAAAACAGGCATGGCAGCGCAAGACACGAAGATGACTGCCATTTCTAACAACCTAGCAAACGTAAACACGGTTGGCTTTAAGCGTGACCGAGTCGTATTTGAAGACCTTTTCTACAGCATTCAGCGTCAACCAGGCGCTCAAGTAGACCAAGTTAACGAACTACCAAGTGGTATTCAGCTAGGTAGCGGTGTTCGCGTTGTTGGCACACAAAAAGTGTTCACGCAAGGTAATACCCAAAACACAACGCAAGAGTTGGATCTTGCTGTAATGGGTCAGGGTTTCTTCCAAATAGAAAACTCGGACGGACAGATCATGTATACACGTAATGGTCAGTTCCATCGAAACTCAGAAGGCTTAATGGTGAACAGTCAGGGCCTGCCTTTAGAGCCTCAAATCCAGATCCCTGACAATGCGGTCTCTTTCTCTGTGGGTGTTGATGGCACCGTGACTACAACAACAGCAGACGATCCAACACCTCAGCAGCTTGGTCAAATTACACTTGCAAAATTCATCAATCCAGCCGGCTTAGAGGCCATGGGTGGCAACTTATTCCGTGAAACGGAAGCTAGCGGTCCAGCTGATGAGCTGATTGCAGGAGCTGATGGTGCCGGCATTATCAAGCAAGGTGCACTGGAAGGGTCAAACGTACAAGTAGTAGAAGAGATGGTCGACATGATCACCACTCAACGTGCGTATGAGATGAATGCGAAAGTGGTCTCTGCTGCAGATGACATGCTGAAGTTTGTTTCGCAATCAATGTAAGTATGAAATTGGTGATGATGAAGGAAAAAGCAATGAAATGGCTTTCTAAGAGTTGGGCAGTAGCCGCCGTGTTGCTGGTGGGATGTGCTGGCCGTCAGGAATTTATTCCGCCTGAGCCGAATGCTGAGGAATATGCACCACCAACGCTCGATTACACGCTGCCGGAAACCCAATCTGGTAGCCTTTATCGTCACCAATACACGATGACCCTGTTCCAGGATCGTCGTGCTTACCGAGTTGGCGATGTATTAACGGTTCAACTATCAGAAGAAACCTCATCGAGTAAAAATGCGGGTACTAAGTTCGGTAAAAGTTCAGCAATTAACTTTGTGGCGCCGACCATAGGCACGAAAACTATCGATGAGTTAGGGGTTAGCGTGGATGGCAAACGTAACTTCGATGGCAGTGCATCAAGTTCACAAGGCAATAAGCTTCAAGGTGCCATTACGGTAACGGTACACGAAGTATTACCTAATGGCGTATTGCGTATCAGCGGTGAAAAATGGCTTCGTCTGAATCAAGGCGACGAGTTTATTCGTCTAACCGGTATCGTCCGTGTGGATGATATTAACCGCAGTAACCAAGTTTCTTCTCAACGAATTGCTGATGCAAGAATTACCTACGCAGGTCGCGGAGCGCTAGCTGACAGCAACGCAGCCGGGTGGCTAACTCAGTTCTTCAACAGCCCATGGGTACCTTTCTAATGAAGACAATGCAATCTTTCTTTATGTCTCTCCTATTGGTGTTGACCTTGGGACTACCAGGCACTTCACGTGCTGAAGCGGAAATTCCGATCATGGACTTGGTCGATGTTCGCGGCATTCGAGAAAACCAACTGGTTGGTTATGGTTTGGTGGTTGGCTTAGCCGGCCAAGGTGACCGAAACCAAGTGAAATTTACCTCTCAATCTATTACCAATATGCTACGTCAGTTTGGGGTTCAAATTGATGACAGTATGAACCCTAAGCTACGAAATGTGGCTTCTGTGAGTGTGACAGCGTCCGTTGATCCAATGGCAGGCCCAGGACAAACGTTGGATGTGGTTGTGTCTTCAATCGGTGATGCAAAGAGCCTTCGCGGTGGTACGTTATTGCTAACGCCTTTACGTGGTATTGATGGCGAAGTGTACGCGATTGCGCAAGGTAACGTGGTTGTGGGGGGCTTATCTGCAGAGGGGCGAAGTGGCTCCAAAGTAGAAGTAAACACACCAACGGCGGGTCGCGTTCCGAATGGTGCGACTTTAGAGAGAGAAATCAAAACCGATTTCAATCAACGTGATGAAATCACCCTAAACCTGCGCAAGCCTAGCTTCACTACAGCAAAAAATATTGCGCGTGAAATTAACAACACTTTTGGACCTAACGTTGCAGTTGCGATCAATAAAGCGCGCATTGATATGCGTGCACCAAAAGATACACAGCAGCGTGTCGTCATGATGTCGATGCTTGAAGAAATGAGCGTTGTTGAAGGCCGTAAACCTGCTCGTATTGTCTTTAACTCTCGCACTGGCACCGTGGTGATCGGTAAGAGTGTCAAAGTGAGTGAAGCAGCAGTAAGTCACGGTAACTTAACCGTGCGAATTTCTGAATCACAACAAGTTAGTCAGCCTAATGCGTTTGCAAATGGCGATACGAAAGTCGTTAACCAAACGGATCTTGATGTGAATGAAGATCTCGCTCAGATGGTGATTTGGCCTCCAGGCACGGAACTTAACACCATAGTTAATGCGGTAAATAGTTTAGGTGCCACGCCTACAGACTTGATGTCTATCCTGCAAGCTTTGAGTGAAGCGGGTGCATTGAACGCTGAATTGGTCGTGATATAAGGAGTTAAGGATGAAGCTAGACAGTACCAATGAACAAACTCAGTTAAATTCGATGCTTTATCACGACAACAGTGCATTGGCTAACATCAAGCATAGTCGTGATCAAGAAGGCGCACTTGAAGTCGTCGCAGGTCAATTTGAGGCAATGTTCCTACAAATGGTGTTACGCCAAATGCGTAGCAGTAGTGACGCTCTTGCTGATAAAGACAGCCCGTTTGCCAGTCAGCAACAAGGGGTATTCCGTGATATGTATGACGGTCAGCTGGCGATGGAACTAGCAAAGAAACAGAGCTCAGGCATTGCCAATATGCTCATCCAGCAGCTGAGCCCGTCTATGCGTGAGGTTGCTTTCGATGCTGCGCGCAACATCTCATCCGCTAACGATGGTAAAGGTTCGAATTCTGAATCTATCTCACAAGTAGATTCTAAAGAGGTGGAGAAGAATTCAAGCCTATTTAATACCGCTTCTCAAGCCGTCGCCTCTGTTAAACAGGTATTCGGTGAGGCCGGTATGACTACCGCGTTTTCTCAGCCGTTGATCAGAAAAATGGAGCTGTAAATGAACCTAGTTAATATTGCCCTTTCAGGTTTAGGCGCGAACCGTGTGGCCCTAGACGTAACCGCGCAAAACGTGGCAAACGTGAATACCGTGGGTTACAGTCGTCAACAAGCGTTGATGGCGTCTGTCGATGATGGTAAAGCCAATCGCTTAAGTCCAGGTTTAGGGGTAGAAGTCACTAGCATTCGCCGCGTTACTGATCAATTTCTGATTAAGCAAACGTGGTCGACTAACAGTATGGCGGCATACGCATCTGGATACACCAGTAACATGAGTCAGCTGGAGAATACGCTTGGTGCCGATGGTTTCAGTATATCGGCTGGCTTGGACTCGCTAAACGCTGCGCTTAACGATGCGACCGTTAAGCCGGAATCCATACCTTACCGCCAGCAGATCATTAACGAATCTGAAGCTTTGGCCCGCCGTTTTAATACGCTTACCGAATCTTTATACAATCAACATAAAGACATGAGCGATCAACGTAATGCAGCGCTTAACCACGCGAATAGCCTTATGGAAAATATCGCGAAGGTGAACAAGCAACTGGTAGAGATGCAAGGTACAGGTGGTAACCCATCACAGTTAATGGATGAACGAGATAGGTTAATCGGTGAGTTATCTCAAACCATTGAAATCAAAACAACACAGCAGCATGACGGCAGTGTTCAGGTCACACTAACCTCTGGTCAACCGCTTGTGATGGGTACGGACCATGGCAAACTGGAAGCCATTCCTGACCCGAGTGATCCTTACTTGGCGGACTTACACGTCACGTTCTCGAATCAAAGTTTTGCGATTGGTGACTCGCTTGGTGGCAAATTAGGTGCGATTAATGACTATCAAACCGAAGTGTTGAAACCAAACCAATTGGCTCTGAATGACATGGCGAAAGCTCTCGCGGATGAATACAACGCCGTGCTTGCGACTGGCAAAGACTTAAATGGCAACCCAGGTAAACCTTTGTTCAGCTATGACCCAGCAAACCCTGCAGCCAGTTTGGATATTACCAAGCTAACTCCAGATGAGCTTGCGTTCTCAAGTGATGGAACACCTGGTAACGCAGATGCGTTGCAATCATTGATCGAGTTAAGCAACAAGCCAGTGGCGGTATCAGGTTACGGCTCAGTAAGCTTGAACGATGCCTTTAGTTCAATGGTGGGTCAAACCGCAATTAAAGCACGCCAAGCTAATGCTGATTATCAAGCGAAGTTAGCCATGAACAAGCAAGCGCACGCAGCTCGCGATAATGTTAGTTCCGTAAACAGCGATGAAGAAGCGGCTAACCTAATGATGTTTGCTAATGCGCACAATGCCAACATGAAAGTGATCAGCACAGCAAATCAACTGCTCGATTCTATTCTGCAGTTATTCTAAGAGGAAAGTTTAGATGCGAATTAGTGACAATCAATTTAGTCAAATGATGTTGCACAGCTTGCAGAGCAATAGCGCGGGATTAGGCGAAGCTCTGCAACAGATGTCTACTGGCAAGCGCTTGACCAAGCTGTCTGACGATCCAATGGCTTCGATCAAGTTGCTTAACTTAGACCGAGAAACCAGTGCGATTGCTCAGTACAAAAACAACATTGAAAACGTAAAAACGACGCTATCGAGTCAAGAAACCCATTTAGATTCGATCAAAGAAAGCTTAAAAAGCATGCGAGACATCGCGCTTTGGGGTGCGAACGGCTCTCTTACTGACGAAAGTCGTGGCGGTATGATTACAGAGCTTAAGAGTTACCGTGACTCTATTGAGTCGTCTTTTAACGCGCAGGATGAAGAAGGGCACTACCTTTTCTCTGGTACTAAAACGGATACTGCGGCTGTAAGTAAAGCGAGCGGCAGCTACGTAATTGAAGGTAATAGTGACAAGCGCGTAGTAACAATTGCTAAAGGTGTCACGATGGATTCCAATATGACTGCAAAAGAAATATTGGACCTTGGGGGAGGCCATAACGTGCTTAACCAAATTGATGCGCTGATCAAAGAGTTTGAGAGCCCTACCGCCAACTTCAGAGCTGAAGTTGAGGCGAGTATCAGCGCTATCGACGATACTTTTTCAAACGTACTAGGGACCATGACTGAGATTGGTGGTCGACACAACAACTTAGATCTTGTTGGTGGCGCGCACAGTGAAAACAAGCTGTTCGTTGACAAAGTATCTGGAGACCTCTCTGCTCTGGACTATGGTGAAGCGTCGGTACGATTGAGTAATTACATGGCCGCTTTGCAAGCAACGCAAGCAAGCTATGTGAAGATCGATGGTTTGTCGCTGTTTGACCGTTTATAAGGTTAGGAAGTTCTTTTTATGGTAATGAGTACAGTAGAGGTTAGACCCCATAGCATACGCTTAGGTGGACAAGAACAAGCCTCTATCATGCCGACCCGTTCTGCAGACTCAAGTACGGCAATTAAACCGCGCCCGGCGCAAATTCAGGCTGACACTGCGTCAGCCTACTCTGTATCTGGTATTCAGCTTACGCAGGGTCAGCAGCAAGCCACGGCGGTTCAGATCGCGTCCAAATCGCTGCAGGTGATTGGCAAAGAGCTCACGCAAATTAAACGTGGTTTGACGCAAGCTGTTAATCAAGGCGTACAAAATGTTCCTGGTTTGCAGGATACATTGGTTCGCTCTAAAGCCACCATCCAAAAAGTCGTTGAGCAAGCACGTTTCGATGGCCAGAAAGTCCTAAATAACGAACTGCACTTAAAACTGGATAAAGCGGATATTCGTCGCTTTTCTATTCCAGGTTTGAATGTTCATCGCTTAAGCGACAAGGCCGAGCAAATCCGTTTGGATTTTCCTCAAGGTCAAGCGGTGATGATTCAGTTTGATGGACAATCAGACGGTGAGCGAACGGTCAAAATGCTGGATCGCAGCTTGATTGCGTTAGGAATGCGAGCCTCATTAGCCGATGATGGCAGCATTTTATTTGAAGCCAGAGACAACGCTTATCAACAAATGCAGCAAAAGGTGATGGTAACGGGGGAAGGGCACCGATTCCCTGCGGGACAGCCTAACGTTTTGAACTTAAAGTCTGAGCCAGATGGTATTGCGGAGCTCGGGTTTGATCTAGGCTCACGCGACGGCATCAAGCAGACGATTGCCAAAGTAAATCAGCATCTGAAACAAGTTCAAACGAGCTTGCAGGAGGCGAAAGCTTTTCATGGTGAACTGAATACTCAAATGCGTTCTATCCAAACCAAAACCGCACAGCTTTCAGTCAATGAGGTGAATGCAAAACTGGATGGATTCATGCAAAAGTCTGGCGAGTTTACTTCGACTTTTCAGGCATTGAATGCGCAAGCAAACGTGCGTCGTCATACCGTGGTCGCTTTACTGAAGTAACGAACACTCCAATGATTCCCGGCTTTACACTGTTATCGTCCCCCAATAACGAAAACAGCGCACTGTCGGGAATCTCTCTTTGACTCGTCTAGGGCTCGAGTGCTTTTGCCACCGAACGATTCAATTTCTGGAATAGCCATCCAAGTGCTATCAAAGATGCACCTAAGCCTAAGAAGCTTATTGCTCGCCAGAACCCATCCAGAGAGCTCACATCCCATAAGAATACTTTCAGTGCGACACCGGCAAGGACCACTAGACCGACACGCTGCATCATCAGCCCCTGTTGGGTCACGCCGCGCCAAGTCAGCAATCCACCTACGAGCAAGCCAGCCACTGAATAACTGAACAACTCTGCCATGCTGGTTGGCTGATACAGCATCATCGATGTGGTTTGCCAGAATTGACGGATAGACATCCCCAACCAAATGGCTGCAAGTAAAAAGCCTAGACTAGCAATCGCAAATCGATGAACTTGCAACGTATTCCAGCGTTTAAAGGTTGCGATAAGCAGGATGCAAGCTGGTAACAGCCAGCCGATACTCAGCATGTTAAAGATGGGAAGTGCTTGTGCCGAGACGTTATCAGTCACCAACGGCGATTCTGCCGTATTAAGCAAAATAATCAATATAGCGAACGCGCACCAAAGCAAGTAACTATAGATTTCGTAGATACGGCTTAAGCGTTGCGCAAATTGGCTGCGGTAGCTGTATACCAAACCCATAACTAATGCTTGATTGGCAAAGACTGCCGCACTTGTGAAGTTGATGTTCCCCAAGTAACCATATTGCCCCGTTAACCAGTAGTTAGTTTGGGTGAACAATGCCATTAAGAATACATGTAAAAACGCCCCTTCAAACCAGTTGGTCAGTTCTCGGTCCACTTGTTTTAGTGTTGAACGAGCATAAGACAAGATGAAGAGAGAAGGCAGATAACTCACCAGAACCCAAGCCCAATGCCCAGCTTCTACCGGTTGCCATTCGGGTATGAAAGGTAGCAGCGTGAGTCGGATAACCAGTATTCCCATTGCCACTTTAATCGCCCAACTCGCAGGTCGAAATAACCCGACTTGAGCCTGTAAGGCCATTATCGCAACTTGTATTGAGATTGCTGTTGTTAACCAAGTATCACTCAACCAAACAAAAGCGATACCTACGATTAAAGCATGCATAACGGCAGAGCATTCTAATGCCAACGAACGTGCACGCTGACCAAGCACAACGTAGTAAGTGGCCATCAATGCGCAGAATGCAGTCCAATACCACAGGTAGCCTTGCATAAATTCGTCAATATAAAACAACGTAATTAAGCTCATCGCGGGAGCCAGTACCAGCAGAAGCAGCCCACTGAGTTGCGAACGGTCACTAAGTGATTGGCAATATGTTCGATAGCAGATCAGCGCAATACTCACCGCCAATGCGAATAGGATGCTAGCTTCTCGCTCTAACATATACAGCGCATTAAAAGCGATGGTAAGAACAATCAGCGCGGTTGCTGAGACGAGAATGGATGGCAAAAATACACGTAATGACCAGCCTGTACGAAGTGCTGGTAGCCAGATGATCGCAACAAGCAGCGTATAACAGTACGCCATTTGTAGAGTGTTCAGATCCGGCATTCTGGTGACGGCAGAAAAGGTCAATAAAGCAGTTGCGAGAGCGGTAGCGGTCGGCGAGTTTGTCCACTTGCTTTGATAGTGACGAAAGCGAGGATTGAGCATCCAACCCATTCTCGGAACCGCGAAAATGAGATACAAAGTGATGGAGAGATAAATCGCGAGCCACGAGAACAACAGTTCTGTTGGTGTACTCTCAATCAACAGCAACATCCAAATGACATGTGGAATCGCGATACTTGGCGTAATCCATGACCTACGCACTTTTTGCATCAATAAGGTCGCCGCGAACGAAATTGCGCAGATGTATCCGGCTAACAAAAAGTAGTTGGGTTCATTACCCCCAATCCACAGTGGTGCTGTGTAGCCACCAATTAAGCCAAGCACGGCCATTAACGGCCCTTGTCGCAATGATAATGCTAAACTGAAAAATGCCGCTGAAGCCAAGATGATCAACGAGATACTCGGCGTTAGCATTTGATAAACCACAAAGGCAAAAATGACGGTGCAGTAAATGCCCGTTAATCCCGTACCGGTAACAGCAGCAGGAACATACGTAAAGCCTTGGGCTCGTGCTGCCCGTTGCGGATTCTGTTGTTCTTTACGGTGAAACCACTCGCCAACAAGCACCATAAGTAATGAGATCACAAAGGCAAAGGACACTCGCATAAATGGCGAAAACTGGATGTGACTACCAATCACCTGTACGAGATAACCTCCACCGATCAGCATGGCCAATGCGCCTACCCAAACCAACCAATTTTCTTGAATGTTGCTAAGCAGGCTCTGAACTTTACTCTGAAGGAATGACTCATTTTCTTGACTAAAAACATCCAGTTGCACTTCTCTTGTCTGGGCGTACCCTTGATTCGCAGCGCTCTGGTCCAAGTCTAGGTTGGCAGCTGGATCATGCTCCCCAGAGGATGAGACATTTTTCTGTGGTGATTCTATGTGAGGTGACGTCGCTACAGATGGTGTGTCTTTTTCGATGCTGGATTGTTGGTGCGCTTGTGGGTTTGAGCCCCCATGGACACTGGCTCGTAGTGATGTGACTTCCTCACGAAGTTTGGTTAGTTCTTTTTCTAAAAGTGCAGCTCGGTTGGCGGCTTTCACTCCGATGAGGATGGCGAGACACGCCATGAACAGTGCTAGTATTACGTACAATCCATTTCTCCTTGCGTACGTCGCGTGACCCACGATTCTTAACTTTGAGCACTTACGCTAAAGCTTAGTTCATGCTCTATGCCTTAGCCTCATATAGTGCTAGGTTCCGCGCTTTCTTCAGAAATCATTCTACATAATGAAACTCAATGCGTAATGATGAATTCGACAAAGTCGCACACTTGTGTGCCACTTTAAGACCTGATGAACAAAAATGAGTCGTTAAGTCATTGGGGGTCAACTATATTCATAGTTCTGATGCGATCGCCAAAGGACTTCAAACATGTGCGTTTCGTAGCGATGTCATCGAAGGTCAGTCGTTTGATTTGCACGTTCGGTTGTTTCTATTTGACCGTAAGGCTGAATGTATTCGGGTATAGCGCATTCACGCGAAAAAAGACAAAAACAGGTAATTATTGATGCAAGTGGGTAATGAAGCGCTGGTGCTGTCAGCGGTTGGGGTTATTGGTTTAGGTTGCCAATGGTTAGCTTGGCGATTGCGTTTGCCAGCGATTTTATTTTTGTTGTTGGCAGGGCTGATCGTCGGGCCATTTATGCAGTGGTTAAATCCTGATGAGATATTAGGTAATTTGCTCTTTCCGTTGGTCTCTTTGGCGGTGGCAGTGATTTTATTTGAAGGCAGTTTGACCTTAAATTTTAAAGAAATTCGTGGCGTGAGTGGTTCGGTATGGAGCATTGTTTCCATCGGGGCGATCATTTCGTGGGCGGCGACCAGTATCGCAACACACTATTTCCTCGGCTTTACTTGGGAGCTTGCCATGTTGTTCGGCAGCTTAACCGTAGTAACAGGGCCGACGGTCATCGTGCCACTTCTACGAACCGTAAGACCTAACAGTACGCTTGCTAACATTTTGCGATGGGAAGGGATTTTGATTGACCCGCTCGGTGCGCTTTTTGTTGTGATGGTTTACGAGTTTATCGTATCTCACAGCGCGATAAATAGCGTCGAAGTGTTTGGGACGATCATTGCTGTCGGTGTCATGCTAGGTGCGGCCTCAGGCTATGCAGTTGCGACGATCATGCGTCGCTCTTGGCTACCGGAATATTTGCAGCCATTTGCGGTTTTGATGGTGGTTCTAGGTGTATTTTCGGTCTCTAACCACATTGAGTCTGAAGCTGGGTTACTAACCGTCACCGTAATGGGTATGTGGCTCGCAAACGCTAAAGACATCAATATTCAGCAAATTCTGCACTTTAAAGAGCATTTAACCATTTTACTGATCACCGGATTGTTCATCTTCCTTGCGGCTCGAATCAGTCTGGATGATTTTGCTGCGCTAGGTAGCGGTGCGTTATTGTTGTTTGTATTTATGCAGTTAGTGTCGCGTCCGTTATCGATTTTTCTTTCAACCTTCCGCAGCAACTTGCGTCTTAAAGATAAGCTGTTTTTGTCTTGGGTTGCACCGCGCGGTATTGTTGCTGCTTCGATTTCGTCTCTTTTCGCGATCAAATTGACCGAATACGGCATTGATGAAGCGATTTTACTGGTCCCTATGACCTTCATGGTGATTATAGGAACGGTCGTGTTACAAAGTGCGACGGCACGTCCTGTAGCGCTGACGTTGGGCGTTGCAGAGCCAGCACCACGCGGCTTCTTGTTGATTGGTGCTAACCGAGTAGCAAGAGAAATAGGGCAGGCGCTGGCGCGTTATGACCGCCGCGTATTAATGACTGACTCAAACTGGGAGTACATCAGTCAGGTTCGTATGTTGGGGTTGGATTACTATTACGGCAACCCTATTTCTAGTCACGCGGACGACAACTTGAACTTGATAGGAGTTGGACAAGTGGTTGCATTAACGCCCGATCAGCATTTCAACATTATGGCTTGCATGCAATTCGTCGACGAGTTTGGGGAAGATAAAGTTCACTGCTTACAAAAAGTGAAAACCAACGGCAATGGCAGCGAGAAGCACTCCGTGGCTCAGGAGTACCATGGTAAATTGCTGATGGGCGGCAATGTAAGCTATACCCAGCTAGCCAGTATGTTAAGTCGTGGTGCAGAGGTTAAACACACGAAATTGAGCGATAACTTCACGTATCAAGATTATTTAGCGCATCACAAAGGTAGTTCAGTTGTACCGCTGTTCCATGTAGAAGAAAAAGGAAAAATTCAATTCTGTGATGATCCCGAACAGTTTGAACCAACGACGACAAGCACTGTTGTGTCGCTAATTCTGTCGGACAGCGTAAAGTAAACTACAGAGCAATGTGATCCATTTTCATCATGGGTATCGTACGCTGATTATCTCAATTTGAAGAGAAACTTGCCGGCTTGTTTAAAACGGAAAGCGAGTTTCTTTTCTTATAATGTCAGGGGCAGTCGAGATTCATTACTCGTTTCGGAAAAGTAATCCGGCAAATTCACAAAATTCGCATTGACGTTACTGATAAGGATCGCAATACTGCGCGACTGTTTTACTTTAGGGTGACATTATGGCTCCGCAAACTAACCGAAAAGATTTACACCTAGATGCTGTTTTACATCATGATATGAGCATGAAGCATAAAACGGCGGGTTTTGAGTCTGTCGAGTTTGAACACTGTGCGCTGCCAGAATGTGACTTTCACGCGATCGATTTATCGACAGAGTTTCTTGGTCATCAATTAGCGCTACCGTTTTTGATTAGCTCGATGACTGGCGGAGCAAAAGACGCAGAAACGATCAATTGTCGTTTAGCTGAAGCAGCAAGTGAATTAGGTATTGCCATGGGTGTGGGCTCGCAACGGATTAGCTTAGAAGAAAGTCAGCATTCGGGCTTGGGTAAAACCATTCGTGAGTTGGCGAAAGAAGTACCGTTGTATTCCAATCTTGGAGCCGCTCAATTGCTCGATAAAGGTAAACTCGATAATGCGCAACGTGCGGTTGAGGCGATTCAAGCCGATGCCTTGTTTGTGCACGTTAATCCAATGCAGGAAGCGTTTCAGAAAAATGGCGACCACAATTGGGTTGGTGTTTTCCAGGCAATTGAGATGCTTAAATCTCGCGTGAAGGTTCCTATCATTATCAAAGAAGTCGGTTTTGGTATTAGCGGACACGTTGCGCAGCGATTAATTGATGCTGGTGTGGATGCAATTGACGTTGCGGGCGCGGGTGGCACAAGCTGGAGTGCGGTTGAAGGGTATTGCCAAGATAATCCGAAAATGCAGCGTGCAGCCGAGCTTTTCCGCGATTGGGGTGTCCCTACAGCAACATGTTTGGCTCAAATCCGCGCACTGCATCCTACATTACCCTTGATCGCCTCGGGAGGTGTTCATAACGGACTTGAAGCGGCGAAAGCCATTCATTTGGGGGCTAATCTCATTGGGCAAGCTGGTGCGGTATTAAAAGCTGCGACGATCAGCACGCAGTCTGTCGTCGATCACTTTGAACAAATGGCATTAGAGCTGCGTTTAACGTGCTTTGGTACTGGCTCTTTTAAGGTTGGTGAGCTAACAAAAGCGCGCTGCCTATAGCTTTTAGAATGGCGCGCTTTACACAGAGTCGCTCAATAATTTTTCGATGTCTTAACACGTAGACTGATAATTTCGTTATAGTTGATACAAAAGTCACTTCAGCTAGTGACGCCTTTATTCAGACACTTGAATGGGCACGTGTTGAAGAGATTGAGTTTAATTTTACTATTGTTTGCAACTGGAACCTTAAATTTATGAAAAAACTAGTCATGCTGATGTTGGCGGCTTCTGCTTTGACCGCTTGTAGTGATGAAGTGGGCACTGAAGGCTGGTGTAACGACATGCGCGATAAGCCAAAAACAGAATGGACAGCAGACAACGCGGTAGACTTTGCAAAGCATTGTGTTCTGCAAGATGGTGTCGGCAGCGAGCAATGGTGTGAAAACCTGAAAGATAAGCCGAAAGGTGACTGGACTGCAAACGAAGCGACCAGCTTTACTAAACACTGCATTTTTTAAGCACAGCGGAAAGCGCCTTTTCTGAGGCGACATTCTGTGAGGTAAACACCAAGCGTTATTGCTTGGTGTTTTTGTATCTAAAATAGCTCTATTTTTCACGTGTCAGCGCACTTCCCTCTGAATGGAAAGTTTTACATTTTCGTTTCATTTTTGAAAACCTGTATTGCCTGTCTTTAATTTTTCGTATTGCAATGGCATGGTGTCGAGATAGCCATCTAATTCAATTAAATTCATAACAAAAAGGAATTCAAATGGAAGTACTAAAAGGCTCATGTCTGTGCGGCAAGGTAAAGTTGGAAGTGGCAGATGAATTTAAGTACATGGGAAATTGCCATTGCTCTGAATGCCGCAAGTTCACAGGTTCTGACTATTCATCTGCCGGTGGTATTGCGTTGGATAAACTGCTTATTATCCAAGGGAAAGAAGATATTCAAACTTATCAGAAAAGCGAAAATACCATGCTATGCTTTTGTCGCCACTGCGGATCGAGCCTGTATTCGAAAAAGAACAATGGGATCGTCAATATTCGCCTTGGTATCTTGGATGACACACCTTCTCACAAGCCTGATTTCCATATTTTTGTCGCATCGAAAGCGCCATGGATCGAGATATCGGATAACCTGACTCAATTTGATGCAGGGCCCAGATAGTAGAGTTGTTGTAGATAAGTATTTAGAAACAGAGCGCGTTACAATACGCTTGCGACGCGCTCTGTGCTTTTACTTTGTATATTAGAACGGAGACGACTATTTGGCGTCTTGTAGTTCTTCAAAGCCACCTGCATTGTGCAGATTCGTAAAGCCTTGCGATTGTAAGTATTGATACGCTTTGCCAGAGCGGTTACCACTGCGACAGTACAACACGATAGCTTGATCTTTATCGACGTCTTGAAAATGTTTATCAAGTTCAGATAAAGGGAAGTTGACGGCATTATCCAAATGCCCTTCAGAAAACTCTTGCGGCGTGCGCACATCGACAATCATCGCGCCCTCGTCAATCAATTGCCAACCTTGTTCAGCGCGTTCAGAAGCTGACACGTTGGGTGAGAGGAAGCCAACGCATAACGTTGCAAGAAATAGAGATACGGCCTTTTTCATTGTTTGATTATCCTTTTTAAGAGTACGTAACCACTCTAGATTTGATTGAGCACATTTTCTATCATAAAGAGATGCTAAGTGGTTGTGAATGCGATAATTCGATAGAAAATTTTATTTAATTTAATAAAAAATTTTTATCAAATTCACCTCTTGAACTCTCATTTTTCGACCTTATTATTTTCATCGAAAGCGAGCTGTCGACTCGCAAATCCATCTTGATGTTTATTTTGTCTTTTATTTTTGGTTCCAAGTAGGAGGCACTTAAAAATGAAAATTCGTCCTTTAAATGACAAGCTAATTGTTGAAAGACAAGAGGTGGAAAATAAATCTGAAGGGGGAATCGTTTTAACTTCTCAGTCGGTGAAAAAATCAAACCGCGGGAAAGTCATTGCTGTTGGTTTAGGTAAACGTCTTGAAAATGGCGAACGCGCTGCGATGGAAGTCAAAGTGGGCGACCAAATCATTTTCAATGACGGTTACGGCGTGAAAACCGAGAAAATTGACGGCGCAGAATACTTAATTCTGTCCGAATCTGATGTGTTAGCAATCGTTGAGTAATTATTTTTGTAGTAGTTTTTTGAGGAGATAACCATGGCTGCAAAAGACGTATTATTTGCTAATGACGCACGTCAAAAAATGCTGAAAGGTGTGAACTTACTGGCGGACGCAGTAAAAGTGACACTAGGCCCGAAAGGCCGCAACGTTGTGCTTGATAAATCTTACGGCGCGCCAACCATCACCAAAGATGGCGTGTCTGTAGCGAAAGAAATCGAACTGAAAGATAAGTTCGAAAACATGGGCGCACAAATGGTGAAACAAGTGGCGTCCAAAGCGAATGATGAAGCGGGGGACGGTACAACGACGGCTACCGTACTGGCGCAATCTTTCATCAATGAAGGTCTTAAAGCGGTAGCCTCTGGCATGAACCCAATGGACCTAAAACGTGGTATCGACAAAGCCACTGAAGCGGCGGTTGAGAAACTACGTGAAATGTCTAAGCCATGCAGCGACAAAGAATCCATTACCCAAGTGGGTAGCATTTCTGCAAACAGCGATCGCGCGATCGGTGAAATCATTGCAGAAGCGATGGAAAAAGTGGGTCGCAATGGCGTGATTACGGTTGAAGAAGGCCAAGGTCTAAACAACGAATTGTCTGTGGTTGAAGGTATGCAATTTGACCGCGGTTACTTGTCGCCATACTTCATCACTAACCAAGAAAATGGCAGCGTAGAGCTAGACAACCCTTACATCCTATTGGTGGACAAAAAAGTCAGCAGCATCCGCGAGCTATTGCCTGTACTAGAAGAAGTGGCGAAATCTTCTCGCTCGCTATTGATCATTGCTGAAGACATCGAAGGTGAAGCGCTAGCGACATTGGTTGTGAACAACATGCGCGGCATCGTGCGTGCGACCGCGGTGAAAGCGCCTGGCTTTGGTGACAACCGTAAAGCGATGATGGAAGACATTGCGGTACTAACTGCTGGTACGGTCATCTCTGAAGAAATCGGCCTAGAGCTCGAAAAAGCAACGTTAGAGCAACTAGGTAGTGCGAAGAAAGTGACCATCACCAAAGACACAACAACCATTGTGGGTGGCGCAGCAGAAGCAAGCGCGATTGCTGATCGTGTGGCTTCGATTGAAAAACAAATCGAAACAACCACTTCTCAATACGACAAAGATAAGCTTCAACAACGTGTTGCGAAGCTATCTGGCGGCGTAGCGGTGATCAAGATCGGCGCTGCAACCGAAGTTGAGATGAAAGAGAAGAAAGACCGCGTGGACGATGCGCTACACGCTACTCGCGCAGCGGTTGAAGAAGGTATTGTTGCTGGTGGTGGTGTTGCCCTAACTAAGATCGCGAAAGAATTGGCGGATCTAAAAGGCGACAATGATGACCAAAACGTGGGTATCCGAGTTGCGCTACGTGCAATGGAAGAGCCTCTTCGTCAAATCGCAACTAACGCAGGTGACGAAGCTTCTGTTGTGGCGAACGCTGTCAAAGCTGGTGATTCCGATTACGGTTACAACGCTGCAACAGGTGAATACGGCAACATGATCGAAATGGGCATCTTGGACCCTGCGAAAGTAACACGTTCAGCGCTTCAATTCGCAGCGTCTGTTGCTGGCTTGATGATCACCACTGAAGCGATGATCACCAACCACGTTGAAGACAAAGAACTTGATATCTAACGTCATCAATCGTTAGTGATTAAGTAAGCGTTAAAATAACAATAACATTGCAAAACCTAAGCGGGCTCGCTTGAGCCCGCTAATCAGTCATTTGAGGTAAGTGTTATGACCCGTTTACCTGCGTTTTCTTTCTCAATATCTGAGCCGGGCGGTAATGAAGCTTCGTCAAAGTGGCCGACTGCTATTCACTTCCCCCTCGTTCCAGCTGGGCCAGAGTTTTCGATCGAAAATGCTCTGCCTAAACGTCCGACAGTGACGATATTCACTATCGATCTGTCTCAGTTACTTAAAGGGGACGCTCGGGTCATTCATTAACTGCATCGAAACAGCCAGCGCACGTTGGCTGTTTTTTCTAATTTAAGGTATTGATAATGCAGATTTTTATTTGATTACAGCCACTTGTTCAATGATCAATTTGAATTGGGGTAATCGGACCGCAAGCGTACTACACTTTTAAGCCCAGCATCGCGCCGAAAATGATTAATCCCGCCCCACATGCTTGATTGAGTCGATGCTTAATCTTCAACAAGAAAGCTTGTAGCTGGGGTGACGTGAATAAAACAGCAACGATAGAAAACCAAATACCATGCAGCGCAATCATATAAATCCCGTAGAACAAGGCGATGTGTTGCTGACTAGAGTCGGGAGAAATCACTTGGCTAAAAATACTCAGAAAAAACAGCATCGTCTTGGGATTGAGTAAATTACACAGAAACCCCTGCATGAAAAATCGCCACATTGAATACTCGCTCTGTTGAACGGTTTCTGAGTTTGATGCAGGTTGCGAGGAGAATATTCCTTTAATCCCAAGGTAGACAAGATAAGCGGCTCCAAGATAGCGCACGAGATTAAACAACCATTCATTTTGTGAAATTAAGTAACTGATCCCCAGCATGGAGTAAGCGGTGTGGATGCTTATCGCCATGCTGATACCAATCGCACTGTATACGCCTGCTTTTCGTCCTTGATTTAAGCTATTTCTTAATACCAAAACAAAGTCTGCGCCAGGGCTAATGACAATAAGCACACCTAATAACGCAAGAGTTACAAATTCCATATCGATTTCCTGTTTGAATGATGAAGTCTGGGATGTAGCGGAATTGTAGGTGTCTTTATTACTGACTATAATCGAAAAATATTCCCATATTGGTGAGAAAAACTCACAGATGCGTCACCTGAAATCTTTTTATGTCTTCCACGTTGCGGCGAGTTCTTCAAGCTACACTGAAGCGGCTGACAAACTGAACATTACTCACGGAGCCGTGAGTAAGCAGATCAAGCAACTTGAGCAATATCTGTCTCAACCTTTGTTCTTCAAAGAGGGCAGGAAAGTCGTGTTGACGGCAGAAGGCGAATTACTCAAGACATACACAGAAACGGCATTCCAAACGCTAGAAACAGGCGTGAATACGCTTATTCAAGAGAAGCATCAGCATCTTGAAGTGTCTTGTGAACCGACATTAACCATGCGCTGGTTGATGCCAAGGTTGGCCGCGTTTAATGATGAACACCGTGCTGATGTTCGTTTGTCGACGGCTGGTGGCCCGGTAACATTAGGATCAACTGGGCTTTCGATGGCGATTCGTCGAGACGATTTTGCGCAGCATCACGATTACGACAAAACCATTCTTGTGGAAGAGTGGGTGGGGCCGGTATTTTCTCCTGAGTATTGGCAATCCATTAAAGACAATTTGAAAGCAGCTCGATTGTTGAATAGCCAAACCAGACCGAATGCTTGGGCGGATTGGCAGCAATCAACACGTTGTGAAACTTTCAACGGCAACACTCAGCAATCATTCGCGCATTTTTATTTTTGCATACAAGCAGCGGTGGACGGCTTAGGCGTCGCAATGGGATCGTATCCTTTTGTCATGGACGATATTAAGCGTGGTAATTTGGTCGCACCATTTGGGTTTTCTCCATCAAGTTGCAATTACGTTTTATTGAGTCAAGATAAAAAGCGTACAGAACTTGAACATAAATTTATCACATGGTTACAAACGCAAATGGCAGAGTGTGTGCCACTGTCATCACAGCAGATTACGCAAGGCGAATAGAAGGCATAGAGCGAGATTACGTCAGTCAGTTTTATGGAAAAAGGCTTAGGAAATTGGAAATGGAAAACCTCAATATTGTTGAAATCAAATCATTTGTTCCGGCGAAAGATTACGCGCTATCAAAACGCTTTTATGAGGCGATTGGCTTTGAAATGGCGTCGGACTTCGGTGATGTAGCATACTTCTCTCAAGGTAGCTGCGCGTTTCTTTTACAGAATTTTTATGAGCCAGAACACGGCAATAACTTCATGATGCACTTGCTCGTAGAAGACGCAGAAAGTTGGCATCAGCACTTATCCAAAGTGGGTCATGAGGAATTTGGTTCGCGTTTGACAGAGCTAGTCGAGCAACCTTGGGGCATGCGCGAATGTTGTTTGTTTGACCCTAGTGGCGTTTTATGGCGAATTGGCCAGAACATGAATACTGACTAACGCCAGTCTTATTTTCACCGCATCTACGCGCAGGTATTGAGATCTCGATATCTGCGCGTTTTCTTTTTTACTTAGCCTTGCCAACGTTTGTAGCGCACTCACGCCTTTTTCGAGGTGGTGTGCGATGGGCTAACGCCAAAAAACTCCTCAAGCAGCATGGCTTTGAGTTCCGCTCTGACTTCTGCGCCACCGATTAACGCCAAAAGTGCGAGTCCTCCTGGAATAAGGATGACCATCAATATCGGTCTTAAAATATACGAAAAGCAGAAGATGGTCGGGAAGAAAATCAATCCTTGGCCTAGTTTGTTTAATACGTACATGAGCGATTCCTTTTGTTTTTATATAAAATGAGCATGCTCAATTTTATAAATGAGCGCGCTCAATTTGTCAATCTCAACCACGCAAGGTATGATCCTTTCAGGCTCATTAAGCAGACACATCAATGACGAAGCGACAACAAACCAGAGATAAAATTCTAAAAGCCGCATGGGCATCTTTTGCTCAAAATGGCTATGACATGACGACCACAAGGCAGATAGCGAGAGAAGCAGGAGTAGCCGATGGCACAGTGTTTAGCCATTTCCCGACTAAACTGTCGATTTTGCGCGAAGGGATGCTGGCGCAACTGCAACAGATCAGCCAAGAAACGCTAGTCAGTGTGGAAGGTAAAACCGATATCGACATTGGTTTGGCGCTGACGGAGAAATACTATCGCTACTATTTTGCGAACGTTGAGCTGAGCCGAGCTTTGTTGAAAGAAGTGATTTGGGATTTGGATTATTATCAGTCGTTTAACCAAGCTTTGTTTCAATCTGTAAACGGAAGCTCCGTCCTTGAGGGAAAAATACCGCTGATTTTTGACTGCTATTTTATGACGTTAATCTCGCACTTGAGCCGTGCAGAACCGGATGTTGAAGCGGCACTTGAAGAGCTTCATGCTAAGTTTCAGCAAATCATTGCGACTACATAACATGGCCCCAACGCAGGATCTGAAAGAATATACTGCCTGTCATCTTATTTGCTGGACTCCCATTTTCTCGTTTCAGTTGGTGTCTCACCAAATAGCCGCTTGTAGCTTTGACTGAACTGCCCGAGATGGAAAAAACCAAAGTCAAAAGCGATTTCTGCAATTGTTCGATTATCTTCAGGGCTTTGTAGCACTCTACGTACTTGATTCAAGCGCATTCGATGTATGAACTGTTTTGGGGAAGTATTACAGCAATGCTCAAAGGTGTACTGTAGTGTGCGACGACTGACGTGTACTGCATCACACAGTTCACTGACGGTTATCGGTGTACGGTAGTCTAGATCCTGTAGCTGTTGTTTTATACGGTGCATCACGTGTTGACGATGAGAGATTGATATCGGATGGCTCGTGTGCAGTGAACTGAGTGAGAACAGCTCCAGCACAATATCTTTTAAGATTGCTTGATGTGTGGTTTCAGACCATCTTGGTTCGGCGGAACCAAGTAACATGCCTAAGTAGTATTTAAGTTGTTGAATGTGTTTTTCCGTCAAACCCGTTAAGTGTAATGTGTTGTTTTGGATACTCCCAAGCTCAAGTTGATTTTCTATGATGTGAACGAAGTTTTTGTCGAGCACTATTCCATAGATAGAAAACTGCTCCGGTGTCATTAACTCAAAATCAGCGCCACCTTGCCTAAGCAAAAGTTGGCTTGAATTAAACTGACTGTGATTTAGGTGTAGCGGCTTATTTTCCGCACTCAAACCCAACCAAATACCTCCCTCTTCAACCCTGCATTGCTGTCTTAGCGAGCGGTTACTGTCTTCACGAAACACATGGAAATTGGGAAATCGTCGTTCTCGAATTTGACCTAAAAATCGACCATCGCTGAGTTGGTCATATTCCTGTTGCCAGTTTATCAGACTCGCAGCTTGTTGGTTTGCATCCTTAGTGTGATGGATGCACAGCATTGGTGCAGTTTGGGGCATTTGGTTACTCATCCTTGTGATGCTCATTCCTTTTTTGTGAGTCATGTTGGAGCAGTATTTACATAACTCATTGTTTATTATTGATTTATAAATGTTGCCAGTTTTTGATAACGCTACGGAACACATTTGGCAATACTTTCTTAAAGCTTATTGATAGTTCAGCAAAAAGCGAACCAAATAGTGAAGAGGAAGAGCAATGACGGCAACTTATCGTCGGCAACAAGGAAGTAAAGTCTATACCTTTAAGTCATTAGCTGACTTGATGGCGAAAGCGACACCGGAGCGCTCAGGCGATGCGTTAGCCGGGGTTTGTGCTCAGTCAGCGGCAGAACGTGTAGTCGCACAAATGGCGCTGTCTGAGTTACCACTTAAAACGTTTCTTAACGAGGCGGTTATTCCATACGAAAGCGACGATATCACTCGCCTAATTATCGATACGCACGACCTTGAAGCCTTTAAGCCGATTGAGCACTTGACGGTCGGAGATTTTCGAAATTGGCTGCTGAGTGAAGAAGCCGATGGTGAAACGTTGGCTAAAATTCGTCAAGGTTTAACACCAGAAATGGTGGCCGCAGTCAGTAAGATTATGCGCAACCAGGATTTGATTCTCGTTGCTAAAAAATGCCAAGTTGTCACGGCTTTTCGGAATACGATTGGTTTGCCGAGTCGCCTGTCTACTCGCTTACAGCCGAATCATCCCACTGATTCTCTCAACGGTATCGCAGCGACCATTTTTGATGGTCTGATGTACGGAAATGGCGATGCGGTTATCGGTATCAATCCGGCAACAGATAATGTACCTCAAGCTATTAAGTTAATGAACTTAATGGATGAGGTGATTCAACACTATCAAATACCGACTCAGTCTTGTGTGTTAACTCATGTCACGAACACGATCGAAGCCATTGAAATGGGTGCACCAGTCGATCTCGTTTTTCAGTCGATAGGCGGCACGCAAGGGACGAATGATACCTTCGGAATCGACTTGTCGATTTTGAAAGAGGCCCATGAAGCCGCGCTGTCTTTGAATCGAGGTAGCGTAGGAAACAATGTGATGTATTTTGAAACCGGACAAGGTACAGCGCTGTCTGCGAATGCATTTCATGGGGTCGATCAACAGACTTGTGAAGCCCGCGCTTATGCTGTCGCGAAACAGTTTGATCCTTTGTTGGTTAATACTGTCGTTGGGTTTATTGGCCCTGAGTATCTGTTTGATGGTAAACAGATCATTCGTGCTGGGCTTGAAGATCATTTCTGTGGGAAGCTGCTTGGTTTACCTATGGGTTGCGACATCTGTTACACCAATCATGCTTATGCCGATCAGAATGACATGGATAACTTGCTGACACTATTAGGTGTGGCCGAGTGCTCGTTCATCATGGGTATTCCAGGGTCTGATGACATCATGCTCAATTATCAAACTACCTCATTTCACGATGCCCTTTACGCAAGAAAAGTACTCGGTTTGAAGCCAGCACCAGAGTTCGAACAATGGTTAATGGAGATGCAGATTTTCGAGAGCGTGCAAGACGTTCGGTTAAGTGAGCAAATCTCTCGCTCGTTTTCGGGAGCAATTAACCAACTGAATAAGGGGTATTCTCATGGGTAAAGTAATCACCATTGCTCAGTCCCCACAAGATGAGTCTGAAGTTGTCACACATAACCCTTGGGGCAAGTTACGCGACTTCACCTCTGCTCGGATCGCTCTGGGTCGTAGCGGGAACAGTGTACCAACCAACGAGTTACTCTCATTTCAGCTGGATCATGCCCAAGCTATGGATGCAGTGCATTGCAGTTTGAATATTGAGTCTCTCGTTGCTGGTTTGTCGGACTCTTACTCGATTCTTGAAAATACCTTAGAGCCTCCAGTGGTAGTGAGCAGCCGAGTAAGTGATCGGCTTATGTACCTGCAAAGGCCCGATTTAGGAAGGCAACTCGATGAATCTTCTTGGCAAACGCTCAACTTGATAGCAAATGAGCATAACACTGACATTGATCTTGCGATTGTTATTGCTGATGGACTTTCTTCCGTCGCAATTCAAAACCATGCCGTGCCTGTTGTTACTCGATTGATTTCTCTTTTAAGCGCTGATGATGAACATCAATGGAAATTCGCACCTATCACAATCGTAAAGCAAGGAAGAGTAGCGGTAGGGGATGATGTTGGTGAATGTTTTAACGCCAAGGCCGTGCTGGTTTTAATTGGAGAGAGACCCGGTCTAACTTCTCCGGATAGCATGGGTATGTATCTCACTTGGGGGGCTAAACGAGGCTCTAAAGATTCCCAAAGAAACTGCATTTCCAATGTGCGTCCCCAGGGGCTCAACTATGACGATGCCTGTGAACGCGCATTTTACTTGCTCAAGGAGGCTCGAAAATTACAACTGTCAGGAGTGAATCTGAAAGATCGCTCAGATATCAATGAGCCAAGTGGCGCAAGCGTTGAAGATAAACACAGCGACAACTTTTTAATTTCATCAAAGTAGAAGGATTTACTATGTCTAAACATCAGGAGTACTTGGCCAAAAGGCAGCTAAAAAGAGGCACCGCAGGTTGGATTTTACTTGCGGGCTTAGGTGTCTCGTATGTTATATCTGGTGACTTCGCCGGTTGGAACTTTGGCATCGCTCAAGCAGGATGGGGAGGCTTTCTTATTGCTGCTATCGCGATGGCAGTAATGTATTTCACGCTAGTATTGTCTTTAGCTGAAATGTCTGCGGCTATTCCTGCTGCGGGTGGTGGTTACAGCTTCGCAAGACAGGCGATGGGGCCGACAGGTGGCTTTTTCACTGGCTTATCAGTTTTGATTGAATATGCGCTCGCGCCTGCTGCGATAGTGATTTTTATTGGCTCAGCAGTGAATGAATTGGTTGGTATCGATGGTCCTGTTGTTTACGCACTTTTCTACGCCGTCTTTATCGCTATTCATATGGCAGGGGTTGGCGAAGCTCTCAAAGTAATGATGGTCATCAGCGGTTTGGCTGTGCTAGCTATTCTAATTACTGCTGCTGTGCTTATTGGTCACTTTGACGTTAATAACTTATTCGATATTGCTCCGGCGACGGCTCAGGCAACAGAAATCTTGCCGTTTGGGTGGTATGGCGTATGGGCTGCGTTGCCATTTGCAATGTGGTTGTTTCTTGCGGTTGAAGGTGTGCCTTTAGCGGCAGAGGAGGCAAAAAATCCGGCAAAAGATGTTCCCAAAGGCATCATTGGTGCGATGCTGTTTTTATTGCTAACCGCAACTCTCGTAGTCGTCCTTTTGGCTGGCGCGGTTGGCTCAAAGGTCATAGGCGATAGCGCGGTGCCATTAGTTGACGCCCTAAAGATTACGGGCAATTCAACGGTAGCAATGGCCGTGAACTTACTTGGATTGGCTGGCCTTATCGCTTCTTTCTTTTCAATCATTTATGGTTACAGTCGCTTGGTGTTTGCGCTTTCCCGCGCGGGTTATTTACCGCAAACTTTGTCATTAACCAGTGACAAAAAAGTGCCTTCTCGTGCGCTTTTGGTTCCGGGCGTTTTTGGGTTCTTGGTTTCACTTACGGGTGAGGGGGACTTAATCTTGGCGATGGCTGTTGTCGGTGCGACTGTATCGTACGCATTAATGTCCTTGAGCCATATTTTATTGCGAATTAAACAGCCGGAATTAACTCGTCCATATAAAACGCCTGGTGGGATAATTACTTCGAGTATTTCTCTGGTGCTTTCTTTGATCGCAATGACAGGTGTTTATGCTTTTGATCCCTCAGCCTTTTTCATGACAATGGGATTGTTTCTTATCGGTGGTGTTTATTATGGGTTATACAGCCGCAACAAATTGGTGGCAGCAACCGCCGAGGAAGAGTTTGCCATGCTGTCTGTGGCAGAGCTAGAGCTTGAATCAGATGTCGTACGATAGTCACTTTGATTCTTGTTATTCAGCATATTAAGGGAGCCATAGGCTCCCTTTGTCATTTCTATCAAAAGTGCATAGCGCACAAATGCATCACTTTAACTTTATAAGTGTTTAATCATGTGAAAGTCTAGTCTGGATAACGATGGCGCAGATCCATCACAGGTAAAGGTTAAGTTTTCAAGGAAAGATCATGATAAACAAGGTATTTAATACACTTTTGGGAACAGAGTTACCGATTATTCAAGCGCCAATGGCCGGTGTGCAAGACAGCCAAATGACCATCGCCGTCAGTAATGTTGGCGGGCTTGGCTCGTTACCTTGTGGAATGCTGAACAAAGACGCCATCGTAAAAGAACTTCAACTTATCAAGCAGGCAACTAACCGACCGTTTAACCTCAATTTCTTTTGCCATGAAATGCCGGAGTATGACGCCAACAAGCACGAAAAGTGGCAAAAAACGCTGCAACCGTATTTTTCCGAGGTTGATGCAACCGTTCAGGCTCAGCCAAACGCTCCGACAAGGATGCCTTTCAATCATGATATTGCTGACGCGATTGAACCATTTGCACCGCCAGTGATCAGTTTCCACTTTGGTTTGCCAGACGATGATCTGTTAGCTCGAATTAGAGGGTGGGGAGGGAAGATCCTTTCGTCAGCGACCACGGTGGACGAAGCACTTTGGCTAGAAGCAAAAGGCGTTGACGGTATTATCGCCCAAGGCTTGGAGGCTGGTGGACACCGAGGTATGTTTTTATCGGATGATTTAACTACTCAATTAAGTTTGATGGCGTTATTACCACAAATCGCCAAACGGGTGAATTTGCCCGTTATTGCTGCAGGCGGAATCGCTGATAGAAGTGGGGTGGAAGCCGCGTTGAGATTAGGAGCGAGTGCCGTTCAAGTTGGCAGCGTCTATTTGTTGTGTGATGAGGCGAAAACATCGTCTTTACATCGATATGCCATTGCCAGTGAACGCGCGCAACATACCGCAGTGACCAATGTTTTCTCGGGCCGACCAGCGAGAGGCATTGTGAATCGCGCGATGTCGGAGCTAGGCTACATCAGTGAGTTTGCGCCGAAATTCCCATACGCCTCCATTGAAATGGCTCAACTAAGAGCGCTTATGGAAAAGCAAAACCGAGATGAATTCACACCGTTGTGGTGCGGACAAAACTCGTCGGGTTGTAAGGAAATATCGGCGGCAGAAATGACATTGTCATTAGTGGAAGGCATCGATTTAAACTGATATGCATCTTGCCTTTTAAAGCGATGCTGACTGAATGGTTACGAGTTATCCCTGTATTTATGTAGTAAATCTAATGGGATGTGACAGTAATCATTCGGAAAGTTTGTGAGTCTGTCTTGGTGCTCATCATCACTTGGTACATAATTCGTGAGTGGCAGTACTTCTACGGCGATCTTGTCGGCGTCCGGTCGTGCTGCGATAAACGCTTTCGCGATGGTGAGATGCTGTTCGTTTTGGCTATAAACACCAGTACGGTACTTCTCACCTACGTCTTCACCTTGCTTGTTAACGCTGTAAGGGTCGATTATCTCAAACAAATACCCCATTAAAGTTTCAACCGAAACTTGCTCAGGGTCGAACTGGGTTTTCACGCACTCTGCGTATCCATCGTATTCGGATTGAGTGTTATCCGTTGTGCCATTTGCTCGCCCGGCTTCTGTGTTGATTACGCCCGGAAGGTGGCGCATAAATTCTTGCACGCCCCAAAGGCAACCGCCTGCGAAGTAAATTTCTTCCATTACTTTTATCCTAGTCTTTACCGTTGTTGGGATGTAGGGAGCTAACCCCTCTTCTTCCATCCCATTTTCGTTGCCCTATTATCTGTTGATGGGAGCGATATTCGCAAGGTGCAGCTTGGCTAATCAGACCACGCGTTTTTTCCTTTTTACTTTCAAGTTCTTTTCATATGAAACATCAGGTGAGTATACTGTAAGCTCATCAATAAGGAGCGAATCTGTGAACCCAAGACAAAATGAAATCCTGCAATTAGTGAACGACCGTAAACGCGTTCAAGTCACGGAGCTTTCTGACATCATTGGCGTGTCGGGCGTGACCATCAGACAGGATTTGAACTTTCTGGAGCAACAGGGCTACCTAAAGCGCGTTCACGGCGCAGCTACCGCGTTGCAAAGTGATGACATTGATGCCCGCCTAGAAGTACGTTTCGATATTAAACAATCGCTCGCAAACCAAGCTGCGGATTTGGTCGCACCGAATGAGACAGTGCTGATTGAAGGAGGCAGTGCCAATGCGTTGTTGGCTCGGACATTGGCTGAGCGCGGCGATGTGACCATTATTACGCCATCGGCGTATATCGCCCATCTCATCCGTAACACTTCTGCCAACATTATCTTGCTTGGTGGCGTGTATCAGCACCAAGGCGAGAGCTTGGTCGGACCGCTGACTAAGTTGTGTATTGAGAACATTCATTTCAGCACGGCCTTCTTGGGTATTGACGGCTTCCATCAAGACACTGGCTTTACTAGCCGCGACATGATGCGCGCTGAGATTGCAGAAACCATCATTGCGAAAAAAAGGCGCAATATTGTTCTAACGGATTCTAGTAAATTTGGGCAAATTTATCCCTCATCAATTGGTAAGACTGACGAAATATCAGTGCTGCTGACTGACAAAGCCGCTCCGAAAAGCGACCTTGAACAAATCAAAAAGCGAGGTGTGGAAGTTATATTAGGCTGATTAAGCCACGCTTCGTTTTCTCTTCGCGAGCATTGCTGTTGGGGAGAAACCGGTGACTAGCATAGTGCCGCTAAGCACTAGAATTGTTCCTATGATGGTGTTAGAGCCGACGGGCTCATCTAGCACCAAGTAGCCCCATAAGATACCAAAAACAGGAACAAGAAAAGTGACAGTCAGTGCTGACGCTGGGCCGATATCAGAAACTAAGCGGAAATAGAGCAAATAAGCGAACCCTGTGCATACAACGCCGAGCGTGACAACAGAGCTCCATTCGAAATGACTTGGTTCTGCACGCATTGGTAAGAATGGTAGCAGCGGCAGTACCCAAATAACCGCCGCCCACATGCTGCCGTGAGCATTATCAAAAGCAGGTACTTGTGGCGCATTTTTAGTGTAGTTGGTAGCAATGCCATAGCTGAAAGAAGCCATCAAACTGGCGGCAATAGGGAGCATGGCTTCTTCACCTATGGTTGAAGTATCTAAGCCGACCAAGACTGCAACGCCTCCTATGCCTATTAGCATACCGAGAACAGATTTCGCTGTGAGTGGGCTGCGGTACCAAACAAAGCCAACTAGTGCTCCCCATATTGGGGCGGTTGAGTTCAATATTGCTAAAGTTGATGCATTCAGTGTCTGGGCTGCGTACGCAAAGAGTAAAAATGGAACTGCGCTATTGAATAAGCCAATAATAAAGAAGTGTTTAGTATGCGCAGTTAACGTGAGTTTCTTCTTCAAATATACGGCGATCAATAACAAAGCGACGGCGGCAAATGTAACTCGAAATTCGATTAAGTAAGCCGGCCCGAATGTGTTGGCGGCGACTCGCATAAACAGAAACGAGCCACCCCAAATAGCAGCGAGGCAGAGTAAGCGAAAAAAACTGACGGCAGTCATTTGACATCCTTGGTCGAGGTCTAGCGCCTCATCGATTAATTGTTGCGCTAACAGTGAATTAAACCAAGGATGAGGTCAACCAGAAATGTAATGCCAGTTCCGGATCTGGCTAGCTTGGGCTCACGTTGATGGTGTGTTGTTGATTTGTGATCACTTAATGGCTCTCTGACCATACTGCGAATTCATTTCCACTCGGTTCAGTGAAGTGGAATCGACAGCCGCCGGGGAATTCGAAAATAGGGCGGATAACTTTTCCACCATGCAGCTCTACTTTTGTCTGAGTGGCCTGAATGTCTGAGCTATAAAATACTAAAAGTGCGCCACCATTTGCGGTTTGGTTTATAAACTCAGATTTGAAGAATCCGCCATCCAACCCTTGTCCTGAAAATGCAGAATATTCTGGACCATAATCGGTAAAGCTCCAGTCAAAAGCACGCTCAAAAAATTGTTTGGTCGCACTGACATTAGTGGAACCAAATTCAACGTAATTCAATTTTTCATGTTGATGCATGGTGAAATCCTTCTCGGTTACTATCGTTTCTAGGCGAACTTTTCTACGATGATGTCGTCCGCTTTTTCGACAAATAATGCGCCATTATCTCTGAGCTCTGTCAGCACATTCTCTACATTATCAGGCAGCACCGCACGAGTTGAAGCAAGATTAACTACCACATTGTAGCCAAGTTCCAGCGCTTGCATGACGGATTTTTTCACGCAAAAGTCTAAGGCAAGGCCACCGATAACTAAGGTATCAATCCCGTTGAACTTTAGAAATTCATGCGCGCCTGTCGTTTTGGTGTCGGCAATATCATGGAAAAAAATACCGTAAGGGTGTGCGTCAGGATCCATACCTTTATTAACTTGAAAATCATAGTCCAACACGGGTGGTAAGCCATCTAGCAGCTCAGAACCTGTTGTGCCAAGCACACAGTGACGGTTCCACTTTATATCCACATTCGGTAAACCAACGGGCTCAAGCATATTGGATGGCGATTCTGCATCCCACTTTGCTTTTGGTGGGTGTAAGTCACGACTGACCAGTTTTAATCGGCCTTTGGCATGATTGTTCAAAAGTTCCGGTACGATTTCCAACGCACCTGCAACGGGCAGTTCATCTGGACATAACTCACTAAAGCCTTTCTCTGGATCAACGTCGATCACTGCTGTAGTTTGATAGTTTACTCGAACAGTCATGGCAGACTCCTTGTCTGTCTGATTGTCTGCGTTTATCCACGCAAACAGTTTTGAAAAAAGGTTACTTCGTCGCTAGTCAGCGTATATACCATTGCGGGTTTTCCACCTTTGCCTTTGTTGGTTGAAGCGACTTTATTAGTGGGTTTTAGTACGCCTGAATCTATCAAGCGGCGCTTAATCGTCATTCGGCTGATATCAATACCAAACTCTTGATAAGCAGAAATGATGTCCGCAACCAAAAACTCTTTGTCTAATGCAAACAAAAGAACCGATGTGTATTCAATGGATGCACGAAGCTTTTGCCACGCTTTTTCAATGGTTTTTTGATGATCAAATGCGAGGGTTTCTTCTCCATTGAGAATAGCCTGTAGCGAAAACCATTTAAGTTGGCATTCCGGTACACCTGCATTATTTATTTGCTCTACATTGTTACGATCGACTAAGGCGTAGTGCGTAATGTTTAAGCTCCAGTCTTCTGGATCGCGCTTTGGATCACCGTCGATAAACGCTTCGCTAAAATGGCGAGGGTAGGTATGGATTTTCTCACGGCAAATTCGGCGACGCGCCGCTTCAAAGTTTTCATCGGCCGGGCGTCCGCCTTCACTGGTTAAGTCTTTATCAAAGACAAATCCGCCCGGTAGTGCCCAGACTCCATGGTATGGCCGATTTGGATTTGAACGTTTAATCAACAACACTTCCAATCCCTTATCGGCACAGCCAGATAGCCTGAATGGAATAATGTCGACAGATACGATCATGGTTGGGTCCTAATATTGATTTGTAAGTAATCTAGCGCATAACAAGTGGTCAATCAATGGGTAAGTAACGAGTTGTTAGAAACGTTTTTGGTAGTGTTCGTAATACGGTTTGAGCATAAATTTACGGATGACTCTGACTTATTCACAATGCTTGCTCGAATTCTAGACAAAAAAACCTTATAAAAATGAGTGGTTAGTAACAAAAGTTGACAAACTATAGATGGGTGTTTATTGTTTACGCAAATTAGTTAGTAACAAAAAGTTATATACCCAGGAAGGGCATGTAGAAGGGCACCTAATGACCACCAAACTATTTTCTTCCCGCATCATTCAAAGTGCTTTGGATTTCGATGTCTACAAAGTCAATATGATGAGCGCTGTAACAGCGCTTTACCCTGATGCGATGGTGTCATATAAGTTTATCGTGCGCAGTGAGGAAGACCTCTCTGAGCTTTTGCCCGAGGTAAAAGCCGAAGTCCTTAAACTGCAAGATATTCAATTTACGCAAGAAGAAATTGAATATATTAAGCGTGTCGCGCCTTACCTGAATCCTGACTTTGTTGATGCACTGCGCCATTTCCGTTTCAACCCACAAAGCGATGTCTCTTTCCATAACAAAGCCATGGCTGATGGCTCAAGCCAGTTAAGAATTACCATTAACGGTTTGTGGCGAGACACCATCTTGTACGAAACGATCATCATGAGCATCGTGTCTGAAGTTCGTAGCCGTCAGCGTTGGTCAGATATCCCTGTTGCGCAATTTACCACTGTTTTAGAAGAGAAAGTTCGACACCTAAAGTCGGAACTAAAACGTCGTAACATTACTAACTTTAAATTTTC
This sequence comes from Vibrio sp. 1731, assembly GCF_033339955.1. Taxonomy (NCBI): domain Bacteria; kingdom Pseudomonadati; phylum Pseudomonadota; class Gammaproteobacteria; order Vibrionales; family Vibrionaceae; genus Vibrio; species Vibrio sp. 1731. Next base: position 136,916 of record NZ_JAWOVO010000003.1, on the reverse strand, counting down.
TGACATGTCGACGCGTCGACGTTTTTCCTTTCAAGCTCAGCGCACTATGCTGGAATATTTGTGCCAGGAAGTGCCGGAATGTTTGACAGGAACAAGCAACTATCACTTAGCAAAAGAGCTAAACTTGACGCCTATCGGCACGGTTGCTCATGAATGGTTTATGGGACACCAAGCTCTGGTGAATGTGCGAGATTCGCAAAAAGTGGCGTTGCAACGTTGGCAAAAAATGTTTAATGGTGCACTAGGTATTGCGTTAACCGATACGATTGGTATCGATGCTTTCCTTAAAGACTTTGATGAAGAACTAAGTAACGCGTACTTCGGTGTACGTCACGATAGTGGTTGCCCTTATAGCTGGGGTGAAAAAATGATTGCACACTACCAGTCGCTGAATATAGACCCATTAACAAAAACACTGGTGTTTACCGACGGACTTAACTTCGAACAAGCGTTAGATATTTGCGAGTATTTCCAAGGACGTATTCAGGTGAGTTTTGGTATCGGTACTTTTCTTGCCAATGATATGGGTGATTATGTCAATAAAGATGGTGACGCCTACCAGCCACTTTCTATCGTGATAAAAATGGTCACGTGCAATGGTTCACCGGTCGCCAAAATCAGTGACGAACCTGAGAAAGCCATGTGTGAAGATATCTTCTTTTTGATGAATCTCAAGCGCCGCTTTGAACAACCTCTTGATTTAAATGAGTGTCGTAAAATGATTGATCGTTTAGAAACTGAAGGTCAAAATTATCTCATCGACGTGTAGGCGTTATCCTCTCTCCTTGATAAGCACCCTCTATCGTTACGACAAATTTATATAGGTAAACGTGGAGGGTGATTTCGTTATAGTAATATACAGAAGTAACCAGATACAGCGCAGGAAAGCACTCAAAAGTTGATGTGTTATCTGCCTTTGATTGGTGTAAATCGATACGTTACAGCATCGTGGACGGTGTATCTCATCCGACACTAAACTCAGTCTAATCACGTAGTTTATTCCCACGTACCATGAGCTCACTCGGGTATAGACGTCTATCTGCTTTTATGGCTTTGGGCTTCACGTAGTTGCTTGAATCAGGAGTCAAAATGAACCTAGTAGTACATTTGCAAAAGAAAGCGATCCGAAAATATGGCTATGAGATGGCTACTCGCCAAGCATGGAAGTGTGGTATCAAGGCAAATCTTGTAAAGCGCGTGATTGGCCTTTTTAAAGGACAAATTGTTTGTGTGGTTGAAGGTTGCCGAGCAGAGTTTTCTTCTCCTCTTAATAACCCCCTTCACGAAGATGACAAGCAGGGGCGATATGTGTTTGTTGGCGGTGTATGCTGGGAACCAAATAACATTATAGCGCCTGGTTTCCCTGATTTTATGTTTATGCACGTGCGTAATCTAAGCCACCGTCATAAGTATTTAACGGATGACGAACTATTTTTGAGCTTGGCTTAAAAATAAATCTCATAGACTAGTTCAGCCCAATCATAATCAGTAGTGATACAGTTTTAGCTCTGTTGACACGTTGCTGAGTGTTTCTTGACGTATCTTTTATAAAACAGTGTTTCTTTACTTGTTAATGACAGAGGGTTTGTTTTCGTCTGATGTGATTTCCCTTTTGCGATTTACCATAACGCTCATCAAAGCAAACCATACTGGGATGTAAATCATGAATATGAAATCTATCGCAATTGCAACGGCAGTTGTTGCTGTACTAGCAGGCTGTAAAGACAAAACGCCACCAGCTCCAACTCAAGCAAACATTACTTTGGTTGAAGCGGTGACTGAAACGGTGAAAAAGCCGCACCAAGTATGTAAAGACGTGGTAGTAACCGAGCAAGTTGCCCCTGCGGATGACAATAAAATTATTGGTACGGTTGGTGGCGCAGCAGCTGGAGCAGCGCTGGGCAACCAAATCGGTGGTGGCTCAGGTAAAGTGATTGCAACTGCAGCTGGTACGATTGCTGGTGCACTGACAGGTCGTAAGATCCAGGAAAATGTGCAAAAAGGTGATGTAGTAACAACGACGAAAAAACAGTGTCATACAGAATATACGACATCTGATAAAGTAGTGGGTTACGACGTCACTTACGAAGTTTCAGGTGCACCAACGACGGTTCGTTTGGCGAGCAAGCCAGCGACAAAAACGTTCCCAATTCAAGATGGTAACGTTGTTCTACCACAATAGTTAGCGACTTAACCGAAGCGATTAACAAGCCCTTTTATCTTTGAGATGAAAGGGCTTTTTCACATAAGCGGCGTTTTCATCTGTTTTCCCATTGGAATGTGCGGCCAGAAATACCCGTTAATTTCCGCGTTCGATACAATCACTTTTCTTAAAGTACGAACGGAAAAAACATGGAAGATTTTTACCTGACCGAGCACGGTTTGGCTGGTTATTTCGAGGCGCAATGGTTCGACAAGTTCATTGAGGAGCAACAGATTGAGATGATAACCAGTCGCTCAAAACAAGTCCCACTTTCTTTTTTGTCATCACCTCACTGCTCCCAAGTTGCTGATTTTATTGCGCAAGTGGTAATCGGAAGCAGCGTTCAGCCGTATTCCCTACTTGAGGTTGGGGCGGCGCTGGGAAGAAATTATTATGAGCTAGTGCAACGCTTACCTAACCTTAAAGAAGCGACGCTTGTGGAGCCTTCAAATAGGTTAATGGATGGCTTGAAGCAACTGTTAATAGAAGAACAACGCGTCGAGCTTACTTACCTTCACGATGTGAACACCTTAAACACTTTAGAGGTTGAGAATAGAGATATCGTACAGAAATGTGCTCATGTTGATTTGACGCTAATTAACCAGCCTTTTGAGCTCGATACTCTCCAATCTCGCTTTGATTTAGTCGTATGTTTAAATGTGATTGATCAATGTGAGTCGCCACTTAGCGTGATCAATGCTCTAAAAAAAACCACCAAGGTGGGTGGGCTGATCGTTGTCTCTTGCACTTATCAGTGGAACGCGAAACACATCAAAAATAAAGAAGAGGCGGTTGATGATATCAAAGAATACTTTGCTGAAGGCTGGCGTCTAGTGTCGGAAGCCGAGCATGAATATCGCATCCGGTTTAATGATCGCTTTGCAAGGCAGTTTTTATCTCACGTAGTCGCTTACGTAAAAACCGATTAGAGCCACATAAAAAAACCGAGCACTTACGGCTCGGTTTTTTAGTCTTTGGGTTAGAGCACAACTTTAAGTAACGTGCGCTTCTTGTTGCTCTTGCAACTTTTTCTTGCGACGCTCTCGTTTAGAAAGCCAAACCAGAGGCACAACAATCATAATGGTTCCTATTGCCATAAATATGTCTGGCACTTCTCCAAACCAAATCAATCCCACAAACACGGCACCAATTAAGCCACTGTATTCAGCGCTGGCAATTTTGTTGCTATCGATCGAGCGGTAAGCGATGACACATGTTGCTGCATAAATCATGATGAACAAACTTGAGCCAGCAGCAACAGGGAAAGCACTCCAGTCCCAAGGTTCTGCTTCGATCAGAACAAGCAAGAAGGCTACTGGAATACCTGCCAAGTTTGTCATCAATAACGTTTGCATCACAGACTGATTTTTTGGCAGTTTTCGAATGAGCAAGTTATTGATTGCTAAAGTAATTGCAACAACTAAAGCTGAAATGGCTGCCCAATCGATTTGGTCTGGACGAATGATGACCAATACACCGGCAAAGCCCATTATCGCTGCGGCGACCGATTGCTTAGACAACTGTTCTCCAAAAAAGATTGCTGCAAGCGGCAACATGATCAATGGCGCGGCGTAAAAGATCGCGTTCGCAGTTGCGAGCGGTAAAGATGAGATCGCCAAAACCATGAATATTGCACCAAGTAACCATACGTGAGCGCGAACAGCATGCCACTTAAACCCTTCAAGAAAAGGCGCATTTTTTGTTAGCAGGTAGATTGGCAGCAGGAAAAGCACCGCTGATATTTGTCGGAAAAAGACAAATTGAAAAATAGGCACTTCATTTCCGACACTTTTAATTAAAGAGTCCGAAAGCACCGCAATGAGATTTCCAACAATTAATAGCAGCATCGCTGCTCCGACCGATGTAACTTTCACTTTTTCCTCTCCTCTTTCTTTGCCAAAGAGTAGGTGATGTCATAGGATGAAGTGAAGTGATATTTATTAGTTTAAGTATGAGATTTTTAGATAATGAAATTGCCACCACTCAGAGCGGTTCACTGTTTTGAATCTGTTGCCAGAAACTCTAGCTTTTCGCTTGCTGCTGAAGAACTCAATGTGACGCAAAGTGCCGTTAGCCACCAGATACGATTATTAGAAGATTACTTGGGTGAATCATTATTTATCCGCCAAGGCAGAAAGCTCTCTTTGTCCGATACGGGCACCCGCTATTTAGAGGATATTAGCCCAGCAATTAGCTCAATTGCGATGGCCAGCCAAAAGGTGCGAGAAGGGGACAAAGGCAGCATACGGTTGGCGATTTATAGCTCGCTCGCCGTAAAGTGGCTTATTCCGCGTTTGTCTGATTTTAAGCGCCTACATCCAGAAATCGATCTGACACTCAATATGGTCGTTGGTGATCCTGAACAGACAGACAGCGTTGGCGATTGTTTTATCACGGTAGAGAAGCCAAAGCGAAACTACATGTCGGTAAAGTTATACGCGGAGACGTTGTATCCGGTCTGCAGCCATAAAATTTGGAAAGAGTTGCAAGATCAACCGATTCCAGAAGCGCTTTGGCGATACCCTATTTTGTCGACAGACTCAATTTATCGAGAGAGAGGAAAAGATTGGGCAGAGTGGTGCAGAGCGGGCGGTTACACCTTGCCGAAAGATGTCGATGTTCAACATTTTAGTCATATGTTGTTGGCAATAGAGGCGGCGCGTTATGACCAAGGCATCGCATTTGCGAATGATTTTATGCTCAATGAAAGAGATAAAGCGCACGATTTGGTGTACATCCCTTCTCATGGATTGGAAACCGGCGACAGCTTTTATTTTATTCATAAAAAGAGTCGAGCCAAGCAAGCGGAAATCATCAAACTCACTAACTGGTTGAAGCAGCAATGCTTGTGAAATGACTAAATTGTCAAAATTAAGAAAGAAAGTGGCAAAGTTGTGTCTAAATATTTCATGTTTTATTGAGTTTTTATTCATTAACATCCACTTGGTTTTGAAACCAAGTGAAATGGATAGCATGGCATGCTTAAGGATGGGCAAAACACAACCTCAATAATTAACAGGCAGTGAAATACAATGTTTAAAAAAACATGGCTAATGACAGCCCTTCTAGCAACATGTTCTGTTGCAAACGCAGCTCCTTACGTTGGTGCATCTGTAGGTCAAGCATCGTTTGGTGATGTTAATGGCTCTATCAATGGTGGTGGTACTAACGCTAGCACTAAACTTAAACTTGAAGATGACTCAAGCCTTTCAGGCAAAGTATTCGGTGGTTACAAATTCAACGAATACATTTCTCTAGAAGCAGCCATTGGTGGCTACGATGCTTTAGACGGCAAAGTTGTTACTGTTGGTGACATGAAGTATCTATCGATTCAGCCAAAAGCGACTCTACCGATTGGCGATCGTTTCAACCTTTTTGCGAAAGCTGGTCTTTCTTACTTCAATGCTGAATTCAAAATTAGCAACTCTGTGATTGACGGTAGCGCAGGCCATACCACCATTTCTGACAGCACTGTAACAGGCATGTACGGTTTAGGCGCAGAGTTCGCTATTACTGAAAACTTTGCTCTACAAGTTGAATGGGAATACATGATGCCTGAGCTAGACATTGCGAAATTTGGCAATGAAAAAGTAACGGTTGATGCAGACATCAATGTGTTCTCTGTAGGTATGAGCTACCGTTTCTAAGAATACTTATTCAAGTTACCTCTTGGCTTAGTAAACGTTTTTGACTTCTGTTGGTCGAGCTGAGTCCAAGCTTTGAATTTGTTTAGATATAGCACAGGAAGTTTAGTTGCTAAGCGTCCTGTGCTATTTTTTTTGCTTTGGAATAACTCTTAGGAATCTTTGTGAACGATGTCAATCTTAGGTATCTGGATCTACTGTTAAAGCACTTTGAACCTCACCAGTATCACCTTGTTACGCTTTCTGAGCTAGAAGCGGTGATTTGCACGTCGAGGCGCAATGTTTCTATTGTGATGAAAAAGCTTGCCACTTACGATTGGGTCGATTGGCAACCTGCGATTGGCCGAAGTAACGCTAGCCGTCTCAGTATTAATATTTCCCTCCAACAAGCGATGACCGAGTTTTTGGTTGAGGAGCTTGGCAGAGGAAGAATGAACTCAATAACGAAACTTATTGATTGGTTCGGTCAAACCGCGGTTAGAGCACTGACTATCGCTTCTGAAAAAGTGAATCGATTGAACGAATCAAATAACGCTATTTTGATTTCTTCTTACCCTTGGGTATCCAAAATCGACCCTGCGAATACTTACCGTCACACTGAATTACACGTCGCGAAAAGCGTTTATGACGTATTGCTGACCCAAAATTCCAATGGTGGTATCGAGCCATCGTTAGCACACGAATGGAAAATGGAAGGCAAGGTAATGACGTTATGGTTGCGGCCGGGCATATATCGCCATGATGGTGAACCCCTTAACATACAGGATGTGGTTTGGAGTATAGAAAGACTCAGGGAGATAAAAGGACCAGTTCACGAGCTCTGGCAATGCATTGATAGCGTGGTTGCAGAAACATCTAACTGCTTAAAAATCATATTGAAGCATCCGAACAAGTTGTTTCCATACATGCTAGCAACTCCTCATGCGTCTATTCTGTGTCGAGATGTCGTCTCTTTCGGTTCTAGTTATTCCTACCACATAGGGACTGGACCATTTAAAATCAGCGGCTGGAACCAGGAGAGTATGACTCTTGAAGCGCACAAAGAGTATTTTTCAGCACGCGCATTGTTAGATCAAATAACGCTGTCTCATGGAGATGTTAAAACCTTAAATATGTTGAGCTTTAACCAAAGCTCCGATCACGTTGAAGTGGAAAAAATTAGCGCATTTTCATATGTGACCTACCGCGAACGCGTGGAATCCCAACTCACAAAAGAGACTTGGTATCAACTCGCTGATTACATCCATGTGCAAAAGCGAATTTATGATGCGCCAAGTGCCGTTGACAACATTCAGTTAGAGACTCATGAGCAAGATTTATCAATAACAGATGGTGGTGTGATACCTAAACTGAAAGGTAAAGTGGTATTAGCTGAACCTGTCTGGACGATACCGAGTCTAATTCGCCATTCCGAATGGTTGCACAGTGTGATTCGTGCAACGGGATTAGAGTTAGAGATCATTGTTATTGATGACATTAGTTTTCCTGAGGTAGTGTCTCACCAAGCAGACTTGCTCTTCATTGAGGAAGTCATGGAAGCACCATTTGAATATGGCATCTTCGAATGGCTGTCGATAGCAACTGGACTGCGTTTTAGTTTTGATCAAAGCCAGATGTTAAGCCATAGAGAAAAGGTTCGCAGAGCGATGGCAGATGATCACTCGCTACAGTCTTTATTAAACCTAGAGAAAGCGCTGCGCGATCAGTACCTATATTTGCCTTTGTTTGTTGGCTACGAAGAAGTGACAAAAACACAGCAAGTGCGAGGTGTGCAGGTGAAGAATACAGGCTATAGCGATTTACATAGGTTATGGATTGCTCATTCACACTAGAGTCTGTGTTCAAGATTATGCAAATGTCCAACGCATAAAGCCATCGAAATGATGGCTTTATAAGGGCGTATCGGATTAGAAGTTGTACGACACACTTGCGCCAACAACCCATTGGTTTGCACTATCAATGATAGATGAGTCGCTGATACCGCTGCCTAGGCGCGTGTATTGTGTCATTTGGCTTACTTGCCAGTTGTCGTTGATTGGCATAACAAGTTTGTAGCCCACACCATAGCTTACCGTTGAATCACCTTTGTATGCTTTGCGGTTTGCGTTTGCTTCGCGTTGTTTTACACCAAAGTAGTAATCTACGTAGTCTTCACTTTGATAAGTTAGGTTAGCAAAAGGAACAAAATCAACACTACCGAATTTCATGATGTGGAAGTAAGTCGCGCCCGCTAAGTAACCTTTGTAAGCGCCACTGATATCGTGCTGAAGGTACGTAGAAATGACGTTGTTTTGATCCAGTGTAAAGTCTGCGTTTAAACCTAGATCGACGGCGAAGCGGCGTTTATCTGTGCCTTTCAGGCTTTTCGCTGTATCACCGTCGCGCATTACACCGCTACCTACAAGGTAGGTACTCATGTTGATTAACTCATTGGTGTTACCGAAGAAGCGGTAGTTAATGCCACTTAGGTCGGCATTAAAGTCGTCACCATGGTAACCACCGTTGAGAATTGGTGCTGTATTATGCTTTTGATCTTTGAAAAGATCGCTGCCTTGAGCCACACCAGCTTCTACGTTCCAACCGCCTTCGTTGTTGTAGATGTTACCGTTACGAATGTAAGTATCGCCAGCGAAAGCTGAGCCAGCAGCTGTCAGAGTAAGTAGTGCAATTAATGTTTTTTTCATCATTTTTCCGAGTTGTTCTGTTTTGTTTTGAACACTGTACAAAATAACGTTGTAAGCATCTATCGGCAAAGCGTATGGAAATGTAATGAACAATCAGGGTAAGAAGCAGAATGTTGCTTCAGAATAGAAAGGTTGCTGGAATAGCTTTCGTTAAAATAACGAAAAATCCGAGCTGGGGTGGCTCGGATTTGGGGTATTTATCAGGTATTGATACTAACTTCTTACTGTTTCGTTAAGTTGTATAGTGGTGCTAGGTCACCCGTTACTTTTTCGCCATTCATGTCTAGCTTCATAAGTACGTTTTCACCAACAAAGTATTGGTTTGGTGCATCTTCATTTGTCAACGTTACGATGCTGCCATTTGCGTCCCAAGTGAATTGACCTTCAGATTTTGATTGACCGTCTTCTTTGCCTTGGTAGCTTTCTTCAAGTACGTAAGTGCCATCTTGATTTAGTGTGATGGTCATATCGATACCAGCACAATCCGCGCAAGGTAGTGTTCCTTTGTAGGTGCCGTTCCAGTCCAGAGCACTTTGTGCGTTGTGTTCAGAGTCTACAAAAGTCTCTTCAGTAATTACTTGTTCTTCTTCTACTGGTAACGTGTCAATTGTCTCAGTCGTAACGTCTGCACTGGTGGTGACTTCAGTTTCCGTTGCCTGAGGTACTTCAACTGCGCTTGTTTCGGCAGGTTTCTCATCTTGACAGCCTGCAAGAATGATTACCGCGCCTGTTAGTGCCAACATTGTCTTTTTCATTTTATCCCTCTTTAAATCAAGATTTTGTATGAGAGTAATAGTAGACATTTATCGAGGATTTGCGTCATCAAAAAGCAATAGAATGATCTAACTATGTCAATAAAACCGGATATGAGCATGAAATTGTCAGGAAAATCAGAACAATGTAAATGTTGCTTTGGGTATCAAGCTTGAGCCCACAGATAAATATCTAAAAAGGGGAGTGGGAGTGAGTTAATTGATAACAGCCCACATTGTTGTGAGCTGTATTATCAACATCATCTAAGAAACGTTATTGAAGCTTGAGCGTGAAGTGCCTCGTTTTGTGCTTCGTTGATCAGAAAACAGCTCCGCAATAACCTGACGATTTAATTCGCCTTTCAAATGGCCGTGCTCATCGATGACGGGCAGTGAATGTTCACACGACATGACTTCAGTCAGCACTTGCTCAATGGCTAAATGTGGAGAGATGATAGGCACCTCTTCATAGATATCATCACGCCAATCTGATATATGAGTTAACTTCGCTGCGTTTAGCAATCCTTGCTGTGTTATCACGCCTTGATAGCCTGCATTGGTCTCATGGTAGGCATAATCACGTTTAACACGTTTCATTTCACTCAGCGCATCTTCAATGGTTTCAGCGCGAACACAGTATGAAGGTGGCTGCATCAGCGTTTCGACTGTCAGTGCTCGCGCTCTATTGACGTCTTTTACAAAGGCTTCAACGTACTCATCGGCAGGATGCAGTAAAATTTCGTCTGGTGAGCCTTGTTGGACAAGTTCACCGTCTTTAAGAATCGCGATGCGATCGCCAAGTCGAAGCGCTTCATCTAAATCATGAGTAATGAAAATAATGGTTTTGTGCAGCTTCTGTTGCAGCTCTACCAGCTGATCTTGCATTTCGCTCCGAATCAGAGGGTCCAATGCCGAGAAAGCCTCGTCCATCAACAGTATTTCGGCGTCGGTAGCCAGTGCCCGTGCAAGGCCCACACGCTGTTGCTGTCCACCCGATAGTTGAGCAGGATACTGGTGCTCATAACCCGTCAGTCCAACGGTTTCTAACCATTCATTTGCTTTTTCTAAGCGCGCCTCTTTATTCATTCCCTGAACTTCCAAACCATATGCGATGTTGTCGATAACAGTGCGATGAGGCAGCAAGCCAAAGCGTTGGAACACCATAGACATCTTGTGACGGCGAAACTGTTCAAGCTCTTTGTTAGAAAGTTGCATGACATCCACCCCTTCTACCAAGATCTGCCCCATGGTTGGATCGATTAATCGATTGAAGTGGCGAATCATGGTGGATTTTCCAGAACCGGATAATCCCATAATGACAAAAATTTCACCCTTTTGAATTTGCAGGTTGATGTCTTTTAGTCCGACCGTGTGGCCCGTTTCCGCTAAAACCTGCTCTTTACTATGTCCCAACTTAACGCGCTCAATCACGCTATTGGGTCTGGTACCGAAGATTTTATACAGACCGCTGATTTCGATAAGTGGACTAGTCATGTTTTGAGTCTCCTAAATGAGCTTGAGTGCGTTTCGCATACGCTTGTGAAGCACGATCAAAAAGGATTGCTAGGGCGACAATTGCTAAACCATTGAGAAGACCAAGAGTGAAATATTGATTGGTAATAGACTTTAGAACAGGCTGACCTAAACCTTTTACCCCAATCATTGATGCGATGACCACCATTGACAGTGCCATCATGATCGTTTGGTTAATTCCCGCCATGATGGTTGGCATTGCAAGCGGAAGCTGAACCCCAAAAAGCCGTTGCCGAGTGCTGGCACCAAATGCGGTTGCGGCTTCCAATACTTCTTTATCAACTAGACGAATGCCCAAATTGGTTAAACGAATAACCGGTGGAATCGCGTAGATCACTACTGCGATAAGGCCAGGAATTTTCCCGATGCCCAATAACATCACAACTGGAATGAGATACACAAATGCCGGCATGGTTTGCATGACGTCGAGTAATGGTGTTACCACCGACTGAATGCGATTAGAGCGCGCCATAGCGATGCCGATAGGGATACCAAGTGCGATGGCAAGCATAGTACATACAGTGATGATACTGAGCGTACGCATAGTGTCTTCCCACATTCCAAAATAGCCAATCAGAATCAGCGAACCAAAACATGCAGCGGCCAGTTTCCAAGAGCGGCTGGCGGCATAAACGAGAGTGGTGCAGACACCTAAAATAATGAACCAAGGTGTAGAAATCAGAAGTTTTTCAAACCAGACAAGAAACGCAAGGAGCGGATCAAACAGAGACTCAATGAGTTCACCATACTCGCGAGAGAAATCTCTGTAGGCGCCGTCGAGTGTTTTGCGAATCGCCCTGAGATCAGAGGCATCCATTTCCGGGAATTCGCTGAGCCAATTTGAGTCAGACATATGTACTTCCTTTTTCTGATATACCTAAGCGCTTTCAAGAAACTTAATTTGGCAAGAAGAGTAGGGCGCCTAGGCCAAGTAATGGTCGTTCGACAGGTTCTGTATCGAAAGTATTACCCTTTAAGCTCAGGCCGATGTCGTCAAACTTCTCTTTTTCGTTCCTTAGGTATACATCCTTTTAAATAAAACAATCATTAGTGTTCAAACTAATGATTTGCTTGGATTATAGTTTTTCTTCTTCAATAAAATGAACACATTAGCGTGTATTTGTATGAAAAATCTGCGCAAACTAACGTTTTTATTATCCGGTTAATTAGAATTGATCTTTTTGTTCGTTTGTCATCAAAATTCCTAAATTATTAGATGTCTAATTAATGCTGATGTATTACGTATTTGTCGTGTTGATTTTTGCAAACTTAGTTTATTGGCATATGCTAAAAATGTTATTGGCATATGCCAGTTTAAGGCGTAATTTGACTCTGTGTTTTTGAGGGACAATGATGGCAAGACCAAAGATAGAAAGACGAATATGCGGACGTGCGGCTCACCAATGCTTTAAGCCCAATGGCATTCCATTTAATCAGTTGGAGCAAGTCGCCATATTACCAGAAGAGTTAGAAGCGCTACGTTTAGCCGACTTAGAGGGGCTTAGCCAGCAGCAAGCTGCGGAGCAGATGGGCGTTTCTAGACAAACTTTTGGTAACACAGTAAAAAGTGCAAGATTGAAAGTCGCAAAAAGTTTAGTTGAAGGTCATGCATTAGTTTTTCCGAATGAGGAGTCAAACTTATGATTTATGCTATTCCTAATGATGGTGAGCGGGTGGCAAACCACTTTGTAAAAGCACCATACATCGCTATTTATTCTGATACTGACGGTATGCTAAAAAACTTAGCGAACATTGCTTCTATGCCACAAGCGGGTTGTAATGCGAAGTCTCAGTTGATTCAGTCTCTACAAGGGTACAATGTGGATGCTGTTCTTGTGCGAAATATTGGTGAACGTGTATTGGCAAAGCTACTTAGCAGTGGCACGCCAGTATTTAGGCTGTCTACTCGTAGTTCATTGGAAGATGTGCTTGCGGTTCCAAGAGAGCCTTTGATTGAGCCCTCTCAAGGACGCCCATCAAACAATCATAAGAAAAGTGTTCACAAACAAAAAGGCGGCTGCGGCTCCTGTGGTTGTGGTGGCCAAAAATCAAAAACCTCCTTGTTGGCAAGACCTAAAGCGCTACTCAAAGCAACATCTAGCCCTGCTATACTTAAGCTAGAGTCGATGGCTAATAAGGCAGGTTAATATGGTTTGGTTATTTACCTTTCTTGGTTTTCTCGCAATCATTTTGTTGATGTCACTTGGCGTCATTTTTCATAACAAGCGTATTCAAGGAAGTTGCGGCGGTTTAAACAACGTCGGTGTTGATAAAGTATGCAACTGCGAAACCTCATGCGCAGAACCTGAAAGGCGTTTATATCAAATCTCAGAGCCTAACTCATCACCTGAGCGCTAAGGCTTTTGGCCCATTGCGGCAAGGTTCGTCGAAACCAGTCCAAATATTTGCTGGTCTGCGGATTTTTTCTGGAGACCAGTATGTTGACTACCTCGACGACGATCCACGCTTTTGCTAATCCGATATCGCGCGCCAATTCTGTTGTTTCACCTTTCTCGGCGCACTTTACATACTTGCCTGCCACCTTCAAGTAATCATCAAATGTGCCCATGCCCTCGATGAGCGGCGCTAAATCTATCGCGACATGCCCTGTAGAAAAGCGTTCCCAGTCGAACAGCACCAGCTCGCCATTTTCGCGCTGTCCCCAGTTTCCAGCATTCGAGTCTCCGGAGATCAAGTTCTGCCTATCAAAAAGGTGCGCCGCTCGTTGTTGTAGTTGGTGGAAGAACTGTTCTGTCTCTGAGCCCAGTTTAAGTGTAGTGAGTGCTTGTTGAGTCGCTTGTGGTGTCCACTGGTGGCGGTGATAAACACCATCTGATGTTGGTGGAAGTCGGTGCAGTTTGACGAGCTGTTCAATGACCCGAGGATCTTCAAGTAAGAATGCTTGCTCGACTGCGTGGGGAACGTATTCAATGTGCAGAACGTTTTTCTGGTCGTCGAGTTGAATCAAGCGCGGTACGTGTATTCCAAGCGCGTTAAACTGCTCGGCATAGCGTTGATAAAACGCCACTTCTATTTGAGTAGGGTTACGTTTTTCTATTACTTGAACGCCATCTTTTTCGATGAGAAAAACTTTGGCACTGCCCATTTGATTGAGTTCTTGTTGCGACACCGGACTTCCTGTCTTCATGTAGAGAGAGCTCACCTTAATCGCTGCACTCACGTTTGCCAATAGCCACGACAAAGTGCCTCAAAAATATTAAATGCAACTGTTTAAATATGATTTTGTCGTTGGTGTCTAAATTTTACACAGTTACGCCTGTACTCCGATAAATTCGTTCTACGCTTACTATTCGTCTTAATAAAGGAGAACCAAAATGGCTGTAATGAAGCAGGATATTCCAAATCGTGTAACGGTTTACCATGACAATATCGATCAAGAACAAGAGCTGAAAAATGCGATGCTGCCAGAGAAACCGCGCTACTTTAACGGTGCTCCGACTTACAAAGCGAACAGCATCGAAGAGTTTGAAAGCAAAATCAGTCAGATAGGTTTGTCTCTCGATAAATAATTTTTCTTTTACATAAAAGCGCCCTCAAAATGAGGGCGCTTTTTTGTTTATGTGATTGATTTGAATCTTAGGGAATTAACCTTGTTGTGTACTGCCTTGGCAGACCTGTTTTTGCACTGCTGGTGGCGCAGGCTCGTAATGGCTTAAGGTCATACTAAAGCTGCCTTCACCACCAGTGATAGAGCGTAATCGACGAGCGTAATCTTGCAGCTCGTTTACAGGTGACTTGGCTCTGAGTAAGGTGAAGCTGCTGTCGATTGGCTCGGAGCCTTCGATTAAGCCTCGGTTGCCAGATAAATCACCAGAAACATCGCCAACATTCGCGGTTGGGATGTACAGTTCCATCTGGACAATGGGTTCTAGCACAATAGGATCGGCGTTGTTAATAGCATCTAAAAAGGCTTTCTTACCTGCGATGACAAACGCAATTTCTTTCGAATCGACGGAGTGATATTTACCGTCATAAACGGTGACTTCCACATCCTTAATTGGGTTGCCAGAAATCGCGCCTTCCTCTAACGCTTGCAAAATACCTTTTTCAACAGCAGGAATGAGCGCGGTTGGAATGGCGCCACCCACCACTTTGTTGATGAACTTAAATCCGGCACCACGTTCGAGTGGACGAACCTTCAATTGCACTTCACCAAATTGGCCTGCACCGCCACTTTGTTTTTTGTGTCGATAATGCCCTTCGGCAGGTTTGGTGATGGTTTCAAAGTATTCGACGCTTGGTTGGCAGGTTTCGACGTCCAGTTTGTACACGTTCGCCATCTTTTCTAATGCGACTTTGAGGTGAAACTCCCCTTGGCCGCTGATGATGGTTTCGTTGGTGCGAGCGCGATGTTCGATGCGCAGCGAAGGATCTTCACTGGCAATTTTATTCAGCACATCTCCTAATTTTTGCTCATCTCCACGCTTAAGAGGCTTCAAGCACAAAGAATACATGGAGTCAGGAAGGTCCAACGTCTTGAGTTGAACACCATCTTCTTCGTGAGAGTCATGAACGATTGAATCGAATTCGAGATCATCCACTTTGGCTAAAACGCAGAAGTCGCCCGCAAGCGCGCGAGGGATCTCGGTTCTATCTTTGCCCTGCAGTTGATATAAGTGCCCAACTTTAAATGCCTTGTTGCTTTCGCCAATATAAAGCTGGCTGCCCGCATTGATTTCCCCCTGATACACACGTAAGTAGGCAAGTTTTCCCATATATGGGTCGACGCTGACTTTGTACACGTGTGCGACGGTGTGCTCTAAGGTTTCGCAATTTACTTTGATTTTTTTGCCGTTCTTTTCCAGTAGAGGAGGGTTACCCTCGTTTGGCATGGGCATGATCTCCGCCAAGGTGCGCAGCAGCAACTCGACGCCCGTGCCGGTTTGTGCTGAGACAAAACAGACCGGAATCACATGTCCAGTTCTTAGTGCTTCTTCAAACGGATCATGCAGTTGCTCTGCGGTGAGTTCGGAGCCTTGTTCCAGATACAGTTCCATCAGTTCTTCATCGACTTCGATAACTTGGTCAATCAAGGTCTCATGAGCTTCATCTACCGTTGCAAGTAAGGTTTCTCGTCCCAATTCTGGTTCGAAATAGCAGTCAACTACAGATTCCCCGTCAGTCGAAGGTAAGTTGATCGGCAAGCAGTGGTCACCAAAATGCTCAACGATGTTCTCCATCAATCTTTCTAACTGACTACCGTGGTTATCGAGCTTATTGATGATGATCATCTGACATTTTTGCTGCTCTTTTGCAAAGGTGAATAAGCGATCGGAAGTTTGGTTAAGTGGTGTTTGAGGGTCGATGACAAGGGCGGATGTTTCAACGGCAGGAAAAACGCTGATAGTACGGCCAAGTAACTCGTTTTGTCCCGGAGTGTCGATGATATTGAGCCGGTGTTTATTCCAGCGCAGTGCGACTGGCGTTGCTTCAATACTGTGTTGATATTTGATGGATTGAGGGTCGAAGTCGGTAACAGTATCGCCTTTTTCTACGCTGCCTAAATGGTGGGTGGCATCGCAGGTGAAGAGCAGTTTTTCTATCAGTGTGGTTTTACCGGTCCCGGTTTGACCGACAAAAGCGATATTGCGTATTTTATTGATAGGCATAAAGCCTCCTTGCAAGATGGCGTGAAAAACCTACGAATTGCTAGGAAGTGGGTTGTTATAGAAACCCACGCACTGCATTGGAGTAGGGCGGGATTACCGCCTATTCGTTTTCCACGTCATTTTCCGGATGACTCGATGCATAAGACCACCTTCTTGGACTACTGGAATCTTAGCATGCCTCAATAACCATATAATTTATGTGACTTATTTCATGATGGGGCTGATTGTTTTTTAATCGAGATCATAAACTCAGAGGTTCTGACTTTTGGAGCAAAACCTCTGGATTGTTTAGGCTATTTGGAAAGAACGATTTCGCCGTCGCAATAAACCAAGCTTGGCGTTACATCTTGTCCGAGCAGCACCGGGCCATCAAGATCGACAACGCTTGCCTGAGCAGCAATGGGTAAGGCAGCACGCATCGCAAGCGACGTCCCCAACATACAACCGGACATGAGGCTAAAACCGAGTTTTTGGGCGTCGTCGGATAATAATAGTGCTTCAGTGAGCCCGCCAGTTTTATCTAGCTTAATATTCACCATTTCATATTTGCCAACCAACTGATGCAATTGCTCTCTGGTGTGACAACTTTCATCGGCGCAAAGTGGAATGGGGTGCGGAATGCTGGCGAGTACGTCATCGCAGTCTTGTGGCAACGGTTGTTCGATCATGGTGATGTCTAGCGGTTCGAGTTGAGCAAATACCGTCGCGAGGTCGAGGCCTTGCCACGCTTCATTCGCATCTAAAACAATTTGCGCGTGCGGCGCAGCATCGCGTACTGCGGCAACGCGCTCAAGCACGTGTTCACCATCCAGTTTTACCTTAAGCAGTTTTGCGCCTTGGCTAAGGTAAGCTTGTGCCTGTTTTGCCATCGCTTGCGGCGTGTCGATAGAAACCGTCATCGCCGTCACAATCGCCTCTGGTAACGTAAAGAGGTCGTGAACCTGTTGCTTGTGGCTCAAAAGCGCGTGAAGATGCCAAAGGGCGCAATCCAATGCATTTCTTGCCGCCCCCGCGGGCAATAACGATTGAAGTTGGCTTTTGAGAACCATGACATCAGCTTCGCCTTTGGCATACAAACTTTGCAGTTCATGTGCGGCGTGAGAAATCGCCTTAATCACCGATTCAACCGATTCACCATAACGAGGGTATGGCGTGCATTCACCTTGGGCGGTCATGCCTCGATGTTCAATTGTCACTCGGACTACGTGGCACTCTGTCCGACTGCCGCGAGAGATGCGAAATGGTGTCGCCATGGCAAGCGTGACAGGTTCTACATGAATTTTCATCTCACTAGTTTTCCCTAAACCACAGTTATTTTCTAAACCGTAAATGTTTCTTAAATCGTAAGGAGCCTATCTGCAACCGCATCAACGCCAAAACGTACAGGGTCGGTGACGGGCACTTGGTATTTGTCGCTCCAATCCTGGCATAACTGGGCTGCATCTTCTTCGCTGAGCGCCGAAGTGTTTAAGCAAATACCCACTAATTGAGCGTTTGGATTTGTTAGACGAGCAGCGGCCAGATTCGCTTCTATCGTTTGTTCAATAGTTGGCAAGCTCGCATGTGGTAAGTTGCGGATGTGCGGGCGACCAATCTCATGGCACAGTATCAGAGCGTCAGCTTGTGCGCCGTGAAGTAAGCCCAAACTTACGCCAGCAAACGAAGGGTTAAACAATGAACCTTGCCCTTCGATGATGTCCCAATCGTGATCGGTGAACTCAGGGCTGATCGCTTCTACTGCGCCGGAGATAAAATCGGCAACTACAGCATCAATCGAAATGCCACTGCCTGCGATGAGAATTCCGGTTTGACCCGTTGCTTTGAACTCTGCACGACAGTTTTTACGCTTCAATGCATGCTCAATGGCAAGGGCAGAGTACATTTTGCCAACGGAGCAATCTGTCCCTACAGTAAGTACTCGCTTGCCTGCGCGAGCTTTGCCATTGCCGACCTTGAGCGGGGCATCATAATGACGAACATCATATAGTTTGGTTAATCCGCGTTGTTCTAGATCGGCAAGAGGAGCAAATTCCGCCAAACGTTGGTGCATGCCCGATGCAATTTCAAATCCCATCTCTGCCGCTTCAAGTAAGGTTGCTTGCCAAGCTTCGGGAATGACGCCTCCTGGATTTGCCGTGCCGAGCACCAGCGTTTTTGCTCCTTGCTGCTGCGCTTGTTGTAGTGTCATGTCGGTTAAACCAAGCGATACGGTTTCTGGCGTCAGGCGGATTTGGCCAAGACAAATCTCAGGTCGCCATTGATATATGCCACGTGCGGTTTTTGCTGCGAGTGGATCGGTTACATCGCCAAGAAAAAGTAGGTAAGGTTGAGCAATTTGCATGATGGTTCCCTTCGTCATCGTTATTGCTCATTAATGTAGCCAGACTGATTTAGGAAACCGAATGCTTATTTGTTAGGCAGGTATAACTTCAGGTTATACCTTTAAACCATCTGCTGTTTTAGGGCGGTGATAAATTGCTTTGTCGCAATGGATTGAGGTGTGTGCTCTGCGAATAAAATAGAGACAGAGAAGGACATATTTGGCTCCAAAGCATGCACGGAAACGGCATTATCTTGGCGATATTGTTTTGCAGTCCAAGGGTCTACAATCGCGAATCCTGCTTCGTTTTTCACCAGTTCAGCCGCCGCGGAGTAGCTGCGGACGGTAATGGCATGTTGATAATGCTCGTCACGCGCTGACAAGGTTTGATGTAACAGCAAGCCCAGAGGATCTCGGCTATCTAAACCGATAATGGGTAAATCGTGACTGATGAGTTCTTCTAAAGTGACGGTTTTTTCTGTGGGTATCGCTGCGCTTTTAGGGGCAATTAGCGCCAAGTTTTCTTTTAATAACATGTGTCCCATGATCGCTGGTGGCGTTTCTTCACCGAACGCAATGGCGACATCCAATTCATGTTTCAGTAAACCTGAGCACAGCTCATCGCGATTAGCCGTTGAGAGCTCAAAGGAGATGCCGTGCTCTTTCGACAGCAACGCGACAGTCGGCGCTAACAAGTGTGCGGCCAAAACAGGCGGAGCACCGACTCGTAAATGTTGAGTTCCCTGTTTGACTTTGTTGGTCAGAGAGCGAAATTGTCCGAGTTGTTGATAGACTTTTTCAGCCTCTGGCAATAAGGCTTTGGCTTCTTGAGTGGGAACGAGGCGACCTTTTACACGCTCAAATAAAGCGAAGCTCAGTTGTTGTTCTGTATGGGCGAGAACTCGAGTGACATTAGGTTGGGAAACGTGCAGTAAGCGAGCCGCGCCTGACACCGTTCCTGCTTGCATAATGGCGTAAAAGACTTCTAATTGCCTTAAGTTCACTGCGATTTCCCCCTGCTCATGTTGGTCACCTCAGAATACCCAACCTTGCTGATAAGCGATAGAGGCAAAAGTGCTGGCGTAAAAAATAGGAAGACGATGTTGGTTGCCTTCTTATCTCGCTTTTTCAATTTCTCAACTTCTCAACTTCTCAACTTCTCAACTTCTCAACTTCTATGCTTCACTTTGCTGCTGCATGAAGGGGCAGGTCGTTAAACGGCTCGACGTCTCGGCTGAGTAATCCCATCAAAACCACTGCTAACACCATGACAACAGCTGCTATTGCAAAACCGTATTGTGTTAGCTCGTAATGACTTAACATCGCGATTAACACGTAACTGAGAGATTGAATGGTGGTGGCAAACATGCTGATGCCGCCATCGACGCGACCTCGTTGATGAACCGCTACGGTATGATGCATCCAGTTGACTCTCGCAATGCGATTTAGCGCGTTAAATACGCCAAACAGCGCCGTAAACAATAAGATGGTCAGCGGGCTCATCGCAAAACTCATACCGATAAGCGCAAAAGAGACCATAACCATCGAAGCGAATATAATGTGGCTATGGGAGGCACGGCTTAGCACTTTGGTGACAATAAAGCCGGTTAGCAACGAGCCGAGGCCAAAACTGATGTTGAACCCTGCAAACCAATCGCCAGAGATGCCTTGTTCAGAAAACCAAATCGGCACCAGTTTGCTCAAATACGTCAATGCAGGATAAGAGAGGCAAGAGAGCAGAATAAAGCCATAAAATCGAGGTTCGAGACGGAATATTTGTTTGCTCTCTTTGAGTTGCGCGATGAAAGCAACGGATTTTGATGCCCTTAATTGTTGGGTATAAGGCGTCAGAATATAGAACATCGCTGCTAACGCAGAGGCGCTGGCCGCAAACAAAGCAAACTCTTTCATACCCCACATTTCAAGCAAAACAATACCCAACGCGCCAGCTCCGAGGGTTGTGGATTGCATTACAATTTCTTGCTGACCCGAAATTTTCGCATACTCATGGTGCTGATAATTTTCTTGGGTGAAGGCGTTGTTGGTCGTCCATGCAAAATTACTCGAAACCCAATACACCAATTGTGCAAAAGCCAGTAACCAGTGTGACTCAAACCCTAACCAATAAGCAATGAACACCACCAAAGCCATACCCGATTGAATCCATTGATTGAGCACGAGTAGTACTTTGCGTGAATGTCGGTCAATTAAAGTGGAAAAGAAAGGCGTTGCTAGAAAAGAAATCGCGGTGCAGCTCAGAGAAACTAAAGCGACGAATGTACCCATGTTAGGTTCGGAAAGCATGACCCATGGCAGCGCCATCATGAATAAGCCAGAGGAGATACTGTCGAAGAAGCGGCCAGCTAAGTACGGCTGAGTTTTATTTTTCATTATGTTTGCCTCTAACTCCCGATGTATTTCAAAAGGTTGATGTCCAACTGTCTTGTGTTTAACAACCAAGTCGTTCGCGCTGAACACATTATCTTGAGCTCGCCGGGGTTTAGCGTTAATTAAGATGGTGCAACTTTAAAACCTCAAGTAAACTTGAGGTAAAGCTTTTTTTTAACAAAATTGATATACAGGGAGTCAAGGATGGAAATCAGCGTAGGAGAAGTGGCAAAACGTTCTGGAGTGAAAGTATCTGCCCTACATTTTTACGAGCAAAAAGGACTGATTTCGAGTTGGAGAAATCAAGGTAATCAGCGTCGCTACCATCGCAGTGTGTTGCGCCGTGTTGCGGTGATCAAAGCAGCGCAGCAAGTTGGGTTGTCGTTAGAAGAAATTAAACATGCGTTAGATGAACTGCCGAAACACCAAGCCCCTAACAAAGCGCAATGGGAAGAAATGGCAAGCCATTGGCATGAACAGTTAGAACAAAAGATTCAAAAACTTAAAGCGTTGCAAAACGATTTAGGCGGATGCATTGGCTGCGGGTGCTTGTCGTTAGAAACCTGCGCACTGCGAAACCCAGAAGATGTATTAGGGAAAGACCACTCGGGGTCGAACTTAACGTTAGAAGAAGAGTAGCGATTATCTCTATTCTTTGTCGAAACTGTCGACTACGATCGCGCCCATCGAAGCAGGCATTGTGATGACGATAACGCGCTTTATCGCAACCAAAGGCTCATTCATGAGTGGCAGCTTATCAAGACAGAAAAGAACTAACGCTACCACAACTGCCGCAATGAGGTACGCGATAACCACACGAAAAATAAAGATGGATACGCGATTCTTGATGTGGCTTTGAAACACGCTTTGATACGCGAAAAAACTGAGGAAAATGACAGAAAGACTTAACAGCATGAGCAAGTTTGCCATTGGTAGGCTCTCACCCAATCGCCACGCTTCCTCCGAAAATGAGATCGGGACTGCTAGGGCAAAAGCGCCAACCAATACTTGGCTAGCGTCTTCTAGATTAAAGTGGCTGCTCATGCTGTTTATTCCATTATTCGCTTGCTAGATGTAAGAGCTTTTCAAAACGCTCATTACCGTGCAGCAATTCGAGGTCTCGTTCTTCGGCAAGTAAATCACGAATGGATGGGCTGTATTCAATTGCGCGTTCCAAGTCTTCAATAGCTTGCTCTTCGATACCAAGGCGAGAGTATGCACACGCGCGTTGATACAGTGCAGGGCCGTTGGTGTAATCGACTTCAAGTACGCGGTTACAAATGCTAAGTGCCCAATGGTATTCGTTGATTTCCATCGCTGCGTCGGCTTTGTAAGTCAACGCTTCTAAATCACCTGGACGAATTAATAAGATTTCATCATAGATTTCAATACGTTGTTCTGGAGTTTGAGAGCTTTGTGCACGTAGCCATAAGTTATGGATCTCGTTGATTTTCTCAATCTCTTTGTTGTTCTCACTGATAATGCGAGTTTTGCGTTTTAAATCTCGCTCAAGGGCGACAAACTTTTTCTCGTATTCTTGGGCGATCTTCTCCAATCGTTTATCAGCCATCTCTTTGGTGTTGTGTTTAAACTCACGCAGAGATTGCCATCCGACAAAGGCAATCAGCGATGCGACACCAGCAATGATGTAGAAGAAGTATGTAACGGTGACGTTGGCATAGTTCAACGATTTATCTGCGACCGTTAGCTCGCGATCAGTGATCTCTGTGATCATTCGCTTTTCTAGGCTTTGATAGTCCTGACGCAGCGCTTTTAGTTCATCTAAAATATAGCGTTCCATTAATGGTCTATCTAACAGATCCGATTCTGAATACTTTTCCTCCGATGCCATTGTTGGCAAGGCAAGTATCAGCGAGAAAAAAATACCAATAAATAAGCGCATATAACGTCCTTTCACGAGAAGAGTACAGATAGACCATGCAACAATAGCAAATAGCACAAACGTTTAGCAAAGTTATTACAAAAGAAATAACAGTCGTCTACGTAGAAGTCATATTCTTGTTGTTTTTCAGTTTGTTCCTGGTGGTTATTTGTTGTGATATCTTTTATCCTCCTTGCGAATTTATGATTAATGGAGTGAGCATGGACGCGCGAGCTAAGGATTACTTAGAACAATTCCTAGAATTATTATCACCAGAACAAAGGGAAGCTGTACCATCAGTCAGTGCTGACTATTATTGTGCCGATGAATACAACGCGAATGTATGCGCAGATTTGGTTCGTATTGGACAGAAAACTGCATCGTGCAGTTTGGAGCTTTGGTATCGAGAACATGGTGAAACCATGCCCCAACTCGGTCATTTACAAGTAGTGACGAATTGGGATGGGGACCCGGTTTGCGTGATACGAATTACTGACGTAAGTACATGCAAATATGAGGATGTAACCGCAGAGTTTGCCTTCGCAGAAGGCGAAGGTGATAGAACCTTAAACTGGTGGCGTGATGCTCATACTGCATTTTTTAAAGCTGAATGCGATGAGTTGAACATCGATTGGCATGAGAAACGTACGCTGGTTTTAGAGCGTTTTGAAGTGGTGTATCCCGTCAATTAATCTCTGATAGCAGCACTGATTTGAAGTGCTGCTATCTTTATTGAGAGACCATTTTTAGCGCTTTCGAGTGGTCACACTAAACATATGCCAATGTTTTTGGCTTCCTACTACA
This sequence comes from Vibrio sp. 1731, assembly GCF_033339955.1. Classification (NCBI taxonomy): domain Bacteria; kingdom Pseudomonadati; phylum Pseudomonadota; class Gammaproteobacteria; order Vibrionales; family Vibrionaceae; genus Vibrio; species Vibrio sp. 1731. The sequence goes on along the minus strand of NZ_JAWOVO010000003.1, from coordinate 113,076 downwards.
GTGGTTCCGTCTTCATCTCTTTCATGCAATGAAATGAGGTCGTAACCCTCGAATAAGCTTTCCACTTCCTTTTTTGTTAATGCGGTAATGTTTGGATGCATTTCGGAGGTAACCCAGGAGTCTTTCACTCCCAAGAAATCGCCGCAGAAGATACCGCCCGGTTGTAATGCGCTGTCTATTTTTGTCCAGACTTGTTTGAAGCCTGTGTCAGGGCAAAAGAACAAACTGGCATTTGCGATAACCAAACTGCACTGAGGATAATTAAACTCAGTAAAACAGCACTGCGAAACCGAAAATCGTTTGTTACCTTCAAAGCGTGTTAAACAAGTTTTTACTGCATCTTCATTGCTATCACATGCGTGAACCTTAAATCCCTTTTCGAGGAGAAAGTGGCTGTCTCGACCTATTCCGCAGCCAATATCAAGAGCGACTTTGCCTTCTATCTTAAGTCGGTTTACGGCATTTTCCACGTTTGGGCGGTGAGGTTGGCTTAAAATTTTCTGATAGTATTCATTCCATTGCGCTGGCATTGAACTTCCTTATGTTGGTTGTGTCCCCTGCCCAAAACTAGCGTCCATTTTGTTTTGCTTGACTGGGGAGGTTTGCAGTATTGGCAGCTGTTATAGCTGATCTTCAATCGGTAATATTCCGGAGAACCAAGCGCCCATTTTTCGCCATACTCCTGCTTCTGGTTCGGACTCGTATTCTTCGCCTGTTTTTACGTCGGTCCAGACAATGTCCCCGTCGCGCAGAGTTAAGGCATAGGCGTTACTCGACAGTTGACTCGGCAGTTGTTCTAGAAACATTTGCACATATTCTGGCTGTTCGATAACAACGGCCATTTCGGTATTCAAAGCGGCCGAACGTGGGTCCCAGTTCATCGAACCAACGAAAAGTGTTTTGTTATCAATCGTCATTGCTTTAGCGTGTAAACTTGCTCTGCTACTCCCCGTGAGGCTCCACTTACTTTTGAGTTTCGCGCTCGCTTTTACTTCCCAAAGCTTGATTCCAGCTTCGAGTAGATCTTTTCGATATTTTGCGTACCAACCATGCACGGCAAACACATCGTTAGACGCGAGGCTATTGGTCACAATCGTGATATCAACGCCTCGCTTGGCCGCGTTACTTAATGCTTGAGTACCTACTTCAGTTGGAACGAAATAAGGAGAAATGAGCACAAATGAATCCTCAACACTTTTAACCAGTTCCGTTAAATTATCAATAAGTTGGCTCTCTCGGGTCGCGACTTTATCGGGCAGATCAAACCATACTTTCGCTTCTCCCCAGTAGAGCTTGAGTTTACCTTGTTTTAGATCTTGGTACATATCCAGTTGAGTGAAGTCATAGCGGCCGGTTGAAAACTTTTCCTCTAACCGGAGTTTATTGACCTGCTTTTGAATCGCTTGGTCGGTAATTTGCTGCGAATTCGGTGTAATCCATTCCATTGGTATCGAATAGGCGCTATTCCAGTAGAGGTCGAACTGATCGGCAGTTTGTTGTACCGCCTCACCATAGAGCAGAAGATCAAAATCACCAAACTCAACTTGCGATTCAAAAGAGAAGTATTCATTGCCGATATTTCTACCTCCGACAATGGCGGAAACACTGTCTGCAATCAGAGACTTATTGTGCATACGACGATTAAGGCGTTCAAAATCGCTAGCAAGAGCGAACCAACGGGAGTCGCGATACTGATGCGGGTTAAATAAGCGGATTTCTATATTAGGATGTGCATTGAGGGCAGCCATCACATCGTCGTTTCGCTTTTGCATATCGTCAAGCAACAGCCTTACTCGAACACCACGCTTTGCCGCTTCATACAAGCGCCACGTTATTAGCTGACTCGTTTCGTCACCACGGTAAATATAGTATTGAAGATCAAGGCTTTTCTGGGCGGACTCGATCAAAGAGGTTCGAGCAAGAAGGGCATCGTGTCCCTGATTTAACGGTGCAAAGCCAGTTATGGACTTAGGGTCTCTCCCGTAAGCTTCAAAGTACTGCGCAAGAACAGAATCCTTTTGATAACCGAGCTGAAAGCTGGTGGACTTTTCACTGGCGTCATTCAACGATACGGATGAGCATGCCGATAAAATAGTGAGCAGCGAGGGGAAGAGCAACTTGGCGAGCGTTTGTAACAAAGCACATTTCCTTGTCTTACAGAGTGTTACCTACTCCAAATTATAGACTTAAGCTGACGCCACATGCACCCAGAACCGTTTGATAACGAGCGATTAATCAATGAATTGCCATAGAGCCTGCACTAAGTTCAACTTTTAGAGCGCAGATAATCATTTATTTTAATTATCATTATGGCCGTATTGGTCATAATCACTAATATCTGGTGATTATGACCAATAGCACACTGGATAAAATAATGCTTTTTATATAACCATATGATTTTTAATAAATAAATGCTTGGCATGTCATTTGCTGTTTAGAATAAAAGTTAAGTCAGAGCAACTTGCGCAGTTGGTTAATTTTTTGTTAATTTTATTAACTTTGAATTGGCAATAACTATCTAGTTAGCTGCTTAAAAGACTAGGCAAGTGCCGCTTTGATGTTTATTCAAATTCAATTCTCTCACCACCATGCTTACCGGGAGCAATGGACTGAATAAAAGTGTGGTGTTGAAAACAACAATAAAAAAGGATTTTCGATGTTAGCAAAACCCATATTACGTTGGCTTTTACCCTTCGTCGTCGTTGGAGGCTCTTATGCAGGATATGCAGCAATTGCCGCAACTGCGCCGGAAAAAGAGTCAACCAAAGATGCAATTACAGAACCTACTGTTCAGGCTTCTTCTCTTTTTCCTACTGATCACAAAGTGGTGATTACCAGTCACGGTGAATTAGTCCCTTTTGAAAAAACACACCTTTCCGCGCAAGTCAGTGGTGAAGTGATAAGTTGGCACCCGAATTTTGTAACGGGTGGCATCGTGAAACGAGGAGAGGTTCTTTTCACAATTGAAAGTGACAACTATGAAGCGTCGGTTCTACAAGCTGAAGCCGATTTAGCTAGTGCACGCGCAAACTTGATTGAGGAACAAGCGAAAGCCGAAGTGGCAAAACGTCAGGCAAAGAGACTGAGCGATAAGCAAGTGACGGATCTGTATTTACGCAAACCTCACGTTTTGAGCGCACAAGCCCAAGTGAAGTCGGCTCAAGCGGCACTCAAACGAGCAAAAAGAGAGTTAGAAAATTGCAAAGTCGTTGCACCTTACGATGCGCTGGTTGTTGAGCGTGATATTGGTGTTGGTCAATTTGTTACATCTGGTTCTCGAGTTGCCACGTTAAACAACATCGAAGTGGCAGAGGTGCACGTACCCATTGCCGGTTTTGATAGTGCATTTTTACCCGAATCCATTGGTGAACTCACTGCGACAGTGACGCAGCAAGGTGTGTTTTCTACCACTAGAGAAGGTCGAGTAGTTCGTGATTTAGGCATGATTGATAGCGCAACCCGAATGATTAACATGGTCATTCAAATCGCGGACCCATACGGTGTCGATAACCAGCAGCCTCCAATTAAATTCGGCTCCTACGTTGAAGTGAGCTTCACTGGTAAGGAACTTAAGCATATCTATCGCTTACCACAGGAATTAGTTAAAAACCGTACCGTGTGGGTGGTGAATGGCGATAATCAACTTCAACCCAGAACCGTCACGGTTTTGAGAGCAGAAGGTGAGTTTTTGCTGGTGGGCGAAGGTTTAGAGCAAAGTGATAAGTTGGTACTGACCTTACCAGAGTACCCTCAAAAAGGCATGGCGGTACAAATCGCAAAAAAGAGTGACGACTCCGAAACCGTCGTACAGTAAGTAGGAGTTTGTCATGGAAGATACTAAACAAAAGGGCTTGATTGCCTATTTTGCGAATAACCCCGTCGCTGCCAACCTTTTGATGGTGTTCATCATTATCATGGGTGTGGTGAGTTTTCTCTTTATTCAAAGGCAGATGTTTCCGAATATTGAGGTGAACTACATTGATGTTCGTGCGACTTATCCTGGCGCTTCTCCTCAAGAGATAGAAGAGAGTATTCTCGTTAAGGTCGAGGAATCGATTAAAGACGTCACCGGGATTAAAAAAGCAGTCTCAACGGCCTCTAGAGGTAGCGCTTATGTTTCTATCGAGGTAGACGTTAATGCCGATATCAAGCGTGTCTTAGATGATGTAAATCAACGTATTGATACCTTGTCTAACCTACCAGCGGGTATGGAACCAATCAATGTTTACCAAGTTGAATGGCGCCAAGATGTAATCGAAATGGGGTTAGTTGGGGACCGACCGCTCGAGGAGCTTAAACCGATTGCTAAGCAAATCGAAGATGAATTACTTCAGTTAGAAAACGTCATGCTGGTGTATCTGAGTGCGCCAGAAGAAGAAATAGCGATTGAAGTGGATCCACTTGTTCTTCGTAAATACGACCTGACGTTGAGCGATATCAGCAGCGCGATCAGCCGTTACTCGGCCAACTTTTCTGCGGGCGAAGTAAAAACAAATTCAGGGATGATTGCAGTAAGGATTGAAAACCAATACTACCGTGGTGATGAGTTTAGAAATATTCCTGTAAAGCTTGGCGCAAATGGTGCGAAGGTTTTACTGCAAGATATCGCCACGATCAAAGATGGTTTTACGGAAGAAGAGCGCTATTTTGAATACTCAGGGCAAAATGCGATCTACATGTCTGTTGAAGCAACTCGTGATCAGAACATTATCCCTGTTGCACAGTCCGTTCGTAATTATATTGAAGCAAAAAACAAGACATTACCGCAGGATGTTAAGCTCAAAGTTTTAGTTGATACTACTTATTATTTAAATGGGCGTCTCGACATGATGTTGAAAAACTTGCTGCAAGGCGCTGCATTAGTCGCGATTATGCTGACCATTTTCCTACGTTTCCGCTTGGCTATGTGGGTAATGATTGGGCTACCTGTCTGTTTTCTCGGTGCCGTAATGATGATGCCTGCATTAGGGATCACGGTAAACATCGTGTCTCTTTTTGCCTTCATTATGGTGCTCGGAATTGTGGTGGATGACGCCATCGTCATGGGAGAAAGTGCGTACAGTGAAATCGAAGAAAAGGGCGGCGGTGTCGATAACGTGGTACGCGGTGTCAAACGTGTTGCTACGCCAGCGACATTTGGTGTTCTGACAACGATTGCTGTATTCGCACCATTCTTGTTGTCTAGTGGTATTGATAGTGCCTTCTTTTATGGTATCGCGGGGGTCGTGATTCTGTGTTTGATCTTCAGTTTGATTGAATCGAAGCTGATCCTTCCTGCACACCTTGCGCATACTCATTTTAAGCCAGTTAAACCAGGTGGTTGGCGTGACCGATTTAACCAACGTTTTTTTGGTTTTGTAAATGGTCCATATCGGAACTTTGTAACAACATGCACCCATTGGCGCTGGACAGTGTTTGCGGTGTTCTGTGGTTTACTGCTGATCAGCGCGGCTTTGATCAACGCGAATTATGTTCGGGTGATCCCTAACCCTAAAGTGCCGACTGACTATCCTGCGATCACTATTGAAATGAATGATACCGTTTCAAGTGAGCAGACAATCAGTGCACTCAAGACTATTGAACGTGTCATGCAAAAGATCGAATCTGAGACCATTGCAGAACATGGTCAAGGAATGATTCGTGATGTGCTGTCGTACAACAGAAGCCGCACCGAAGGTCGTGTATTAGTACCTCTGGTTGATGAAGAGTTACGCCCGTTCAATACATTTGAACTGGCTCGACGTTGGCGTGAAGCTATGCCTGTTATTCCAGGTATGAAGAGCATCAAAATCCGCGAGCAGAGTGCGGGTGGTGGTGACAGAGATGAGTTTGGCTACTTGTTGTTTGGTTCTAACATCAATGAGCTCAACGAGGCTGGGCGTTACTTGATAGAGCGTTTACAGCTGGAAGAAGGGTTATATGATATTTCATCTTCTATTGATTCTGGAAGCAAAGAAGTACTCCTGTCTCTTGCGCCTGTAGCGTACGATCTCGGTCTGGATCTCACCATGATCGCAGAGCAAGTTGGTGGCAGCTTTTATGGTGGCGAAGCACAGCGCATTATTCGTGATGGTGAAGAAATTAAAGTTATGGTGCGTTACCCGCAACTGACGCGTGAAGCATTCTCATCATTGCGTTACGCCGTGATTACAACACCAGCAGGTAAGAAGGTCATGCTAGGTGATGTGGTGAAGATCAACGAGCAGCCGGGCGTGAGTAGCATTCGACGTGAAGGCGGGTATCAAACCGTTTATGTCTATGGTTCGATAGACGAAGAATTGGTTGAACCTCAAGAAATCGTAAAGGTCATTGACGACAATATCTTACCGGATATGAAGCAAGCGTTCTCGAGTGTGAAAACAGAATTGGGTGGTGATATTGAAGAGCAGGCTGCGCAGCGTAATGAACAGATTTTGTTCTTTATTGCAGGCATGATCATCGTCTACATCTTGTTAGCTGTACCGTTAAAAAGTTATACCCAACCTTTGATTGTAATGTCCGTCATTCCGTTTAGTCTGACGGGGGCGATTTGGGGCCATTTCTGGCTAGGTTTAGACATCAGTATGATGTCGACATTTGGTTTGATCGCCGCTGCTGGCGTGGTTATCAACGACTCTCTGGTTATGACAGATTACGTAAACCAAGTGAGAGAAAAGGGTATGAACATCAAACAAGCGGTTGTTGAGGCGGGTTGTGCTCGTTTTCGAGCTATCACTCTCACCTCAATAACGACGTTTGCGGGTGTATTGCCGATAATGTTTGAAACGAGTTTGCAGGCGCGTTTTGTCATACCGATGGCTGTCGCTTTGGGCTTTGCGGTGTTGTACGCAACGGTTCTGACTTTAGTGTTGGTGCCTTGTTTGTATTTAATGCTTGAAGATATTAAAAATATTTTCAGATCGATTAAGAGGTTTATCCATCGTTTGATTAATCGTTTCAGAAAGTCGCCAGTGACGTCGAGCGTTGAAGCAAGCGTATCGAGTTAACAAGCTTGATGTTAACGATTAGGAGCAGCCTTCGGGCTGCTTTTTTGTTTCCGCATTTTGATTCAAAGTGATTTTTTAGTGGGCAGTTACGTAATTATCTGATGAGAAAACTGCCTGACAAAGCATTTATAATATGTATGTTTCTAATGTTTTAAATTCGCATGGTTAATTTGACACTTGGTTAGCGAAATTTACCAGACGAAGATAACGTTGAATATGAGGTTTTATTTAAGCTGTTGAAAAATAACAAAATAAAAGTTGGCATCGTATGTGCAATATATGAATTGTAATTAAAATTAACTGCTAATCCTCAAGGAGCTTATTATGAAAAGCGTATTTCTATCTACTCTAAGTCTTATTGCTGTAATGTCATCACCAATCGCTGCTGCTAACACTTTAGACAAAGAGGAGTGGAGCTCAGATTTACGTCAGGACTTTTCTGAAATGAAACATGAAGCTATAGCAGATATTCAGCAAATGAACATGGATGCCATTCACGCACGTGATGAGCGTATCGTGAAAAACATTAAAGATGAGCAAGAACAGTTAGTAAAGGTAACGTGCCACAAAGAGAAAGCAAGCAAGTCATAAACGCCGATAAAAGAGACTAACAGACGAAAATGAATCCAATACGAGTTCGGTGTTAGTTAGCAGTAAGCACTGACCTTGTTGCTCTACTTGCCAGCCTTTTAAGGCTGGCTTTTTTGTTTCTCATTTCATGGGTGGAGATCAGATCCTCAAGCTTATTATCAATAGTTGGCGTGTTTGATGAGCTATTGCTGGATGGAGGGGATGTAACTTTCAAAAGTGTAGATTTCAGTAAAGTGGAGGTGATGTTAGATATTTAAAATTTTGAAAAGATCCGATCTCCTTTTTGACCTTCATAATACCTTAGTATGTGGCTTACCTTTACTTGAATTAGAACTCATATTTCAGGCGTTCGTTTAAAGGTATTGATGCATATTTGAAGAGTAAGAGATAGACATATGAGTTTTATTAAAATGTGTAAAGATGGTTTTAGAGGAAAGCCGGATTTCTCTGACTTATTACATAATGCGTTCCAGATAGATGACTTAGTGCTGTCATTTGAGTGTCCGAACAACATATATGAAGGACATGTATACCAGGATCTTGTTAATTTAGAACAGTTCGATGTTGAATCAAAAATAGAGAGGCATGAAAGGTTTGTAAAGTTAGCTACGGTATATTTTTTGTTTCAGAAGAAAATATTAAACCCTTTGCTTCCTATTAACAAACAAGGTGGATTATATATTAGGCTACGGGTTAAATCTACTGGAGAAGATATTGATAATATTAGTCAATTGTCCTCATTTTTAGAGAGAGAATATTATGATTTTTATCATGCCCCGGAGCAAAGTGAAGGCTCTATGAGGGGGTATCATACAGACTTTATGAAAGAATTGACTAAGCGTGCGAATAAACAATGGGGAGAAATTCCAGAAAGTGAAGACCGAAAAAGAGAAAAAGAAGAATATTTAATTAGAGGTTTCTTAAGTGGTTATCCACCAATAAAGTGTGAGATAGTTGAAGTTGGAAAAAACAAATACTCAAAATACTCAGAAGGTAATCTTAAGTATAAGAGTGAATTACGAAGAGTATACAATTTACCCATAAAAAATGAATTCTACCTGAGCATCGAGTTTTGGTATAAGTACGAATCGATGTTTGCTAAGCAGAAGTTTTTAGATTGGGTGAGAAGTGCGGATGAAACCTTTGAAAAAAAAGTATTGGAATTACTGGATTTGTCTCCGCTCATCGACTCGTATACAGCCAAAGCAGTAAAGGGGTTGAACGAAAAAACTAAGGCTGAGTAACACAGCGTCAGTGTCAAGAAAAGCTAGCAAAGTATGTAGCCATGAGAGAAAAATGAATCAAATTGGATGTCTATTTACCTTTGTACGCCATGGCGCATATAAAGCCAATGGATTTAGTATAGAGCTTATCACAAATATCAATACATATTTAAATAACAAGAGATATAAATATGAATTTTATCAAAATCTTTAAAGATGGGTTTAGAGGGAAACCAGATTTTGCACACTTGTTACATAATGTATTCCAGATAGATGACTTAGTACTATCATTTGAATGTCCGAACAATATATATGAAGGTCATGTATACCAAGATTTTATTGAATTACAACGATTCAATATTGATTCAAAAGTAGAGCGGCATGAAAAGTTTATAAACTTGGCCACGATTTATTTCTCTTTTCAAAATAGAATAATAAATCCACTATTACCAATCAATAAACAAGGTAGCTTATATATTCGGTTAAGGATTAAATCTTCAGATAAATATATTACTAGTGTTAATCAACTATCTTCATTTATAGAGAAAGAGTACGTGGATTTTTATCATGCTGTAGAGTCACCTGACGGCTCTCGAAAAGGTGATCATACAGAGTTGATGAATGATGCCATTGCGTACGCAAATCATCGTTGGGGAATGGACCCGATAAACGAAGAAAAAAAGAGAGCGAAAGAAGAGTTCCTTATAGGAGAGTTTCTTCGTGGTTACCCTCCAATCAAATGCCAAGATATCAAGATTGGTGAAAATACATTTTCAAAATATGTAGAAGGAAATTTGGAGTATAAAAAAGACTATCGAAGAGTGTACAATTTGCCTATCAAAAATGAGTTTTACTTTAGTATTGAATTTTTATATGAAATCGAGCCTATGTTTGCTCAAAAAAAGTTTTTAGATTGGGTAAGACACGCGGATGAAATCTTTGAAAAAAATGTTTTAGAGTTGCTAGCACTGTCTCCGCTTATTGATTCGCATACTACCTCCAAATCCGAAAGGTTGACAAAAAAAGTTGATCCAGAGCGTTCATACTTAACTTAAAGAAAAAAGCCCGCGAAGAATGCTTTCACGGGCGAAAAAAGGGCACCAAATTGGGTGTCTATTCATTTTGGAGGTGGTCGAACGTCCATATAAAACTGACAATAGGCTTGGTGAGAGGCTTACCACCAGCGCGACCAACGAGGCTAAAGTTAACATTGTTGTAATGATTGTTAAAATGTTAATTCTTCAATCAATGTTTTCATTATCGTGAGTTTAAATTGTGAATGTGTTGCCTACGTGTATTTTTACTCTGTGAAATTCCGTTTTTGACAATAAGACATATTATAAATCTTGTGTTGGTTATTTGATTTGGTTATATAAAACTCAACATACTTAATCCTTAACTGTTCATATTCACACTTAATGAGACACAATAACCCTCTGTTTGTTAAGTGGTTGTGTGTTTTTTAACGTGTTGGTATTGAACAAAAAGCGACCTAAGCCGCTCTTGTTCATTTTGATAAGTTTACTTATCAGTCGTTTTAGATTTCTTCGTGCTTATGGACTAGGCCGAAGTCAGCTAAAATGGCATACGCAGCAGGGATCATAAACAACACCAGCAGAGTGGATGCGAAAATACCAAACACGATAGAGATAACCAGTGGTTGGATAACCTGTGCTTGCAAACTGGTTTCAGTCAGCAACGGAAGCAAACCTGCTGCAGTGGTCATTGATGTTAGGAATACTGCTCTAAAGCGTTCCCGACTGGCTTTGACTACCGAGTCATGCACATTATCCCCTTCATCCACATGATGGCGTATGTACTGAACTAACAGAATCGAGTCATTCACCACAATCCCTGCTAATGAGACGAAGCCCATCATACTTGGCATACTTAATGAGTGACCGAGTAGGATGTGTCCCCATACCACGCCAATAAAAGCGAGGGGAATCGCAAGCATGACGACGAATGGTTCCAAATAACTGCGGAATTGGTAACTCAGAATCGCAAACACGCCAAACAAACCAAGCAAGAAGCCTTTACCCATTGATGCGCCAGTTTCAGCGGTATCTTTGGCTTCGCCTTCAAAATCAAAGCGAAGACCAGGATACTTTTGCATAAGCTTTGGCGCTTCATCCTGTTGGAACTGACGAATAATGGCGGTTGAGTTGGCTTTCGTATTGTCGATATCGCCGAATACGCTCACGGTGCGCAAGCCATCAATGCGCTGGATTCTTACGTAATTACGTTGGAAATCCAAAGTAGCAATGGTCGCGAGCGGAATTTGACTTCCATCGGACAAGATAATAGGGAAGTTTGCCAATTGCTGTAAGTCACCAGCTTGCGCTTTATCAAGGCGAACTTCGATGGAAATATTTTCTACTCCAACTTGGATTTCGTCTGCGGTTTGGCCAAAGAAAGCCGCGCGCAATTGATTGGCGATGAGTTGGCCGTTAATCCCATAAGCTTCCGCTCCCGGACGCAGTTTAACCAAGACTTCTTCTTTACCCATACGCATGTCATCCAACACGCCATGGACACCGTCAAACTCATTCAAGTATTGCTGAATGTTGATAGAGGCTGCTTTGAGCGCATCAAGATCATCATGTTTCGCTCGAATTTCAATCGCTCGTCCACCCGGCCCCATGGTCGGTTGTTTAAATACCAGCGAGATAGGATCGGCAAGTTCACCAATGTCTTCACGCCATGCATCGATAAATTCATCGATGAGTGTGTTACGACTCTCTGCACCCAGCAAATCCAGACGTACCGTGGCAATGTGAGGGCCAGATTCATTCGCGTCGGCGTTAGCGTTGAATTGACTGGTGATGTGTAGAACCAATGGATTGCCGTCTTCCACTTTCTCTGTCCATTCTTTATCTAGCTTTTGAGCGGAAGCGACGATCTTATCGACGACAGCTTCCGTTTGAGACAGAGAAGAACCCGGAGGAAGAATAATACGCGCTTCTGCAATGTCGCCATCCAATTCAGGGAAGGGTTGGAACTTGAGTAAACCACCTACTAACGTGGCCGCGGAGATAAGAAGCAAGGCAACCACGCCACCCATAAAGGCATAGCGATACTCGACCACTTTATCTACTGCGTTGACCAAGGTGGTGTTGCGGAAGTTTTCAAAAGAAGCGAGCAGCTTTTGTTTGAACTTCGGTGTTTTTCGCTCTTGCTTTTGTTTATGTAGCGAATGAGAAAGGTGGTTAGGTAGGATCAAGAAGGCTTCCACCAAACTCAAACTCAAAACGAGGATCAGAACTTGAGGAACTGCTTTAAGTACCGCACCCATTTCACCTTGCAGGAATAACAAGCTACCAAAAATACACACCGTAGTTAGGAAGGAAGAAATTACCCCTGGCAGTACCTTTTTCACTCCTTTGATAACGGCATCATCGATCTCTTCTCCTCGGTCGAGGTGAGCGGCAATCGATTCGGCAATAACGATGGCATCATCCATCATGATACCGATGGCCATGAGTAACCCGACCAAAGACATGATGTTGATGGACAGGCCAAGTTGCGCCATCAAAAATAAGCCACCCAAGAAGGCTACGGGCAAACCAGCTGCGACCCAAAAAGAGTAGCGAAAACTAAAGAACAACCACATGGTGGCGAAAACCAGAATGATACCTTGCCAACCGTTTTTGACCATCATGGTCAGGCGATCCCAAAGCACGGATGAAAGATCATTGGTCATTTGTAGCATCACACCATCTGGCGCAATGGCTTGTTGTTCTTGGACAAATTGAGCAACACGTTCTTTAATGCGCAGTGCATCGTCTTCTTTGTTTTTGCTGACTTTTAGTAGGGCAGATGGGTGACCATCAAAGAGGACTTTCTGTTCGTCCAATTCAAATCGGTCGGTAATCGTCGCAATGTCTCTTAGACGGATGATTGATCCATTTGGACCAGAGCCCACGACAATAGTCTCAAGCTCTTCTGGTGTCACGCGTCGTTCGTCAAAGCGGATCAGAAAGTTCTTATCTGGCGTTTCGACATTACCACTTGGCAGCTTGACGTTCTGACGACCAATCTGCTCAGCAATATCACCAACACTTAAGCCAAGTTGTCGAATAGCTTGAGTATCTAACTCTACTCGGTATTGGTGGTCAGAGAAGCCTGCAACTTCAACCAAAGACACATCATAATCGAGCTTTAATGTGCGTTTAAGTTGTTCTGCATAGGCTTTTAGCTCTGGCCATGTGGTGTCTGCAGTGATCGCGACATCCACAACGGGCTCATTCCAATCTAGCTCTTGGACCACAGGAGACTCAATTTCTTGTGGGAAGTCATTAATTGAGTTGATTTGAGTCTGAACGTCGACCAACATGCGGCCGATGTCGGCTTCTTCATTCAGTTTTAAGATAAGACGCGAAGAGCCTTCAATCGCTTCACATTGCGTTTCTTCAATGTTAGCAAGGCCATCAACAGCATCTTCCATGCGGACACAGATACTCTCTTCGACTTCTTGCGGGGAAGCGCCAGGGTAAACCACACCAGCTAGGATGTAGGGCGGATCAAACTCAGGAAAGGTTTCCCGCTTAATCGTGGAAAGTGAAGAAATCCCCAATATCAGCAGCGTTAGCATCAGCAAGTTGGCTGCTGTTGGGGGCTTGGCGAAGAATCGGATCATGAATCAGACTCCTCAATAGCCGTTTCTGACTGTTCAGGTGACTCTTTCAATAGCATGCCGTTAATCGCAGGCAGCAAATCGTTGATGATCAGTTTCTGACCTTGCTCCAATTCGCCATCGATCACCACTTGGTTATTTCGGCGATATAACACTTCAACCGTCACGACTTGCAGACGATTGTCATCGCCCATCAGGTAAATCTTATCGCCATGAAGCGCACGCTCTGGGATGACCCAACTCGGGTTCTCTTGTCCCTCAATCAAGGCTCGCACAAACATGCCGTTCACTAGTGGAGGCGCAGAGATTGGGTTTAATGCACGGTAGTCTTGTTCAATTTCCAGAATCACACCGGCAGTCGCTTGGCTTGGATCAACCGTTTCACTGATGCGTGCAACTTTCGCAGGCCAGCTTGCAGAGAGGTTACCGCTGCTGAGTTCAATGTTGGCATGAATCGCATTCATATCAGGTTGTGGAATACCAGATTCATCACGAACAAACTCACCGATGCTCGCAGCCAAAGTTTGCATGTCATGAATGGACAGTTGAGCTTCAACCTCCATAACATCAATACCATGCCCGGTCACCATGGTCTGTTGTAGATTAACCACTTGCTTTTTCTCAATTTCTACGCCAGCAATACGCAAATCGTAAGGAAGCGTGATGATGGTTTTATCAAGCGAGCGTTCGGCCTCATCCACTTTTGATGCATTAACTTTAACTAGGGCTTCCGCGACTCGTTTCTCATCCGGCATCAAACCAATTTGATTTTCAATATCCAGTACTAACTTACGTTGAGAGAGCGCGCTTTGCTCTTGCTGATCTACATCCGATTGAGACGTTAGGCCTTTTTTACGTAGGTTTTGTTTACGGTCTAACTCTTTGTTGGCGATAACCAGACGGTTGGCTTCTATCTTGAGTGTGCTTTTGAGATTCGCTTCTTCTTGGTTCAGCTTAGCCAGAGAGGTTTGAGCAGATTTGAGATCGGCTTGAGCTTGAACCAGTTTCAGTTCGTAATCGAGTGGGTCGATTCGCAAGATTTCTGTCCCTGCTTGCAACACTTGTCCTTTTTCCAGCTGCGGATGGCGGTAGACCACTTTCCCCGTCACTTCGGCTATCGCTTTCCATTCCACTTTTGGGGCGATCTTGCCAAACCCTATGGCTACTGGAGCAATGGCTTTGAGCTCAAGTGGAATCGTCTCGACCAACCGTGCACGATCTCCAGCGGGTTTTACGGGCAAATCTGGTTTGAGGCTAATCGCCAAAAACAGAATGACGACCCCCACCGCAAGAGCAGGAAAGAACAGCAGCTTTTTATTTATCTTCATATTGGTCGCCCGAGTCTAAAAATCCATGTTTCATCAGTTGTATGTTGTGTTCGAATAATCGGTTCAAGAAGGCTTCAGAAAGTTCAATGCCATGAATGGCGAGCAGTGCTGGTGGTGCCATAAAAGGAAATACCATCAAGCTGATGTAAGAGACGCGACAAAGTTGAGGGTCGGCGTCTTTTCGTAAAACGCCACTGTCGATCAACTTATCAAAGATCACGCCTTGCATTGGCTTACTGATATCTGCGAAGACTTTTTCGAGCAGTTTGCGTTGGGTTTCCGATGGGGGCATATTCATAACTTGGGCAACTAAGCGTGGGAACTGTGGTACCTTGATCATTTCGCGGTAGTAGGTGCGCATTAGATCGAGAAAGTTTTGCTCGTTACTGTTGGATACCAACGTCTGCATCTGCTTTTGCATCGGTGACAGTGTTTCGCGCAACATGGTCTCGAACAAGCCTTCTTTGTTGCCAAAGTAGTAACGAATCATCGCCACGTTCACGCCTGCTTTCTGCGCGACTAGGCGAGTAGAGACCTTGTCATAAGCCATAATGGTGAAGAGTTCGCGCGCGTGGAAAATCAGTTTTTCCCTTGCGTCGATATTATCTGTGGGTCTTCCCGCCCTTCGATGCGCTTCCGTCACAATCTTCTCTCAAAATATTAAACATTTGATTAATTATAAGACGCTGATTTCTCATGCGACATGTGAAAAATTAATCAGTATTTAATCAAGTGATTAATTTGTGATGAAGAGAAGTAAAAAAGAGCAGAAAGAACTGCTCTTTGAACAAATAGAAAAGTATTTACTTAGGAAGAACGGTCTTGTGAGGCTATATCACCCCCAACTTAACACACTCCAATTCGGTCTGTTGGCGTGTTCTTTTAGTTGTGGGCATGGATTTACCAGATAAGCGTAGTTCGCGTATTCACAAAGCGGTAAATCGTTGATTGAATCGGTATAGAAATGGATTTCGGAATAAGGCTCAGGCTGATTTTCTAGCCACTGTTTTAATCGCGTGACTTTGCCTTCACGATAACTCGGGATACCGTCGATTTCAGCAGTATAACGGTTGTTTTTCTCGATTAAATCAATTCCGAGTGCGGTTGGAATATTAAGACGGCGACCAACGGCTTCCACCAAAAAAGTGACGCTGGCAGAGATGATAACCATATCTATACCATCACGAGACAGTTGCTCAATCAGGGTTTTGGCTTGAGGGAACTGTTTAGGCAAAATATGGCTTTCAACACATTCTTCAACCAAGGCGTTTACTTCTTCAATCGGCATGTTTTCTAGTGGCTTCATGGAGAACGCTAGGTAATCTTCCATGTCCATTTTGCCTTCAGAGTACAAGGCCATTAGACGCTGATCTTCCATAATAAATAAAGGATCAGTCGCGATGCCTTTCTCAACCATAAACTCGTTCCAAATCATTGCGCAGTCAGCGTTTATTAGGGTTTCATCCATATCAAAAACATACAAAGGTTTGGACATGTTTAGGCTCTCACTGGTTGAATTTCGTTTAGGTTAAAGAGTAGTTCTAGTTGGCTGCCATTCGCTAGTAAGCGTTCTGAAGAGCGGTTAAGTAAGTCAACAGTGAGCTCACACTCTTCAACGTTCACTTGATAGCGAATAACATTACCTAGAAGCTGGTGGTTGGTGATCGTACCTACTTGTGGCGCTGAGATGTGGCTATCATATTGACGACCTTGCTCTTTTACATATATAGACTCTGGGCGAATCGCCACTTTCCATTCGGTATCAATGTTGAAGAGTTGCTTGGCTTTATTGGCCTCTACAAGGTTGTAGTGCCCCATGAAACCGGCCACAAACTCGTTAGCAGGATGAGTATAGATTTCTTCAGGTGTTCCTGCTTGAACAATTTCTCCTTTACTCATTAGGAAGATACGATCAGACATAATCATCGCCTCTTCTTGGTCATGAGTTACGAAGATAGTGGTGAGATTCATCTCTTTCTGAATATCTCGGATTTGCTGACGAAGGTGTTTGCGGATTTTGGCATCAAGCGCAGAAAGTGGTTCATCAAGCAATAATATGCGAGGTTTCACCACCAACGCTCGAGCGAGTGCGACACGCTGGCGCTGACCGCCAGAAAGTTGATGCGGATAGTGTTTTTCTTTACCTGCCAGATCCACCAGTTTGATGACTTTAGCCACTTCACGTCGAATATCATCATTCGCAAGCTTTTTCATTTTTAAGCCAAATGCAATGTTGCCTTCGACGGTCATATTGGGAAACAGCGCATACGATTGAAAGACCATCCCAATACCACGCTCTTGCGGGACTTGATGCGTGATATCTTCTCCGTTTACCCAAATCTCGCCTCCATCGACAGGGTTAAGCCCAGCAAGGCTGCGAAGTAGTGTCGATTTACCACAACCGCTAGGGCCTAAAAGCGTAATGAATTCACCTTGCTCGATGTTAAAGTGAATGTCCTCAAATACGGTGTTATCACCAAAACGTTTAGTCAGATTTTTCGCTGTTACGTAGCTCATTGTTTGACTCCTCGGCTGAAACGACTTGCCAACCAAGTCAGTAAAAAAATAAATAGGAAGTAGGTCATCACTAAGGCAGACGTAAAGTGGCCGCTCGTCTGACGCATGTTATACAAGTAGATTTGCAGGGTTTCATAACGTGTGCCGACTAAAATATTGGCGAACACAAACTCTCCCAATAGAAATGAAAATGAAAGGAAAAGCGATGCCATCAGTCCTTTTTTGAGGTTAGGTAAAATGACCATCAAAAACGCTTTGGTTGTGCTTGCCCCTAGCAAGTGTGCAGCGTCCATTAAATCGTTAAGGTTAATTGCTTCGAAGCTATTAGAAATCGCACGATACATGAACGGTAACGCGATGGTGAAGTAAGTACCTACTAGAATCCAAGGAGTACCGATAAGGGAGATTTCACTGTCAGCATAAAGTTGAAGCAAGCCGACGGAGGACACCACTGGTGGTACAGCGAATGGTAGCAAAATCAATACGTTCATGAGCTTATCGAGCTTCGGAAAGTAGTAAAACACCACGAATATCGCTGGCAGAACCAGAATCACACTGAGGGTTAGCGAAGCAATACAAATAAACAGCGAACGCCCAAACGCTTGCAAAAAGCGTGGGTCGGTCAGCAATTTAACGTACCAATCAAAAGTGAAACCATCTGGAAGCACCGTGGCGCCCCAGCGTGATGAAAGCGAATAGACAAAGGTCGCTAAAATCGGGATGAGCATGATCCCAACAATGGAATAAACCACCGTTTTATGGAATCGATTATTAACGTTGTGCATGACTACTTCCTACCTGCATAGCTTTTCGAAATGAGCCATTGGTTAATCACTGTGATAAAGGCAAGTAACGCCATTAGAATCACCGAAATTGCAGCGGCGAGATTAGGTTCAAGGAACAGGTCTCCCGATACCAGACTCGCAATTCGAATTGTGATGACGTTATAGTTACCGGAGGTCAACGCATAAACACTCGCATATGCGCCAATTGCGTTGGCTATTAAGATAATAAAGGTACCGAATAAGGCTGGTGAGAGCACTGGCAGAGCGATTTTCGCCCAATACTGTGATGTTTTGGCTCCCAGTAGCGCAGCAGCTGCTTGCCAATCATCACTCAACGCATCGAACGCAGGGTAGAGCAACAACACCGCCAGCGGGATTTGGAAGTAGATGTAAATGGCCAGCAGGCCCCATTTACCATAAAGGTCGAAATCACCGAGTAAGCCATACTGCTTGAGCAAAAGGGTAATCGCCCCATTGGTGCCCAAAATAATAATAAAAGCGAATGACAGAGGTACGCCTGCAAAGTTGCTGCTCATGTTCGTAAACGCAATCACACCGTCGCGGACTTTAGAATCGACTCTGCGCAGAGAAGAGACCAACAGAGTCGCAATGGCTAAGCCAAAAATGCTCGACCATATAGCTAACCACAAACTGTTGCCAAACGCCTGCATCATAAAGGCGGAGTCGAGCACTTCAATGTAGTTATCGAAGGCAAACTCGCCATCGTAGATAAAGCTGTTTAACAGCACCCAAATCATCGGTGCGAGTTGAAATAGGTAGAAAAACAGCGCGAAAGGCACCAACCAAATGGCTGGCTTAAAGCGCTTTAACCAAGTACTTGCCAAATTTGAGCGTGATTCGCTGGAGCTTGGGGAGAGGACTGAACTGCTCATAGTGCTAACAATTCCTGAGTGTATGGCTTCGTGTGGTCAAGGTTTAGCAATTGACAAACGGTGCCACAAATATCAGTTTGCTTAACATGACAATCTTGATGGGTAAACTTATCACCAATGACAAACAGGGGAACTTCTCGCTCTTCAGGTAAAATCCCACCATGAGAAAGATCGTTGTTCATGCCATGATCGCTGGTCACAATGATTTGATACCCATCAGCAAGCCATTGATCGATGTAGTTGGAAAGAATAATGTCTGCACCTCGCGCACAATTGCGGTATTGGCGAGAGTCTAGGCCAAACTTATGTCCTGTATCGTCGATATTCATCGGATGGATCAATAAAAAATCAGGTTGATAGTTGCGACGTAAATACTCTGCGTCCAGGAACAAGGCTTCATCAGGATAATGATCCCAATGGTAAAAGCAGCCATGCTGGATATTCAGGGTTTCATCATGCGTGAAACGATCGCGAACAGGTTCAAATGGCGCGCGATTATAAAGCTCACTTACCCAATGGTAGGCAGCCGCAGCGGTCACTTTTCCTTGGGCTTTTGCCAAACTGAAAATGGAATCGTGTTTGGATAGACGAACGATATTGTTGTTTACGATGCCGCTTTCTACAGGGCGAACGCCCGTTAAAATGCACTCATAAAGTGGGCGAGACATAGAGGGCAGCTCACACTGCACAGGATAAAGCGTTGCGCGAGTTTCTTGTTGGGAACGACTTTGTTCTAGAAGACCATTGAGGTAGCCCATGCAATCACGGGCTACCTGATAGTTCAGTCCATCTAGAACAACAAGGATGACCTTATTGCTCATAACGACTTACTCTTATTGCTGGTGGATTAAGACACTTTCTTGCCATTGACGTGGCAGCTTACGTGCGGACTTTTCCCAAGCTGAGAAGTCAGTCACTGGGTGAACATTGCTGTATTGGTCATTAGCAATTAGCTTGTCTTGCACTGCTTGAGGCAGTGTGATGTTGGTGCGGATTGGACGCGCATAACCTTCTGCTAAGTTGATTTGCCCTTGATCGCTGAAGATGTATTCACGAGCAAGCTTTGCTGCATTAGGGTTCTTCGCGTATTTATTGATTATGGTTGTATAACCAGAAATCACAGAGCCATCTTGAGGAATGCTCACTGTAAAGCGGTCGCGGTCAATTTTGTCGCGGTAGTTCAATGCATTGAAGTCCCACATGATCGCCACTTCAACTTCGCCTTTTTCTAGGTTGGCGATGTTCGGATCGGTAAATGAAAGACGACCTTGCTTCGCGAGTTCAGAAAAGAATTTGAGCGCAGGCTTGAGGTTGGATTCGTCCCCACCGTTGGCGAAAGCTGCGGCGAGAACCGCGTTGTTTGCCTGTGCTGCTACGCCTACGTCACCTACGGTCACTTTGTAGTCGCCTTTTAATAGGTCATCCCACGTTTTTGGCGCGTCTTTTACGAGGTTATTGTTGGAGATAAAAGAAATAGTGCCAGTGTAGGCAAGTGCCCAATGACCATCTTCGTCTTTTGCCCAATCTGGGATGTCATTCCAAGTTGTTGGTTTATATGGCTGAGTGACGCCTTTTTTAACCGCTACACGTGCGAAGGCAAAGCCTACGTCACCAATGTCTGCGGTCGCGTTTTTCTTCTCAGCTTCGAATTTTGCGATTTCTTGAGCCGAGCTCATATCCGTGTCTTGGTGCTTAAGGTTGTAATTTGACTTTAAATCAGCCCAAGTGTCTTTCCAGTTTGCCCAACTGTCAGGCATACCCACACTGTAAACCGCCCCTTCTTTTTGTGCTGCTGCTACCAAAGATTCAATATCGGCTTCTTTCGCTACTGTTGGCGTAGCGAGCGTTACCGCAATGATTGCCGCTGGTGCGGTAATTGAACGACTTAGCAAAGTTTTCATTGTCTCCATCCTTCTGGACTAGGTCAGTAAGTTCGCTTTGTATGCTATGGATGGAATGTGACGATTTAGCGCAAGTAATTTGACAGTTTTGCTGATTTTATATGGCACTTATATTTCATACGTTCAGTATGTGTTCTGTTGATTAATGTCATATTTTTGTTACGTAAACGCCTTATGTTATTCGTCAAATTATCGTTGGACTAGATCAGAATGAGAGCGACAGGCACCGGACAATTTGGTACCCAATTAGGAAAAATTAGAAGCAGCTTAAAACAGCAGATTCTTTCCGGCATCATGTCGGAAGGACAAAAACTGCCGTCAGAGAGAGAGCTCAGTGAGCTGTTTTCTACAACTCGAATCACTATCAAAGATGCGTTGGTGTCTTTAGAAACTGAAGGTCTTATTTATCGAGAAGAGCGCCGGGGTTGGTATGTATCTCCTGAGCGTATCTGTTACAACCCGTTGTCTCGTTCTCACTTCCATCAGATGATTCGAGAGCAGCATCGTATTGCAGAAACTAAGTTACTCAACGTGCGAAGTGAAATGGCCGCAGGTGAGTATGCCAAATCGTTAGAGGTGGAGCTAATTACCCCAATTTATGTAATTGAACGGTTACGTTTTATTGATGGGCGAGCGGTATTGTTTGTTGAGAACGTGCTCAAAGCGGCACTGTTTGAGGGTATATTGTTTGAGAACCTCACCATGTCCCTGACGGGCATTTATCGTGAGAAGTATGGTTACGAGACAAAGCGCTCTCGTTTTGATGTGATTCCCACGTCAGCTCCTGCTCATGTCGCTAAGGCGTTGAACCTAGTTGAAGGACAACCCGTTCTGAAAATTCGGCGGGTAAACTACAAACAAGATGGGCATTTAATGGACTGCGAATTCGAGTATTGGCGTCCAGACGCAGTGATGATTCGCATTGATAGCGTAGGATAAAGCGCAGAATTAAAAAGAGCCCAATGAAGGGCTCTTTTTCGCATATTGGTTAGAGAGGCGGTTTAAACGAGGCCTTGCTCTTTCGCCATTCTGCTTGCAATGCCGGGTGCTTTCCAAATGCTTGGCAGCAAAATGAAAGACACAGGTACGGCGGTAATCACAATGAAAGACTGCAATGCAGAAATACCACCAGAGCCCATTGAGATAAGCGCAATAGCGACAATACCCATAATCAGCCCCCAGAACGAGCGAATCACTGCGTTTGGTTCTGTTGAGCCCGTCATCACTACACTTATTGTGTAAGTCATCGAGTCACCCGTCGTCACGATAAATGTTGTCGTTAAGATCAGGAAAAGAACCGAAATGATCATTGGGTAAGGTAATTCACCAGTAATCGCTAGCAGTGCTGCAGGCAAGTTAAAGCCTTCAAACGCAGATGAAATCAAACCAGGGTTATCAAGTTCAAACGCAAGGCCACTGCCACCAACGATACTAAACCAGAAGCAAGTAATCAGCGGTGCCGCGATGCTAATAGACATGATTAATTGGCGAATTGTACGACCACGAGAGATACGAGCAATAAAGATCGCCATCATTGGGCCATAACCGATAAACCAACCCCAGAAGAATACTGTCCACCAACTTAGCCAGCCTGTATCACCACGGTAAAGTGCCATAGGGAAGAAGTTATCCACCATACGACCAACGCCTTGCACGTAGCCATCAACGATAAAGCTTGTCGGCCCGAAGAACAGGATGTAACCAATTAATAGTACAGACAAAATGATGTTGTAACGACTGACGATTTGAATACCCTTGCTCAATCCGCTCAGTGCGGAAAGGGTATACATCAGGATCGCCGCCATAATAACCATACTTTGCGTTACGAACGTATCTGGCAGGCCAAACAATGAGTTTAGCGCGTAGCTAATTTGTAAACCTAAGAAGCCGATAGGACCGATGGTTCCTGCTGCTACTGCAATGATGCTACATGCGTCAGCAACATCACCAATCCAGCCTTTAATGGCTTTATCACCAAACACAGGGTAAAGCAGAGTACGCGGCTTAAGAGGCAGGCCTTTATCGTAATGCAAGTGCATTAAGACAATGGAAGATAGACCACCAAGGATCGCCCAAGCTAAGAAGCCCCAGTGCATAAAAGACTGAGATAGGGCATTGATTGCGGCAGTTTTCGGTGAGGCTTCCCCGTATAGAGGCGGAGCAGTCACAAAGTGCGCGATAGGCTCAGCTGCGGCCCAGAACACACCACCACCTGCAAGTAGAGTACAGAGTACGATTGACAACCACTTAAAGTTATCAATATCAGGTTTCGCTAGACCACCTAGGCGCACATAACCAGTGCGACCAAACGCAAGAGCCAAACCAATTAGGAAATTCAGAAGAAGCAGTACTTGCCAGTAAGCTCCGAAATATTTAGTAGCAAAGCCGAAGCCGGTGTTAACCATTGCGGTTAGAGAGTCGGTATTCGTTAGAGCAAGTAAAACGAATAGAGTGAGGAAGCTACCACTTAACCAAAAGACAGGATTGGTGAGTTCGAGGCGCTTGAGTAAAGATGGGGGATGAATAGCAGAATAGTCAGCATCCTGAATAGGCGCTGTGTGGGAGGCGGCATTCGTCATATTTGACATAATTACTTCGCTTTTTAGGGCTATGAAGCCGTGCATTTCCCCTCACATCGTTTCGACGAAAAGTGTGAGGATGTTCAAAAAGCCGATGATGTTAACATGTCGAAGTTGCAAATATAACCTTAGATTTCGATTAATTTTTAACAGGTTAGCCAAGTTGCTGATTTTTGGGTAGAGATCAAAAGAAAGAGTTTTTACGTGAAATGCACCGCATTTCGTATGTAATTAACATTTCCCTTGTTTTTGCATGGGATTATCAGGATTACATTGAGAAAACATGTTTTTCCCAAGCTAAGGTTTAACTCGATGGCTCACTTCGAACTTAACGGGCAGTGGATGCTTACCTCGCCACAGCGCCCCAATCTTGAAATTCCAATGTTTATTCCGGGCGATAATGTGTCGGCGCTTTTACAAGCAGAGCAGATTCCAGATCCTTATTTTGCCGATAATGAAAACAAAGTTCGATGGATTGAAGAGTGTGAGTGGCATATCTCACGTGAGTTTGACGTCGACGCGTTTACGTTGTCTGCCAAGCAAATTTGGATGACGCTAACTCGTGTCGATACATTGGCAACCTTCTATGTTAATGGTGAGCTAGCACTAACTTGCAGCAACATGTTTACCCAGCAACGTGTGGATATTAAACCGCATTTAAAGCAAGGTACTAACACGATTCGGGTTGAGTTTGCTCGGGCGGATTTAGAAGGTATCGCAAGAGCAAAAAAACTGCCATTTCCTATTCCATCGGCAATGGGCAACAACCAAATTCCACACATGAACTTGATCCGCAAAACACAATGCCATTCCGGATGGGACTGGGGCATTTGCTTGATGGTATCGGGTATTTACGACCCCATTCAAATCGACATTGTGAATGAGCTTTGGCTCAAAGGCTTCTCGACAGAGCAGCAATGGCAAGCCGATGGGAGTGTGTTTCTTGATGTAGTAGTTGAAGTGGAAACGGACAGTCAACGCCATGAAATGATGGTTGAATTTAATGGTGGGCGTCAATGTATTCAAACAAAAGGAAGTGGTCACTATCATTGCCAGTTCCACATTTTGGAGCCTCAACGCTGGTGGCCATCGGGTTATGGCGAAGCGTATCTCTATCCCATTACCATTTCTTGCAGAGAGCAAAAGTTAACGCACAACATTGGTTTGCGTCAGTTAACCCTAAATAACCAAGCTGATGAGCACGGCTCTGCAATGGAATTTATCGTCAATGGCGTACCGATTAATGCTAAAGGTGCCAACTGGATCCCTATTGACGCAATGCCGGGGCGAGAGTACGAAACACGTTATCGCAACCTTTTGCAAAGTGCGGTTGACGCCAACATGAACATGATTCGCGTATGGGGCGGTGGTCAGTACGAGAGTGAAACCTTTTATAACCTTTGTGATGAACTTGGTTTGTTGGTGTGGCAAGACATGATGTTCGCCTGCTCGTTGTACCCATCAAACGACGAGTTTTTAAAAGACGTAGAAGAAGAACTTAGATTCCAAATCCCGAGGCTTAAGAAGCACCCATCAATCGCACTTTGGTGTGGTGACAATGAAGTGATTGGAGCTATTGGTTGGTATGACGAATCTAAGCGCAGCAAAGTCAAATACACGGTTAACTACGATCGCCTCAACCGCATGATTGAGAAGGAGATTACCGAGCAAGATAGCACTCGCCGTTTCTGGCCAAGTTCCTCATGTAATGGTGAACTGGATTTCGGTGATGCGTGGCATGATGATAGTAAAGGCGATATGCACTTTTGGGACGTTTGGCATTCAGGAAAATCATTCAGTGCTTACGTTGACGTGAATCCTCGTTTTTGCTCTGAGTTTGGTTTTCAATCTTGGCCATCTTTTGCTGAAGTTAAGCGGTTTGTCCCTGAGCAAGACTGGAATATTACATCCCCAACTTTCGAACAACATCAGAAGAACCCTCGAGGTCATAGTATTATTACAGAGATGTTCACGCGCTATTTTCGTTTTCCCTCTGGATTCGAGAGCATGCTGTATTTAAGTCAAGTTCAGCAGGCAATCGCGATCAAAACTGCATGCGATCATTGGCGTGCCATTTCTCCAGTTTGTCGCGGCATGCTGTACTGGCAACTCAACGACAATTGGCCTGTCAGTTCTTGGTCTAGTTTGGAATACAGTGGTCGATGGAAGCAGTTGCACTACCATGCGAAGCGATTTTTTGCGCCACAGTATTTGGTATTTTCCGAGCATACAGGCAAGTTGAGCCTACATTTGCTCAATGATGCCAAAGAGTCCGCAAGCGTCAACGCACTGCTTAAGTGGGTAGATTGGCAAGGGGAAGAAAAGCAATGTTGGAGCTTAGAACAAACAGTCATAGCAGACAGCAATACGATTTTGTGGCAATTGGATGAATCGATCGAGAAGGACGAACTTACGTCAGGCTTCTTCTATGTTGAAGCGCAAATCGGTGAAGACAGAATAAGCAACACATGGTTTAGTACTCACGAGCTAAAAACCTTGCCGATAGCGAAAGCCAATATAGGTGTCTCTATTGAAGGGAGGAAAATTACATTGATTGCGGATAAGCCTGCGTTTTTTGTTCATTTGGAGAGTGATGCTGATGGAAGGTTCAGTGACTCTAGTTTTACTCTGTTGGCCAAGGTTCCAATGACGGTTGAGTATTTAGGTGATGATGTTTCAGGTATGCAGCAGTCGTTGAGGGTATGCCACCTTAATGATTAAAGCGGGCATAGAACATCTACATGCTGATAACTAAAAAGGGAGCGTTTGCTCCCTTTTTAGTTACCAAGTATCCGTTATTAAGCTCAGGTTGAGACAGAAGACTATTTAAGTTTCTGATGGACCCGATAGCTAACGACAAAGCCAATGTAGAATAGTGCAGCAAGAGTAATCACTGCCGTCGCGTACGCCAGCAGGCTGTTTAACCCTAAACCAAAAGCCAAAGTGAAGGCGATACCATGAATGGCTTCCGCAGGGATTCGGTACCAAGCAGCGTGGACGGAAGATCCGAATAGGATAAAGGTACTAAGTAAGACAATCGTGCCGCCTATAAAGCCGACCCATCTGCTGTTGTTCATGTTGCAGTCTCAGGTGTTACCGAGGTAACGTAACAAAATATTTCAGAATCGTATTATACAACCGATCATCGCGAAAAGCGCTAGAGAAATTTCGCGGATAAAACAGAGTGTTTTAATTCGAACAAAAGAATACGACCATAGCCAACTTAATACAGGAATAACAAAACATGTTGAGATTTATACAGCGTCGTCGGATTAAGAAAGTGATTAAACTAATGAGTACCAGATTGCTGGTGGGATACGGCAGTCGTGAGTATTTTTCGGTTGGTCAGGTAAAGACGAGCACCAGTGAGTTAAGCGCGTGCCAACAAAAAATTGCGTTGGCATTATATGCGGATCCGCAAGATCTTGATTTGGAAAATCAACCAGAGTTGCAAGCAATACGCTCAGACGTGGCGCATGATTTCTTTTCTGGTGCCGATTATACCGCTCAAGATGTGCTTAATTTACTCGGCTCTGGTGGCTGGAAAGGTGGCCGAATGGAAGATGGAATGTCTCATCATTTTGGTATGCACAGTCGCTATTAAAAACATGCGTTAATTTTATAAATTCGATAAATATTTTTGCTGTTAAAGATTAATTAAATTTTCTTTCAATTGGGTAACAATTACCTAATTATGCACCCGAATCCCAGCGCGTCGCTGGACTGGTTGGATTGCATACCATGAAATTAATCATCAAAGGATTGGGGCTGAGTGCTCTTGTGCTCAGCATGTTTGCTCATGCAGATAGCAAAACGTTGAACGTTTATGCATGGGGTGGCTATTTGCCGGAAGCATCGTTAAAAGCGTTTGAAAAACAAGAAGGCGTTACGATTAATTATTCGACCTTTGAGAATAATGAATCAATGTATACCAAGCTAAAATTGCTAAAAGGTTCTGGCTACGATGTGGTTTTTGCTTCTGCGTACTTCATTGAAAAAATGGGTCGAGAAGGGCTGCTTTCGAAAATAGATCACGCTCAAGTGCCAAACATGCAAGACACAATGGACGGCTTACTTGGCCAAGCGCACGATCCGAAAAATGATTACTCTCTGCCTTATATTTGGGGCATTACCGGGATCAGCTACAACGAATCCATGGTTGAGCAACCAGTGACCAAATGGGCAGACTTATGGGAGTCTCAATACGAACAACAAGTCATGTTGATTGATGACGTCCGCGATGTGTTTGGTATGGCGCTGAAGAAAAATGGCCATAGCGTGAACACAAAAGACGAAACTGAAATCGAGCAGGCTTTTGATTCTCTAGTCGCGCTGAAAAACAACGTATTACTGTACAACTCAGATGCGCCGCAAGTCCCTTACGTGTCCGGTGAAACATCGGTCGGCATGCAATGGAACGGCAACGCATTCCAAGGACAGGTTGAAATGCCTGAGCTGAAGTTCGTGATGCCGGAAGAGGGCGCGGTATTGTGGATGGACAACTTCACTATTCCGTCTGGCAGTAAAAACAAAGCATTGGCGCATAAATTTATTAACTTCATGTACCAATCAGAGAACCAAGCGGAAATCGTGACCAGTTTGGGTTATGCGTCGGCAACGAACGCTGGGCGTGACAAATTGCCAGAAGAGTTGAAAAACAACCGTACTATTTTCCCTTCATCAGAAGACTTGAAAAAAGGCGAGTTTATTAATGATGTTGGCGCAGAAACGTTAGCGATTTACAAAAAGTACTGGCAACGTTTAAGAACGCAATAAGCAACGTCTTTGCCTATTGTTAGGCTTAAAATCGTTCAAATTTGGATTCCCCTCATCACGAAAGTGGTGAGGGGAATTTTTTTATAGGTTTTGTACTGCGAGTGTTGCTACGCGGCACGCTTTACGAGGCAGAAGTGCTTTTTACCGCGTTGCAGTAACCAATATTGATCAAACAGTGGGAAGCTTAAACTCGGGTTATCAGCCGCCACTTTTTCACCGTTTACACTGATGGCGTTGTTGCTGATGTGTTCGCGTGCAACACGCTTCGAACTTGCTAAGCCCGACTCAATCAACAGCTCAACCAAATCTTGTTGTGTGCTCTCAATGCTTGGTAAACCATCCAACTCCAACTGTTTTAATTCACCCAAACTCAGTTGTTGCACATTACCGCTGAATAAAGCTTGAGTGATACGCTCGGCACTGGCTAGGCCTTCTTCGCCATGAACAAATCGCGTCATTTCTTCAGCGAGAATACGTTGTGCTTGTGGCTTACCTTGGCTTGCTTGGTCTTGCGCTTCAATGCTGGCAATTTCTTCGCAGCTCAAGAATGTGTAGTAACGCAAGAAGTGGTAAACGTCGGCGTCTTCTGCGCCAAGCCAGAACTGGTAGAACGCGTAAGGAGAGGTTTTGCTAGGATCTAGCCATACTGCACCGCCTTCGGTTTTGCCAAATTTGGTGCCATCGGATTTGGTGATCAGCGGCAGAGTTAAGCCAAATACTTGCTCACCATTTTGACGGCGAGTTAAATCGATCCCGCTGACGATGTTTCCCCATTGGTCATTGCCACCGATTTGCAAACGGCAACCGTATCGACGGTTTAGCTCGGCAAAATCGTACGATTGCAGTAGGGCGTAGCTAAATTCGGTGAAGGAGATACCTTGGTCAGGTCGTTGCAGGCGTTGTTTTACCGATTCTCGGTTGACCATAGTATTGATTGAGAAGTGCTTACCCACATCGCGGAAGAAGTCGATCACATTGATCGCTTTCATCCAGTCAGCGTTGTTTACCATGATCATCGGCTTGGCCAGTTGGTGATTCATCAACTGCTGAATTTGATTAGAAAGATCGTTAACCCAGCCTGAGACGATTTCCTCTGAGTTCAGACTGCGCTCAGTCGCTTTAAAGCTTGGGTCGCCAATCATGCCCGTTGCACCGCCAATCAAGGCAACAGCTTGGTGTCCGGCATCTTGAAAGCGCTTAAGCATAATCAAAGGCACGAGGTGGCCGATATGTAAGCTGCCAGCTGTAGGATCGAAGCCGCAGTAAACGGTTTGTGGCTGTGAGAGAAGTGTCTGAATTTCTTCCAAATCGCTGGCTTGTGCAATCAAGCCGCGATCTTGTAAATCTTGCAGTAATGGTGTCGTCATTCTTTTTGTCTGTTTTAGTGGTTGTTACATTCAGACTAAAACGCGACACCTTTTCTCGATATATCCCTTAAGGGACAGTTTTTTATCTTGAATGGAGAATGAGGTGATTGAGGAAAAGCTGGAATAACTCACTCAATGAAGACACATTTAATTGCGAGTAAATTCGCTTTCGATGATTTTTGACCGTGCCTTGAACTAAGTGTAACCGCGCGGCAATTTCTTTGGTGTCAAACCCTTGAGCGAGAAGCGAAGCCACCTCTTGTTCGCGACGGGTGAGTGATTCTACGCCAAACGTTGCTAAAGCTTGCTCAATGGCTAATCGCATACTGCCAGAATAAGCACTCTGTGCAAAAACAGGCTCAGAAAAGGTAAATTCCGTTTGTTTCCAATGCTGCTGACAAAGCGACTGAATTATCGGGAAATAGGGCTTTAGCTTATTGATTTGTTGCTGAGAAAAGTATTTTCCATCATTCATATACCCGAAGTACAGCATGACCCAACGGCCAGATTCAACTTCGACTAGCATGCTCAGTTCGTCTTTCCACCCGGTCTGATGGTAGAACTGTTCGCAGTAGGAAGTAAAATCAACGCCTTTACGCGCCACGTCTTTGAGCGTAAATACGCCTTGTTGCTTTGTCTCGTTTAGTTTGAGAAAAAAAGGGTCATTTTGAAATGAGTCAGTAAGGTAGCGTTGAAAAAGTAACTCTCGCTCGTTCTCAATTGAGTCGTAGAGATAAATAGGATGTTTACCTTCTCGGTAACCTAAAATAACTGCGCAATCAAAATGAAAAAGAGTGCGAATGACACGCATAAGTTTAGGAGTAAAGTTAGGCGTGTTAAGAGCAGAAATTGCTTCTGTTAGCAGATTATTAAAGTTATTGTCAGGCATGGGATACCGAATTGCAGGTGGTTTTGCGCAAGCATAACCAAAAGCAATCCAACGAGAAAGGGAAGTCGCCATCTTCTGGTGACTTCCATAGAGAAAGTTGCGTAAGTGCTCAGTTTTGAGGAATCATATCCCCGTTAACTTATTGATAAGGGTGCATAACAACGGTTTTATTTAAGCGATTAGTTGCTATGCATTACTGCGAGTTAGTGAGCTCTTCGTTAACCCAATATTTAGAACCAGACACGTTAGCATCGATGAGCAAACCTTTAGCGTTCAACTGATAGACGGCGACGCCGCTGTTAAATTGTTTTGAAAGTTGCTCTGAATCTTCGCCCGCAACAGCAGAGGCTTCACTTGTGGCCTCCCATCCTTCGTTGACGAACGTATCAAAGTCTTCTTTGCTCTCAAACAGAACCACTTGTTGGTAAAATTTGCCGCCAGCCCCAAGTGCAACGCCCAAACCAAACATATTCATATAAGTGCGTTCTTCTGTTTCCTTATTCACTGCGACTCCTGACCCTGAGTTGGTGTGAAACAGCAAAGATAATTTACGAGAATCAAAGACCGCGTAGCCGTACGCGTTGTCGTAAATAGCTTTTGCCTCCGGCTTTTCATTAAATAACTTGAGCAAAGCGCTATCTGCCATTAAGTCCACGGCTTGGCGAGCTTCTTCTGGCGTATCGCCTTCCATCAGCTCATCAATTTTTTTGTCGGCAGCATCTATCCATTCTTTGCTTTTCTCGATGCTGGCTTCTGTCCATTCGCCTGCGGTATTGATCGCTTCCTCGGACCAGTTCGTGAAATCTTGCCACGCTTGTTTTGAAAACGCTTTGGTGTCGTCCCAAGCATCTTGTGCAGTATCAGAAACTGCGTCGCCAAGCTCAGACATTTTATTGGAAATTTCATCCCAATCGGCATAAGCAGGGGATGCCAGGAGCATCAATGTAGTAAGGAGTGCGATAGGCTTTTTCATCAAATTCTCTCTGGAGTTATCGATATACCATTCATTTTAGGTCATCAGACTTTGATAATGAAATTGACTAAATGACGAACTTGAGAGAGGAATCACGAACTGATTGTGAAATGACGTGTGAATAACAAAGCCCTCACAAGTGGAGTGTGAGGGCTAGAGTTTATCGTGTGTTACTTGCTGCTAACTTTACCGAGTTTTAACCAAGTATCGATAACCGTATCTGGGTTTAGTGATACAGAGCTAATACCTTGATCCATTAGCCATTCCGCTAAGTCGTCGTGGTCTGATGGGCCTTGACCACAAATACCAACGTATTTGCCTGCTTTTGTTGCCGCATCAATCGCCATCTGAAGCATCACCTTAACCGCTGGGTTGCGCTCATCAAATAGATGTGCAACATCGCCAGAGTCACGATCAAGTCCAAGCGCTAGCTGAGTCATGTCGTTTGAGCCAATCGAGAAGCCATCAAAGTACTTCAAGAACTCATCGGCAAGGACCGCGTTGGATGGCAGTTCGCACATCATGATGACTTTAAGACCCTGATCGCCACGGCGCAGATCAAACTTCGCTAGCAAATCAATCACTGATGCTGCTTCGCTTGGTGTACGCACAAATGGGATCATGATTTCAACGTTTTTCAGACCCATTTCGTTACGAACGCGTTTAATTGCTTGAGTTTCTAGCTCGAAGCAGTCTTCAAACACTGGAGAAATGTAACGAGACGCGCCACGGAAGCCAAGCATTGGGTTTTCTTCATGCGGTTCGTATGCTTTACCGCCAACCAAGTTGCTGTATTCGTTAGACTTAAAGTCAGACATACGAACAATAACGCGTTTCGGCCAAAATGCCGCAGCAATGGTTGCGATACCTTCTGTCAGTTTGCTTACGTAGAAATCGATAGGATCTTTGTAACCACGAATACGCTGAGTGATTTCTGCTTTTAGCTCATCGCTTTGTGCATCAAAGTTAAGTAATGCTTTCGGGTGGATACCAATCATCTTATTGATGATGAATTCAAGACGCGCAAGACCAACACCTTCATTTGGAATTTGTGCGAAGTCAAACGCGCGATCAGGGTTACCCACGTTCATCATCACTTTTGTTGGTAGCAGTGGCAGTTCATCAACAGAAGAGCGTTTTACATCAAACTCAAGTTCACCTTGGTAAACGTAGCCCGTTTCACCTTCTGAACAAGATACGGTCACGGTTGCACCATCGGTTAACTTGCTTGTCGCATCGCCACAGCCAACGATTGCAGGAATACCAAGCTCACGAGCGATGATGGCAGCGTGACACGTACGGCCACCACGGTTGGTTACGATTGCAGATGCTTTTTTCATCACTGGTTCCCAGTCTGGGTCAGTCATGTCTGTAACTAGCACGTCACCTTCTTGGACTAAAGACATTTGGTCCAGAGAGTCAACCAAGCGAACCACGCCTTTACCGATGCGCTGACCGATTGCACGACCTTCAACCAAAACATCCGCTTTGTTTTGTAGCTCGTAGCGCTCAATCACGTTTTGTTCCGTTTGTGAACATACGGTTTCAGGACGCGCTTGAACAATGTACAGCTTGCCATCAATGCCATCTTTTGCCCATTCAATGTCCATTGGACGCTGATAGTGCTTTTCGATGATCATTGCTTGTTTTGCGAGCTCTTTAATCTCGTCGTCGTTCAATGAGAACGTGTTGCGCTCTTCATCAGAAGTATCAACGATATCAACTTGTTTGCCGATTTCTTGGTTATCTGAGTAGATCATTTTGATCAACTTAGAACCAAATGTTTTCTTAACGATTGGGTGTTCGCCTGCTTCAAGCATTGGCTTGTGAACGTAGAACTCGTCAGGGTTTACTGCACCTTGAACGACCATCTCGCCTAGACCCCATGAAGAGGTGATGAAGACAACTTGATCGAAACCCGATTCAGTGTCTAGTGTAAACATAACACCCGACGAGGCTTTATCTGAACGCACCATACGTTGGATACCCGCAGATAGCGAGATGCCACGGTGGTCGAACCCTTGGTGAACGCGGTAAGAAATCGCACGGTCGTTAAATAGAGAAGCGTAAACGTGCTTAGTTGCTTCTAGTACTGCGTCGATGCCTTTCACGTTCAAAAACGTTTCTTGCTGACCAGCAAAAGAAGCATCAGGTAGGTCTTCTGCCGTAGCAGATGAACGAACTGCGACTGAAAGCTCAGGATTGCCTTCGATCAGTTCTTGGTAATTTTCACGAATTTCTTGTTCAAGGTCCGCAGGGAAAGGGGCCTCTAATACCCATTGACGAATGTTTGCACCTGTCTTACGCAGAGCTTCTACATCTTCAACGTCTAGTTCATCGAGTAATTGGTGAATACGCTCATCCAAACCTTCGTGGTCAAGGAATTGGTTAAACGCGTATGAGGTTGTCGCAAAACCATTTGGTACAGAAACGCCTGCGTTCGCTAGGTTAGAAACCATTTCGCCAAGTGAAGCATTTTTACCGCCGACTTTGTCGACATCATCCATGGATAGGCCATTGAACCAGAGGGTGTTCTTTTGCATGTCTTTCTCCAGAAACATTGCAGCTTAGTAGGGGGACTTAAATCGATCTAAACAATCGCATGTTGGCTGTTATTACACGTTGACCATACATTGCTTCATTCAGATTGATATCAAAGGCAAACGATTACGTTCTGGCTGAAAAAAATTCAAACGAATTTTTAAAGCTGTGGTGAACCTAACTGAAAGCCAAACTGATTTATTAATATTATGTGTACCATCCTACTCAAAAGATTTTGAAAAATTAAACAGAAATGCAAATAAATAACCAAAGTCGTGATGTGTTCTATGTTTCTGACGGTACGGCGATAACATGTGAGACATTAGGGCATGTTGTTCTCGGTCAATTTCCGTTCATTCCTAACGAAAAAACCTTTCCGTTTGTTGAAAGCCAGGACAAAGCTACTGACGTAGTCAAAGAAATTGAAACTTCCTACCAGCGCAATGGCGTCAAACCTCTGGTCTTTTTCTCAATTGTCGTTCCAGAAGTACGTGAAATGCTGCTTGAAGCGCCAGCATACAGTTACGATGTGTTGGAGAGTATTGTGCAGAAAGTGCAAGACGACATTCAGATGGCACCAAAGCCTAAGTTGCAGCGTTCTCGCAGCGTGGGGAAAGATTCCGACACCTATTTTGACCGTATTGCGGCTATTGAATACACATTGGCGCATGATGATGGCATCACACTAAAAGGGTTGGAGCAAGCTGATATCATCTTACTTGGCGTGTCGCGTAGTGGAAAAACGCCGACTAGCTTGTATATGGCGATGCAGTTTGGTTTACGTGTTGTGAACTATCCGTTTATTGCGGAAGATGTGAAGATGATGCGTTTGTTACCTGAGTTTGAGATCCATCGTCATAAGTTGTTCGGGCTTACTATCGACCCTGAACGTTTGACTGAAATCCGTGAGAATCGTTTGTCTGGAAGTGATTACGCTAGCACAGAGCAGTGCAAGCTGGAGCTAGACACTGTTGAGGCTTTGTTTAGAAGAGAGGCGATCCCATATATCAATACGTCCTCTCTGTCTGTTGAGGAAATTACTACGCGTATTCTGGAAAAAGCAGGAATGAAGCGTCGCTTGTTTGGCTAACAAGAGACGCTCATGTCGCTATGTGTAAGAGGAGGTAAGGTGTGTACCTCCTCTATCGAATGAACCTTAGACAGAATTAATAGTATTGGAACATCTTTTGGATGTCTTGATAGTTTTTGGTCTGAGTCAGTGACAGCATCAGTAAGATACGTGCTTTTTGCGGGTTCAATTTACCAGCGGCAACAAAGCCGTATTTTTCGTCATCAATTTCAGCATCCAAAGTGGTTGAGCCGCTAGGCGTTCGGGAGCTTCTTACAACAACAACGCCATCTTTACTCGCTTTCTCTAGCTCATCAAACACAGTGTGGTACAAGTTACCATTACCGACACCAGCACTTACGATGCCGTCAAACTTCGCATCCACAAAGGCTTTCACTGGCAAATTGGAGGCATTTGCATAGTTATAAACAATACCGACCTTAGGCAACTTAGTAAGCTTTGATACATCGAATGGGGTTTCTGTCGTATGTTTACGTTCTGGGCTTCGTTGATATTTGGCATCGCTATTATGAATGTAGCCGATAGCACCAAAGTTGGGTGACTGGAAAGTGCTGACGGAGGTTGTATTGGTTTTTGTCACATCTCGCGCATCGAAAATCGTGTCATTCATTGCGACTAGCACGCCACGTCCTTCTGAATCTTCATCGGTGGCTGTTACGACTGCATTGTATAAGTTGACTGGTCCATCAGCACTCATTGCGGTGGAAGGACGCATTGCACCGACGATCACGACAGGCTTTTTGCTCTTGACGGTCAGATCAAGGAAGTAAGCGGTTTCCTCTAACGTATCCGTACCATGAGTAATGACGATGCCGTCAACATCATCTTGATCGAGTAGCTCATTAACTCTTTTCGATAATTTTAGCCACACTTCATCATTCATATCTTGTGAACCGATACTGACCACTTGCTCTCCAGAAATATCGGCAATCTTGGTCATACTCGGCACCGCAGAAATCAATGATTCAACGCCGACTTTACCTGCTGTGTAGTTTGATTCTGTTGCAGATTGACCTGCGCCTGCTATGGTGCCACCAGTGGCAAGGATTTTAATGTTCGGAAGTTCGGATTGCGCGAAAGACAAAGAACTAAGGCACAAACCAAGGGTTATCGTACTGAGGCGGAAAAGATTTTTCGTCATGGGAATCACCTGCTGTTAGGTTGGATGTTGGGGAACTCATCTATCCTAAAAACAGTGGGTTAGATTTTTTGAGTACTAGTTCAACAAATTGCAGATGAAGATCGTGATCAACTAATCACTTAAAGAATATCAAATCAACCAGTTAACCTAATTGACGTGCTTCTTTAACAAGTGAGATGTGCTAGTAACGTGCACAACGTGTTAAGCCCTATAATTTATTGATTTATAAATAAAGGAGGTAGGAGTCTCGTGATGAGGTTACTAAACATGAATTTAGCCGTGCAATTTTCCAAAGTTTACATTGTAAAAAAAAAGCGGCTTTACCCCGGAACAGATAAAAGCCGCTTGCCAATGATGTGTTAATTCACATCTTATCGCATAATCATTTGTTCACGACCAGGACCCACAGACACCATTTTTACTGGTACGCCCATGAGTTCCTCAATGCGTAGAACGTATTTCTGTGCTGCTACTGGAAGCTCTTCAAACTTACGACAACCAGTGATGTCCTCGCTCCAGCTTTCCATCTTCTCGTAGATTGGTGCAAGAGAGGCAGTTTGAGGCCAGATTGGGTTTTCGTTGTGGTCGCCTTCGTAGCCAACACAGATTTTCAGATCGTTAAGGCCAGTCAAACAGTCTACTTTAGTTAGCGCAATTTCAGTTGCTGCTTGCAGTTCAACACCATTCTTAGTAGCGACTGCGTCGAAGTAGCCCATATCGCGTGGACGACCTGTAGTTGCACCGAACTCGCCTGCAAGTTCGCGGAAAGCATCTTGCTCTTCCATTGCAGTGATCAACGTACCAGTACCTACTGATGAGCTGAATGCTTTTGCAACCGCAATAACGCGCTCAGGGCGAAGTGCCGGAAGACCACTGCCGATACCCGCGTACATTGATACAACGTTAGAAGATGTTGTCCAAGGGTACTCACCGTAAACAAGGTCACGACCTGCGCCAAGCTGTGCTTCGAACAATAGAGTTTTGTCTTTCGCTTGTAGTTCTTTTAGAGGAAGCGTTACGTTGCAAATTGAATCGCGCCAAGGTGCAGAGACTTCTAGCAGCCAGTTCGCCAGTTCTTCAGCGGTTTGTTCAAACTCGAACGTCGGGTAAAGTGCACGCAGTTGCGGCAGTTTCCAATCCATCATGAATTGAAGGCGTTCAACCAATACTTCTGGTTGCTTCAACCAACCAACTAGGATGCCTTTCTTCATTACGCGGTCACCGTACGCAGGTGCAATACCTTGACGAGTTGAACCGTATGCTTTGTCGCCTAAACGTTGTTCTTCTAGCGTATCTTCTAGTGCGTGTAGAGGTAGACACAGTGTTGCGCGATCTGAGATGCACATATTCACTTTTACGCCTGCTTCTTCAACTTCCGCAATCTCCTGAGACAGCAACGCAGGGCTGATAACCATACCCGGACCTAACACTGCCAAACAGTCTGGGTTGAATACGCCACTTGGTAGCTGGTGCAGCTTAAACGTACCTAGATCGTTAACCACGGTGTGACCCGCGTTGTTACCACCTTGGAAACGAATGCTCGCAGAAGCTTGCTCTGCCAAAAAGTCAACGATGCGGCCTTTGCCTTCATCACCCCAGTTTGCACCCACAACAACGATAGACGACATAATTTAATCTCCAAAAACAGATGCAAAAATCTTAAGGTGTTCGCCATAATAAGAGAAATTAATTATACTCATTAACTTGATAAGAATCTCATATCGGAATTGGCAATGTTAGATTTGAACTGGCTGCGAACCTTCGTAACTCTTGCAGAGGTAAAACACTTTGGTAAAACAGCGACGGAACTCCACATGACACAGCCGAACGTAAGTTTGCATATCAAGCAGTTGGAGCAAGCCACGCGCACGAAATTGATTGAGCGAAATCCTGTGCAGTTGACGCAAGCGGGGAAGCGTTTGTTAGCTACGGCGCAGCGGATGCTCAATGAGCTGCAAATTTGTCAGTCGGATCTCAATGCCATCAACGATCTTACGCAGGGGACGCTTTCTATTGCGGCGAGCGATATTGTTTCACGTTTACTGCTTATCAAACCATTTCAGCAATTCAAAAGTGAATATCCGGGGATCGACTTGGCATTGTTCAATACCACATCTTCTCAAGCGGTGGATTTGGTGAAAAGTGCGCGTGCCGATATCGGCTTTGTTATCGCACAAAAAGAGAGTCAACCGCTGCATTTTACGCCTCTCACGCAGATTCACTGGTGTGCGTTTGGCGATAACATTTTTGAGTGGCAAGACAATCGAAAAGAGAGCCAGACGCTGATCCTGCTAGGGCACGATACTCGAACCCGAGAGCTGATTGATTCGTCTTTACCTGAACTAAATCTGCCTAAGCATCGCGTGATGGAAGTGGGCAGTGTGGAAGCACAAATCGACTGGGCGGAAGCGGGGTTTGGGACTGCTATTGTGCCGGATTTCTCGCTCGATCCGAGATTAAAGCTTTCTCGTGAAGTTACGCCTTTGCCAAGTTTTCCAAACACTGATTTCGGCTACATCGTGCGTCAAAATCAGGTGTTATCCAAAGCGGCAAAACAGTTGCTGGCATGGGTTGGCGAGAATGTGTCGGTGGTTGAGGGCTAAGACGATGAAAGAAAAGGCCATGAAAGAGACGAAGATTACGATTTCGCTCCCATCCTTGATTCACCGTATTGGGGGCGACCATGCCAAGCGAGCGAAAACACTCGCAGCAGAAAAACAGTGCGATCTTAAGCGAATTAGACGATCTCGTCACTGGCAAATCTCGGGCGAGGCTTTGGATGTAAAAGCGTTTTTAGAGCATCTCAAAAACGAAGAAGCAGAGACGATGCGATTTGCGATCAACAAGATCGAACAAGCTCTACTTGCTCACCAAGACAAATTGGAACCTTTGGACGTGAAGTTGATACGTTTGGTGAGACAAAACCCAAACATCACCCTAGCGGAGCTGATGGCTGAAACGAACTGCACGTTAGTTCAAGCTCGCACGGTACGATTTGGTGCTGAGTTGCTTTAAGATCGGTTTGTGGTTTACTCACTTTATTAACAGATGTTAGGGTACCGATCAAAATCACTCACTAAGACCATTTTATTATGGATATTTGGCAGCTTCTCCTTTTTATTCCTGCTTGCTTCGCTCTAAATATGGCTCCAGGCCCAAACAATTTATTGGCAATGAATAATGCGCGTTGTTACGGCTTTAGGGCCGCGTTTACGGCCAGTTTAGGCAGAATTGCTGCTTTTTCAGCGATGATTGCGTTGTCTGCATCAGGTCTGGCTGTGATTTTGTATACGTCAGAAATGCTATTTTTGGCAATAAAGTTGGTAGGAGCGCTGTATCTACTGTGGATTGCGTTTAACCTTTGGCGTTCAGAGTCCAGCCCGATCTCTGACTTGGACAATTCGCGCAATTACGCAGGACTTGCGAAGCAAGAATTTACGCTTGCTGCTGGCAACCCGAAAGCGATACTTATTTTTACTGCATTCTTGCCGCAATTTGTTGATGCCAATGCCAACGTTCAAGAGCAGTTTTTTGCCCTTGGCTCGACGTTTTTGATATTAGAAATGGTCGCCATTTCAATCTATGCCATCTTTGGTTTGTACTTGAGGCACTGGTTTTCAAATCCAAAAATGGCGAAACGTTTCAATCGCGGATGTTCGTTGTTTTTAGCCGCATCAGGTGCGAATTTGCTACTAAGTAAGCAATAACAACACATCATCTCCGTAGATTATTTTTCTATAAAAAGAGCCGCTGATGTTACATCAGCGGCTCTTTTAGTTGATGCATCGATTATTTATTGTTACCACATCAAATCGTCAGGCACGACGAAATCTGCGTATGGATCGTCTTCTGCTGGAATGTCCGATTCAGGTTCTTTTTGTTCGATGATGACGGACTCATCACGTTGAGCAATTTTATTCGCTACTCCACGTGGAATGACAACATAGCTTTCACCAAAAATTGCGATTGCCAAAATACCTTTGATCAACTGCTCGCGGATAAGTGAATCTACATAAAGTGATTTCACTAGCGTACCGTGAGTGAAGTTGTATTTGATGTCGCCATCTTTTAAGTCGATCTTGTTCATCTCAATCAATTGATTGATCTGCGCTTTGATCTCTTTGTTTAATCGCTCAGCATTTTGCTGCTCGCTCAATTGTTTATCACGCTCTAACTGTTGGCGTTTATTCTCTTCAACCGCCGCTTTTACTTCGCGTGCTTGAACGCGTGATTTTTTTGAGCCTTTCTTCGCTTTCTTTAGTTTCTTTTCATTAACTAAGCCAGCTTTCAGCATTTGTTCTTGAAGGGTAAGTTTTGCCATGTTTCATCCAGTTAGTGCGCAATTTTGGGCATTTTACCCACTATTGCCACTTGTAGTAAATAATAGTGCTTTCTATGGGTCTAAAATGTTTGGTTGGCTTGTTGTCTCTTTAATGGAAAGTGCAAAGCGGGCCTTCTCCAAAGCCCGCGAGCATTACTGAAATCTAGGTGGGTTATAGCTGCCACTGTTTAGATGTGACGAGGTTATCCATCACTTTGTTTACCGCTTGATCCGCTTTGTCGACAATGGTGTCTATATCGTTACGATTCGCGATAAGCGGTGGAGCAAAACCGAGGATGTCACCATGTGGCATAGCGCGAGCGATTAAGCCTCGCTCTAAACAGGCCGCCGCGATTTGCGGGCCTACTTTCAAGTTTGGATCAAAGTGTGCACGGCGGAGCTTGTCTGAAGAAAACTCCAACGCATGCAACAAGCCAACGCCACGAGTATCACCGACCAATGGATGATCGCTAAACGTCTCCGCCATGCGTTGCTGCAAGTAAGCGCCGACTTCGGCCGCGTTTTTTACCAAGCCTTCACGTTCAATGATATCGAGGTTGCAGTTCGCGGCTGCCGCTCCCATTGGGTGACCAGAGTAGGTATAACCGTGTCCGATAGCGCCCCATTGGTCGGTGCCGTTTTCTAGCACACTCCAAACTCGTTCACCGACGATCACGCCAGACAGCGGTTGATACGCTGAGGTTAACCCTTTCGCTACCGTGATGAGATCTGGTTTCATGTCGTAGTGCAGTGAGCCAAAATCGGAGCCGAGGCGACCAAAGCCACACACCACTTCATCCGCAATCAAGAGTACATCGTATTTGTCGAGCACTTTGCGAATCGCCTGCCAGTACCCTGCTGGTGGTGGCACAATACCGCCAGTACCGAGCACTGGTTCTGCAATCATTGCTGCTACCGTTTCTGGGCCTTCTTCCAAGATCATCGCTTCGAGTTGATCTGCGCAATATTGAGAGAATTCGAGCTCAGACATACTCTCGTCTTCACGGCGATAATAATATGGCGCGATGGTGTGTTTGATACGCTCAAGTGGTAAATCAAAATGGGCGTGGAACAGCGGCAAACCTGTCATTGAACCGGACGCGATACTTGAACCATGGTAGCCGCGGTCACGCGAAATGATTTTTTTCTTCTCTGGTAGACCACGAGCATTGTTGTAATACCATACCAACTTAAGTTGAGTTTCGTTCGCGTCGCTGCCTGACATGCCGTAGTAAACTTTGCTCATGCCTTCAGGCGCCATTTTGATGATGCGATCTGACAGTGTCACGAGCGCTTCGTTCGTATGACCGACGTACGTGTGGTAGTACGCCAGTTCTTTGGCTTGCTCATAAATCGCATCGGCCATTTCGGTCCTGCCATAGCCAATGTTTACACAATACAACCCGGCAAAGCCGTCTATCAGCTCGATGCCTTCTGAATCGATGATGCGTATTCCGCTTCCGCTCGAGATAATTCTTCCCGGAAGCTCCCCGGCCGCATACTGCTTCAGGTGGGTTGAGGCATGAAATACTCTCTGACGATCGATCTCTAAAAGTTGTTGGGTTTTGTTACTCATGATCCTTCTCCTCGAATAATTGGATATCCATATTTCGTGTCTCAACTGCCACTGACGGTTGGTAAAGCGCCTAAGCAGCAGTATTTGATTTCGCTGTATTCTTCAAATCCGTGACGGCTTCCTTCTCGTCCAAGACCAGACTGTTTCACGCCGCCGAATGGGATAGGGTGCCCTGTCATTTTGACGGAGTTCACGCTCACCATGCCAAACTCCAAACCGCGCATGCAGTGCCAAATTTGGTGAATATCGTGACCATAAACATAGGCAGCTAAGCCGTACTCAGTGTCGTTGCTCATTTCAATCACGGTATCTAAGTCTTGGTAAGGCAATACGCCTGCCACAGGACAAAAATTCTCTTCGCGATACACCGCCATTTCAGGGGTGACATCGGCTAGCAATGTCGGCGCGAAGAAGTTTTCGCCTGGTACGGGCTGGTGGTATCCCGCTACCAATCGCGCGCCTTTGTCGAGCGCGTCACGCACCAAATCATGCGCTTTATCCACCGCAGTGCGATTAATAAGCGGTCCCATGGTGGTTTTTTCATCTAAGCCATTGCCTAAAACGATGTGGCTCATTTCCTTGGCAAACGCTTCCAAAAACGCTTCGTACTTATCGTCAGGGACGAAAATACGGTTTGCGGCCAAGCAGTCTTGTCCTGCGGTTTGAAACTTCGCATCCACGGCGGCTTTGGCTGCTTGCTCGACATCCATATCTGGCAGCACGATGAAAGGGGCGTTACCACCTAGCTCCATACTGCACTTCT
Organism: Vibrio sp. 1731; assembly: GCF_033339955.1. Classification (NCBI taxonomy): domain Bacteria; kingdom Pseudomonadati; phylum Pseudomonadota; class Gammaproteobacteria; order Vibrionales; family Vibrionaceae; genus Vibrio; species Vibrio sp. 1731. The sequence goes on along the minus strand of NZ_JAWOVO010000003.1, from coordinate 70,200 downwards.
TCACGGTTTGTGCCGCGTCGCGTAGCAATAGTTTGCCTACTCGAGTTGAGCCTGTGAACGAGAGCGCTTTGACTTTATCGGAGTGACACAAGGTTTGTGACACCATCACCGCATCGCCAGTGATCACGTTAAATACACCAGGTGGAAAGCCAGCTCGGTCTGCTAACTCTGCCAACGCTAACGCAGAAAAAGGCGTTTCACTGGCGGGCTTAATGAGCACCGGACAGCCTATTGCTAGTGCGGCTGCGGCTTTGCGTGTGATCATGGCATTAGGAAAGTTCCATGGCGTAATCAGTGCTGCGACACCAATTGGCTCGCGCACCGTTGATAGCTGCGCATTCGGAATATGACTTGGGATGGTTTCGCCATAACAGCGGCGTGATTCTTCGGCAAACCAACGAACAAAGGATGCGCCGTAGTCAATCTCACCTACAGCATCACCTAGTATTTTTCCTTGCTCCATCACCATCAAATGAGCAAGATCTTGCTTTGATTCTAGAATCAGGTCGTGCCAACGCATGAGAATTTCAGCGCGCTCTTCTGCTTGCATTTTTCGCCATTGACGAAAGGCTTGGTCGGCTTCATCAATCGCTTGATAGAGTTGTTGCTGAGAAAGCTTAGTGATGTAACCGATGACCGTGCCATCTGCTGGATTATCCACCGGATGAAATTGATCACCACTTACCCATTTGCCATTTACGTACGCTAAACCTCTCACCAAACGTACGTCTTTCATTATCGCCATCATGTCGTGCGAGGCTTTTAATTCCTCTGCATGTAAGCTGTGCAGTGCTGTCATGAGTCCTTCTCCCAGCATCGTTGTCCATAATGAAACTGTAATGGAGAAGTGACCGAAATAATTTCTGATACCGAGGTTTAAAACGTCAGAACTTTCTTTTTAGTGCCGTTAAATATGGTGTTTTTTCTGTTCACGTCTGATGCGCATTTTCCCTTTTATAACAAAGCGTTTTGGTTTACTTCGAATGTGCCCGCATCACGTTTGATTGTTTTTGTCACAATGTAAGTAAAGTAGCGCTCAATGCCCACATCTGAGTCTAACCAGTTGTCGATAAGCCGCTGATATTGGTCGATATCTTCTGACTGAATTTTAAGGATGTAATCGACACCACCGCCCGTGGCATAGCAATCAGTGACTTCTGGTGAATGTTGAACCAGTTGCTCGAAGCGTTTGAACGCTTGGGCGTTGTGTTCTTTGAGCGTAACTTCAACCATAACCGACGTTCGTTTGAACAAAATATCGGTATTTACTTTTGCTCCGTAACCTTCAATGATGCCTGCTTCTTCCAGTTTTTTGACGCGCTCCCAGCAAGGGCTCACGGATAGGTTGATGGCCTCGGCAAGGTGAGATTTGGTGATACGACCATTATCATGAAGTATTTGTAGAATTTTTACGTCGTAGCGATCGAGGCGCATTATGAGTCTCCCTGTTGAATACTAATCATTTCATGAAAGGCTGATGACTGGTCGCTGTTATAAGGTGCTTTCCAGTTTGCTTCTGGTATGCCATTTGTTTTGATTTCTTTAGTTGGCTTTTCAATCAGCCTATCTCGCCGCAGTCTTCGGCTATAACTGCGATAGTGTCACCGATATTCACCATAGCAGGAAAACGACGCGCCGCGAAAATACCATTGCGCTGTGACTTGTACCCAACGGGGGCGGTACCTGTGCGCTCGGTCGAGAAGATTCTCACTAATACATCGCCCTTTTTGACGGTATCGCCAAGATCAAATAAGTATTCTGTGATGCCGTGGTGCTGGCTTTGCACATAACAACTTGCATCAGGCATATCTAATAACTTAGTTGGTTGGGTTGGTTGTTCGTAGTCACCGGGCAAGTTGCCTGAGAAGCGTAAGAAGTTGCGAATGCCACGGTCGGAATAAGCGATGGTTTCTGGAGTGCTGGTTCCACCTCCTCTTAGTTCGGTGGTAACAAAGATTTTTCCCTGAGACTCCACGGCAGTGTCATACAGGCTGGTGGCGTCCATTTCGAGCAAGATCATGGTGTAAGGTGCGCCAAACAGTTTTGCACCTAATATGCAGGCTTCTTCTTGATCGAGATTGTCGAGACGATGGGCAGCGGCGAACGGCACGATATCTAACGTTTTACCACCTGAGTGAATGTCTAACGCAAAATCGCACTTAGGAACTAGGTAACGAGTAAAATAATCCGCAATTTTCTCGGTCACTGTGCCTATGGGGTTGCCGGGAAAGCTGCGATTTAAATTCCCTTTATCGATAAACGACGTACGTGAGGCATTTTGTACCGCAGGTAAGTTCATCATGGGTACAATAATGACACGACCTTGGATTTGATCTGCCTGAAGCGAGTTCGTCAATTTTAGCAGGCTGGTGATGCCTTCGTATTCGTCTCCGTGATTACCGCCAGTAAGCAGTGCGGTTGGTCCGTGACCATTTTTGATCACGGTGATAGGTATCATAATACTGCCCCAAGCGGAGTCGTCATGTGAATAGGGCAGCGTTAAAAAGCCGTGCTGTACACCTTCTCGGTCAAAGTCTATGGTGGCTGTGATCGAGCTTTTTTGCATATCAAGTCCTTTTAGTTCTCAGATCTAGCTCAACAGAGCTTGAGGTTTGAAAAATTAGTGTTTAACAAATAAGTGGCGTGGAAAGTCACACAGCGTTTTTGCTCCATCATGGGTAATGACGATACTTTCCGTTGTTTCTAACCCCCAATCTTTGAACCACAGTCCCGGCATAAAATGGAATGTCATGCCTTCTCTCAAGATGGTTTTATCGGTGTCTCGCAAACTCATGGTTCGTTCCCCCCAATCTGGCGGGTAGCTCAAACCTATTGGATAGCCACAACGGGCGCCTTCGCGTGAGAATCCCGCTTTATCGAGAACCTGGTTTAGTGCATTGGCGATGTCGGCGCAGGTATTTCCGGGCTTTGCCACTTTTAGGCCTGCTTCAAGTCCTAAAGTTAGGGCTTCGTCGGCTCGTTTGAACTTGTCGTCAGGCTCGCCAAGAAAAATAGTGCGTGAGAGTGGGCAATGGTAACGGCGGTGCGCCCCTGCGATTTCAAAAAACGTCCCTTCGCCTTTCTTGAAGGGTCTGTCATCCCAAGTCAGGTGAGGTGCGGAAGCATCAGAACCTGATGGCAAAAGCGGCACAATCGCGGTGTAATCGCCAAAGTGGTCTTCATGCCCGAGCACGGCTTGGCGGTTAATCTCGGCAACAAGGTGGTGTTTCGGTAATCCTGGTTCAATCATGTCGAACGCGACGCGGTGCATATTTTCAACAATGCGAGCGGCACGGTACATGTACGCCAGTTCTTGATCGGATTTAACGGCGCGGCACCAGTTGACTAGTCCAGTTGCATCGAGAAGTTGAGCATTCGGTAGGTGCGTAGTGAGTGATTCGTAAGCGGTGGCGCTAAAGTAATAGTTATCTTTTTCTACGCCGATGCGACCACGATCCCAAAGGCGCGAAGCCAGTACGGCTTCGACCAGGAAATCCATCGGGTGTAGCGGCGGATTCATTACATAATGGTCTGGATAGTAGGTGATGTTTTCTGCCGACATATACGCAGTCCTGTATGCTCCGTTGGCATCTTGGCAGCGTCCAAACCAAACGGGTTCATCAGATGGACCAACAACGACACATTGTGGCACGTAAAAAGACCACCCATCATAGCCTGTTAGCCACGCCATGTTAGAAGGGTCATGAATGATAAGGACATCCAATTCTCTTTCTTCCATCGATTGCCGAACTTTCGTTAACCGATCCTGGAACTCATCCAGTGTAAAATGCAAAGCAACGCCTCTCATATTTTCTCCTTGTTAGAAATCCGACGCCTTATGGGCCTTCGGAGACGCTGAGGTATTTCTACCTTCTACCAGCTAGCCAGATCTGCGTTAAAAATGATTGCAATTTACCTCTGGGGTTGTATTTGGATTGAACGATGCTGTTTAACATGTTTGTTTAACCCATACATTTCATGTCAATCATTACAATTGTGGTTTACTTTTGTGCATTTCACCTCGTTTTGTGAGTTAAAGTTCGCCATTTGTTAAATGGAAGTTACAATGAGCGTTAAAAATGAATCAATTAAAATATTGTGTCATGACAATTTCTTTGAACCCGATCATTCGGCCAGGCACCGCTAAATACATCTCCATTGGTAACTATCTTGTCGAATGTGTCCGCAGTGGTTATCTAAAACCGGGGACTCGATTACCCACACATCGTGAGTTTGCAGAGCAAATTGGCGTCAGCGTACAAACGGTGAGCCATGCATATGGTTATGCAGAGAAAAAAGGGGCGATCGAGTCTTGGGTTGGGAATGGTACTTTTGTCAAATCAGGTTTTGTGGATGAAAGTACGGACACGGAGTTTATGCTGACACAAGAGATGAAAGAAACGCCGGATGAAATTGATATGTCGATTGCACATCCAGTGGTGACCGATCGCCACATTACGCTTTTTAATCAGGCGTTAATGGAGATTGCTGGGCAAACAAACAATCGTGGTTTGATCAGTAAAGCAAAGCCGGTAACAGGTCAGCCTCATCATATTGAGTCAGGAGCACGATTTCTAAGTAGCCAAGGGTTGGATGTGGGTGCCGATCAAATATTACTCACAAATGGAGCATGCCATGGTTTAACGTTGGCTTTAAGCACAGTTGTTGAACACGGTGATTTAGTTGCTTGTGGTCACTTGGTTGATCATGGCTTGATCTCTCGCTCGAGAATGCTTGGATTTAAGTTGCAACCACTTGAAATGGATGAGTTTGGTATAACGCCGGATGCATTTGAATGGGCATGTAAACACAAACCAATCAAGGTATTGTGTTGCACACCGAGCATGGCTAACCCGACTAGTGCGCATATGGATGTTGAACGCCGAGAGGCGATAGCGAATATTGCGCAGCAATACGACATCTATGTCATTGAAGATGACGTGTATGGAGCACTAGAGCCTAACCGTGTCCCACCCCTTGCCACATTGTTACCCGAACAGGCTTTCTATGTCACCAGTTTAACCAAAGTTGTAGCGCCAGGCATGCGCACTGGCTATCTGACGGTCCCACGTCATTTTTTGCAGCACGCGATTGGTCGTTTAGCGGCAACGAGTTGGTCTGCGACTCCATTACCATTTGAAGTCGCTCATTTGTGGATCGAAAACGGTACGTTAAATCGACTTATTCGCTTTCAAGTCAATGAGTTTGCTAAGCGACAGCGAATAGCAAAAGCCGCTTTAGAAGGGCATGTTTATAGCTCGCACCCGAATGGACAGCACATTTGGTTGAGACTACCCGAGCAGTGGAATAGCGATGACCTGGTTGCTTCGGCTAAGCGTTCAGGGGTGCAGATCACTGGATATAAACCGTTTGTTCTCGATACTAATCAGCCAATGCCTTACGTGCGAATCAGCTTGGGAGCAGAAACAAACCGAGGCTACATCAAACACGGGTTATCTGTGATTGCTGAAATTCTCGATACCAACCCTCCCACCTCACACTTTTTGGTTTGAGCGATAGGTTATTTATGCTTTTATCTGATGGGCTTAAACGTTTGTAACAGAGTTTTTTCTTGTCGCCATTGTCTTGGCGATTTCCCCGTCCAACGGCGAAAGTGGCGGCTGAAGACCGCAGTTTCGGCATAACCCAATTGCAACGCGATATCGGTAATGCTCTGAATATTCTCACTTAAACGCTGTTCTGCAAAATCCTGACGCACTTGCTGCAATAGCTGCCGATAATTTGTGCCCTGTTGTTTCAGCTTGTTTTGCAGCATTCTCGGATGCAGGTCCAATGCTCTTGCAACGCGCTCAACGCTGCATTCTCCGGTTGAGAGCAGACGGCCAATCATGTTTGCTGCTTGGTCACTGAGATTGTTGGGGTAACGGGTTTGCAGCTCTTTGAGGTGCTGTTGAAAATGGCGCTCTAGTGCGTCTTCATCTTGGTGGTTCTTAGCGTTAAGCAGAGTCGCTTTAAGTAGGATGCCGTCAAACTTATCACCGAAACGCAGTTTGTTCTGCTGGGCAAACTTGCTTTTTTCTACTTCCAATGTTGCGTGTTGAGTCAAATGTAGCGCGAAGTGACTTGCTTCAATATCAAGCAGACTGGCAATAAACATCGCCAGATGCGACACACTGAGCTGCATCAACTGCGCGATACCTCGTTCGCTGTGCACATCAATATTGAGCGACAACCGTACCCAATCATCTTGTGGCGTCATGTTGAGAGTGACCCCTGACGAATGCAGATAGAGAAAATCATTCACCCGCGCCAAGGCTTCACCGACCGTTTGCGCCCGGGAAACCAGCATTGGCAAGTCTCCCAAGCTCTGTAGGTTTTGACGCTCGGCGAGCAACACGCCAAACAGCGGTTGCTGACAACGAGCAGCCGCTTCCTCCAGCAATTCAGCCAGCCTAGGGTAGGCGAGATACGTATCGGGATTGCGAAACTGCGCCGCAGACAGCCCGACGGCAGCCATAATCTCAACCGGATTCTGCCCCAGTTCGGAAACCAAGCTATCAAATTTATCGGCAGCGCCACTTCGTACGATATACATGTCTCGATTTTTAAATGTTAACAGATTGTAAATCGCAATGTATCAAATTTACTTCGCAAAAGGTCAAGTGAGTGTCAATGAGTTGATCTAAGTTACATTTTGATAACAACAACACATGGACGAGAAGCCGTATGGAACTTATCAATAAAACCGCGATTGTCACCGGCGCTGCAGGTGGAATTGGCCAAGCCATTATTCACAAGCTGCTGGAACAAGGCGCGAAAGTACTTGCTGTCGACATTTCCCCTCAATCACTCAATGTGTATCAAAACTTCGATGCAGAGCAGCTACGAACATTTGTTGCAGACGTCACCGAATACCAAGAAGTGGAAGCCATGGTCAAGCATGCGGCCGAACAGTTTGGCTCGCTCGATATCATGATCAACAACGCGGGCATCGGCGCCCCGAAACCTCTGCTTGACCACGATCCAGTTGCCGATTTTGAGCCGATCTCAAAGGTCAATCAAAACGGTGTCTACTACGGTATTCTCGCCGCTGGGCGACAATTCCAAGCGCAAGGGACACCGGGCGTGATCCTCAATACCTCTTCCATTTACGCCCAAATGGCCTCCGAGATGACGTTTACCTACAACGTCAGTAAAGCCGCAGTCGATATGATGACCAAATGCGCCGCTCTAGAGTTAGCGCCTCTGGATATTCGTGTGTGTGCCGTCGCTCCGGGACGTGTCGATACTCCGATGTTAAGGCAATACGAAGAGATCGGCTTGTGGAACCACATCCGCAAAGAACAGATGCCCCAAAACTTCACGCAACCAGAAGAGATTGCCAACGTGGTAGCGTTTCTTGTCAGCGAGAAAGCCAACTGTATCAACGGCTGCACCATTAGCGCATCTGACGGTTTCGAGAATTTTAAGTACCCGCTCATGGGATAGATGGAATAGGCGAGCACGCCAAATTACAGCAATAGTGAGGATGTAAGTTATGTCATTACCAGAAGTTATTCAGCATCAAGATTTCCTATTAACTCTTAATACTAATGAAGAGTCGATCATTAAAGACGCGCTACCGGGTGTTGATGTTTACCCGCTGTTTCTTGACCCAGAAAATGGTACGTGGGTGATTCGCGCCAAGTTCAAACCGGGTATCACTCTGCCTAAGCACTTCCACACTGGCGTGGTGCATTTCTATACGCTGAGTGGCGCTTGGCACTACATTGAGTACCCAGATCAAGTCCAAACCGCTGGTAGCTACTTATATGAGCCAGGTGGTTCGATTCATACCTTTCACTGTCCAGAAGAGTCGGGTGGTGCAGATGGCTTTATGGTGATCCAAGGTGCGAACATTAACTTTGACGAAGAGGGTAACTTCATCAACATTATGGATGCAGGTTGGATTGAGCAAGTGGTGGTTGCCGCTGCCAAAGCGCAAGGCTTCACTGCGCGCTATATCAAACCGGGTGCGATTGCTGGCCTGAGTGATGATCTTGCGGAGTAACCCCATGCAACAGATGAACAGTATTGTAATGCAGGATGGCCGAGTCCGCCTGCAGCAAGTCGCAATCCCTCAACCCGAAGCGGGACAAGTGTTGGTTCGCAGCCTTGCCTGTGGCATTTGTGGCTCCGACCTTCACATTACTCGACACGCGGATGAGGTATTTGATGTATTCCACCAGCTCGGGTTGATACCTGATGAAGCCGGTGAGCACGCTCAAGTAATGTTGGGGCATGAGTTCTGCGCGGAAATTGTCGAATACGGTGCTGATACACAACAAACATTACCCGTTGGTAGCCGAGTCACCTCAGTGCCGATGTTGCTCAGTCAAAATGGCGCGGGCGTTGGTGTTACTCCGGGTACTTATGGCGCTTACTCTGAGTACTTCCTGCTTGATGAAGCGTTATTGCTACCTGTGCCAGACGGAATGCCATCTGAGGCGGCGGCACTGACTGAACCACTGGCGGTCGGTTTGCACGCGGTCAATCGCAGTGAAATCGAGACGGAAGAAACAGCGCTGGTTGTCGGTTGCGGTCCTATAGGGCTGGCTGTGATTGCTGCACTGAAACAACGTGGCGTCAGCAATATTCTTGCGGTCGATCTTCAGGAAGAAAAGCTGCAACTTGCCAGCGAGTTTGGCGCAAATCGATTGATCAACCCGACCAAGGAAGACGAGATCGCCGTTGGTGAGCAGTACGCGATGAACTCACGTCTGGTCATTTATGAATGTGTGGGCAAGCATACCTTGATTGACGATTTTATGCGCCGCGCCCCTGCCCGAGCGCGAATCGTCATCTCGGGTATCCATACGACACCCGCAATCATTAACTACGCGTACGCAACGGTAAAAGAGCTCGACTTGAGATTCTCTTACTACTACCAACCGCACGAGTTTGAGCAATGCCTACAAGCGATTGCCGAACATAAGTTGCCTTGGCAGAAAATGCTCACTGCCAAAGTAGGGATCGATGGTGTGGAAGATGCGTTTAGACAGTTAATGACTCCCAACGACCACATCAAAGTGGTTATCGAACCTTGGCGCAGCGGCGCGTTAGAAGTGATTTAACTCTTAGCCAGATTTAGCTAGCTAAAACCAATTTTAGTTTGGTGACAGCCCCAACCGTAGCAGCTAGGTTGGGGCTTTTTTTGTTAGGCCTGTTCTGCGCATTCCTGTTGCAGAGCAGGGTAATCGGTGTAGCCTCGTTCGTTTCCGCCAAACAACGTTGAGCCATCGAGTTCTGCCAACGGATGGTGATGTTGCAATCGAGAGACCAAGTCTGGGTTTGCTACGAATGGTCGTCCGAATGCGACAAGATCCGCGTAGCCTTTCTCTAACACTTCGTTTGCTCGTTGAGGATCGTAGCGACCTGCGACAATGATAGCGTTGCGAAAGCGCTTTCTAAGTTCGATTCGAAACGTCTCGGGAATCGTTGGTGCATCGGCCCAATCGGCCTCGGACAAGTGCAAGTAGGCAATGTCGCGCTCCTGTAGCTGTTTTGATGCCTCTAGGATCGTTGGCACGATATCTGGGCAGTCCATATCTTTAAACGTAATGAATGGTGCCAATCTCACCCCAACTCGATGCGCACCAACAGCGGCGATAACTGCATCCACTACTTCGATAAGAAAACGGATACGATTTTCTCGTGAACCACCGTAGTTGTCTGTTCGATGGTTTGAGTTGGTTCTTAAGAACTGATCGATCAGATACCCATTCCCGCCATGGATTTCTACACCATCAAAACCCGATTCAATAGCGCGTTTGGCTGCGTTCGCGAAATCACCGACAACTCGGTTGATATCCGCTTGTGTCATGGCGCGAGGCTCAACACAATCGACCATATTGCCGTTGCCTTGTTCATCTGCAATCCAAACTTGCGTCTCTACCGGAGCGAGCGCAGATGGCGCGATAGGCTGTTCACCATTTTGGAATGTTGGGTGAGACACTCTGCCCACATGCCATAGCTGACAAAACATCGCTGCGCCTTGTGATTTGACCGCTTGGGTCACACCCTGCCAGCCCGCCACTTGAGCATCGGTGTAAACGCCAGGGGTGAACGAATAGCCTTGAGAATCGTCCGAAATTTGTGTGGCTTCGGAAATGATCAGCCCGGCAGAAGCGCGTTGTTGATAATACGTTGCCATCATCTCATTCGGGATGTTGCCCGGCTGAGTGGTGCGTGCGCGAGTCATTGGTGCCATGACAATGCGGTTTTGTAGTGACAACGCTTTCAGTTGAGCTGGTTCAAACAGCTTATTTGGTCTTTGTTGCATGTTGCGCTCCTTAGATAAGTACTGGCACGTTGGTCGCTTTACGAGCGGTTGCCATCCAGTGAAGTACGGCTGGATCCCATTGCACTTCGGGCGCACTGAAAAAGCCGCGTAGAATGGAAAACATAATGGCTTGATCAACCAGTGACGTTTGCTTTTCTGAACTTAGGTTGAGCAAGGGTTTAGTTTGTTCTATCAAAGCGGCGACTTCTTTCGCAATCGCAGGTGTATCGTTAATCAAAGCTTCAAAATTTAACGCTTCGGTTTCTTTTTTTGCACGCCATGCTTGTTTAGCGGTTTCTGTTGCAAATTCCGGTAACGTCATGTTTGACCAACGCGGATACCCGACTTTTTGTAGCGGTAAAAACGCTTGTTTTTGCCAGTCTAAAACCGGTGCTGAGGGTTGGCTGCTTTCATTGGAAGATGCCAATTCAAGGAAGTAGTTGATGATGTCTAAGCTTTCCGCCATCGCTTCACCATCGTCTTTGATCAAAAGAGGAACTTGTTTTGCGCCGATGATGTTTGTGGTGGTGATCTCGTCGTCATAAGCAATGTTGATGACGTCGAGCTGAATATTCAGCATGCCTGCAACAAAACGGACGCGGGCGCTGAAAGGGCAATGTTCATAAATGTACAGTTTCATTTTTGTCTCCTATCTCTTGGCTGGGCAGGGCGTGTTGTTGTGCGTTGTACAGCGTTACGGCGTTTAACTTTGCCCTGTCACATAACGTTCTGGGTCTAAACAATGTCGATAGGGTCAGTATATGGATTCGACTTAATTTGATAATTGGGTAATATCTGAATTGATTATTCAGTTTTTCAAAATAATAAGGGCGCGAAGATGGATAAGTTTTCGGATATGACGTTGTTTGTCAGCATCGTTAAACATCAAGGTCTGGCAGCGGCGGGAAGGGAGCTAGGTTTATCTCCAGCGACGGTAACGGCAAGGCTGCAAGCGATAGAAGAACGCTATGGTGTAAAGCTGCTCAACCGAAGCACACGCCACGTATCACTCACGGACGCAGGGGCAATGTACCATCAAGCTTGTCTGAACATCATTGATAGCATGAAAGAGACGGAAAACTTGCTGCAAACGGGTATTTCGGAAGTGCGCGGAACGTTGAAAATTTCAGCTCCACGAGATATTGGCAAACAAATTATTTCGCCGATGGTGTCGGCTTTTTCTGAGCAATATCCGGATGTGACGCCCTATCTTTATCTTAATGACAATTTATCGAACTTGGCTGAATCGGGGCTCGATTTAGTGATTCGTTACGGTGAGTTAGCGGACAGCAATCTCATTTCGCGCAAGCTGGCGTCGAGTCAACGTGTGCTGTGCGCGTCACCTGATTATTTGTCGAAGCAAGGTGTCCCAAACTGCCCACAAGATCTCGCGGATCATCGCTGCTTAGCCATGGTGCGCAGCAATGAAGAATTAAAAACGTGGCACTTTAAAGATGAAGAGTCTCACCAAACGATCACGGTCACGCCAAAGCGCTGTTCTGATGACGGTGAAGTGATTCGACAATGGGCGTTGGAGGGGGCGGGGATTGCGTTGAAATCGATTTTAGATATTCAACAAGACCTCAAACAACAACGTTTAGTAACGGTTTTGGATGGGTATATGAAAAACTTCAGCGCCTTCTCGCAAGGCGCTGAAGCGGATCTGCATGTCATTTATCAAAGCCGTCAATATCAACCGAAAAGAGTTCGCCTGTTTTTGGACTTTCTAGTTGAGCAATTTAGCGCGCTGAGTGATGCCCGCAATCAGATCTAGATGCGATTCCGAGGTTTCTCGGCGGTGGCGATAAATCCCGACGGTGCCAGGGTTTGGTTCGTTTTCCATGGTTAAGCATCGTAAGCCAAAGGATTCCAAATACGATTGCAGATGGCGGGTATAAGACATCACCGCGACGCTTTCTTTCAGTACATCAATACTGGCGAGCAGAGAATCCACTTCGTAAGTCGGTCTGTCATCCAGTTGCTGCCTTTCGCGTTCATTTTGTTTCGGGATTGGGTTATCGATGACGTGAGCGAATTTCTTAGCGTCATAAGTGACCGAAAGAGCAGGGTATTCGTGCAGCATCTCTTCGGTGACGGTTTTCCCTAGCAGTGGGTGGTTTGGGGAAACAAAATAGGCATCAACCGTTTGAAATAGTGGAATAAACGTAACATCGCATTTAGACGACAAGCCGACAATCTCGTGGCCGATGAAGAATTCAATCTGTTCGTTTATTAATGAATCCATCAAGCCTAAGTGATTGCCAAATTCGACGTGCGTAGATGCCGAAGGCTGCTTGGTCAGATGTTCATTGAGTGCTTGTTTGACGAATAGCGGCCACCACGCATCGCCAGTACCCATTTTAATTTTTCCGACTTGGTACTGTTTCCGTTCATCAATGCTTTGCATCATTTGGTTGTATTCATGCTGCATCGCGTTGCTATGGCGATAGAGGATGCGTCCGTATTCGGTCAACACCATGCCATTAGGATGGCGTTCAAACAGCGTTACGCCGAGATTCTCTTCCAGCTTCTTTAAATTGCTTGTTACCGTTGGCTGGCTTAACCCTGCCATTCTTGCCGCAGCGCTGATGCTTTGGCAGCGTGCAACCAGTAAAAATTGCTGCAGAGATTTGTCCATTTTCTTTCCCCTCTAAGAACGAGGGGTATTTTGCACAATTTCATTTATAAATCACAAATCTGTAATCTCATTTGATTGAAATTATGCGCATTTCATAGATCTACATCACTGTTGGGGTCTGACGTATAGATGTTATCTATAGCTCGCTCCTGACTTCCTATTTTCCCCTCAAAAAGGTGTTCTTTAGACTGTCGCCAAAACAACAATCTAAGGGATGAACATGAAACCGAGTTTTATTGCGCTTGCTGTCGCGTCTTGTATTGGTCTTGCTGGATGTGGGTCAGATTCCTCTGATGCGCCTGTGCCGGTCGACAAACCAATTATTTCAGCCGACTTATATTTACGTGGTTTAAATGGGGATTGGGGCACGGCAGAGCATGCCAAGCTAAACTATTTGGGTAATAACGAGTACGAAACCGTACTGCGCGTCGCCCGAGGTAGCAATCAGTTCAAGATTGCTGATCCGGGTTGGCAGATCCAATACACCTATTTTGAGGAGCCCGCGGCGTTCGATAAAGCTCAAGAGTACCTGCCAAAACCAGACACGAATGAAGCGTGTATGAACGATGATTGCAACTCTGAGATCACGTTTGAAGACAAAGGGTATTACAAGTTTTCTGTGAGCTTTGCCGATGAAAGTCGCGCGACAATGACTGTGACGAAAGCAACGCAAGAAGAAGCGGAAAAATACTACTCTGATGCGATTCTCGACCCTGCAATGGTGCATGAAGGGCATCAGAGCAGAGAAGTGAAACTGTTCGCCAATTACGATGACTCGAGTGATACCGTGATTTTCTCGGTGAAAGATCCTAAAGCTGAACTGCGTGAATTTGGTATTTCAACGACGACAGAATTGCGTGATGCGCTCGACCAAGGCTTAGTGATTAATGAACAAACAGGGCCGCGAGTGGTGTCGGATGATGCCGCGTTTGATGCGTTGTTTGCGTTGACGATGAAAGAGCTAGACCAGCTTGCTGTTTCTGAAATCAAAGACGGCAATTACAACTACAACAACCCAATCAAAGCGGAAGTTTTTGAGACGGGCGCGAAGTGGCATTACGTGTGGACGCGTGATTTGGCGTACGCAGCAGACCTTTCGCTTGCATTGATGAATCCAACTCGCGTGCAGAATGGTTTGAATTTCAAATTGTCTGCTTTCCGCGACACGACCGATCAGCAATACGATGGCGAGCAGATTGTGCAAGATACGGGCACTGGCGGCAGCTGGCCAATTAGTACCGACCGCACGACTTGGGCGCTTGGTGCTGAACGCTTACTTTCGGCATTAGATGGGGAAGAGTACAACCAATTTGCTGAGCGCGCTTACAAAGCGATCAGTAATACACTTGAAGCCGATCGCCTGGCGGCTTTTGATGCGAAATCCGGTTTATACACTGGTGAGCAATCATTCCTCGATTGGCGTGAGCAAACGTATTCAACGTGGACGCCAAACGATGTCAATACGATTGGGAGCAGCAAAGCGTTATCGACAAACGTGGCTCACTACCGCGCGATTCAGCTCGCGGCTAAGTTGGCAGAGAAGTACGATTCAACCAACGCGGTCAAATACACCGATTGGGCTGCACAGCTAAAAACCGCTATCAACGAGCAGTTTTGGAATGCCGAACGCGGTATGTACGTAAGTTATTTGTTTGATAATGGCAAAGACATCGCGGTCGACAAATATGACATGTTGGGCGAAGCACTTGCGATCATCAGTGGTGTGGCAAGTGATGCGCAGGCGAAACAAATCATGGCCAATTACCCACACAGTGAGTTTGGCGTGCCGGTTTACTTCCCTCAGCAACCGGACGTGCCTGTGTACCATAACCGCGCAATTTGGCCATTTGTTACCGCGTACAGCTTGCGCGCCGCGCATCAAACACAAAACGTGGCAGCAGTGAACAATGCCATTCAATCGTTGGTTCGTGGTACGGCAACTAATTTATCCAACATGGAAAACTTAGAGTGGCTTTCTGGTAAGTCATTCATCATCCATAGTGATCATGGCGAAGATCCGAGCTTGGATGGCCCAGTGATTAACTCTCAGCGTCAGCTTTGGTCTGTGGGTGGCTACTTGAACATGGTGGTAGAGACCCTATTCGGCATCCATACCGAAACAGGTAAGTTGGAAGTGAAGCCATTTATCACAAGTTGGGTGCGCAATAATTTGTTGGCTCAGTCTGAACAAATCACGTTGGAAAACTTTGCCTTCAAAGGAAAGAACTACTCGGTAACGATTGACTTGCCTGAAGTAAGCAAAGATGAAACAGGTTACTACCCAGTTGAAAATGTCACGATGGACGATGAGGGGCATTTCCACGTGACATTGGGCGCGCTTGTGAATGTAGATAGCAGCATTACTTTAGTTTCTGGTGTGAAACCGTACGCAAGTGAAGATAGTCGCGTTTATTCTCCGCAAGAGCCAACATTGGTGGTAAAAAGCGTTGATAATTCGGTTTCGATTGACGTGACGAGTAAGTACAACGTGAACTTGTATCGCAATGGCGAGCTGATTCAAAAGAACGTGATTGCTCAATCTTATTCCGATACGCCAATAGGTTTTGCTTGTTATTTGGCTGAAAGCATTAACGATAAAGGCTTCCGTTCTAACCCAAGCCAACCTGTTTGTGTCGGTGAAGAGATCCGCATCAAACTCGATGGCGAATATCAGCCACTCAAAGACAATGTCTCAGTGGTTACGGTGAGTAAAGACAGTGGCATCGTAAAAGGTACAGAGTCGTTTACAGCGCCTGTAACGAGCACTTACCAGTTCGATGCTTGGTACAACAATAACCTAGGGCAACTTAATACTGGCATCACGAACACCGTGAAATTGTTAGAGGTATTGGATGATGCAGGTAAGGTGGTTGGCCAAGGTTACTTGCAGATGGGCCATATTGGTGAAAACCAAGGTATGCGTTACTCAACGCCAATTGAAGTAGCGTTGGAGCAGGGAAAAACCTATCAGATCGCGCTGAAGGACCACTTCAATATGAGTTACCTCAAATCGAATGAAACCTACATTTACGCTGGTGGTATTGAGGGTGAAAAGAACGAAGCGCAAATCGCAGATATTCGAATCACACCTTTAATGTAGACTGTTTTAACAAAGCTGTGTTTTAGAAAACTGTGTTCTAAGAAAGACAAAGCCGCTGAGATTATCAGCGGCTTTGTTGTATTTTCTATCGGGCTGTTTGCAGATTAGTTTGTGGCCTGTGGACGAGGCTTACGACGCTGACCTGATGGTTTGTTTCCTGCAGGTTTAGCATTGTTTGGCTTGCGGTTACCAGACGGTTTACCAGCGTTGCCACTCTTATTACCGTTTGGTTTATTTCCATTCGGTTTATTACCATTTGGCTTATTGCCGTTAGATTTACGGTCATCTGGTTTACTGTTTGCACGACTTTGGCCTTCACGGTTGCCTTTAGGCTTGCCTGCACCGCCTTGGTTGGTGCTGTTTTTGTTGCCGTTGCTACCACCGTTGAAGCGACGTTTGGGTTTGTTTGCACCATTGCCTGCTTTCTTTTCGGCTGCTGGGGCATTTTCACTTGCAGCATTTGGCGCTTTTGGTTTTTTCGGCTTCTTAGGTTTTTTCGGTTTGATTGGGCGCGTATCCAGTTTAGATTCTGGCACCACATTGGTTGGCGCAAAACCTTCCAACTTTTTACGTGGTAGTACTTCTTGAATCAAACGTTCAATCGCAAACAATTCAGATGCTTCTAGCGCACACACCAGTGAAATCGCTTTACCTACTTCGCCCGCGCGGCCAGTACGACCAATACGGTGAACGTAGTCTTCTGCCACTTTCGGTAGCTCAAAGTTCACCACTTGCGGTAATTGCGGAATATCGATACCGCGCGCAGCAATGTCCGTCGCGACCAACACACGAATTTCACCCGATTTAAAATCCGCCAGTGCTTTGGTACGCGCGCCTTGGCTCTTGTTGCCGTGGATGGCAGCAGCCGGTAGATTTTGTTCGATCAGGAACTTCGCCAGACGGTTTGCGCCGTGTTTCGTTTTCGTAAACACCAGCACTTGCTTCCAATCGCCGTCTTTGATCAATTTAACCAACATCGGTGCTTTCTTCTTCACGTCTGCTGGGTAGATGCTTTGCTCAACCGTTCTCGCCGTCGAGTTTGCCGGGTTAACGGAAATCTCAACCGGGTTGTTCACCAAGCCTTTCGCAAGGTCGCGGATTTCATCCGAGAAAGTTGCAGAGAAAAGTAGGTTCTGACGCTGTTTAGGTAGCAGAGCTAGGATCTTACGAATGTCACGGATAAAGCCCATATCTAGCATGCGGTCTGCTTCGTCCAGTACTAGCACTTCCAGTTGGTCGAACTTCACTGCATTTTGGTTGTACAAATCCATCAGGCGGCCTGGTGTCGCGACCAACACATCCGCACCTTTGCGAAGACGCTGCATTTGCGGGTTGATCTTCACACCACCAAAAACAACCGCACTGCTTAGTGGAAGATGACGGCCGTACATAAATACGTTTTCTTGCACCTGAGCTGCAAGCTCACGTGTTGGCGTCAGGATAAGTGCACGAACTTGGTTAGCACGAACGCGAGGGCCGTTCGATAAACGCTCAAGAATCGGTAGCGTAAAGCCTGCAGTTTTACCTGTACCAGTCTGCGCTGCTGCCATTACGTCTTTCCCTTCCAAAATAGCAGGAATTGCTTTTGCCTGAATTGGCGAAGGGGTGTCGTAGCCTTTCTCTTGAATAGCTTTAAGGATTGGAGCAGATAGACCTAACGAGGTAAAACCCATATGTATGATTCTCAATTGTAGAGTTAGATAACAACGCGCCGAAAACAAATCGGTGCGAAAAGTGCGACATTCTGAGGCTTTTACGCGCAGGCTTCAACTAATTCCGTCATGGATAAATATTTGAACTGGATCTCATTTCTTTTTGGCAGGCAAAACTGATAACTGGTTTGGTCGATCGATTGAATGGTTTTACGTTGGCGATGCCCATTCTTACATCGCTATCACGGTATGCAGTTTTAGTTTATCGAATGATGTTCGGAGTGTGGGGGAGGATTGCTCCTTTCATTACTCCGCTTTTGCATGCGTTAAAAACGCACTCGTCAATTGCTGAAAGAGCGAATCTACCGATGGGCGGTCGGATATATGATGGAAGAGCGGTGTGTGGACATCACCACGAATATCATCGCTGTGACCGCAGAGCTGATTACACATTCGTACTGGTTCGACAATCTTCTCGACGTCGGCATCAATCAGAATGCATGCTTGTGATAACACCACTTGCCCACCGCCTTTTTTCAGTAAAACGCGCTGCGCGGTTCCCACGACTTTTTGCCCGCCAATGTTGAGGTTGTACTCGCCATCGCAGTAGGAATAAGGCGTAGCATGAACATCCACTTTCACGCCGAGCTGTTTAAAGAAAACCGTTAATATCGCACATAAATCGAGATACGCTTTTTTGATGTTGTAAGGCTCGCCTTCTGGCCAGTGGTAAATGTGGGATAGATTGATAATACCTGGCACCTGAGGGACTGGGGCACCACCGGTTTTACGAGAAAAGAGCTTCCAGCCAGACGTATTTAACGCATGTTCTAACTCATTAGACACTGGCCATTTCTTACCCGCGGGAAGCACGAGCGTTGGACTTTTTACTTGCCAAAGCAATAGCACTTGCGAGAGTTGGTTGGACTGAACTTGTTTAATGAGCTCATCTTCTTTGTCAAATGCATCAGCGACTTCCGTAGCTGTGTAGCGAATTAGCTTATTTTTAGCAACCAAACTCTATCCCTCGCGGCTATTTAATCATTACTGTTGTATCTCAGATACAGCTTTATTGCTAGGTCTGTGATTATTAGGTTTTTGCTCGCTAGCTGCATGATCACCTTTTGGATCTTTTCCGTTGTCCATTAATTCTACTTGAACACGCGATAAAAAGTTTTTGCTAGTCATCACATCAGCCATTCATAAAATCTGCCATCTATGAAAAATTTTGGCGATAATAAGTATGAAAAAGCGAGTGATGACTCTCGCGTTAGCGGCATCATTAACGGGATGTGTGACGTTCCCAACTCAAGAATCTGAGCAAGTACAGGTGCTTTGGGACAATGTGAATGCGATTGAAAACTGTGAACTAATGGGTACCGTGATCGGCTCAGAAGGACACTTTTACGACTACTGGCTTCACGCCGATAAAGACATGGTTTGGGGGACGCTAAACCAAATGCGCATCAAGGCGGCGGATTTAGGCGCAGATACCTTGTACTTGTATCAACCGTTGAGCTTTTCTACGTCAGTGACGATGTTTGCAAATGCTTACAAGTGCAAACAGTAGCTATTGGCTTGATCATAATTGTAAGACAGGCGCTGCTCGCCTGTCTTTGATGCGTTCTACAAATACTGACTACTTTACGTTAATTAACGTTTGCTGTCGCCACCGCTGATGTATCAGAAAACGACAATGTAAAGTCTCGCTCGGTATTAAGCACTTTGGCTGGAAACTCTAAGCTCAACTGCGTATGTGGCGCGACTTCTGAAGCAATGCTAGTAACGAATTTTCGGGTTTCTCCAGGAGAGATCGATATGTCACTTCCACCTTGTGATGAGAGCTCAGCGATACCCATTGTTTCAAGTGTGTTACCTGCAGTATCCGCCAGGTGTAGTAAAGATTCTGACTTGTAGATTAATTCTCCACTTTCTGTGCGATATGCATTAAACGTGTTGAAATTTGGTTGTAATGATCCTTGTGAACCAATGTTAGTAACGGAAAATGTCACATTAGCGCCATCAAAGTTCTCGACTCTTACGAGTACGTTACCGTCTTGGTAACGAGCGGCTGCTGCCGCGGTTGCTTGTTGTTTCTGCCGCTGTTTCTCTTTTTCAATGTCGCTTAACTGTTTCTGCTCATTAGCGATTCGATTCTTTGCCATGGAGTACGACTGATCGACCATTGCTATTAAAGCGGGGATTGAATACAAAGTGAGGCCTTCCAAATGGTCAAAGTCGATTTTGGCATGTTGAGTACGTTTATGATTAGAAAATTGGCAGTAACCATCAATCAAACTGATGAAAGCCACTTCAAAAGTGCCCTGTAATCGGCTTACTTCCTGTGCTGCTTTCTCTAGATTTGAGCGGACTTTCCGAATCTCTTCCAAACTCTTTTGTGAAAGACGACCGTTTGGCGATACGTCGTTAGAAACCGAAACCAGTTCTTCGGTCACAAATGGATTGTTTTCGGCTGGAATCACCGTAGTTATACGGTTGGATTTGGTGATGTCTTCGCCCAATAAAACCATCATTTTTTGCGATGCGGCGGTTGTGTTGCCCGCTAATACGTCACTACAGTTTGGCGACGTATTGGCATACACGGCGAATGCGGTAAAAAGTGAAAGTGTAACGGACCAGCCGATGGTGACGAGTCCTGTCGTGGTTCGAGTATTCATCCTGATAACCCCTCTGTCATTTGGTGCGATTCACTGACGTAATTGCCAATCAAAAGATTGGCTCGCGACATTCAGAATGGTTCTGGTCAACCCTTCGTAGTGGGTATGCCCACAGATGCTTTTTTAGTCGTTTATCAACCGCTAAGCCACGATTGATAAAGTGTCTGAAATTGAGAGCATTAACGCTGCGAAGTTGATGTCTTTGACTGAAAGATAGACGTAACTTTTCCAACCATCAAATACGTGATTGAGTTCTCATTTTTATATGAGTGAGAGGTTCAAGAGAAAACAGGCACTTACTGTAGAGAGTTGATTTGAAGGAAAAATATAAATTTTTTTGGGGAACTTTTTTGATGCTGCCTTTGAGACTTTTTTGAATCTCAAAGGCAGGTTCTTACACTCGTGTTCAATTACAACGTGTTGAGGACATCCGCGAGTCGAGAGACAGCTGTCGTCAGTTCTTCTGGTGTAGCATTGGTAAAGTTAAGACGCAGAGCGGCTTTTACCTTTGAACCTTCTGGATAAAAGACCGGGCTCGGCACTACAGCAACCCAGTTTGCGAGAAGGTTTTTCGCCAGTTCGAAGGTGTCGCATTCTGGAATCTCGACCCAAACGAACATACCACCATCGACGGGTTTGAGTACGCAACTTTCTGGCAGCTGTTTTTGCAGTTCAGCAAACATGACATCGTAACGTGATTTGTAAAGCGCACAGATGGTTGAAATGTGCGTTTCGAAGTTGTCATGTTGCAGTAGACCATGCAGCAAAGCTTGCATAGGAATACTAGAGTGCAGATCGGCACCTTGTTTAATTTTGATGAGTGGCTCAAGGTAGCTGTTTTTGCCCGTAACTACACCAATACGCAAGCCTGGTGAAGCTATTTTGGAGAAAGAGCGCAATACGATGGAGTGCTGTGGGCAGAAGTCCGAAACTAGCGGCAGTGCTTCACCAGAAAAACGCAGCTCGCGGTATGGTGCGTCTTCAATGAATGCCACGTCGTATTGTATACAAAGCTCGGCAACTTTTTGGCGAGTCTCTAGCGCCCAGCACACGCCCGTTGGGTTGTGAAAATCGGGCACGGCATAGAACATTTTCGGTTGCTGTGTAGCAAAGCATTGTTCAAGTTCTTCAAGGTTTGGACCACACTCGGTTTGTGAAACAGTCACGATGTTGGCTTGCACTAGACCGAATACTTGCATAGCACCAAGGTAGCTCGGTGCTTCCATTACCACTTTATCGCCCGGATTCACGTACGCACGCGCAATCAAATCTAGCCCTTGCTGAGAGCCCGTTGTGATCATCGCCAAATGAGATTCTGGCAGCTGGTAATAATCGGTCAAAAAATTAAGTAGCGGTGCGTAGCCTGCTGTTGCGCCATATTGAAACACCTCTGGCATATTCGCGAGGTTTTCTAGCGTCGGTTTCATTAAGTCGATCGGGAAGGTTTTTTCGTCCGGTAAGCCACCTGCAAGAGAAATGACGTTCTTATCGCTTGCTGCTGCGAGGATCTCTCGGATGTAGGATGACTTAGTTTGTTGTAATGACTGTGCGATTTCCATGTGCTGTGCTTCTCGTAATTGTCTTTTTTTATGTCAGAAATAGTATAGGTAAATTGCCAAGCTTGGTGTGTCCATTTATGCTGTTAAATATGTCCATTTATGCTATTTAAGCGAAAGTTTACTCCGTGAGCCATCAACAAGTTTCCAGAATCAATGACGTGCTGTTTTACATTCACCAGGACATTAGCAGAGATTTATCGGCTAAAGAGCTAGCAGATGTAGCAGCCTATTCTGAACAGCACTTCCATCGTATTTTTAAAGATGTGGTAGGGGAGTCTGTCCATCAATATATCCGTCGCACAAGAATGGAATACGCCGCCAATCAACTGATGTTTGATACCAGCTCATCGGTGTTAGACATTGCTAACAAGTGCGGCTTTAGCTCGGTATCTTCTTTTAGCCGAGCGTTTAAAGCAACGTTCGCTATGTCTCCTGGTGCGTGGCGAAAGCATGATTTACAAGTCGCAGAAAAGCCGTATCTAAAAGATCCGGAAGTGGCTGCGGGTTATCATCGGGTTGCGAAACGCGAGTTGCCAGAACCTAAAATTATGGAGGTTCCACAACGCTTTGCGGCTTATGTGCGGCATGAGGGTTATAGCCGTTCCATTCGCAATGCGTGGCTGATTTTGAAGGCGTGGGCAAGCTCTGAGAATCGGGACTTTTCGGTTCAATACGGTTTGCATCACTCCAACCCCGCTTGGGTCGAGCTCGATAAGTGTCGCTATGTGGCTTGTATGGCGATTGATAAGCCGCTTAAAGTACGCGGTGTCGTGAATCAAATGACGATTCCGGGTGGTTTGCATGCTGTTTTTCGCTTAACAGGGGTATATGGAGAGCTTCTTCCTCAATTGAGTATGGTGTTAGAGAAGTGGTTGCCGAATTCAGGCTTTAAGCAGCGTTCTACTCCCGCTTATGTTCACTATCATAAAAACCATTTCCTCAGCCATGATGAGGCGTTTGAGCTGGACTTCTATCTGCCCATCAGCTTTTTCTAACTGGAGTATTTATTTACTATCCGTAAGGAAGAAAATGCTAAGCTCTATATGGTGATTTTTTACAAATAATTGAAAATTAAATGAACATCGATCATGTAAAGCTATTTGTCCGTTTGGCTTCGACACACAACATCAGCATGGCTGGTCAGGAGCTTGGACTTTCTCCTGCTGTCGCTAGCGCACACATCAATAAACTTGAGGACAGCTTAGGAGTTCGTTTAGTTCATCGCACCACACGCAAAGTTTCCTTAACTGAAGAGGGGCAGGCATTTTTACCTCACGCGGAGGAGGTCCTTGCAACAGTGGAGGCAGCAAGGGGAGCTGTTGGCTCAGGGCAGAGCGCGCCAACGGGAGTATTACGTATAACCGCCTCTGCAACTTTTGGTCGCTTGCATATTGTGCCCGCATTAAAAGGTTTTATGGCGCGTTACCCAGGGTTAACCGTGGACTGCCGATTTTCTGATTCCATTATTGATCTGGTTGAGGGAGGTTTCGATGTCGCCATTCGTGTCGCTGAGTTGAAAGATTCTTCATTGGTCGCAAGAAAGCTTGCGCCAGATCGTCGTATTATCGTTGCATCACCAGATTATATTGAACAATTTGGGAGACCTAACAAGCCCCAAGACTTGACGAATCATCAATGTATTAACTTAGTTGGAATGAATAATTGGTCATTCAATACAAAAGATGGAATGGTCAATGTAAGAACTTCTGGTCGTTTTAAAACTGATAATGGTGATGCGATGAGAGACGCGACGGTAAACGGGTTAGGTATTTCTATCAACTCGGTTTGGAGTGTTTATCAAGAATTACAAAGTGGTCAGCTAGTGGAAGTACTCGAAGATCACCCTTTAGCGATGGATGCTGGGATTTGGGCTGTGTACCCAAGCTCTCGTTTAATTGCGCCTAAGGTGCGTGCCTTTATTGATTACTTTGCTGAATACTATGGCACGCCACCTTATTGGGAGTTTGCGGAAAAGTGATAATAAGTTTCAATTATCGAATACATTGTTTTTAAGGTCCGAATAAAAACGAACCTCAAGATAATTCTTAATTGTTATTAATAGAGTTTGCTTAGGATTAATTCAATACTATCAATTATCTGCTGTGTTTTGCTTTGATCTAATGCATCAGGGTGTGGGGGCGCGAATGCTTCAATGTCATTATCGAAGTACATACCATGCGCTTGAGCAAACTCTTCTGATAGCGCAGCGCGAGTTAGAATATCTGCTCCTAAGCGGATATCACCACCAGCAACCCCATAAGCATCTTTAACCATCTTACTACCTAGGAATGATTTTGGGTTTACTGATACCAACATAGGGCCAGTGTTCTTAAGCTTTAGTCCGATTGCTCGTGACCACATCGTTAATGCCAATTTGCTTTGGGCATATGCTTCGCCATCTGACAATGGTTTATTACCGACTAAAGCGCTAGTGTTTACTGTTGTTTGTGCAGCTGAAGACAAATTAACCACACGACCCGTATCACCGAGCAACGGCAATAGCTCTCTAGTGAGTAAGTAGGGAGCAATGGTGTTGACTGCGAAGCGTACATCAAGACCCTCTTTAGTTCTTGGATTTGGTGTTGCGTACACACCAGCATTGTTAATGATGACGTCTAAACGATTGAACCGTTCTGTTATCTCCATCACTATCTGTTTTACCGCATTGGGAGAGGATAAATCAGCAACAAGGCTTTCAACTTTACCACTTTTCATCTCCCTCAAACTTTGCTCAACTTGTTGAATTTTCTCTATATTCCGGCCATGGATTATTACGTGTTGTTCACGGTTAATTAACATTTTCGCGGTTTCTAAACCAATACCGTCAGTAGATCCAGTAACTAGAATTGTCTTTCGCATGATCGCTCTCATTGTTGAGGGTTATTATAGAACGATCATAGTGGCATCTTTTGCATTCGACTATTGAGACTAAAAAGAAAACACTTTCTAGGAAAAATTGAAAATAACTTTGTTGTTCTTTTTGTGGACGGTGCGACGAATTAACGTCTCATTAGATGCTACGGTTATACATGTGGTGCTCAAAAATTAGGCACTGTTTTGTACTCAAATAATAGCCAAGAGGTCTCTATGTTAGGTGAAAATCACTCATTAACTCATGAATTCCCAGAACATTTGGATACCATTACTCAGCTTACCGAAAACGATGCATCATTTGCTGAAACCGTTAAAAACTACAATGCTTTAGATAAGGAAATCCGCGTACTAGAACTTCAAGGAAGCCCGATTGATGATCACGAAATGAACGTGTTAAAACATAACCGGGCTGAGCTCAAAGACTGGCTCCACTCGCGAATAATGGGTTCTTAGTGACGAAATGATCATCGGCTCGTAAATTGCGGGCCGATTTTAGTTCCAATGGACGATGCCAAGTGTGCAAACATTAGGAGTGCTGAGCAGGAGCTTGGAGCGGCAGGTGACCAGTTTTTACCCAAATGATCGTTTCTTGCTCTACAAAAGGAAAATGCTCGCTCATATGTGGGCTTCGAATCCAAGAGAGAGCGGGATAGGTACCTAGCTCGTCTCTAAACTCTCCTGACAATACGAAAATTTCTTCACCACCAAAGTGACGGTGTGGTTGAAACTTCTCACCTTTTGGCCATTTAACCAACTCGACATGTTCGTGCTCAAAATTATGCAGCGGCATGACTTGCAACCCACCGACACCACTCTGCCAGCTCGCTTGGTTTGTATTAATGCGAACTGTTTCAAGATCCTCAGATTCGAACTGATTTAGTTTAACTAAAATCACACAGCCTTCTTCGCTAAATGGTGCGTGTTGACTTCCTGGAGGGTTACGAAGGTAAGTGCCGGCAGGGTAGTCACCGTATTCGTCAGAGAATACCCCCTCGAGCACCAATATTTCTTCTCCTTGAGGGTGAGGATGAGTTGAAAACTGCGAATTTGGCTCGTACTTAACGACGCTGGTGGTATGCCCTGATTCTTCGGCTTCTCGTTCCAAAGGTTTGCGCCACACACCTTTGGAAGGGCTGGCGATCCATTCCTGTTGAGCAGTATCTATCACGATTCTTTTTGAAAAATCCATATTCAACATATTGAAATTCCGTTACTTATTTAATTACTAATTCTCATTAGTATACGTATAAAAAACATCAATTGATTCATTTGTTGATAGCCCAATTCATGGATTGAGTACGAACATGAAATCGGAGCCTAATTTAAATTTCCGCTTGTGTAATGAGAATTGTTATATTATAACATCGAAAAATTAAATGTTATAACATAACAAAAAGGAAAAAGTAGTGAATAAGAAATTGGTGTCTCTCGTGATCGGTAGCATTTTTGCATCCCCTGTTTTTGCCGACACACTATCGAACCCACAGATTGGTGTTGTTGTTGATGGCTACTACCAAGATGGCCAACGTCATAATTCTGAGCGCGAAGAAGGCTTTGGTCTAGGCCATACGGAATTAAACTTCTCATCAAATATCGACGACAAGTTTTACGGCGCATTGACCGCGGTTCTTGAAAGTCATGGTGATGATACAGAATTAGAGCTTGAAGAGGCATTCATCGAAACTTTGGCATTGCCATATGGTGTAAATGTGCGCGCTGGCCGATTCCTATCTGACTTTGGTTACCTGAATAACCAACACATGCACACCGATAGCTTTGTTGAGCGTCCAATTGCTTATCGTACTTTCCTTGGCTCGCACTACTACGATGATGGTGTACGTGCAAACATCGTGTTGCCAACCGACCTTTACGTAAAACTTGGTGTAGAAGCGCTCAGTGGTAGCAAAATGTCTTCTGTTGAAGATGGTTCTGAAGTTGGCGTGTACACCACGACGCTGAAGCTTGGTAGTGACTTCTCCGAATCTTCAAGTTGGCAGTTTGGTTTAAGTTACCTGCGTAACGAAAACGGCAAGGTTAAAGAATTCGAAGATCACGACCACGGTCATGAAGAAGAGCATGAGCACGATCACCATCATGGCGCAGCAGTGACAGGTGCGAACCTTTACGGTGCTGATTTTGTTTGGAAATGGGCACCAGACGGTAATTACAAATACAGCAACTTCACGCTATCGGCTGAATACATGCTGTTAGACGGTGTGGTAGACAGCAAATATAAAAACGATGCAGAGTCACCAGACAACTTAAGCGCTTACTATGTTTCGGGTGTTTATCGCTTCAACCCAAGCTGGTCAGCAGGTCTACGTTACGGCGAAGCAGAAAGCTACGATGGTCATGCACACGGCGACCACATGCATTTCACTGAGCTGAATGATAAAGAAATGGATGCGATGATCGCATGGGATTCTTCTCATTTCGGTACTATCCGTGCGCAATACACTCGCATTGATAACCAAGACAGCGAGACAGACAACGTGTTCACTCTGCAATACGTGATGACATTTGGAGCGCACGGTGCTCATGCGTTCTAAGCTGACATTGAATAAATGCAGTTTGGTGATGATGGCAGCAGGAGCTGCCATCATCTCTTCGCCTGCTTTGGCTCTAAACATTTTCGTTTGTGAGCCAGAATGGAAAGCCTTTCTTGAAAGCCACGCGCCAGATGCCAGTATTTATTCAGCGACAACGGCTAAGCAAGACCCACATTACGTACAAGCTCGTCCTTCTTTGATTGCGAAGATGCGCCAAGCGGACATGGCAATGTGCTCGGGTGCAGAACTAGAAGTGGGGTGGTTACCTATGCTGCAAGTTCGTAGCAGCAATGCGGCGGTGCAAAATGGTGCGCCGAGCATGATCTACGCGACGGACTTCGTGCGCATGTTAGATACTCATGCTCACGTTGACCGTAGCATGGGAGATATACACGCTCACGGTAACCCACATGTTCAATTTGCGGCAAATGACATGATTCCATTATCTCGTAAAGTCACGGATCGCCTAAAAGCGATTGATCCCGACAACGCACAAAGTTACCAAGTGAATGGTATGAAGTTTCGTGCTCATTGGCGTAAAAAGCTTAAAGAATGGAATGAGAAAGGGGCTGCTTTAAAGGGTAAGCAAGTTGTCGGTTATCACGCGACGTATCGTTATTTGTACGATTGGCTCGGAATGAAGCAGATTGCCGATCTCGAACCTAAACCGGGCATTTCACCGACCACATCTCACCTGCAATCACTTACCAAGTTAGATGCTGACAGTTTTGATGCGATTGTTTACTCCTCTCATCAGGATCAGCGTCCAGCGAACTGGTTGCAAGATCATACTGACAAACCTGTGATTCAACTGCCATTGACCGTTTCTGAGGGTGAAAACTTGGATGAGATGTACGATCAGGTCATTGATGATTTACTGGATGTGTTAGTGCCGCCCGTTCCTGTGAAGATCTGAGCCATGGCTGATTATGCATGGCTTTTACCTGCGGTTTTGTGTGGTTTAATTGCGTTAGTTGGCAACATCGTTCTGGGGCAACAAGTTCTTAATCGTCAGATCATCTTTATAGATTTGGCGGTGGCGCAAGTCGCGGCATTGGGGGCAGCACTTAGCCACTACTGGTTGAGCCAATACGCGCTGTTCTCAGGCTCATTCTTTGGCGAAATGATTGGCCCTTGGGTGATGTCTTTGATGCTTTGCGGTTTGATCGCCCTTATGGAGAAACGATACCAGCAGCATTTAGAGCCCATGATTGGCAGCTTGTTTGTCGTGTCTGCATCGCTGGCAATCCTGCTGGTGAGCAAAGACCCACACGGCGGAGACTTTATTCAAGGCATTCTTAATGGGCAACTGTTATGGGCGACTTGGGCAGACGTCTGGCCTTTGGCACTCATTACCGCTGCGATGTTGCTATTGGTTTGGTTAAAACCTGCGTTTATGCGCGGTAGTGGTTTTTATCTGATCTTTGCTATTCTGATGCCCATTACGGTCAAGTTAACCGGCATTTATTTAGAATTTGCTTTGTTGGTGATTCCAGCTTTATGTGCGGCAGCATTGAAGGGAACTCGATTCTTTGTCGCCAGTATCAGCATTGGTATTGTTGGGATCTTATCGGGTATTGCCGCATCGGCTCGCTATGACTTACCGAGTGGTGCGAGTATTGTGATCACCCTGTTTATTGCTGGCATGTTGTTTAATCTCTTGCTTCAGCCTTTTCTGGTGAAAATAACAAAACCAGCTTTTGTAAGAGATTAAGAGACAAGTAATATTGGTCTGATGAAGTAGTATTTGATTAATCAGACCAATACTTTTCTATCCAAGTCCTCCAATCGTGTAACTTTGCGCCTTTCAACACACTTTCTTACGTTGATCTTGCCATAGTCATCAAGTTGCCTTGATTAGTTCACATTCGACTCCCAGACTGTTTCTATAGTTTTTATAAGATATAAAAGACCCTGCGTATGAGAAGCGCAGCTGTAACGCGACTAGGCATAAAAACAAAAAACGCTAGGGATACAAGCGAATTTGTAATCTCAACATTTAAGGAAGACCAAGATGAAACCGGAAAAAGTAGCAGTAGTCACTGGTGCGGCTCGTGGTATTGGCCAAGCTATTTGTGAGCAATTACTGGAGGATGGATTCCACGTAATCGGGCTAGACATATCGCCCGTGGAATGGAGCCAGTCGGCGCAGCTAAGCAGTTATCAAGTCAACTTGTGTGATGCCGAAGCTGTCAGTGAAGTGGTAGAAAGTGTTGTAGAGCAGCACGGAAGAATCGATGCTCTGGTTAACAACGCGGGCATCACTCGAGATGCACTGTTGCCAGACATGTTAGAGCAAGACTGGGACAGCGTGATCGACGTGAACCTAAAAGCGGTGTTCTTACTCACCCAACGTGTTGCTCCTGTCATGCTAGAGCAGGGCACAGGCAGTATTGTTAGCATTTCTTCTATAGTGGGAACTGATGGTAATATCGGCCAGAGCAACTACGGCGCAAGTAAAGGCGGCGTCATCTCAATGAGCAAAGGCTGGGCGAAAGAACTTTCAAGAAAGGGTGCACAGATACGCGTCAACTGTGTCGCGCCAGGCTTTATCGCCACCGACATGACCAAGAACCTGCCAGAGAAAGTCATTCAAATGATGGAAGGCAAAACCCCATTAGGGCGCATGGGCTCAGTTCAAGATATTGCCAATGGCGTCTCTTTCCTAACCTCAGACAAGAGCGCCTACATCACAGGCCAAGTGCTCAAGATTGACGGTGGGTTGGTATTATAGCTCGTTAATCAAAACCCAAAATAAAAACGCCTTTTACTTATATGAAGGGCGTTTTTGTTTGAGGAACCCGACTTATGTGAGTACTACTAATAGAAAGCTTCGATTTCGCTTCGAGTTGAGTTTTTGAAGCAAAAGGCCAATACGTTTGAATAGCGTCGGGCGTCTCCTCTTAAACACTGCATTCCCTAAAGCACAGTATTCCCAAAAGAAAAGCCCACCGAAAAGCGGGCTTTGCTCTCTTTTAGTAACGAGAAGAATAACTAGTAGCTCGCTTGAATGCTGACACCGCTATAGTTTGAGTAACCTTGAATCATGACGTGATAACGTCCACTTTGTGTCGCACTGACCGTACATGTTTCATTGTTACCGTATTTGAAAGGTCGGCAGTCCCATGCATTCAGTGCTGGTTTTGCTCCAAAACGGAGATACAAATCCGCATCACCACTTCCACCATACATTTGTACGGTTAAACGCTGCCCAGCTTCTACATCAACATAGTAATACGCTACTTGACCAGTTGAACCACTTAAACCACTTACTGGCACGCCCGAGGTTAATTTGCCTTCTGGGTCCGGTGTTGGGTCTGGGCCACCGCAGTCTTGGCCACAATCTGCATCCGTTAAGCTATAAAGTAGCTTGTTCACGCTGCCTCTTGTGTCCGTCACTTTTCCGCTAGTTGCGCGGCTAACGATCAAGGCCTCTACTTGGCTTGGAGACAGTGAACTGTTTTCTTGAAGATACAATGCTGCTACACCCGCCACATGTGGCGTCGCCATCGAAGTGCCACTAATGGTTTTGTAGCCACCGTCATACCATGCAGATTTGATTTGTGAACCTGGCGCAAATACATCCACACAACTGCCCCAGTTTGAAAAACTCGAACGTACGTCCGTGTTGGTGGTCGAGCCGACAGTTACTCCGGAAGCAACGCGTGCTGGAGAATAGTTACATGCATCGGCGTTGGAGTTACCTGCTGCAAGCATAAAGCTGACACCTGACTGAACCGCACTTTGCACCGCACTATCCAGAGCGACGGATTGGCCGCCGCCTAAACTCATGTTGGCGACTGAAGGTCCGGAAGCGTTCGCAGCCACCCAGTCCACACCGGCAATAACACCAGAAGTAGAACCCGATCCAGTACAGCTCAATACTCTCACGCCGACAAGGTTGACGTTTTTCGCAACACCATACAAGCTGCCGCCAATGGTGCCAGCTACGTGTGTGCCGTGTCCATTACAGTCACTTGCATCTGCATCGTTATCGACAAAGTCATACCCTGAAACTGAGCGACCACCGAACTCAACATGCGCGTTATTCACACCAGTATCGATAACATAAGCCGTTACCCCAGTCCCATCAAAGTTGGCACTGTAGTTGTTATCGAGTGGCAAGTTTCGTTGGTCGATTCGGTCTAGTCCCCAAATGGCATTGGTTTGATTTGCGTCTGCCGAGACTATTGGGTCAAGCGATAGGATTCTGTCTTGCTCAATGTAGTCCACACGAGGATCAGAACGCAGATCTTTTAGTTGCTCAGGACTCAAGTTAGCGACAAATCCACTTATCGAGTGGTCAAAAACCGACTCCACTTGTATCGAATACAAACCAGACATGCGGTCTACGGATTGTTGCGTGAATTGCTCGAATTCCGTTGAATTGCTCACCATCATTTGCGGCTGTTGAAATACCACAATATAGCGATCTGCAATGGCGATGTCGTCCGGTGCAAGCATCAAAGTGGCAGGCAATGTGTCGGGAGCTTGTTGTAACTCTGTACTGTCCGCAATCTCATTGGGTTGCGAAAAAGCGAGAGAAGAATGAAAACAGAGCGCGGAGGTGATACAACAACTTAGTAGTTTCTTTAACATAAAATGTTCCTTGAAATCATAGTCTTGTTGATTTTTACCTAGTACCAAACTGTCAACACGAAAACACAGACAATCAGCGTAGTGCGTGCTGAAGTGACGTTACACAAGTCAAACTAGACAATGAGCAATCATATGCATAACTGGTAATAATTCGCATACTCAGAAACATGATCAATAACCAAGCTTTATTGAAATTGAAATGCAAAGATTCATTTATACTTAGAGCAAAATCCCTAAAATAGAATAATTCTACACACCTGACATATTGCCTGTTATATGACTTCATCTTACCGATAATTTACGCAATAAAAACCTAACTATCCTTTTATTGGTCATAACTCAAATCGGTTGATAGATGTTAATATAGCCACCTGATTTCTGATGTTTTTAACTCATGGTTACTATCCAAGTTCAATATCGTTTCTGTAATAAAACAGAGCCCGTTCGTGAACATGGAAAAGGGCATTCTGGCTCTCCTCGCTCCAGATGTATCGAGTGTCGAAAGAGCTTTAACTCGATTACGTTTACGAAGCCCGCAAGCCAGATGTAAAAGAAAAAACTGTTGATATGTCAATGAATAGCTCTGGCGTTAGGGAAACAGTACAAGTGTTGAATGTCGTATACAACACAGTATTGAGTACTTTAAAAAATCTCGCCAAGGTAAGTAACCTCAATGCCTTTCGATAAAGCAAATATAAGACTAATTTGTAAACTTGAAAGGCTAGCTGTATTGGTTGAGGTATATGAGGAAAACACTTCCCCATTTAAGAACTGAAACACACTTTTGCCCCTTTTCGTGTTAGCACGGAAACTGTCCTGCTACCAGACTTGTGTTTCAATTGTGCCTTGTAGTATCGAAAACACTTACCACAAACTCTAGAGATTTATGTACTATACCACCTACTGGAAGCTTGATGGGTGGTATTGACGTGAACTTATCTCAAATTGATCTGAATTTGCTCTTTGTTTTAAAGCACTTGCTCGAAGAGAAGCATGTATCTAACACCGCTATGGCTTTAAATATGAGCCAGTCTGCGGTAAGTCGAGCACTGCAAAAAATGAGAGTTTTCTTTAATGACGAATTACTGGTGCGCAAGAAATACGGCTATGAACTGACTCCAAAAGCAGAGTCAGTAAGGCAAGACATCAATAATGTGATTACCAGTTTAGAAAAACTTGCCCATAGAGACTCGTTTGATCCGAGCACTGTATCAAGCACCGTTAAGGTTTACGGCCTTCTTCCTCAGATTAATACCTTAATGCCTAAGGTTATCGCTAAGATTCGGCAAGAGGCTCCAAACCTTAAGGTCAGTTTGGACTCAGCACCAAAACGTCATTTTGATGCGTTGGTGGCTGGAGATGTTCATTTCGCACTTTCCTCTCATCAACCGCCAAGCTCTGAGCAAAATATCTATCGAATGGTTGTTGCTAAGCGTACTTTCCGTTTGCTTATGAGCCGCTATCATCCACTGGCCGATTTAGAGCTAACTCCAGAGCGTTTGGCCGAATTTGACTTTGGACAAGTCTCTTTGCAGGGTGAGAAGCGATTGTCGTTTGAGCATAAATACCAAGAGCTAGGGTTAGCGAACAAAAAAAAGCGTTTATCAGCGCCAGTGCAACTGAATAACTTTAGTTCTGCTCCAAGTATCGCTGCGGAGACTGAGATTATATTTCATCTACCGACACCTTTTGCAGAGGCAGCTTGTCAAGACCCTCGCTTGATCGTTCGAGAAGTACCTGCCGAGCTACAGTTGGACTTTCAAGAAGTCTTCCTATATTGGCACAAACGCTTTAACGATGATCCTATGTGTGAATGGGTACGAGAGATCTTTAAACAGCTCTATGTTGGAACCGATACTTTAGCTTAAATGCTTATATCGGGTAATTCGTGGTTAACTATTCGTATATTGGATAGTGATATTCTCTTTTCTCGATAGTGATTAACTTGTCAGTGATTATGATAATCAGGTTTAATTGATAATAATTATTAAATGCAATTACATTTTAAGCCTATTCAATATGAAGCCTCTTTTCACATACTTTCTATTTTCTACATCAGTTGTTTCTGCTTGTATTACTGTACCTATGGTCGTTGTTGCAAATGACCAGTTACCTGAGACTGGTATCAATACAACAGCAATGGAAACCGTAGTGGTTACAGCCTCTGGTTACGAACAGAATGTCACAGAAGCGCCAGCAACAATAAGTGTTCTCACCCGAGAGCAACTTGAAAATCGCTCATATAAAGATTTGACTGATGCTTTAAGTGATATACCTGGGGTAACCGTTACAGGAGGTGGTGATGGCCAAGATATCTCAATTCGAGGTATGCCTGCTCAATATACGGCCATTCTTGTTGATGGCAGGAAGCAGTCTGGTCGAGAAACTCAAACTAATGGTAGTACGTTTACTGAACAAGACTGGCTTCCCCCGTTGAGTGCAATTGAACGTATTGAAGTTGTACGTGGCCCTATGTCAACCCTTTATGGGTCTGATGCTTTGGGGGGTGTGATTAATATTATTACGCGTAAAAATTATCAAGAGTGGCACGGAAGCTTGCGTGCAGAAACGACGCTTCAAGAAAATTCAAAATCTGGAAATAGCTATCAAGGGCAGCTTTACCTTGCTGGCCCTGTCATTGATGGTCTGTTGAGTACTTCTTTGACTGGACTGTATCAGGAAAGAAAAGAAGATGAAATTGAAGGTGGTTATGCAGGTAAGACACTCGACAACTATCGAGCTTCTTTGTACCTCACACCTACCTCGGATGACACTTTTACTCTGGAGTTCACCAATCATAACCAAGAGCGAGAGACCACTCTAGGTAAATCAGTGGAGCGAGAGTCTCAAGTTGCAGTACGAGAATATGAACGCCAATCTATTGGTTTTAGCCACGACGGAAACTACTCTTGGGGTACAAGTTCTTCATTTATCAGTAATGAAACAGTAAAAAATATCGGTGCAGATAAAGAAGTCGAGAATAGTCAAATTAATACGCAATGGGGTCTGCCTCTTAATGCTCACTACTTAACACTGGGCGCATCTTTCGAGCAAAAGGATCTGACTGATAATAAACTGTCATTGACCTCTAAAAACAAGCAATGGGCAGTATTTGCTGAGGACGAGTGGTATCTCACGGATACATTCGCTCTCACCCTTGGTTTACGTTACGACGACAATGAGATCTTTGACGGGCAATTTAGCCCAAGAGCTTACGGGGTCTGGTCTATTGACCCTAGTTGGACGCTAAAAGGTGGTGTGTCTACGGGTTATCGAGCACCTAGTTTGACACAAATGGACGAAGAGTGGGTTCAAGAGAGCTGTAGAGGGCGTTGTTCTATTTACGGTAATCCAGACTTAACAGCAGAAACCTCCATCAATACAGAGATGGGACTGTATTACGTTAATGAGCGAGACCTTTCTGCAAACATTACTTTGTTTTACAGCGACTTCAAAGACAAGATCGAAAGTGAGTTTGTCGATCCGACGTGTACTGATAGCAGAAGTTGCGACCGCACTTACGTCAACATTGATGATGCGAACAGCTATGGTGCAGAAAGTTCCGTATCTAAGGGTATTACAGAGTCAATTACACTAAGTGCAACCTACTCGTATACTCGTAGTGAAAAGAACACTAATGACGATGATGATGGCTTGCCTCTTGTACAAGCACCTGAACATATCTTCTCACTTAATGGTGATTGGGCAGTGCGTGATGATGTTGCTTCATGGGCCCGCATGAACTATCAAGGCAAAGAGAAAAACAACATCACTAGTGATAGCACAAGAACGTTGGCACCTTCTATTACTTACGTGGATCTCGGTGTGAACTGGCGTGTAACTAAGAATGTGAAGTTAATGGCAGCGGTTTATAACTTGTTCGATGAGCAAATCACAGAGGAAGAGTTTGGCTACATTGAAGATGGCCGACGCTACTGGTTAGCTGCTGAAGCGACTTTCTAATCTACTTACTTTTTTAAGCGAATAACAAAACAATGAATACGAAAATTAAGTCTGCGATGACCTCTCTGCTACTTATGCCCTTTGTCTGTTTGGCTGGGGAGTTCAATGTAGAGAAGGATATCTTGTTCAAAACTGTAGGTGAAAGAGAGATTAAACTCGATCTTTATACTCCTTCGGTTGAATCAAATACTCAGTACCCGTTATTAGTCTGGGTACATGGTGGTGCATGGAAACGTGGGAGCAAAGACGCCATCCCAGAAAAGAACCCATTATTACTTCAGTCTGTGTTGAATGAAGGTTATGCGCTAGCTTCAGTTGATTATCGTTTAAGTGGAGAAGCGATCTTTCCTCAACCAGTACAAGACATTAATGATGCACTGAACTATTTGTACGACAATGCTGAAAAGCTCGGTATTAAAGCGGACAATGTTGTGATAATGGGACGCTCTGCTGGCGGGCACCTCGCTGGCTTTATTGGTGCGACTAACTCGGCATACAACCAAGTAGATTTCTATGAGCCACCAAAGTACAAGGTCTCAGCCGTAGTAAGCTTTTTTGGCCCTACCGATTTACTTGAGTTAAGTAATAAAGGTGGCAAGAAAACCAGCAAAAAATCGTCTGTATCTCGTTTCTTAGGAGATATTCCAAACAATATTCCAAAGCTTGCCAAGAAAGCATCAACGACGAGTTATGTGAATGAAAATACTCCACCATATATACAGTTACACGGCACCTTGGATAAGCGAGTGCCTCTATCTCAAAGTGAGATACTTAAGGCTAAGCTTGATGAGCATGGAGTTACCAACCAACTTTTCATTGAAGAAGGTGTAGGACACAGTGCACCTGTCTTTGATACCGAGAAGTACGTTACTCATGTTTTGGACTTCTTAAATAAACACTTTCCGAACTAACGCTCTAGTCAATATAAGGCTTAAAAGTTCAAGGGGAAATACTGAGCCAACTGTGATTACAGTTGGCTTTTTCATGTATCTCTATTGGGCATTTTATCATTCTGATTAATGGGAGCGGCTGGCCCATTTTCAGGCAGTGGTTGAATAAATCTATGACTACTTTAGGGTATGTATTCTAACGTACTTCTGTCCAAAAAAGTGTTTCGTTAGCTTGAATTAGAACAACAAAGCGCTCTTCACAGAAAATGAAGGTCGTTTATCTCGTCTTAACAGCCTTTCAAGTTGTTTGAAATGAGGTATCGAGATCCGCTTCGCTCTTAGTTACGTTCAACCTTAGCTGCTACTTTTCATCAACAAATAGAGATGAGTTACCATCAAGTAGCATAGGGAAGCGAGTGAGCACTATTCTCTCAAATGAACACTAAACCCCTTCTTTGTAGCCTGTCACCTTCAAACTACTTCCTCTAGCGCTAACAATTAATTCAAATGTGCGCTGGTTAATGATTTTTCTGTAAGTAACACAATTGAACGTGATAGAAGTAACAAAATGGCCTCTTAACGGTAACGTTCCCGAAAAGTTTATATATTATCGCCCTCATTGATACAAGTGGTAGATACGCTCTGAGTACGAGCGCTCTGAAATTCAGACTTTAGATGGGTATTTAAAGTCACCATAAGTTTGCAATTTTACTTGGGAACGTTTGCAAATAACCTAAGTATAAATTTACGTGAGACTATGGAAATGAAACTACACACTTTGACGATGGCAGTA
This sequence comes from Vibrio sp. 1731, assembly GCF_033339955.1. Taxonomy (NCBI): domain Bacteria; kingdom Pseudomonadati; phylum Pseudomonadota; class Gammaproteobacteria; order Vibrionales; family Vibrionaceae; genus Vibrio; species Vibrio sp. 1731. The sequence continues at coordinate 32,623 of NZ_JAWOVO010000003.1, read as the reverse complement.
GCGCTTGGGCTGGTTACAGCACCTGCATTCGCAACAACAGATGTTGACGCTCTTGAAAAGCGAATTAATGAATTAGAACAGAGGCTTGAACAGACAGAAAAAGTATCCACAGAAGCAAATGAGAAAGCCTCAAGCTTTGAGTTTCATGGCTACGCTCGTTCCGGGCTGCTCATTAATGACGATCTGAATGGTGCAGTGGGCACTGGTCCTTACATGACGGCAGCTGGTGCTATTGGCGCTCCAGTTGGGCGATTAGGGGTAGAGGATGATCATTATGTGGAAGCAAACCTTATTCACAAACGTTTTGCAGATGATGGTTCCAGCGCATTGTTCCGAATCATGTTGGCAGATAGTACGGAAACCAATAACGAATGGACGGCGAGCGAGAGTCAATTAAACGTTCGTCAGGTATATGCTGAGCTAAACAAGTTGAGCATGTTCTCTGAATCAAGTGCGTTTGCTGACGCGACGTTTTGGGCTGGTAAACGATTTGACCGTGATAACTTTGACATTCACTTCTTTGACTCGGATATTGTTTTCTTATCTGGCACTGGTGCTGGTGTGTATGACGTCCAAATGAGCGAATCATGGAAAGCAAACTTCTCGATCTATGGTCGTGATTTTGGTGAGATTGATAGCTCGTCAACGGATGTTGAAAACTATATCGCGACAATGAACAACCGTTTTGGTAATTGGCAATTGATGCTGAGCGGCATGACGTCTGCTGATAACAATGATCGCGTAGAAGGTGCAGCAGACAAAGGTTTACATGCGATGTTTGCCTACCATGGCGATAACTTCTTTGGCATGAGTGAAGGCTTCTCTAAAACTGGTATTTTGATGGGTGATGGACTGGGTGCAGAACTTAAAGGCATTGGTTCAAACGGTGATTTGCTAGAAGACGCAAAAGCCGTACGTTTGTTCAGTTATGGTGTAACACGCATCGGCGACAACTGGCGTGTAGCACCTGCGTTGCTAGCAGAACATAGCCAAGATCGCTTTGCTAAAAATGATGAATTTACTTGGGCATCGTTCAACATCCGCTTAGCGCAAGAGTTTACGCAGAACTTTGAGATGGTTTATGAAGGCTCATACCAATACATGGACCTAGACAATGCGATTGATAAAGCAAGTGGCAGTTTTTACAAAGCGACAATTGCACCAACGCTTAAGATGTCTACCGCTGCAGGTTTCTTTGACCGTCCGGAGCTACGTTTTGCAGTTAGCTACGTTGATTGGAGCGAAGACTTGAATGGCTACTCGATTAGCCAGGATGCGGGTGCTGCAACGATGGGTGATGGTGGTGAAGTTCTGTTTGCACTGCAAATGGAAACTTGGTTCTAAAGGGATCTAACCGACAAAGAGTAATAAGAAAAGCGCCAACTGATTTCAGTTGGCGCTTTTTCATTAACAGGACTGACGCTCAATTGTTTTGAAGGTTAGTACCATCTTACTCATTTCAAAACTTCTGTTGGCAATTCTATCTAGTAGCAGTTTCGCACCATTTTCACCCGCTTTATCAAATGCATAGTTAAATGTTGATAAGGTTGGGGTGCACACTGATGCGAGCTCATCATCACCAACTCCTAGCACTAAAACGTCTTTACCCGGTGTTAACCCGAGCTCTTGAATCGCTCTCATCGCACCGATAGCAATACGGTCTGTCGCACAGAACAAGCCATCTAGCTTAGGGTTCTTTGTTAAGTGTTGTTTTGCCAATGAATAGCCAGAATCGATGGTAAAGTCACCACGAGCATGGAAGGCGATCTCAAAACCATGATGCTGTAGCGCTTGAACAAATCCTTCAGAGCGTTGCTTATCTACCGCGATATCGTCACCTTGCACACCAATAAAACCCATGGTTTGGCAACCTTTTGCAACCAGTCTATTTCCCGCTTCAAACCCTACTCGTGCGTCATCATGAATGATGCTTGGAATATTAAACATGGACCCATCTTGACCGACGAGCACAACCGGGACGGCTGAGTTTTGAATTGCTCTTACCAGCTTGGAATCGAGGTGGGTGGCGTAAAGAATGATCCCTTCAACCCGTTTTTGGTTAAAGATCTGAATGTATTCCAGTTCTTTTTCGTGGGCTTGGTGAGTGCTAGCAAGTAAGACATGTTTCCCGGCTTTTTCAAGGACATCGGTTAATCCATCGACACCTTGGGATGTGGCATGAGAGGAAACCCGAGGAACAATGACACCAACCAGATTGGTCTTTTGAGATTTTAGATCTTTAGCGACTTGGTTCGGCACATAGCCACACTCCGCTACTGCTTGGCGGACTTTCAGTTTTGTCGCTTCTTTTACGCCATATTCATCGTTTATAACCCGTGACACTGTTGATTTTGATACGCCAGCCAGACGGGCGACATCATGTAGACTCGCCATTGTTCCTATCCATTCTGTTTTTCGTTTTTGGGATTGTTTGCAAAGAGAAGATGAAAAGCTCTTTGATAAGTAGCGATTCTAACCTCCTATACTGCTCTTAGGGAGAGAATTTGACGATCATTCTCACATTCTCTCTGCTTTATCTTTGATCATTTGGTTTTATTGAGCAAAAATCTATTTTGCAAACGTTCCCGAAAATTTCGCAAGCTCAGATAATAATCCAATGGGGTATGAAATGAATTATCCGGCAGTAGCAAAAGAGTTGTTAACTCTATTAGGTGGTAAAAGCAACATCACCGCACTTGCGCATTGTGCGACACGCTTACGCCTTGCCGTTGCAGATGAGCAAAAAATAGATGAACAAGCGATTGATAGCCTTGAAGGAGTAAAAGGGCAGTTCAAAGTTGCGGGTCAGTACCAAATCATTTTTGGATCTGGCATCGTAAACCAAGTTTATGCAGAAATGGCGAAGTTGACGGGGATGAATGAAATGTCCACCAACGACGTTGCGTCTGCTGGCGCAGAGAAACAAAACATTGTTCAGCGCGCGGTGAAAGGGCTGTCTGATATTTTCGTCCCAATCATTCCCGCAATCGTCGCTGGTGGTTTGTTGATGGGTATCTATAACTTATTGACTGCTCAAGGCTTGTTCATTGATGGCAAATCTTTGATTGATGCCAACCCAGGACTGACAGACTTGGCGAACATGATCAACACGTTTGCGAACGCGCCGTTTGTTTACCTGCCTATTCTGCTGGCATTTTCAGCCAGTAAGAAGTTTGGCGGTAACCCATATTTAGGGGCGGCGCTAGGTATGTTGATGGTTCACCCTGACTTGCTGAATGGTTGGGGATTCGGCGGCGCATCTGTGTCTGGCAACATTCCGGTTTGGAATATTCTTGGCTTTGAAATCCAAAAAGTGGGTTACCAAGGTTCGGTGTTACCGGTTTTGGTATCGGCATTCATTCTTGCGAAGGTTGAGCTAGGCTTACGTAAAGTCATACCTTCTGTTTTAGACAACCTTTTAACGCCATTACTGGCGATTTTCATAGCGGGTTTGCTGACGTTTACTGTCGTCGGTCCGTTCACGCGTGATATCGGTTTCCTATTGGGTGATGGTCTGAACTGGCTATACAACACTGCTGGCTTTGTTGGTGGTGCGGTATTTGGTCTTATTTATGCTCCGTTTGTTATTACTGGTATGCATCACAGCTTCATTGCGATTGAAACTCAACTTCTTGCGGATATTGCGACGACGGGCGGCACCTTTATCTTTCCTATTGCGGCGATGTCTAACGTTTCTCAAGGAGCGGCAGCGTTGGCGGTGGGCGTGATGAGCAAAGATAAGAAGATGAAAGGTATTGCGATTCCATCGGGTGTTACGGGTTTGCTGGGTATTACAGAGCCAGCCATGTTTGGTGTTAATCTAAAACTACGTTACCCATTTATTGCGGCAGTTTGCGCTGCGGCGTTATCGAGCGCGTTCATTACAATGTTTAATGTGAAAGCTCAGGCATTGGGTGCAGCAGGTCTTCCAGGCATCATTTCTATTACGCCAGAGAAGATTGGGTACTACATCGCGGGTATGGTGATCGCGTTCTTGACCGCATTTGTTCTCACCATTGTTCTTGGTATGCGTGACCGCGCTAAAGCCGGTAGAAAAGCAGCGGCTTAATCTGAACTCCTTAAGGGTGGAGTCCCCCAAAATCCACTTCTTTTCCTAAATGTTTGGGGTGCTAGCCAAGCACTAATGGCTTGGCTAGCCTTTTTCAATTTTTACTTGGTAGTGAAGGTGTTCAACACGTTGGACTATCAGGGCTTTAATTTCAAGGTAAGCAAGATGAATCAAGTGTGGGTAACTGGTGATGCTGTTGTCGATCTAATACCGGAATCTGAGACTTCTTTACTCAAATGTCCCGGTGGTGCACCAGCGAATGTCGCCGTAGCAATTGCTCGTCTATCTGGTAAGAGTGCGTTTTTTGGACGTGTAGGTGATGACCCATTTGGTCGCTTCATGCAATCAACGCTCGATCAAGAGGGCGTGAGCACGGAGTTTCTCGTTAAAGACCCAGAGCAAAGAACATCAACAGTGGTGGTGGATTTAGATGATCAAGGTGAACGCAGCTTTACGTTTATGGTAAAACCGAGCGCTGATCAGTTTATGTCTGTTGAAGACATCCCAAACTTTAAGCAAGGTGACTGGCTACACGTTTGCTCAATTTCACTGGCAAATGAGCCAAGTAGAAGCAGCACATTTGAGGCGATCAAAAGAGCAAAAGCCGCTGGTGGTTTCATTAGCTTTGACCCTAACTTGCGTGATGAAGTGTGGCAAGATCAATCAGAAATCCAAGCTGTCGTGATGAAGGCTGTAGCGATGGCCGATGTGGTTAAGTTCTCTGAAGAAGAGCTTTTGTTCTTAACTGACTCAACGTCGATGGCGCAAGGTTTACAACAAATAGCCTCTTTGAATATTGCTTTGGTCTTGGTGACACAAGGTGCGAAAGGTGTTTGGCGCGTCTTTGAAAGTCAGAGTGAACTGATCACAGGTCAAGTCGTTAGTCCGATTGACACCACAGGTGCGGGTGATGCTTTTGTCGGAGGGCTACTGGCATGCCTGTCTCGGCATGACGATTGGAAAAATCATCCTGTTGTTAGCTCTGCGATTCAATGGGCAAATGGCTGTGGTGCATTAGCGACGACGCAAAAAGGCGCAATGACCGCGCTTCCGACCCAGACAGAGTTGCTGCAATTTATTGGGCAATGATCTTCAGATCCAATTTCAGTTGAGAAAAATTATGAGCTTAAACAACCGTTGGACTGTAGAGCAAAGATATCGCCGACTTGAGCAAATCCCTCAGTGTGATATCGAAGAAATGACACTTTCACGTCAGCAAGATAAAGGCTTTCCTAGTTTTCATATCGCCCCTAGATTTGGGCTGTTAAATGACCCAAATGGGTTGTGCTATTTCAATGGTGAGCACCACATCTTTTACCAGTGGACGCCTGTGGGACCAGTCCATGGAATGAAGTATTGGTATCACCTTTCTACTAAAGACTTCATCCATTTTACTGATCATGGCGTGGGTCTTCATCCCGACCAAGACTACGATTCACATGGTGTCTATTCGGGCGGCGCTTTGGTGGAAAACAACAAGGCTTTGCTGTTTTTTACTGGCAACAAGCGTGACCAAAACTGGAATCGAATCCCAACACAGTGTTTTGCCACCATGGATTCAGACGGTAGCATTGAAAAGCACGGTGTAGTCATTGAGAACGAACATTACACGGAGCACTTTCGTGACCCAAAAGTTTGGAAGAAAGGCGACGACTATTTGATGGTGGTGGGTGCTCAAACCAAAACCGAGCATGGTTCTATGGCGCTCTATCAAAGCAAAGATTTGAAAACGTGGCAGCATAAAGGTCCTATCAAGACCAAGTTCTCTGACCTTGGGTACATGTGGGAGTGTCCTGATTTATTTGAGATTAATGGTCAATCGGTGATGCTGTTTTCTCCACAGGGCGTGAGCAGTAGTAATCCTTATGATTTCAAAAACATCTATTCTGTCGCGTATATCGTGGGTGATCAGTTGAACCTAGAGTCGATGACTTTAGAAAACCACCAAGATATTTTACAGCCAGATTATGGGTTTGATTTCTACGCCCCACAAACCTATTTAGATGAGAATGGGCGTCGCATTCTTATTGCATGGATAGGGTTGCCAGAAATCGACACACCATCGGTCACACACCAGTGGGCAGGAATGTTGTCTCTTCCTAGAGAACTAACGTTGAAAGATGGTTTTCTTGTTCAAACTCCACTCCCTGAATTGGAGAGTTTAAGAAAAGAAGAGGTGGTCTTTGCACAGTCCCATACACTGGAAAGCACAAGTTGTTTGATCCAATTAGACCTTGAGGGCGATGGCTTTGAACTTGAGCTGAGTAACCTCAAAGGTGACAACATCGTCTTTAGTGCGACAAAGCACGAGTTTATGCTGGACCGTCGTCACATGTCTCATTTGTACGCAGAAGAATTTGGTAGCATTCGAAAAGCACCAAGATTGGACGCTAAGCAGACGATTGATATATATATCGACAATTCTGTCATCGAGATTTTCATTAATGGTGGCAAACACACGATGACCAGTCGTTTCTTTATTGATGACCTTAGTAAAGTAACGTTGATAGGTTTGGAACAAGCAAGGCTTTTCCCTTTGAAAGGTATAACTGGTTTGTTTGAATCAGCTAAGTAACGGTTTCGAATACATTAAAACGCCCTTCATTGATTTAGTGAAGGACGTTTTTCTTTCTAACTATCTAACTTAACTGCCTATCACGTACGTAAGTGGTTTGAACTAGGGTATCCAAAACAACTTCATTCTTGGTAACTTTGAAGCTTAGCGGTTGTTCTAAATCCCCAAATAGAGGTGCGCCGCCGAGTGTAGCTTACTCATCGTTGGCATCTCGAACCTAGTTCACATTACCGTGACGTTTTTACTTATAGCGTGAAAGAAAATCCCATAACCAAAGGTTCTAACTAAAAGAGATTACAGGACTTTTATTTAGCGAATTCGACCTAATATCTTGAGTATGCCTAATCGCAGTTGGCGAAGAGGTGATGTTAATAATGCTTGCTGGCGCGTAAGACCCGTCAGTTTGAAGATGCATTCAAACACAATAAGGGAAAACAATGGCTAACGAATACATTCCACCAAAAGTTTGGACAAACGATAATGAAAACGGCGGTCAGTGGGCGAGCATCAACCGTCCGGATTCTGGCGCACGTCATGAGCAAGAGCTTCCAGTTGGTGAGCACCCATTCCAACTTTACTCAATGGGTACCCCAAATGGTCAGAAAGTGACGATCATGTTTGAAGAGCTTTTGGCGGCAGGCGTAACGGCAGCAGAATACGATGCATACCTGATTAAGATTGGCGATGGCGACCAGTTTGGCTCTGGCTTTGTGGCTGTTAACCCAAACTCTAAAATTCCGGCATTGGTTGACCGTTCGGGTTCTGAGCCAGTGAACGTGTTTGAATCTGGCAACATCTTGTTTTATCTAGCAGAGAAGTTTGATCATTTCTTACCAAAAGAAGGCGCTAAGCGTGCTGAGGTAATGAACTGGTTATTCTGGCTGCAAGGTTCTGCGCCATATCTAGGCGGTGGTTTTGGTCACTTCTACGCGTACGCACCAGAGAAGTTCGAGTACCCAATCAACCGCTTTACAATGGAAGCAAAACGTCAGTTAGATGTATTAGACAAGCGTCTTGCGAACAATGAATTCCTAGGTGGCGATGAGTACAGCATCGCTGATATCGCAACATGGCCATGGTACGGCAACCTTGTGTTGGGTCGTGCTTACGATGCGGCTGAATTCTTAGACGTAGAAAGCTACAAAAACGTTGTGCGTTGGGCAAAAGTAATTGATGAGCGTGAAGCGGTAAAACGTGGTCGAATTGTGAACCGTTCATGGGGTGAAGAATGGGAGCAGTTACCTGAGCGCCACAGCGCAGAAGATATTGATAAAGTATTGAAACTTAAACCATAAGCAATCTTGGCCTAGCTACGTCAAATGAGTTTAGTTTTATCTATGCTTATACAGTGACCTTAATCAAATCTATAGCGCACCATATACGGTGCGCTATTTTTATTCTCATTTAGTCTCGAAATGCTAATTTATATCACCTCTTGAAGAGCATTTAGTTCGTAGATGAATCTTTAATGTATTTATATATTATGATGCAAAACAAAGCTCATATTTCCATGTTAAATATGGACTGGTCATACTGCTTTCTAATAATTAAATTATTTAAAAATTATAAACTGATTTTATATCAATTATAAATAAAATTAATGATAATTAATATTTGACATAACCACTAAGTTTATGTGGAATATGTGGGTTGATTTGTTTTGAAGAAATAAAATCAATTTCTAGTACTTTTATTTAAGACAAGCTTAGCTTTTAGCGATGTTTAATTATTAATGCTTATATCATGAAAGAGGATATGTATGATGTCGTCGTTTGAGTCGTACTGGGTTGGGATACGTCAAAGAATAGCCGCACAAACCGAAGGTAACCGCAGTTTAAAGTCTCTAGTCATTAAAAAGCAGCGTGTGAACTTAAATAACAGTGGGTTATCCTTTCGCGCTAAGTCCGGATGCCTTATCCCTCACTGTTATACCAAGTTCTCTGATGAGATAAACCTAAAAACATCGAAAAAATCGTCTCTTAGTTTTAAAAAAGGAAAGTTGTATTTTTATCCAGTTTAATAATAAATGAAATTTACATAAATTATAATATTAGGTTTTTAAATTTATCGATAATTAATTACGATTTTATGATGCGTTTTCAATATGTTTTCTTGGTAAGTAATTAGCTGGGCTTATTGTTGATTGTTTTTGTTGTTTCCTATTTAGATATGGATAAAAGCTCAACTACTTTTCCTATACCAACTTACTCCCTGAATTGACTTGCGCGCTTTTTCTCCCCTCTCAAAAAACATAGCGTTACGGAATTATTTTCGCTCCTGTTTCATTCTTCAAGACGAAAGCTCTACCTACCTCTCATTATTTTCGACAAACATTGAGTAAAAGTAACCAATCGTAACAAGGTGGCTGTAACTGAGCGCCGTTTCAATATACTCGTTTTTTAACTAGGTAATCCCGCGCTTTGAATTCATTCGGGTACCGTTTGTAAGCCTTAAATGCTACTAAGATAAGATGTCATGATGAGAAAAAGTACTATATTACACACAGTGTTAATTACAGGGTTCGCTGCTGTATCCTCGTTGGCTTATGCTGCGCCTTCAGTTGTGCCAAATGCGCCGGAACTCAGTTCTCGTGGTTATGTTTTGATGGACTTCCATACGGGGAAAGTACTGGTTGAACGTGATGCCCACAAACGTTTAAACCCCGCGAGTTTAACGAAGTTGATGACTGCTTATGTAGCTGGTCAAGAAATTAATACAGGCAATATTACGTTGAATGATGAGGTTGTCATCAGCCGAAATGCTTGGGCAAAAAATTTCCCAGATTCTTCAAAAATGTTTATTGAAGTCAATACTTCCGTTTCTTTGTCTGACTTATACCGTGGTCTGATTGTTCAATCTGGTAACGATGCCAGTGTTGCTATTGCTGAGCATGTTGCGGGAAGTGAATCAGGGTTTGTGAGTTTGATGAATAGTTGGGCCGCCAAGCTTGAATTGTCTAACACGGCATTCACCAACCCTCACGGCCTAGACAGTGACGGTTTATATTCGACACCTTATGATATTGCCAAGTTGGGCCAAGCGATTATTCGTGACTTACCTGATATCTATCCGCTGTATAGCGAAACCTCGTTTACTTACAATGGCATCACTCAATACAACCGTAATGGCTTGCTTCGTGATCGTAGTATGAATGTCGATGGCATGAAAACTGGATATACAAGCGGTGCGGGTTATAGTCTAGCGACTTCTGCAACACAAGGTGATATGCGTCTGATTGCCGTAGTAATGGGAGCGAAGAGCGAGAATGTTCGTGAATCAGAAAGCAAGCAGCTGTTAAGTTATGGCTTCCGCTTTTACGATACGGTAATGCCGACTGAGGCGGGTGCGGAACTTGCGAAAGCTCGAGTTTGGATGGGCGAAAAAGACGAGCTTACTGTCGGCGTAGCTAACGATGTTTATCTCACTTTGCCAAAAGGAGATGTAAAAAATCTGCAAGCGGAAGTTGAATACAACGGTGATTTAGTTGCGCCAATTTCTGAGCAACAAGTGGTTGGTAAAGTGCTTTACAAAGTCGACGGTAAGGTCGTAAATGAAGCCGAGCTCGTTGCATTGGAGTCCGTGGAGGAAGGCAGTTTATTCAAGCGAATTTTAGACTGGTTTAAGCAATTGGTCGCTAGCTGGTTCTAAACAGTAGCGAACTTCTGTCTATATCACTCTATCTTGTTAATGTTCTATTAAATCAATTTACTAAGGCGACCAACGTGGTCGCCTTACGTTTTTGGAATACTCGTTGCGTTAAAACACAGGCCCTCTTGTAAGGGTGTGTTTTTACCTGACCAAGAGCGTTTTGTGTTTTTGGGTGCGAGAGAAAAGAAACTAGAACAAGAATGGAGTGACACGTGCACAAGATTTTATCTTTGACATTGATTTTATCGCTCATGGGCTGCGCTATGCCTTACCAGCAGGAGGTCGATAGCGGCCAATGTGTTGGAGTCATGACCTCTCAGGATGCATATGGTTATTTAAACCCAAACCATTACACGATGCAGGTACTCGCGCTAAAGCAAGAAAAAGATGTGAAAGATTATATTCGCTATATCGATCCTAAGCATCCGGTTTGGGTTAACTGGAAAAACAGCCGAGGCACGCGTTGGTATACGGTAACTGTTGGTGATTTTAAAACGAAGCAGGATGCCTACAATGCGCTTTCTTCATTACCAAGCCGTGTAAAGCAGTCATCCCCGTTTGTGCTGACTTTTGCGGAAATGCAGCGTAAGCAACAAACGAGTGTTGTGAGAATGCGTTAACCAACAAAAAACGGAAGCGATGGCTTCCGTTTTTGTATTTAGGAGTAAGCTTAAAGCGCCGCTAAAATCGTTTCTGCTTTGCTTGCTTCAAACTCTTTTGGCTCTTCAACGTTTAGCTTAGTCACTGTGCCGTTTTCAATGATCATTGCGTAACGTTGTGAGCGAATACCACCAAAGCCGCCTGTATCCATTTCAAGACCTAATGCTTTAGTAAAGCTAGCGTCGCCATCACCCAACATCAAAATCTCAGAAGCGTTTTGAGCTTCGCCCCACGCTTGCATCACAAATGCATCGTTTACAGAAACGCACGCAATTAAATCAACACCTTTTGCCTTTAGCTCATCAGCTAATACCACATAGCCTGGTAGATGGGCTTCTGAACAGGTAGGGGTGAATGCGCCAGGTACAGCAAAGAGTACGACTTTCTTGTTCGCAAACAGTTCTGTAACGTCGTGGTTCACCATACCATCGGCAGTCAACTCACTTAGAGTTGCAACTGGTAGAGCTTGGCCTTGTTGAATCATGATTCTATTCCTTTTTGTGTGCTAGTTTAGCTTTCTCAGTCTAGCGTTTATAAATGCGGTTAACCACAGAGTTTTTGTAGGGTTTTAATACCTACGCGTTTGACCTAAGGCGTGGCACTGATGCCTTTATTGCAAAGCTTCGTGCTGGTTTACGTATTGGCTAACAAGGTGACGATATTTCGCCTTTAACTCGTTATCGATAAAGCTGGCATCAATCGCGTTCATTGTAAATTGGGCAAGTTCACTCTTACTCATTGGATGTGCGTTGTTGACGGCCAGAAAGTTATCCGTCATGTAGCCACCAAAGTACACAGGATCGTCTGAGTTAATCGTTACGGCGACACCTTTTCGTAGCAAATCCACAATATTGTGATCTTTCATATCGTCGAATACACATAGCTTAAGATTCGATAACGGACACACTGTCAGTGGCATTTGGCTTTCGATTAAGGATTCAACTAATGCTTCATCATCAACACAGCGAACACCGTGATCCACGCGGCTCACGTAAAGCATTTCAATTGCATCGCTAATATTTTGTGCGGGGCCTTCTTCACCTGCGTGAGCAACGGTAAGTAAGCCTTCTTCTACTGCTTGTTTAAATACGCGCTTGAATTTAGCTGGCGGATGACCTTGTTCTGAAGAATCTAGCCCAACACCAATGATCTTATCACGGTGTTTCAGAATAGCCTGCAGGGTCTCTATGGCGCTCTCTTCTGAAAGGTGACGGAGAAAACACGCAATAATTTGCGAAGTAATGCCAAGTTTTTCGTGACCATCTTTTAGCGCACGAGCGATTCCATTGATAACAGTGTCAAAGTCTATGCCGCGTTCTGTGTGTGTTTGAGGGTCAAAAAAGATTTCGGTATGAATAACGTTGTCTTCTTTACAGTGCAGTAAGTATTCCCAAGTGAGATCGTAAAAATCTTGCTCCGTACGCAGAACTCCCGCTCCTTGGTAATAGAGGTCGAGAAATGATTGTAAGTCTGTGAACTGATATGCGCTGCGTAGTTCACTCGGAGAAGAGTAAGGGATCTCGATGCCGTTTCGTTTTGCTAATTTGAATAAGAGTTCCGGCTCAAGTGAACCTTCGATATGTAAGTGCAGCTCTACTTTTGGAAGACCTTGAATAAATGCGTTCATATTCCACCTTATGTGTATTGTGGATGCAGTTACTCTAAGAATAGGTATAGATAGAAATAAATCGAACGCTATCACAAAGAGTAAGACCCACGATGATCTCAACTCTTCGTAATCAGCACTTTGCGGGAACTGGTAGAGACCCCCAAACCATATCATTGGGGTTATACGAAGCAAACGAGAGGGATTATACGCAAAAATATCGCTTTGGCTATACGCAAATAACCTAGCTGTCATTAGTCACGGGGTTTCCTGTGAGCGAAACGACTATTTGCAAGTCACTTGAGTATAGAGGAGCCAGTTGTTTTTGCGTGTGTGAGAGGCACGTGTAATTAGAAGAGTAGTCTAAAAGAGTGGAGATTCGTTTGAGCACAGGTAGGTGGCGGTACCTTGCACAACGATAAAGGCAGAGAAAGCACTAGAGAGCATTTATAGATCGAATAACTTATCAAATTCTCTTTGTTCCATAATGTCTTCTATGCGGCGTCGAGTTTTCTGCTTTATCGCCGCCGCGTTTTGTTCAGACTCTTTTTTGTCTTTTTCTGACTGCTTCTTACTTTTTCTAGCCATTGGATACCTTCCAAATTAGTTGCATTATCCATTAATGCATGAAAACTGAATCAGTTAACAGTAAAACTTCCTAACTTTGAACCTGAATCACAGAGAATAGTTCCAGATTGCGTTTTCTCACAATATTCAAAATCGATCATAAAGCTATGAGAAAGAAGTTTCGGTAATACGTGTCTTCGTAAAATATCACCATTTAATTGATGTATTTTAGCGTTCCAAGAGGTTTGAGGTTGTTCTAAATTAAATTCAATTTCTAACATTTATTCTCCTGTTTTTTAGTGATTTTCTCTTTGTTAAGTAATTGATACCAATGCCTTTGACGGCCAGTTCTTTTTGAGGACATGATTTTTCCTATAAATAATAAATTAAGCAGTACTATTCAGTTTATTTTAGATAGCACAAAGCAATGCCTAAAATTAGGCTGAGTGATTGATGAAAGAATATTTTTGAAGGAGAGAGGTTTGGTGCAGCATGGGCATGCTACACCAAGAAAAGCAGTCTTATAGAGGAGTTACTTCAGTCGCTTGAGGACCTTTTTTACCTTGCTCTACATTGAAGCTTACTTTCTGACCTTCAGTCAGTGTTTTGAAACCGTCAGAAACGATAGCGTTAAAGTGTACGAATACATCTTGGCCGCCGTTGTCTTGAGATAGAAAACCGAAGCCTTTAGTTTCGTTAAACCATTTTACTGAACCAGTTACTTTAGACATAAAAATACCTTTGAATTAAACATTAAAATTATGATTTGTTTTGTGGATCTTTTCTAAGCTATTGAATGTTCAATCAAGAGGAAGTTGTACGCAGGTGTCTGAATTGGGGATTCAAGATTTTACTGAGAGGAAACTTAAACTAAATGTTGCATTAACAGCTCTCTTCTAAGAGCCAAGGCACACTATACACCTTGTTTAGAAAATAGCTACATTTATTTTAGATAAATTAAATGTGCTCATTATTAACTCGATAAATTGTATTGTTCGAAAAAGTTGAATAAGTAGAACGAATAGTATGGCTCATAATTTTAGCTCATCAACCTAAAATAGAACCTTATCGATAGCCATAGATTGAACATGCGACTTGCAAGCGGTCACAAAGATAAACTAGGAGAACTAGTATGAGTACATTCAGAGAAATTCGTCAGCTTATTCCTGCGCAACCTACTGCTGATGGTGATGGAGTGAAAATTCGCCGTGTAGCGGGTTTCAATCATGCTAGCTTTTCTCCATTTTTGATGATGGATGAACTCAAATCAGAAGACCGTGCTGACTATATCGGCGGTTTCCCTCCGCATCCGCACCGCGGTATCGAGACGCTTACTTATATGTTGAAAGGTCATTTCCAGCATCGTGATCATATGGATAATGTTGGCGAGCTTCGTTCCGGTGGTGCACAGTGGATGGCAGCAGGAAGAGGCGTCATCCATAGCGAAATGCCTATTATGAAGGAAGGCGAACTGCATGGTTTCCAAATTTGGATTAACCAGCCTGCGAAAAATAAGATGCAGCCAGCTCAATATCATGACTTTCAACCTGAAACGATCACTGAGTTTGATACTCCGAATACGGGGGTTGTACGTTTGATTGCGGGTCATATGACTATAAACAACGAACGAATTCAGGGGCCGCTAACAGAGACAGGTGTTGCTGCCACGGTAGCCGATTGGAGAGCGATGGGTGGTCAAGCTTTGAATTTGAACACGGATCAAGACAACAACATGATGCTCTATGTCTATAAAGGTCGTATTCAATTAAAAGGTCGTGAGATCAATCAAGGCGAAATGGCCATTTTATCGAAAGGTGAATGGGTTGAATTGCAGGCCGAAAAAGAGAGTGGTGCACTGATCTTTATAGGTGAGCCAATTAATGAACCCGTGGTGCATTATGGCCCTTTTGTCATGAATAGCATGGAAGAGATAGAACAAGCCATCCAAGACTACAACTCTGGGTTGTTTGAAACTTACTAGTTTTGACAGCCTACTCGCTTTCTCAGTTAGCGAGCAAATTAAAACAGTTTTGAGCCTGAATATTGGGCTCGACCAGAAGCAAATACGATAATCCACTGCCATCGAATTTGCGTTAGCCACGTTTAATCCACGTGGCTTTTTTCTACTTCTGACTCCAGTGTATGATGGCTTCCTTTCCTGCTTCAATTCCTAACTCATAAGCATGACGCAGTGGTGCTGGCGATCGACTCAGCCGTTTCAACTTGAATGTTTCAGGAGGACACACTTGAATGATTTCGATACCAGGTGGTGGGTTGTTGATCAGCGCTAAGGTCTGATTGTAGCGAACTTCACGTGTCAACATAGGTTCAATTAATCCGGGAGTTTCTTTCAACATCCTCCTAGTTAGGGCGCTGAATTTTCCTCTTGGCTTTTGATAGCTTGCGGGCTGACTGCGTAAAACCATAATCTTTTTGGCTCCTCGCTTTATTGCTTCTGCAACAGGAAGTGCGTCTGAGACGCCACCATCAACGTATTGAATTCCGTTCAGTGATACGCCATTTCGGTAAAGTACAGGCAGTGCGCTGCTGGCTTTCATTGTTTCTGCCAAGTCGTCGATATCAGGAAGGTGGTACTCCGCTTGCCCATTGTCTTGACGCGTCACGCCTAAAAAGAAAGGCCGTGAATCAGCTTTGAGCGCAGATTTATCGATGCCAAGTTCTTCGAGGGTGACATTCCACATCCAGTCTAAGTTCATCATATCACCACCACGTAGAAGTTGAGATGGAGAGATAAATTCTTTTCTTAAGCTGTAATCGAGGTAGATTTTTAAGTTACGTCCGGGCATTTTAGCTAAGTAGGCAGCCAAGTTGCTAGCACCCGCAGACACTCCCCAAAAGCTATCAAATGGAGAGAACTCGCTAGCAAGAAAATGATCGAGTATGCCGCATGAAAATACGCCTCGCATGGCTCCACCTTCGACAATCAATGCTCGAGAGCCTACTTTTTCCATCACTTCGCTCCACTCTTTATCAATCGGATAATAGCGTGCAGCTTAACGCATAATGGTTTTATACCCAAGTGGGTCAAAGGTCTAGGTTGCGTTCCTTTGAATAAAAAGGGCATCAACGGATGCCCTTGTCACTTTTAGCCTATGGAATTGCGGATAATTGAGTCGCTAATTTAGTGAAGGAGACCGAGCCAATTAGCCCCCTTACATAGAGCCATACCTGTAGTCCCATACTGATCGTTGTTGGAATAGTTTGATGATCACTTGTTAAATAGGCATACAAACACTATCCAGAGCGTTGTAAGCAAAAGTAATGGGGTGAATACTTTCTGGATAGAAGCGCCATCAGTTAAATTGTAAATTTTGATGGATTCATAATAGAACGCTCGTTTGAATTCTTTGAAGCTAATGTCGCTCTTCGCATGCGACTGTTCATAGTGCTGGTGCGCAGCGTCCGATAGCTGGTATTCCAAGTCTTGGAGCTCGTACTCCTTGTTAAAAAACGCATCCCAAGCCGAAAGGCGGGCTATCGTTTTAGGAGATGGATCCCCATTTAGTTTCTCTAGACGCTTAGCATAAGCTGCTTGATATTTATCCACGGTATATTCCTGTCTGAATAGACGTTGAGTTAGAACATATGTAAAAAGAAAAATAAGTAATAAAAGGTTTTTTACGTTCTATACCTGTGATAAATGCTAAAAAGTTCAATGCTCTAGCACTCCGATGTCGCAAATGATATTGATGGAATTGCTCTGCGACAAATAAAATAATTACTCTAGATAACAACGAATTTTTGTTGTTTTTAAAAAAACTGATCATGAGATTGAGTGGGGAGTTTTACCGAGAAGAATTTCGCTACTGTAACTGTCTATATTTACTCAAAAAGAGAAAATCTTAGAAGCTTTCTTTGATTGATGTGAGATATTTTAGGTCGAAAAGCATTAATTTTGGCTATGCTTATAGTTCGTCTTTTTTGTTGTTGAACTCTACTTCGAGGGGGAAAGAACCCATATTTCGAGCATAGGATAGCTCGCTTTTTCGTTACGTCGTTCTTGGAGTTTGAATCAGTGACGACGCTATGAGTCTAGCATCTTGAACTCACTTGGGTGTATTGATTAATTATAAAAGTAAAGCAGTGCTGAGCTAGGATAAACTTCAACGTAAAGGTGACGGTATGAATATACAATCAGCCATTATTGAATATGCGATAGCGATTATAGGCTTACTTTTGACGGGCGTTACCCTCTGAGCATGACTGCCCAGAGGATAGAAAGCGCATTAGCTTTTTGCTAACGATTGATGTTGTATCGAGCCATTGCAGCCTCTTCTGACGATACAACCGTTTTACCAATTGGTGCGAGTGAAATAACCGCTAGCTTGAGGTGTTGGAGCGCAAACGGAATGCCGATTATGGTGACAAAGCATGCTGCGGCAGAAAGTACGTGACCGATAGCTAACCAAAGGCCTGCAAATACAAACCAAAGGACGTTACCAATAACGCCGAGCGGACTCGTGCCAATGTCCATTTCATTGGTCAATTCATCGCGTGAGATGGCCTCTTTACCGAATGGGAAAAAGGAAAAATTACCCATAACGATACACGCACGCCCCCAAGGTATTCCGATGATGCTAATAAAGGCCAAAATACCAAAAAACCACCATAGCAACCCCATAAATACGCCACCAAATACAAACCAAATGATGTTACCAAGTGTTCTCATTCTATTTCCTTTATTCTTGAATGTGATGATTCAGATACCTGAGAGCACCGTAAAACAAATCTAAACCGTCTGTTTTGTCAATGTGTGCTTTTGTGCCCTCATTCACCTGATTGATAGAATAATCGCCGTAGTCTTAACAGAGAATGAATGCCTTCCTTAATGCAAGTCTTTTTAGTATAGAGCGTAATACTCAATCAAGCATATAGCCAAGAATCGCATTATCTAGAGACAACTTTCTCGAGATATTGACAAATTTGCTCTGCCAATCGATGGCTGGCAATGTTGCGTGTTACTACTTCATCAGCAATATTTCCAGACTCAACGACGCCAAACCAATCGAGCAACATCGAATGGAAACCTTTACTCGTCAGCATTGGCGTCCAGTCTTTCAAATTGATTTTTTGCTCTTGGTTAGCTTGCCATAGTTTGCCTTCAACGAAGGAGTCGAACTCAACTGCCTTGTTTGCATAACAAGCTTGAACGCGCTCTGTAGTGATACCGAAGTGGCGATTCATCGAGGCGTGGAGCAAAGTATTTCCATGTTGCCACTGAATATCTAAACGCGCCAACTGACCACCTTCAAGTTGATGAGTTACATAAGCATCTTTTAGATCGGCTTTGGCTGTGACGTTAACGCTGTCTAATGGGTGAATAAAATCATCAAATATAAAGGTACGAACATCCCCCGGTAGTTGGTGACGGTTCTTTTCCCAGCGTAGCGACTTTAAGTCAGATATGTTGCCTTGCTGCACTTGTGGCATATGTTGGTTGTAAAGTGGAATGTGACGACGGTTAAAGCCCACATAGAGTGGCTGTCTCTCTTTTTCGGCAATGTCGTACAGCTTTTCCACGTCATCAGCACTATTCGCTAATGGTTTGTCGACAAAGGTTGGAATTCCATGCTGCAGAAAAAATGCCGCTATTTGAGGGTGTACGCTTGTTGCCGCATGAATCATGACGGCATCGACGCCAAAGTGCAGAAGTTGCTGGTAGTCTTGGCAGATCTCTGAGATTCGATACTGCCTAGCTAGGCTCTCAAGTGTGTTTGGGTTGCGGGTACAAAATACAAGTTCGATATTTGGAAGCTGAGTGATAACAGGAAGGTATGCTTTCTGAGCGATATCCCCTAGACCAATAATACCAATTTTCATCCTAGTCCTTATCTCGATGTATGGATCGCGGACTGTCAGTATAACGCTTGGCGCGGCGATGAGTTTAAATACCTTGTTAGAAAAAGCCTGATTCACACTTTGAGCCAGGCTTTATTGAATGATTTAGGAAACGGCTCGGCAGGCTTTGAATATATCTAACTTGCTATCGTAGGCTTGAGTTTGTACATCCATAATGCCTAATAAAGAGTGGAACACGTTATCATGTGAGTATTGGCCTGCATTCTGTGCTTGTTTATACAAACAGTCAGTATTGATCTGCTTCGCTTGTTTAAAGCCCGAAGACAGCCACATAATCAAAGGAACGCGTTTTTGGAAATCTGGTGCAAGGCCATAAGGCATACCATGTAAGAACAATCCGTTTTCGCCTAGTGACTCACCGTGATCCGATATGTAAATTAGCGCAGTATTATACTCAGACTCTAACGCTTTAAGTTTTTTGATGGTTTCTGCCAATACAAGATCGGTGTAGCGTATTGTATTGTCATATGTGTTCACTATTTGTTCGATGCTACAGTTTTCGATATCTGCACGTGGACAGTCTGGTTTAAAGAAGGCGTTGTCTCTTGGGTAACGCTGAAAGTAGGTCGGACCGTGGCTTCCTATAAGGTGCATGGCGACCACTCGGTTACCGTGCATATCCGCGACTTCCTGATCAAAATGATCTAATAGCGCCATGTCGTAACAAGTTTGGCCATTACACATAGGGCTTACTTGCTTTCGATCAACTTCGATTTTCTTGATCTTGTGGGCTACTTCTTTATCCCCACCGTCATTTTCTTTCCAAATGAGGTCAACCCCGGCGCGCTGCATTATATCGAGAGCATTGTCCTGGTTATCCGCTTTGGCGCGTTCAAACTCGTTTCGCGTGAGCTGTGAAAACATACAAGGCACAGATACAGCAGTCGCGGTGCCACAAGACGCGACGTCTTGAAATGAGATAACATCCAGTTTACTAGTATAAGGGTTTGTCTCTCGTGTATAGCCATTGAGTTGGTAGTTCTGAGTTCGAGCGGTTTCTCCTACGACAAAAACCAGTAGTGTTGGTTTGCTCTGTGCTTGCTGTACGGCGCTATTTGACTGTTTTGCATCTGTGCCGATTTCTCGATATGGCTCTGGCGTGGTGAAATATTTCTCCTTCACATACCCGGTCGCGCTGTAAACGAACTGGGTGGGTATGATGATTTTTTTTAGGTGGCTATTGTTGCGCCCTACAGATGCGTAGTCTTGATAGTACACGCTGGCAATGACGGCGATGACAGCTAGCGACGACAGCATCGATACTAATTTGGTAACAGAGAAGTACAGTAATTGGTGACGTTGAGATTGCAGCTTGACCTTAAAGACAATCATCGCTGGGATAACTCCCATAATCAGCGTCCAAATTACAGAGTGAGCACTCAGGTAAGAACTCGCCTCGCTCGAATCGGTTTCAACAATATTGGCAATCATTCCAGAATCGAAAAGTGTGCCATAGTTATAGCTTGCGTAGCTCACCATACTTGAAACAATGATTAAAATTATAAAGAACGGCTTGCCGATCCAAGGCCAACTAAATAAATTAAAAAGGAAATTGAGCGCGGCAAGAAAGAAAATTGGTATTGTGATAATAAATCCAATCTTGACATTATCTAAGTGTGTAAAGATGCCGATCAGTTCTTTATAAATAGGGATATTTACGACGAGAGCGAAATACAGCGCCAACAGGAAAGTAAAGGTAACGTAAGAGATACCTCTCTGTTGTAAATCATGTGTCTTCATTATGAGTGTCTTGAATAAAAATTAGAGCAAGAACGAAGCCCAAATAAAAAGGGCAAGAGTTAACGCAACAAATACTGCTGCTGAGCCAATATCTTTGGCTCTACCACTGAGCTCGTGCCAGTCATCGCTAACACGGTCGACAACCGCTTCTACGGCGGAATTAATGAGTTCGACGATCAATACCAAGAACAGGCTACCGATCATCAGCACTCTTTCATATGTGGTGACAGGAAGGAAAAAAGCACAGACGGAAAGCACCAAGGCGAGAATCAATTCTTGTCTAAAAGCGGCTTCGTGTGTCCATGCGGCTTTCAATCCTTGAAATGAATAGCCGGTCGCATCCATGACACGGCGTATACCTGTTTTACCTGGCTTCAAAATATGACCTTACTATTTAAGCATTGGGATGGAACACATATCCCAGAGAGGTAACGAGATTAATCGTTACAGCGTGAAACATTTGTGAATAGAATCCATCGCGCGATAATTTAAGAAAAGTGCTTATTTAATCAAGATCGTAGACGGTATAGCCTTTGTTCTGGAGACATTTACGCAATACGAGAGATTGGGTTTTGGTTGAATCATTTGTTCCACTCAAAGCACCAGCTCCAGCTCCTACAGCTCCGCCGGCAGCAGCACCGACAGCCGCTCCACCTAATCCGTCTTCTAGCGCACCAGCAGCTGCGCCGATCAATGCGCCTGTAACTGCCCCATTAGTGGCTTCAGATTTCGCTGCCTCTGATTTGTCGACATTTTCTGCATAGCCTTGGCAGTAAAGAAAGTCTTGTTCATATGTACTAGGGTCAACATTGGTCATTTCGACGACAGGTTTTTGGTTGTAGGCGCAAGCTGTAAGTGCAGAAGTAAGCGCCATAATCAGGATAAAAGATTTATACATGAGTACTATCCATTTAGTGTGTGAATCTTATGGA
Source organism: Vibrio sp. 1731 (assembly GCF_033339955.1). Classification (NCBI taxonomy): domain Bacteria; kingdom Pseudomonadati; phylum Pseudomonadota; class Gammaproteobacteria; order Vibrionales; family Vibrionaceae; genus Vibrio; species Vibrio sp. 1731. The sequence goes on along the minus strand of NZ_JAWOVO010000003.1, from coordinate 10,946 downwards.
TTAAATGTACACTGTTTTATTGTTGGGCTCTGTCGCTTGAGTGTATTGAAGTGTCGTCTTCTGTAAACGGGGTAGGAAGGTTAAGTTAACTGTCTGATTTTTTGAGGCTAAGTGTGAAACAAGCTCCTCCAAGTGGGCTATGGCAAATCGAAACTTCTCCACGTTGAAGCTCCATTATCTGTCTGACAATCGCCAAACCGAGCCCAAACCCGCTCGTCTTTTTGTTGCGAGATTCATCCGCGCTGTAAAATGGTTCGAATAGATGAGGCCAATGCTTTTCTTCAATACCTATGCCATCATCATGAACATTGATGAAGCAGCGGTGCTGATCGTGTTTTATCTCCACTAAAATCTGCTTATCTGCGTACCGCATTGCATTGCGCAGCAAGTTATCTAAGGCTCGCTTTAACAATTTTGGGTCAGCAAAGGCGAGAACGTTTTCTGAGTTTACTTCTTGAAGCGAGATAGCGAGCGTAGTCTCTTTTTGCCATCTCTGTCGTAATTCTTTGACTAAGTTGAATAGGACGACTTCTTCTTGAGTTTGTAATGCTGTGTCAGGACGCTCCATCTTTGCGTAGTAAAGCAATTCTTCAACCATTTCTTCCATCTCGTCAATGTCTTCGACGATACTGTAAACATACTTTTTCTGTTGTTCAGTTAAGGTTGAATCCGATAACAAATCTGCTTGCCATTGTAAGCGGAAGATTGGGGTACGCAATTCATGTGCAACGGCGTTAGTTAGCATTTTATTGCTAGTGATCAAGCGAGATACTTTATCGGCCATCGTGTTAAAGCTTTTGTTTAACGTCCCAACAGACTTAGCGCTTGAGGTACTAGCTCGAGCCTTGAAGTTACCTGAGGCAAACTCAACGGTCACTCTCTCTAGCTCTCGAATCCGACGGCTTAAGAACCAGATCAACAATATGCAATACAGAGCAAATCCAGCTAAAAAGAACAACCAAACGATATTGTCATCAAAGTTGGCAGCTTTAACCACAGGGCTATTCGGATTATCGCTCATTTTAAAGATAGGCGTGCTCGCATCTAGGCGGAACCAGATATCCCTTTCTTCATCGTAAGCGACGTTAACGGAGGTATCACTTTCAAACGCCTTTTTGATGTCTGTTGGAAGCTCTTCAAGCGTATGAGGCACCAACAAACGATGGCTTGATGTGGCAAATTGTTCCAACTGTTGTTGAGTATATTCTAATCCGTGTTCTTTATAGATAGGGTAGATCAGATCGTGAAAAGCTTGACCCTCATGCTCTTGTAATAGGTAGTCATAATCTGTGTTGATCTCATAAACTAAGAACTCGTATCCCCACAAGCTAGCCATGAACAGAATGATAAGGCCAACAAAGCTTTCCAGATAAATCCGTCTCATTATTCATTCCATGCATCAGGCATAAATAGGTAGCCTTTGCCGCGAACGGTAATGATTTTTTGTGGTGAGCAAGAAGCATCGCCTAGCTTCTTTCTCAGTGTCACTATGCGATTATCAATGGTGCGGTCTGTTCCATCGTATTCAATACCACGCAGTGTTTTGGTCAGCCACTCGCGTGATAGTGTTTTTTCAGCATGCGTTGCAAGAACCCACAACAAATCGAACTCGCCGTCTGTCAGCGCAATTTCTTCTTGGTTCATTACGCACGATTTACGCAACCGGTTTAAACACAGAACACCAATTTGTAGGCCGTTTTCGGACTCGGTAGGCGCCGCCTCTTTTCTTCTTAATAGCATGCGAATACGAGCCAGCAATACGCGAGGTTTGATGGGTTTAGTAACAAAGTCATCTGCGCCTATTTCTAATGCGGCGACATGATCGAAGTCATCATCACTTGCTGTTAGCATCAACACTTTGCCTTTGTAGCATTCTCGGATTTGACGACATACACTCAGACCATCTTGCCCGGGTAGCATCAAATCTAACAGGACCACGTCTGGTTGTGTGTCAATAATCGCATTGGGTGCGTCCGTCCCATTGTCGATACATTTGACCTGAAAACCTTGTTCAACAAAATACTCTCCCAACATAGTTTGTAATTTGGGATCGTCTTCCACAATGATTAGAGATGGTTTGATTTGTTGTGCGTTCATTTAAGTGATGTATACAATATTTAATATCAATGGAACTTAAACAAATTTACGAATTATTTCAAATAAAGCTTTCTCAGAATAAGGTTATCGGATGAGTTAACTGGATAAAATTGCCAATTAATGATTTAAATCTAATCACCAATCACATTTCGAGAGATGTAAAAAGGCGCAACGTTTGCGCCTAGGTATGGAATCTTAAAGCGAAATTACCGCTTATTCGGTGGTACATACGACGCTGTTGTCGCTGCCAAATGCATTTGGAACGTAAGCATCAGCTTGTGGGTCATTTTCCCACTTCGCGTCATTGAGCAAGTAACGGAACTGAACATTCTGCGCTTTAGGTAAGCGGGTTTTAAATTTAAACTGACGACTTTTCTTCACTAATTTCATCGGTTCTGGTTGCCAGTTGTTGAAGTCTCCAGCAATTTGGACAGAGTCCCACTGATCTTTATCTAGCTCGAACGTGACTTCGACTTCATCTTTTGTCTTAAAGAATCTCTTTTTAAGCATTGATCTTTCCTTGTTCGTACAAAAACTGTTCTAACTATTACTCGTGTTTCATAATGATTTCAAGTTTTATCGAATTGTTGCTGGTATCTGATGAGGGGAGTATCCGAACGGTGAATAGTTCGTTGTGCTGGTTTCGTGTACTGAGGGATCGTTAGAGAGAAAATTCACTAGCCTAAAATGGTCAAAGAACAGAGTTTGTTAGCGAGCCGAGAGTCCGTATCTTGAAGTCAAACCGTTATCATGTATTATCTTAAATCACCATTTTCCTTGATGTAGCTATGTTGAAGTTTAACCGTACATTGTTGACTGCGATAGTTTGCTTAGTTGCTATGCTTTTGAGTAGTGTCGCTCCTGTGGCGCAGGCTTCCGCTCCGATGAAAACAATTGAAGTACGCGATCTTATTGTTCAACAGGCTGCTCTGCACAAACAACTTGGCGTCAATGACGACTGCGTAGAATCACATCACGATGAGTCAGCCATCAATAAGGCACAACAATCTCACACGAGTTGTAGCTCTTCCTGCATGGTCAAAATTCCCGCCAACTTATCTCAAAACGACTTACTGCTTCTTCCTTATAGCCTTGCTTTGATTGATAGGCCTCTAGTCGAAAAAGTAGTGACAGTGATCACCAAGCTTTATCGTCCTCCGATTGTTTAATTCCTCATCTCAAATTACTTGGGGTTTACCCCTTTTTACCAAATGAAATGATTTGGCATTTGAATGCCACAAGGAAATAAACAATGAAAAAACTACTTGCCTTATGTAGTGCACTTTTACTGACTTTTACCGCTCATGCAGCGCAATTTGAAGAAGGGAAGCACTACAAAGTTCTGGATGTTAAGAAAGCATCGAAACCTGTTGTGACGGAATTCTTTTCTTTTTATTGCCCACATTGCTACAAGTTTGAGTCGCTTATTGAGCGTTTAAAACCTGCTCTGCCAAAAGAGGCAAAGTTTGAAAAGGTGCATGTGGGGTTCATGGGCGGAGATATGGCGATTCCGATGGCCAAGTCCTACGCGACGATGGTGTCGCTCGGTGTTGAAGATACAATGATTCCTGCCATGTTTGCCCAAATTCATCAAAAGCGACAAGCGCCAAAAGACGAAGCTGAGCTGAAACAACTCTTCGTTGATAATGGCGTAGAAGGTAAGAAGTTTGATGCGGCGTACAACAGTTTCGCCGTAAACTCAATGCAGAAAGGTTTTGATAAGCAATTCTCTGCCAGCACCTTAAGAGGGGTTCCGGGTGTGGTTGTGAACAATAGATACATTGTTTTGGCCAACGAAATTCGCACTTACGACGAGTACAATCAATTAGTTAATTACTTATTGACGCTGTAACTATAAATAGTATTGATACTTAAAAATGGCGACGGTAGAGTCGCCATTTTTTATGCTTATCACTTTCGTATTATCTAAGAACGCTTGTACATGCTTGAGTCGGAACACTAGTCATAAATATGGCATGCGGATAAAACAAGCTAGCAGCAGTGATTGCAACATTACATGGCTGAGCAATCGTGGTTTTAATCACATTGGTAAGCACTGCGCCTGTATTATTTACTGTTTGAGCGGCGGCTTGTTGTGCCTGGTAAGACACGCAACCTGTCGTTGCATTGATCATCGCAGTGCTAAACAAAAGTTTGCGAAAAAACATATTCATATCCTTTGTGAATGCTTTGAATTACTTATATGTGGATTGATTCATAAATGAAACAAAACAGTGTTCAAAATATGTGTGCATTCACGAAATGAACATTGTTTTATAAAAAGACGTTTTTTTTGTGATCTTAGTACTGGACAGACCAGGTTATGAAGCTAAAGCCAATCCGTGCATTACGATTACGCCGAAGGTCAGTTTGCTCCTCATTCCTTGATATCCCTTGGGCTCGGCGTCTTGTTCGACTTTCCTCACGAGCTTTTCTGCATACCAAACAGCAAGATACCCAATTGCTAAGAGTAGGGTAGCGACCGCGTAATGTTTGTGGCCCTGCAGTAATGCGCCCCAAGCCAGTAAGACAAAAAGGTTGCTGAGAATTAATATATTTCGGCTAAGGCGATGGTAGTAATGCTCAATGCCATTACCCCAAAGGATGCCGGATAAAAAACTTAATATAACGGCGCTATATGCGATGAAAAATTGCTGACCACTTAAATTGAAGAGTGAGATGTCAGTGAAAATCAGCCCTAAACTAAACACAAATGGAACCAGGCCTAAGTAACCGAGTTGTAGCATGGTTGAGCGTGTTGTCATGGTCGTCACCTTATAATTGTTGCTCTATCATATTGGTAAGCGTAGTACTTGTCGGTGATGTGGAGCTTGGAAAAGTAGCAATAACTTTACCTTCAGAGCTAATTAGAAACTTGTAGAAGTTCCATTTTGGTTTTATGCCTGCTTGGTTAGTAATCTGGTTGAAGACTGGGTTCGCATCTACACCTAATACTGAAGAGCGAGCCATCATTGGAAAGGTGACCCCGTAATCGAGATAACAGACTTTCGCTGTGTTTGTTTCGCTTCCTCTATCTTGTCGAAAGTCATTGCTCGGGAAACCGATAACGGTGAAGTTTTGGTCTTTGTAAGTTTGATAGAGGGTTTCTAACTGTTCGAACTGAGGAGTGAAGCCGCACTGGCTTGCTGTATTGACGATTAGTAGTGTCTTTCCCTTAAAGCTTTCGCATAGATCGACTTCTTCCGTTGAGTTTAACAACCTTTGCTTACCTTGAAGAATATCAGGGCACTCAGATGCAAGAGCAAGCGAATTCATGGAGAGAAAGCTAACGAGAGCGGCGAAGTTCAGTAATCCTTTCATGGTGTTGTTCCCCTTGTTTTCAATAAGTATAACTACTTAAGTGCAAAGAGGATCGATCAAAAAAGCCGCACAAATGCGCGGCTTTTTCAAGAGCTGAGATCTGACTATGCCAGTTTCAACTCGAACTGGTTCAGGTACATTACCATATCTTCAATCGTCAGTACCGGCATGTTGTGCAGGCGACCGAATGCTACGATCTCCGGTGCCTTTGCCATCGTGCCATCTGGATTGGTCACTTCACACAGTACGCCAGCGGGTTGAAGCCCTGCCATTTGCATCAGATCAATCGTACCTTCTGTGTGACCACGGCGAGTCATTACACCACCTGGACGTGCGCGCAGAGGGAATACGTGACCCGGGCGAGCAAGATCTTCCGGTTTTGCGTGCGGGTTTGCCGCCGTTTTAATGGTCGTTACGCGGTCTGCTGCTGAAACACCCGTTGTTACACCAACTTTCGCTTCAATAGAAACCGTAAATGCGGTTTGGTTTGCGCTGTTGTTGTTTACCACCATTGGAGGCAGTTCCAGTTTGTCTGCTTGAGCATCTGTTAAGCACAAACAAACGATGCCGCTACATTCGCGGATCATCAATGCCATTTGCTCGTTAGTGAGGTGCTCGACTGAATAAATGATATCGCCTTCGTTTTCGCGATCTTCATCATCAAGAAGCAGTACGCCACGGCCTTCTTTTAAAGCGATAAGTGCGTTTTCAACGCGAGTAATTGGGTCGCCGAATTCGGCAAGTAGTGATGACTGATTCATGGTTAACTCCTAAATTTCACCAGAATCAGGGCGGTATGAGAGATCGCCGTAAAATACGATCAAAAAGAAGTGCACCAGCATTCTTAGCGATCTGACTCGCTATGCTGGTGTATTCTTATTCTCTTTCATCCGGACTATAACCGTCGGCTCTGGCATCTCACCAGATCTGCTGACCTCGACGAATCGAGCGCTCGCGGGCTCACTTGAAAAAGTATACCGCCGGTGGGGAATTTCGCCCCGCCCTGAGAACAATTAAAAATGTACCACTTCATCCAAGTTGTGAAGAAGTGGAGCTAGGATAGTACTGCGAACTGAATAGCTTGGAAAGTCGATTCCATCTGTATGATGGAAAAGTGTGCTATCGACGGAAATAATCTGTGCGAATAAAGTGATCAATCTGCTGCGGCACGAAGGTGTTGTAAATCAGGCTCGTATGCGTTTGCTTCACTTCGATATGATCTTGCATACCGTCCAGTCTTGTCTCTTCTACGGTAACGGTACCGTCCGACATGGTGTTGTCATTACGGATCAACAATGGGCGAGCGCCAATCGGCATCGTTCCTGCGATACTGCCGAGTTTTTGAGGGAAATCCCAGGCGTCATCATGTTTGTTTAATCCGTGGTGTGGCGAATTGCCTAAAATTGCACCCAATCCGAGATCTTGAATTCGACCTACAATGGACGCGCCTTTAAGAGGCGAACCGATAGCGACAACATGAGAGATTAAGTTAGTGCTCGGTTTTCTGTTGGCGAGATAGCGCTTAATCATCAAGCCCCCCAAGCTGTGTCCCACGAGCACGTTTGTGGTCAGTGGATTAAGCGAATGATCAATAGAATCAAACAGTGAAGACTCATCGATAGCAACAGTGTTATAGCTGAGTACTTGCGTTTCGTATCCGAGTTTTCTCAGCTTTTGGCTAAGAGGCTGCATGACCAGCCCATGCATATAAAGACCATGTAAGATGATGATTTTCATAATACCTCCTAGATTTATGACGTCGTAGATATCCTACTCTAATTGACAAGAAACTACTTGTGCTTTGTGGTGCCTATTTACGTTTTGCTGCAAAGTTTGACTGCTGTAGCAAGCGACTCAGCCCAGTAAATCCTGTACTTGTTGTTGCAATTGATGACGATTTAAAGACGCAGGACTTAACACTTCACCGATAACAACATCCACTTTTGACCAAAAACGAGTCGGTCGTTTTGTGAGAGCATGTCCGCCTTTATGGCTGAAAAAAGAACCCCAAAGCCCTTTTAACGCCATAGGGATGACAGGAACAGGGTTACGTTCAAGGATTTTCTCTACACCAGGGCGAAACTCACCCAATTGACCGTTAGACGTTAAACGACCCTCAGGGAAGATACAGACAACCTCACCGTCGTAAAGTGCTTGTTCAATCTCCTCAAATGCTCGTCGGTAAGTGTCGGCACACTTACGTGGAGAACAGATCGGGATAACACCGGCATGACGGAATACATATTTAAGAACAGGTAGCTCGCTGATGGACTTGTCCATCACAAAACGAACCGGGCGAGTAGAGGTTCCCATCAAAATCAATGCATCGACATAGCTAACATGGTTAGCCACGATTAACGCAGCACCTTGTTCAGGAATATGTTGGCGCCCCTTTACTGACACACGATACATACAATGGCTGAGTAAATAACTGATAAAGCGTTGTGTAAATTCCGGTACTTGGCGATAGACATAGATCGCCACGAAAAAGTTACTTATTGCCATCATGGTAAACAGTTCCACAATAGAAAGCTCTAGTACGCTCAGTACAACGATCGAAACCAAAGCAGACACCACCATAAACAACGCATTCATGATGTTGTTAGCAGCAATGGCACGTGCACACTCCCCTTTGTTTGAACGCGATTGGATGAACGCATAAAGAGGAACAATAAAGACACCGCCGCTTACACCAACAAGGAACAGGTCAATCATGACGCGCAGATGTTTGGATTCAGCAACGAAGCTTTGCACATCATAAAAGTGCACCGGAAGTGATGGATAACTTGGGACTGCCCATAGCAAGTCGACGCCAAACACTGTCAGTCCAAGGATACCGAATGGCAAAATACCAAGCTCAACGTGGTTGAAAGAAAGTTTTTCACACAACCAAGAGCCTGTCGCGATACCAATCGAAAACAATGCCAACAGTAAAGAAACGACAGTGCTATCTGCGAACAAATGTTCGCGTGCGAAGTTAGGGAATTGAGTTAGGTAAGTCGCACCCATGAACCAGAACCAACTGATGGCAAGAATAGACATCCAGATGCCTCTCTGTTTTTTTGCCACTTTTAACGTGTTCTTTAAACCAGAAATCGGTTCAAATTTCGCTTTGTCATTCGATTGGCTAGGCATCGTTGGAATATTCACGCTGCTCATGAACCCAAGCAAAGACAAGGCAATCACGGTACAAGAAGCAATCAAGGTACCATTAGGAATGGCTAGCAGCAGGCCTGCGCTAAGCGTACCTATAAGAATCGAAAGAAACGTGCCCATTTCAACCCAAGCATTTCCTTTAACAAGCTCATTTGGTTTGAGCGCTTGTGGTAACAAGGCGTATTTCACGGGACCAAAATAGGCCGATTGAGTGCCTGTCATAAACAGCAGAACCAGCATCAGCATGGCACTTTGGGTGGCAATAGCGGTTGCTGCGCAAGACATGATAGCTAGTTCGATGAGCTTTAGACGTCGGATTAATTTGGCTTTGTCCATGCTGTCAGCGACGGCACCAGCATGCGCTGAGAATAGAAAGAAAGGTAGGATGAATAAGCCTGCCGCCAAATTAACGAATAGATTGACGGATATTGGTAGGTTATCAATTTGGCTGTATGTCACCATCAATAACAGAACGTTTTTGTAGATGTTGTCATTGAGTGCGCCAAGGCATTGCGTCACAAAGTAAGGAAAAAAGCGTTTTGAGAAAAACATACGGGCCCCGATTAAACAAAGTCGAATGAGATGGGAGCACTTTATGCTCAATGAACGATTAAACCAGCTTTCTCTTTCAAGTGACGTTGTACGCCACCAAAAGTAACGAAATTCGTTACTTTTATTTCCATTTATTTATTGAGTTACTAATTGCGAGACTTGTTGGGGAGTTTTCTTTCCCATGGTTCAAACAGAGGGAACGTCCAACGACGCATCGCAATAATCAGAGAGGTGCCGTGTTTTTCGTCCATATCGAGAGAGCTATCATTTTGGCAAGCCTGATAAAACTCATCGATGACCTTTTGCAGTTTCTGTTGTAGCTTCTTGTTGGTTGGTACACTCATCAATCCTGTTGCCATGGAGAACTTTTCATCTTCACCAGAAAAGTAGCTTTGGAAAAAGGCGTCTTGAACTTGCTGTTGGAAGAACCGTTGAATAGGGCCGCCCATCTGCCACTTAAATGTCGGAGATATACGCAAACGAATTTTGTTATTTGGCTGCAAGTCGATGATGTTCAGCCGATCCAAATGAGCAAGCTTTTGCACCAGTTCCAACTCATTGAAGGTATATTGCTGAACGATTTGTTCAAACTGATAGCCATTTACAACACAGATCGCCACGAGCAGCAGGGCTTTATCGTCAACCAGCTGCTTTTCTTGCTCTAACGTTAGCGACTCTAGACCTTTATTGTGCGCAGCCGCGAGCTTAAATAGTTCCGCCATTTCTAAACCAATCAATTGGCAAATTCGTTCTAAGCGCTCAAGGCTAATGTGCTGACCTTCAGCGAGTAAACGTTTGACGCTTCCTTCACTTAAATTAAGGTGTTGTGCAACATCCGCATAATGCAGCCCAGCTAACTTTAGTTGGCGTTTAAGCTCTTTAATTAACGTATAGCTTTCTGACATTTACGCTGTTACCTCGTCGTGTAACTGCTCTAGGTACGTTTGCATAAAGGTTTTGCGTTTTTGCGCTTCGCGTCTCGCTGACTCCGTGTTCATGGTTTCAGCGATTTTGAATAACTTGGTTTGAAAGTGATCCAGAGTGAATTGTTTATCCTTAAGTTCACGTTCTTCGGCAAATATATCGCTGTCGTTGTAAAGTTGCGCGTTAAATTGAGTGCTGACTTGAATGCATCGCGTCACGCCAATTGCGCCTAAAGCGTCCAGACGGTCGGCATCTTGGACGATTTTGGCTTCCAACGTATTTGGCCTGATGTTTGCGCTAAAGCTGTGTGCCTCTATCGCATGAGCAATGGCATCATGATATTGCTGCGGATAATCGATACTCTCTAAAAATGCGACCGCTTTTTTGGCTGCGATGATTGAGCTCTCTTTGCGATTTGGGTGATCTTTCGGGTAAGTAAAGCAATCATGCAAATAGGCAGCCGGTAATACAATCGCGATGTCTGCATTTTCTTCTTTGCAGAGCTGTTTCGCTGTTTTGACCACGCGTTTTACGTGTTTAAGATCATGAGCTGCATCTACTTGCATCTCTTGCTGCATAAATTCCAAAAATTGCGGTTCTATCTGGCTTAATGACGCCATGGTTCATATCTACAACTAAAATGAAGTCAGAAGTATGCCCAACGCTTAGAATAATTTCCAAGTGCGATGGTGTAATTGAGATTCAGCCACCAGAACCTTGTGCAACGTTTGGTACTGAGCCGTTTTATATGGCCTTTCAATGTGTTCAGTGGTTTATGAGACAAGAATAGACAGAGCGAGCAGTGATGTTTACCATGACCCGTCCTGATATGGGTTGACACTTTTTAACTAAAACGCTCGATGTACTTCATCGGGCGTTTTGTATTTTAAAGCCGT